>CAVOSE010000013.1:0-93591 GCA_963698775.1 uncultured Gammaproteobacteria bacterium
GGTCTTGGTCGGTGAGTCGCAGGCACAGGTCCACCGGACAGTCCTCGCCGGGCTCCCGGAGGGCTTGTGCAGCGCTGGTGATGCGCTCGACACGGCCTTGCCCCCAGGGCTGTTCGAACAGCGCCGAGTGCGCGCGCAGGCCACCGTCGTCGATACGATGCAGCAGCGCGGCGGCCTCGGTCATGAGACCGCTGCCAGCATCCCCGCCCCAGTGCTCGATGGCGAGCGTGAGGGCACCGGCGGGTCGCAGATCCGCGCCGGTTGCGCCGGCCGCTGGACCGCGTTCGGCGATGCCGAGATCGGCCAGATTCGGGTAGGCGCGGCGCAGCTGATCCAGCAAAACCTGCCGCTTGGGGTAGTCGCTCGCCGCCCGCCCGAAGTCGACGCCGAGATAGACCCGCGGTCGCGTCAGCTGGTCGGCCTCGCGGCACAGCCGCAGCAGATCGCCGCCGCGCAATGCCTGCCCGCCCAGGCCGTAGATCACCGACAGCAAGCGCGGGCGTTCCTTGCTCGCCAGGGACGGATAGCCCGGATGCACCTCGACTCCCCGCGCATGGTTGTCGCCGGCACGGTCCAGGGCCGCGCGCAGTTGGCGCAGCAGCGGCGGGTCGTCGGCCAGCGGGACATCGGCGCAGTCGAGTACGCAGACCAGCTGGTTGCGGCCCAGCAGGCGCGCCAGCTCGGCACCGGGGAAGGGGTGCAGCCGCCGCAGACCGACCACGCCGACCTTGAGCCGCGGCTCTCCTCGCTGGGGTTCCCGCAGTCGATCCGCCGCCGCCTCGGCGATCTCGATGGCGGAGCCCATCGCGAGCAGCACTAGCTTGGCGTCGTCGAGGCGATGCGCGGAGATGCCGCTGTGGGTGCGACCGGTGAGTTCACCGAAGCGGTGCATCGCCGCATCGAGCAGCCCGTCCAGCGGTGCATCGACACAGGCATGCGCCGCGGCCCGCGCCGGCCCGGCGGCCTCCGCCGGCAGCAGCGCACCGAGCATGACCGGGCGGTCCGGGTCGTGCCAGCGCGGCAGCCGACGACGCTCGTCGCCGAACAACTGCTGTTGTGCCGAGTCGATGCAGGGCACGGCGTCGTCGGGGGCGCCGAGCAGGTCGCGGATCAGCCGCTTTGAGGCCGGCCGCAGGTCCTGCACCGCCAGCGCGATCTCCGGGCCGTCCATCGCGACCACGCCCGGCAGCAGCGCCTGCTCGCAGACGCGGCGCGCGATCAGCGTGAAGTCGACCGCCTCCTGCACGTTGGCGGCGACCAACACCAGGCAGCCGGCCTCGGCGGCGGCATGCGATCCTTGCTGACCATTGCCCAGCACCGCACCTGGTCCACCGGCACCACGCCCGGCCAGGTGCAGCACCAGCGGCAGCCGGCGGGCGGCGGCCGTGGTCAGCAGGTCTCGGCAGCGCGAGAGGTCCGGCGCGGACAGGAAACAGGTGGCTCGGGCACCGGTCATCGCCAGCCCGATGGCACCGGCCAGCGCCCCGCGCCCATCGCCCGCGCCCTGGCTGCCGAGCGGCGCGCCGAAGGCATTGACGCGCAGACGGGCCTGTTCCAGGCGCCAGGCGAGCCCGGCGGCATCCGCCGGGAACGAGCCGCCGATGCCGGCGACATCGCAGATGCCGGCCTCGGTATGGGCGACCGCGGTGTTGCCGTCGAGGACGGTGGCGCTGCCGGCGTGGGGGCCGGGACCGCGCTCCGGTGCCCCGAGCAGGCGTCGCAGCAGCCGCAGCGTGGAGTTGGCAAGGTTAGGCATAGCGGCCCTCGGCGCGAAGTGCGTCAGCGGATTGCATCACTGGCATGACTCCCGCCGCGCAATGGATGCAGCGCCCCAGATATCTCGAGGCCGTTCGTGTCGTTGTCGTTGTCGTTGTCGTAATCGTAATCGAGTCCGAACGACGACAACGACAACGACAACGACAACGAGCGTAGACGGTTTCGAATCTCGCGGCCGTGCACTAGGCATCCCCAAGTCCGTCGGCGAACTGGGCACCGTCGAGCCAGACGATGGCATTGGTGGGACAGCGGAAGGTCGCCTCCGGCCGTGCCGGTCCGCCGCCGCCGTAGTCCACCACCGGCAGGTTGTCCTCCATGCGGATCAACCCCGGCGCGGCATCGGCGACACAGCGCCCGCAGGCGTCGCAGGCGGAGCTGCACAGGGCCGTGGCCATGTCGCCGGCCAGCGGCGCGCTGCACTGGACGAACAGGCGCTGACTCAGCGGCACCAGCTCGAACAGGTCGCGCGGGCAGGCCGCGACGCAGTCGCCGCAGGCGGTGCACTTGTCGACGATCACCGCGGGCAGACCGTTGGCGTTCATGGCGATGGCGTCGAAGTCGCAGACATCGCGGCAGTCCGCGAGCCCGAGGCAGCCCCAGGGACAACCCTTGCCGCCCTCCGACACCACCGACGCCGCGCGGCAGCTCTCGAAGCCGCGATATTCGGCGATCTGGTAGGCCTGACCCTTGCCGCCGGCGCAATGCAGCCGGGCGATGCGTTGTTCCTGCTCCCCGGCGTCCACGTCCAGCAGCTCGGCGACGGCCTCGATGTCGGCGGCCGTCGCCACCGTGCAGCGGCTCGGCGCCAGCTCCCCCAGCACCAGGCGCTCAGCGAAGGCATGGCAGCCGGGCTCGCCGCAGGCACCGCAGTTGGAGCCCGGCAACAGGTCCTCGGCGGCCTCGATGCGCGGGTCCTCGGGCACCCGCAAAAAGCGGTAGGCCACCGCCAGGATCACGGCGAAGAACAGACCGAGGCCGGTCATGATGGCCGGGGCGATGACGAAGTTGCTCATGCTGTCGGCTTGGGCGACACAACGATGGAACGGACGCTTTGGCCGCTGCGGCATGTTCGTTTTGAACAGGGGGCAAAGGGCCGAGTGCCCAAGGCCGGCCACGGTGCAAGTGTTCTCTGTAGGATGGGTAGAGCGCAGCGAAACCCATCAATCAGCGACTGCGGTTGCACCCCGCATGGGTTTCGCTGCGCTCTACCCATCCTACGGCGTGTCGGCTTTTCGGGGATTTCAGGAAGACTTGCACAGTCTCCCTGCTTGGGAAGCCACAACAATCCCGCGACGATAGGCATCCGGTCATCGCGCCGACGGACCGACCCTGACTCAGCCATTGAACGGTGCCGCGCGCTCGATGAGCGCGTCCAGGCCGGGTTCGTCGGGGTTCCAGGGGCGGCCGGGGTGGATGCATTTGGCCGGGCAGATCTCGGCGGCCTCCACCAGTTGCGCGAAGGTGGCGGTGTCGAGATCGCCGAGTAGGGCCTGCTTTTCTTCGTTGTAGATGAACAGCTTCGGGTTGATCTTCAGGCAGTCGTTGCAGCTGGTGCAGAGCGGCGTGTCGATCCAGGGGTCGTCGAACAGGCTGGTCTCTTCGGTGGTCGGGGGCTCGGGTGCGACCGTTGCCGACGGGGCCGGCTCGTCGGCGGCGGCAAGCGCCGCGGTCGGGGGCGTGCTGGCGAGCGCGGATGCCGAGGGCCGCGTCGAGCTGAGGCCGATCGGCGCGCCATCGGCTAGGTCCAGGCCGAGCAGGCGATCGGTGAGGCGCTGCATGGCCTCGCCGGCGGCCTGGTCGCGCACCTGCTCCAGCTCGGCCGCGTGCGCGGCCAGCAGCCGCTCGCGCTCGTCGGCCGCGCGCTGGCGCTCCTCGTCGCGGGTGCGCTGAACGGCCTCGTCCACATGCCGGTTGCGCACGCCGGCCATGGCCTGCAGCGTGCGCCAGTAGTTGAGCCGGTCCAGACAGCCGACGGCCATGCGGCGCGAGACCACGAGCCGCTGCAGCACGCCGTTGCCGTCCACCGCCCACAGGAACGGCACCTTTCGGTAGGCGTCGTCCTGGTGCATGGACAGGTAGGCCTGCATCGGGATCAGCGCCTCGGAATCGCAGCCCGGCGGGATCACCCGAAAGTGCTCGCGCATGCCCTGCACCAGCAGGCAGTAGTCGGCGAAGGTAAAGGCCAGCTCGTCGGTGACCCGGTTGCCGTTGTCGTCCAGGTAGGTGAACGGATGCACCGGCCAGTCCGCCTCCGGCTGCGGATTGCCGCTGAAGTCCATCGTCGGCGGTTCGCAGTCGTGCGGGGTCGGGTCGACGCGAAAGAACGGATGGGCGCGGCCCTCGATGGCTGCGCCGGCCACCAGCCACGCATTCAGCTGTACCAGGTCGTGCGTCGGCCGCAGCCCTGTGTTGATGATATGCAGGCTGGTGCAGGTGGCGTCGAGGGCCGCCAAATAGCTCTGCATCAGGTGTTCGTGACGGGCGGCGGAGGTCTGCGAGACCGCCGCCTGGCGATGGCTCAGGCCCAGATACCCCAGCTCGGTGCGATAACGTTGGAACGGATCAGGACTTACGCCGCGATCCGAGCCGACATCGGCATCGCCATCGGCGCCCGAACCAGCTGGATGGAACGAGCCGGGATCGGAACCGGCGCCGAACCCGACCCCGGGGTCGTAGGCGGGCATGACGCGCACCAGAATTTGCACCGGCCGGCCGGAGCTGAGCAGTTGCGAGAACGAGCGCAGATCGTCACCGGCGACACGGTCGGCATTCTCCAGCGCGATCACCGCCGGCACCATCAGCAGTTCTTCGCTGGAAAAGCCCTGCCAGTGAAAGTTGGCAAACCAGGGATCATGCAGCGCCGCGTCGTAGATGCCATCGATCTCCAGGCGCGCAATGCGCAGGGCGCCGAAGACCTCCGCCAGCCGAGCGGCCTGTTCGTCGAACAACGCGGTGGCGCGGGCGCAGGGGTCGGGGTCGGCGATGTCGAGCAGGTCCGGGCTTTGGGCCAGCCAGTCGCCGGCAACGGAACCCAAATGGACAAAGCGGGCCAGCACCGGGTCCGGTCGCCAGGCGCGCAGCACGGCCAGCGCCTGTTCGATGCGCTCGCGGCGCGGCGCGGCCATGGCGTGGGTGCCGCGGGAATGATCCATCACGGCGGACAGGGCCAGCGGGTCGAACAGACCGCCGCCGGGGCCGACGCTGTCACGCGCCTGCCGCGGCTCGATGGACTCGTCGGACTTGCGCCATTCCACACTGAGCAGGGATTCCAGGCCGTGGATGCTGTCGTCGATCTGCGCCTTGAGCCGCTGTCGACGCGGCACCACGCGGCTGCGTATCGCGTGCAGCAGCAGATGCAGCGCCGCGAAGCGGCCATAGCCCATGAACTCGGCCTGCCCTGCCTGGTCCTGGAGTTGGTCCAGGTCCGCGGCCAGTCGCGCCTGGTCGGCCTCGCCGAGCTTCAGGTGCTGCTGCAAGGCCAGCCCGGCGGCGCCGAGCATGGGTGCCGCCAGCACGGGCCCCTCGATGCCTTTTAGGTCTTGGCGCAAGCGATATTCGATCCAGGGCAGGTGGTCCTTCAGGATGCGTGCGGTATCCGCCGTCGGGGCAAAAGCCTGCACCGCCTGCTCCATCCAATCGGCCGCGCGCTGCACCAGGGCCTCGGCCGGCTGATCGCCGTCGCCGGCGCCGGGTGGGAACAGGAACAGCGGATAGTCGTAACGCAGCCGCGAGGTATCGCGAAACGGGTCGAGCAGCACCGGCAGGCAATCGTCGCCGACCCGCTCCAGCTGGTCGCGCGCGCCGGGATCGCCGAGGTGAAAATGGCGCAGCGTGAACAGCTGCTCGCGGGTCGCCTTGGCGTCCTTGACCGCCGTCGGTAGCGCCGGCAGGCGCTCGGGGCCGATGGTCTGTATCTGACTGCCGCGACGCTCGTCGCTGGCGGGCACGGCTGCTGTTGTGGTGGCGTCAATAGGCATCGGGGGCATCGGGCTCCGCGTCAGATCGTCATCCGATCCAGCACGGCATCGAGGCGCGCGAGCTTCTGCTCCGGCGTCATGTTCGTGCCCTGGCTGGAGAGGTCTTCGTAACAGGGTGCCGCCGGGTTGTGGTACAGCAGCCCGAGGGGTATACACGTCTCGTCCAGGGCCAGCTGGAAGGCAGCGCCGCGATCGGAGGGGTCATGCGCGAGCCGCTCCGGGAACTGGCGCAATACCGCCGGGTCCAGCGCGATGCCATCGGGATGCTCCAGCAGCCGGAAGCGTGACGGATCGTTTTGCAGCGCCTTGGAATAGCTGTCCGAATAGACCGGGCAACGCTGGATGATGCGCACGAAGCCGGTGCCGTGATGCCTATAAGCCGCCTTCAGCGTCTGATACAGCAGCGGCGGATTCCAGTCCACCACCTGCGCCACGAACGATACATTGGTGACGCCGAGGGTGACCGTCAGCGGATTGACGGCGTCGAGGATGGCGCCGAACGGGTGTGTGTTGGTCTTGAGTCCGGCCGGGCTGGTGGGCGAGGTCTGCGCCTTGGTCAGACCGTAGACGGCGTTGTCGAACACCATCAGGGTCATGTCCATGTTGTAGCGCAGGGCGTGAATCCAGTGCGCGGTGCCGATCGAAAAACAGTCGCCGTCGCCGGTGGCGACCCAGACGTCCAGGTCCGGTCGGCGCGATTTGATGCCGCAGGCGACCGGCAGCGCGCGCCCGTGCAGGCCGTGGAAGCCGTAGGTGCCGAGATAGTGCGGCATGCGGCTGGAGCAGCCGATGCCGGAGACGCAGACCGACTTCTCCGGGCGCTGCTGCTCGTCGCGCAGCACCCGCTGGGCGGCGCTGAGCACGGCATGGTCGCCGCAGCCGGGACACCAGCGGGCCTCGCCGCCGGCGTAGTCGCCCATGGTGAAATAGCGCTCAAAGACCTCGAGCGACCAATCAGCCTTGAGTCCGAACATCGGCGGTCTCCCCTTGGTTGCGTGCAGCGTCGAGTGCGGCGAGTCGTTGCAGCAATACCTGATGGATCATGCCCGGCTGCAGCGGATGCCCGTAGACGACGGACCAGCAGTCCACGTCCACCAGGGTCTGCGCGCGCAGCAGCAGCGCGAGCTGGGCATAGCGGCGGTTTTCGTCGGTGATCAGCGGGGCGTTCGCCTCGTCGCTGTAGTTGATCTCGATGGTCATGACCTTGCGGAAGCGCGCGAAGATCGGCTTCAGCCCAGGCTCCAACGGCGATAGAAAGCGCAGGTGCAGCGACGACACCCGGTGGCCCTGCGCACGTGCCCGGTCCACGGCCTCTTCGATGGCGCCCAGCGTCGAGCCCCAGCCGACCACCAGCAGATCGCCGTCTGCGTCGCCGTGCACCTCCGGCGGTTTCAGCGTGCTGGCCAGGGTCGCGAGCTTGCGGCTGCGCATCCGGCTGCTGTACTGGTTGGAGTCGGAGTCGTAGGCGACCTTGCTCTGGCTGGTGTGGGCCAGGCCGGTGAGGATGTACTGGCCGCCGGGCATGCCGGGGATCGGGCGCGGCGACAGGCCGGTCTCCGGGTCCCAGTTGTAGGGCGGGATGTTCTCGTCCCACTCGGATTGATCCACCGCCGGGGCGAGCCAGTCGGCGGTCGGTTCCGGACGCTCGTAGGGCTGCACGCCGGTGGCCAGGTTGGCGTCGGTGAGCAGCAGCACCGGGGTGCGGAAGGTCTCCGCCAGACGCCGCGCCATGATGACGAAGTGCAGGCACTCGGCGATGGTGGCGGCGGCAATGATGACCTTGGGCGCATCGCCGGGTTCGCCGAACAGCGACGCCAGCAGATCACCCTGTTCCACCTTGGTGGGCAGGCCGGTGGATGGGCCGCCGCGCTGCACCAGCGCCAACACCAGCGGCACCTCGGCCATCACCGCCAGGGCCAGCATCTCGGTCTTCAGCGCCAGACCGGGGCCGGACGTGATGGTGCAGGCGGTCTTGCCGGCATAGGAGGCGCCGATCGCGAAGCCGATGGCCGCGATCTCGTCCTCGGCCTGATGGATGAAGCCGCCGACCTCGTGATAGACATCGGCCAGATAATGCGAGGCTGAGGTGGCCGGCGTGATCGGATACATCGACACCAGTTCCATGCCGGAGGCCATGACACCGAGGCCGAGCGCGGTGTTGCCGTTGGTGACGATAAAGCGCTTGCCGGCGGTCTCTTCCTCCGGTCGCGGCGGGATCTCCCAGTGCCGCTCCAGCTGCTCCGCGGCGAAGGCAAAGCCGGCATCGAACAGCCGATGGTTCAGGCCGATGACCTTGTCGCCCTTGCGCTGAAAGGTGATCGCGATCTCCTGCTTGGCCTTGTCCACATCGCGCGCATACAGCCAGCAGAGCATGCCGAGCACGAACATGTTCTTGCCCCGGCGCGGCGTCGGCGTGATCTCCAGGCAGGCCTGCTCGATGGGCAGCTCGCGAATGGCCAGGCCGTTTTCGCGATACTCGGCCACGGCCTTGGCGTACTGCTCGCGGATCTCGGGCAGCGGGTCGTCGCGCCACTTGTCCTCCAGCAGCACCAGCGTGCCCCGCTTGTAAGCGCCGTTGGCGATGCGCGAGTACAAGACCTGCTCATTAAAGGCCACCACCACATCGGCCTCGTCGCCCATGTTGGTGACGGTGCTGCTGGAGAGCCGAATACGGATGCCGCTGGCGCCGGCCGGCGAGCGCGCCGGCGGCTGGATCTCCGCCGGGATGATCTCGACGGTCCAGACGCCGTTGCCCATCTTGGCGCTGATGGCGCCGAAGGTCTGGCCCGCCTTTTGCGCCCCCTCGCCGGAGTCGCTGACGATCTCGACAATATGCTCCGGCACCTGAAACGGCACTGGCGGCGCAGCCGCGGCGTTGGTACGCGACTCTTCGCCCATTTTGTGGGGCATGGTTGCGGTCTTGGTCATGAAGCCCAGTCTCCGTCCAGCATGATCGGTTCTGATTGCGTTGCTGATTGCATTCAGGGAATCTGAGAAGTCCCTGCCTCCTATGCCAGGCCGATATAAGAAACAAATTCTGCGGCCACGTCAAAACAATAGGAACCAAGCGGGTGGCGTTTCCTGCCTAGCCGATGCAGGGTATCGGCTACAATCTCCTCGAACCGCCGCGCAATAGGCGGGCGCAACGCCGACGGCGGCCTTGATCATCGTCTGGCCCACTTACCGGCGATCCCTGCGTAGTCAGGGCTTCCAGCCCTGATTCTGTCAGGCCAGGATGGCCTGACTACGCATTCGGTGGCCGATGTGAACCAAGGGATGATCAAGGCCCCGAACGCGGCTCCGCCATTGCGTGCCAGCCGACGCTTGACCGTCGGCGGCTGCATCACGCTGGCGTCGCCGCGGCGCCTTCATCTACCCAACATGACCGAACTTCGCCATGAACAGTCCATGGAACCGCTTTGTACTCTGGCTCCCAGAAGCCTGGTCACGCCTCAAGGTACAGGGCGCCGAACGGCGGTTGCGCGAGCGCGGCGTGGAATTGGCCATTGAGCGTATCGTGACCCAGGCCAATCCGGCCCTGCGTGGGCTCGGTGGCTACAAGCGCAAGCTGTATCCCGTCGTCGAGCGTCTGCTCGCCTACAGTGAGGAATTGGTCGCGCAGATACCGGGCCCCATCACCGTAGACCCGGATAGCTGGTCGTCGGACCCGCTCGTCAACGCGCTGTTCGGCAATGTCGAGCGCATCCGCCAGGTGGTCTCAGGGCCAGCGGTGCGCGGCTGGGTGACGGCCAATCCGGTACCGCGCGGCGATGACCTCTACGCGCTGCTGGCGGTGATGCCGGTGGAGCGGACCCAGTTGGGTATGGAGTTGCTGGGCGATCAGGTGCAGCGCGACGTCAAGCAGACCACCCTCAGCTTCACGGACCACGAGTTGCATGCCGTTGGCGAAAGCATGCCCGATGCGCGCCGGGTGCTCGCGGGGCAGTTGATAGACCTGATTGTCTCCATCGCCATCGCCGACATCGTCGCGCAGGAAGAGCGCATCGCGGCGCTGGAGCAGGCGGTGCGCATGCTCAAACTCAAGCGAAAGGTGGTCAACCCGCGCGCCGGCGCGGTCGACCTGTCGCTGAGCAGCAGTGGCCAGCACCTGGCCGAACTGGAGCGGCTTCAGGCCCGTATCGACGAGACCGAGCGTGATCTCGCCGACGCCAGCCGAGGACTGGGCGATATCGAACAGTATCTACATCGGCTCGTCAGTCTGCTGGACCACCCCGAACGCCACCTGGGTCTGACTCGCATGCACCTGTGGCTGGACCGCATGAATATCGTTCGCGACCGGGCCGATCCGGTCGCGAGCGAGATCCAGCTCGTGCGTGGTCAGCGCGCAAACCAATTGGGCCGCGTCGCAGAGTTCATCCGCTTTCCACGTCGCCTGATCAAGACCGCCGACGAGCGGCTGGCGGATGTTGAACGTCACCTTGGGATGTAGTCATGAGGGGATGTCTGAAGGGCATCGAGACCGCCACCGGCAAGAACATCGCCGGCAAGGTGATCGAGTTCATCGCAAAGAAAGCCATGGCAGGGAAGATCCGCACCCGTGGCAAAGGCTGACGCCACCGCCGCGCCGATCGAGATCGGCGGCCAGACCATTCGCGCCGGTCAGCGCGCACGTGTGGATGTGCCGTTGCCGAGCCTGTTCACGCAGACCGCCGTCTATTTGCCAGTCCACGTGGTGCATGGGCGTAGGCCCGGTCCCAGGCTGTTTCTGACCGCGGCCGTGCACGGCGACGAGATCAACGGCATCGCCATCATCCGACGGCTGTTGGAGAGCGCATCGCTGAGGGCACTGCGCGGCACCCTGATCGCGGTGCCAGTGGTGAATGTCTACGGCTTTATCCGCCATTCGCGCTACCTGCCCGACCGACGCGACCTGAACCGCAGTTTTCCTGGCTCCGGCGGCGGCTCGATGGCGGGTCGGTTGGCGGCCACCCTGATGACCGAGGTGGTCGCCAACAGCGATCTCGGCCTCGACCTGCACACCGGCGCCGCGCACCGCGAGAACTTGCCACAAATCCGCGCCCAGCTCGACGAGCCAGGGGTGCTGGAGCTGGCACGCGCCTTCGGTGCACCGGTGATGCTCAACGCCGAGTTGCGCGACGGCTCCCTGCGCGGCGAGGCCGGCGCGATCGGCGTGCCGGTGCTGGTCTACGAGGCCGGCGAGGCACTGCGCTTCGACGAGTTGTCCATCCGTGCCGGGGTGCGCGGCGTGTTGGGCGTGATGCGGCATATCGGCATGCTGCGCGAAAGCAGCCGGCGCGCGCGCCAAGAGGCGGAGCCGGTGATCGCACGCTCCAGCAGCTGGGCGCGGGCGCATCAGAGCGGCATGCTGCGTTTTCTGAAGCCGCTCGGGGCGCGAGTGCAAAAGGGCGAACGCCTGGCCGTGATCGCCGACCCCTTCGGCATCGGCGAGGAGCCGGTGCCATCACCCACCAGCGGCATCGTCATCGGCCGCGTCAACCTGCCCCTGGTCACCGAGGGCGAGGCCCTATTCCACATCGCCCGCTTCGGCCAGACCGACGTCGCGGCGGAGACCGTCGAGCGTTTCCAGAACTCGCTCGATCCCACGGATGACTGGTCCGAGCCGATCGATTGAGTCTATCTGCCGATCCTTGGTCGTCAGGACGCAGACCCGATCTGAACGGGATTGGGCTCCTGTCCTTGTTGGGGCTTCTACCCCTGTTATGTCAGAACGCAAACATGACCTAAAGGTGAGTAAGACAGGACGGTCAAGACCGCAACCGTGAGGCGAAACGTGTCCGAGCCTAGACCGGCTGTGAAGGGGATTAAGATGCTCTCGTCACACCAGCGCCATCTCGGAGCAGAGATCCAACAGTCGGCCTCAGTCGCCGATCGCTTCGATGCGTGCCACGTCGAATCCGCGTTCGACCAGGTGTGTAATCAGGGGATCGAAGCCCGCATCCGTTCGGGCGACGCGGAAGCTCCTCGGGCTGATTGCTCTCGTAGTCGATCAGGATGTAGTGCATACAGTTCAGTGACAGTGCGGTGTCGACCCACTACCGTCACTCTGTCAGCAAACCGAGATGTCTGCGATGGGGCGGTAAGCAGACGATTATGCAAACTGTCACCTCAACTGCTGACCATTGCGCTGGATTTGGAATAAGCCCAGCAACTGCCGCACCTCCGATGCCTGGATTCCGGATTGGGAGATTCGTTCGACGGATTGTTACCAACGATCATCCTGTTCGGGATACTGTTCGGGTGCTGCACCGTGTTCCTCCAGCACCTGTGGCTTCCGGCTTGCGGGCCCGGTGCTCACGCGCTCGACGATGAGCTCGAATCGCCACTTGTCGCCGAAGTCGAACAGAAAATTGATTCGCATCCCTTCGCAAAGGGGGAGGTCGCCGACTTTCACCTCGTCTGCAACCTGTTCGGACTCATCCACCATCGCGGGGTGGTCGATCTCAACAAGATGGCCGAAGCGATCTTGGTAGCTGAATCGGTACAAATGGTCCGAATCAAAATCGAAGCTCAAGAGAATTGTGGACGCTAGCGCGTCGAGACCGCTCTCCCCGCCAATGGCGATGCGCCGCCAGCATTTCGCCCCGAGGGACACCTTAAATTGATGCTTGCCGGGGTGAAACTGGAGCGCGGGGATCTCCAGTTCATTTTGCCAACCCTTGATCTCCGGACGCAGGACTAGACTCCATTGTTCGAAGCGAACCAACGGATCGAAAAGTTCTCCGAAATCAAGGCTTGGTATGACCGGATCAGTGTTGGGTGCTCTTGCTTTCTCAATGAAGTCCGTGTAGTGGTTGTCCAGGGATTTCCCCCAGTCGGTGAGGCGCATCTGCGCAGGGTGCCAGCCTTTACCCTCCGCCGGCGCCAGCGTTCGAATCTCCAGCAGACCAAAAAGCTCCATCAGCGCCAGATTGTGAAATCCTGGGCGATACCGGAGACCGGCGGAGTCCTGAGGTGTCTCGTAGACCTGCTTACCCGGGCTAGGAAACTGGCTGATAAAGTTTATGGCTTTTGTCATCGCATCCTCCCAACTCGGGCGTTCGCCGATGGCTTCCTCGCTTGAGCGCACCCACCAGGCCTTCAACAGCGCAAAATAGCGCTCGGCACCGTTAAGGGAATGCCACGACGCCAAGACGGCGGGGTCGAGCTGAAGACGCGGTTTCTTGGGCGCCGTATCGATCAGCGCAAGGCCACTCGAGCGCAGCAGCAAATAGAGGCCATTGATGTGCGGATAGGATTTCTGGATCGCGCGTTTCAGTCCCAGCTCCAGAGGATGCGTAAGACGCTGATTGATCGTCTCCAGGGTCTTCAAGGTGAGTAAATGGCCAGGGGTGACCGGCAGGCCCTGATCGCCGATCAGATCCAACAGGGCATCGAAATCCCGCAGGATCGTGCCAGGGGCTTGCCGTTCAAAATCGGGCGCATCAAGGTCGGGGGTAGATGTTTCGGTCATGTTGCGACTAACTCTTGAAAGGGGGGGATTGAGCAAACATCCCCACGATTATGGAAAACTTCCCATAATCGTTCTAGTGATTGTCAGACGCCATTCCCGACCTTGACGCCATCGAGCCGAGAGAGGCATCGACCTCGAACGTCCGCGTCGGATAGGGTGCTTTGATTGTCACCGTGCGGCCTCTTTGATCAAGGCCCCGCGCGACTTCGGTGGTCATACCCATGTCTCGCGGCGTTCCGGCGTCGGCTGGCGTTAGCCAGATCGGCGCGCTGCTGATCTCTGTGAGCAAGAGGTGGAGAGGCACTTCAAGGCCGTTTACAGCCGTCACCCGAGGTTCCCGCCCAGTGCCCCGAGCCGAGGCGGTGACATTGATGAATAGACACAGATATGAAAAAGGCAAAACCTGCAAAGAATAAATCGAGCCCCGGTCGAGGTCCAATCGCCAGGAAGGTCATTGCCGCGGCGAGGCAGACCCTCCAACGGAAGGTCACGAACCTTGCCGATTGGCGAGAAGGACGTTTGCGGGCCGAGGAAGACCGGAAAAGGATCATCTCCCACGAGAATCTAGCGCAATACGATCCGCTGCACGCGGTGTACATCTATGGGCACAACCAGTTATCCGTGCTGATCGAGCAGTTGACGCAGTTGCCGATGCTGAAGAAACTGGCGGATGCCTATGCTACGGCGGCTGAGGAGTATCTGCCCTCCGGCCCGCCGATGAGTCCGTTGACGACCTCCTATTTCACCTGCTGGGGTGCTTTCGATCTGTGTTCTCTTGGTGCGAAGAAGGAGACACTGTGCACGGTGGCGACGGACTTCTGTGAAGCGCAGGGGGTCGATGAAGGATTGATCTCGCTGTTCGAAACGATGCAGGCATCCAGAATGGGGGTCTATCGGCATGAAGGGACATCGGGGCACTTCGTCTTTCTTCGCGAGTTGGTGACCAACCGAGAGATCAAGGCGATCTCGCCCAGTGGCTATCTCGGGAACGCCGGAGAAGTTTGGCTTGCTCGTGTCCTGCCGCCCCTGTTCGATACATCGGTGTTTGACTATGCGGTCGTCTTCACCACCCCATACCTATTGGGCAAGCTCGGTCCGTCCCACCGGTTCGTGACAGCCGCCGAGGACGACTGGTTGGCCTTCTTCAAAAGGAATCTGGCGCAGGGGGACCAGGCCGCGCAAGGTGCAGACTATGAGCGTCTGATGAAGTATGGGCGGAGCCGTCACTATTGGAACGAGTATATCTTCCTGGCCTATCGCAACTTCCGTCAGGAGGTCATCATGCTCGAAGGGATTCCGGACATTGCGGAGAGTTTGCCGCACTCGGACGCAGGGCGGGCACGGCTGGGGATGTAGTGGGGAGGTACGGACTGGGTTGCGATGAGGGGCTAGGCTCATCTTTCCGGCCAGTCGCTTACATTTGCTGCGTAGCCCGGGCTTTGAGCCCCGAAACTATCAGGCCAGGATGGCCTGACTACGCAATGCGCCGGTCGACGTGGCCGGAACGGCGATCAAGATCCGCTTCCGCCCTGGACGAAAGCCGATAGATCACTTCTTCGCGAGCTGCTCGCGGCCAGCAGCCTTGATCCGCTCGGCGAGCTTCGGCAGCTCGTTGGCCTCGGGCCAGTTCCGGGGGGCCAGTTCCGGGGACAGTGTATGTAACTCAACTCGTCGACGTGGCAAGCGTCGGCTATCCACTGGACTGCGGCCCCGGAGCGGCGAAGCGCCAGCGTCGGCAACTGGCCGCTATGTGTAGCTTCACATAGCGACCTCTATGTGTAGCTGCAAACTGTGTGAAGTTCCTATGCCGACGCCAGAGCTGGCCTACGCTGAGGCCAGGCGGTTCTTCACATAGTTTCAGAACCTCGCAGAATCCTTGCGCCGCGCCCGCGGGTCGAGAGCGCGAGGTCGTCAGGTGGGTGCGCAGAAGGATCAGCAGCTATCCGCGCGGGCCACTCAGGTCTTTGTGTTGGTTTGGACGGCGCCGCCAGACCTCATCGCGATTTCCTGCACTGGCAGCCACCTTCCAGAGAACCGAAGAACTATGTGAAGCTGCCTCGCCACTCGGCCCGCGCCAAGCGAGTCAACTCAGCGACTTGTGAGGACAGTCGCTGCGAGCTTCACATAGTTGCTAACTTCACATAGTGGCCGGTTGCCGTCCTTGACCGACGACGACCAAGGGACCTCAGGACACTCCACGATGGGTTGCCAATCAACGACCTCGCGACTCCTGCCGCTTGCCGACTGCTGCACCCGTCCACCCGACATCAGTACTACGGACTCGCCGGCATCGGCGGCTCAGCCCAGAGTACCTCTGATCTCTGGTTCAGCGTCTGGGCTTCATCGAGCGAGCCGTCGCGGTACAGAGCGCACCGAATCTCCCCGGTCCAGTCCAAGTGGTGGAAGTAGACGACCACGTTCGAGCCATCCCGCCGGACGTGACGGACGCGGACATCCCTTGGCAGTTCGTCTGCGTAGATCCCGACGCACCCGACTGCTAGAGACTCCGGGGGAGGCCGAACGTAGCTGTCGGATATTGCCACGGCAAGGAGCAGCGCGAGAAGCGTCAAGACTGCCAAGCTCCAACGCGGCATATGTCGGCTCGGGGGACGGTTTTTCCTGGCCGCCAGTATGCCACGATGGCATCCCCGGTAATCGTCGGCCCTCGCGCCCTCAACGACCGTAACCGATATCTTTATGAGCGTTGGCCTTAGCTTTCGATTCGCGTCAACACCTCAAAATCCCCCTCCACCAACGCCCGCGTCCCCTGCACTAACCAAGCCCAAGATTTCTGCGGGTCGCGCCCCTCGAACGCCTTCAGCTTCGCCCGACGCTCGGCGTCGATCACAACCGGGTTGTCCAGGTACAGCTTCGGCTCCGTCAGCGTGAACACGTAGGGATACTTCTCGGTGTGCCGCACCTTCTTGTGCGCTTGCTTGGTCGGCGTGCTCGCCACCGTCGCATGCGCGATGACGCCAGTCCCGCTCGCGTAAAAGCAAATCCCGTCCCCCGGCTTCAGCTTCGTCCGCCCCGGTGTCCGCTCGCTGAACGCATAGACCTTTTCCTTGCCCACCAGCGTCTGGACAATCTGCTCCGCCGTCGCCTCGGCGTCGGACGCTCATTCCTCCACGTAGTCGCGGACCGCGCCCGGTGCCTTCATGTCCTTGGCCAGGTGCCGACGGAAGCGCGCGCGTGCCGTGTCGTCGCCGGCGCCGTCGTCTAGCTTCCCCGTCAACTCTAGAATCTCTGTCAGCGTCATGCGCTTGCCTCTCCGCGTCGTGCACCTCGTCGCCCCTCGCGCAGCCTCTCGGTCGCGCGAATGATCTTCCGCAGATGCGCCGCTGCCATGTGCGCGTGCTCCGCCGATAGGCTGCATGGCTCCTGCTTGATGAACGAAGGCAGCGCCTTCGGTTCCAGCACCCACACTCCCGCCACCCGCTTGCACGCGCGCTCGACGAACCAGCCGGGGAAGACCACCACCGGTTGCACCCGGTAGTCCCGGCCTGTGCTCTCCTTCAACGTGCGCGACAGCCAAGCCGCTTGCGCCTTCGCCTGCCCAATGGGGTCGCGATCCATGCGGCGCCCGTTCACCAACAGCGCCGGGCCGTCACAGGTCACCGTGCCGCGCTTCTTCGCCGGCAAGCTGAGGGTCTTGGTCTCCACCGTGTAGACCCCGCGCTCGCCGATGACGACATGATCGACGTTGAACCCATCGCCGATCAGGTCGTGCAGCACGTGATAGCCGTCGGGCCGCATGTCTTCGAGGAACTGCCCGACAACGCGCTCCCCGTCGCGGCCAAGCTTCAGCGCCTCTCGCTTGCCGAAAGAGCGGATGAGGCGCAACGCCGACACCAACACAGCAAGAACGGCCACGACTGTGTAGAACATCGGGTTGTAGGGCGCCTCCCTGTACCAGCGCCACCACTCCAAGCCCGCGAGCAGGCCGAACAGACAGATCGGCAGCAGCAGCCATATGAACATTCGGTCATAGAGCAAGTCCTCCAGTTGCTCCGAAAGCGACTGCCCCGGCTCCCGTAACGCCTTCCCCTTGATCGGGGATCGGGTGCGCTGGTCCTTCCGGAACATCATGCCCCGGTGCCTGAGCCGCTGCGTCCGGTTTGCCGCCGGTGCGGAACCCGGCATCCGCGGCGGCGCCGTCCGCCACAGCAGTTCGATGTCGTCATCGGATAGCCCGTAAGCCTGGTTCACCAGCTCGGCGATGCGCTGCTCCAGGGCGCGCAGCTGAGCCGCCTTGGCACGTTCAGGCTCCGCGTACTGCTTGTGCATCTGCGTTAGCTCGGCCAGGTCCTTGGGGCTCAGGCGCGGTGAACCCTTGGGCCGTCGCTTCCGCACCTCGGCCGCAAAGTCGTCGCCGCTGAGATCCTGGTACTCGGCGAGGCGCTGCCCCGGCTTCTCGACACCGAACTCGACGCGCAGCCAGTCCAGTAGCTCGCGGGACGCGGTTTGCGTGGCGCTGGTTAGCTTCAGGGCTTCGGCGGTGTGCTGCTCGATCTCGGTGCGCAGCGCCGGGGTGGGCTCGGCGATGGGCAGACCCTCCATCCTGAAGCCGGCCGGGTTCAGGGCCTCGTCCTTCATGTGCGGTAGGTAGCGCCAGTTGTGCCACCAGAGCAGCGGGGAGTTCAGTACGGCGAGCAGGTAATGGTCTGAGCTTGGGATGAAGAACGTCTTGTCATTTCCGAACAGCCCGGTCTGATCCAATGCGTACTGTGGATGGAATTGGATCACTTGGTAGATGATCTTCGGTTTTCGGAATTTCTCCCAGTAGTCGACGCTATCCTGGATTTCATACCAAGCGTACTTGCCCGGCTTACGCCCGGGCCAATCGCCGTGGGTCGCCTTGCTCCAATCGCGCGGCTTCGGCTCCAAGCGCTCGCGAAACCGCTCCAGATGGCGTAGCACAGACGGATACGCATCGATGTCGATCCCGCGCCGCGCAAAGATCATCCACAGCCCCTGCCACTCCGGCGCCCAGCGCTTGATGTCCTGCCCGCGCAGGTAGGGCTTGATGATGTCGGAACAGCCGGGGTCGTCGCGAATCAGCGCAGTCCGGGTGTCATCGTCGATCAGGAACGCCTCGTTGAATCCGGTCTTGATGCCGCGATAGGGCTTTACACCCAAGAACTTCGCCAACGGCGTCCCACGCTCGCGGATGCGCTGCATCAGCACGTCCACCTCGGGCGGCTCCAGGCTCCAGGGCTCGGCGCCGTAGCGACTCCAGGGCACCGGGTAGGCGTGCTCATGGACGTAGTTGTCGAGCGATAGCTCGGCGGATCGGTCCCGCGGCACGGGGCAGACGCTCACGGCGGGCGGCTCAGGGTCCGGTGCTGAATCTGCGGAGTCATCCGCCTCGGCCGGCCGTTGGCGGGCGACGATGATGCAAGGGCGGGTTGCCGATGACGACATCGAAGCCGCCGCGCTCGAAGACGGTGGGGAAGGCCGTGCGCCAGTCGAACGCGCGGGTGTCGTCTGGCAGTGCGGCGAATGCCTCTCGCTGGGCCGCGGTCGCCTTGGGACCGGGCGGCTCCACCAGCGAGTTGCCGCAGCGGATGTTGCCGTCGAGGTTGTTGAGCGGCTTGTCCCGACGCGCGGTCTTGAGCCAGAGCGAGAGCTTGCTGATCTCCACCGATTCCCGGTTCAGGTCCACGCCGAACAGGTTGGCTTGCAGGATTTGCCGGTCCAGGCCGAACAGGCCCATCTGTTGCGGCGAGCCGGTCAGCTCCGCGATAGCGCCATTGACGCGCTCGTACTCGGTGATCAGGAAGTCGAAGGCGGCCACCAGAAAGGCGCCGGAACCGCAGGCCGGGTCCAGCACCTTGATGTGTTTCAGCACCTCCAGGTAGTCCACCAGCACCTTGAGCCGGGTCGCGTTGGACATCGGTCCTGGCTTGCCGGTCCGGTGGTGGACCTCGATCTCCGCCTCGCGCTCGGACAGCCAGCCGCCGATGGTGCGCGCAACCATGAAGGCCGTGATCAGCTCCGGTGTGTAGAAGATGCCGTCGCGCTTGCGCCGGGAGCGCTGCGCGTCGGCCGCCTCCCCGCGGATCTCCGCGCGCAGGGCCTCCAGGTCGGAGATGGACTGCTCGAAGATGTGCCCGAGGATGTTGACGTTGAGGTCGGTCTCGAAGTCGTAGCGGGCCAGTGCCGCGATGCCGTCGAGACTGCCGTCCGACAGGCTCAGGCCGTCCAGGTCCGGGTCGTGCGCGAACAGGCCGCCGTTGTAGGCGTTGATCTGCATCGGCGGATGGCCCTTGTCCACGGCCGCGAACAGACCGCGGAGCTGCTGCCAGCGCGAGACTTGGACGAAGCCCTCCGACTTGGCGCTGAGGGCTTGGGTCAGCACTTCGGCGGGGAGCAGCCGCGTGTCCTCGCAAAAGCAGATGAACAGGCACCGGTCCAGGATCTTTTGCGCCAGCTCCAGCAGGCGGTCTAGGTGTGCATCCTTGGGTGTGCCGTCGGGCGCCGGGTTGTCGGCCCGTAGCTGGTCGAATAGGTCGATGCGCAGGTCACGGTAGAAGACGTAGAACGCCTTGGTGATGCGCTCTTCTTCTTTGTGCGTGTGGGTCGCCAGACGCTCCACGGCGCTTTCGACGCCCGGCTCCAGCCCGAGCAGGGTTTTGCGTCCCAGCAGGAAGCAGAAGGCCCGCAACCGCTCGGGGTCCGCCAGGTCCGCGATCTCGAACCGCTGGTAGTAGCCCTGTCCGCGGTCGGTGCGATACAGCCGCAGTTCCATGTAGTTGCTGACGATGACCCAGCGGCAACCGTCCACCTTGGCGGAGTAACCGAAGGCCTGCTCCACGGGAGTCAATCGGCCGTAGGTCGCGCCCTGCTTGGCGTCTAAGTCTGCGCCGGGAGACTTCAGCTCTACGACACCGCGGGTGCGGTCGATGTCTGGCCCGTACCAACCGAGCCGCGCATCCGGTGGCCGGTAGCCCTTCACGGTCTTGGAACTGGTCTCGGGCTCAAGATGGTGCACCTCGCCGGTACCGACGATCTGTGCATAGCCAAGCAGGGTGCTGAATACCTCGGTTAGGAACTGCCCTTGTAGCTGCTTCTCCTTACTCGCGAGCAGAGCGCCGCTGCGGGCGCTTTCCGCCCAGCGTTCGGCGATCGAGCGTTGTGCTTCGCTAAGCACGACATCAGCAGCTTTCGAGCGCTTCCCCAAGCAGGCGGGCGTTAAACACGGGCTTGAAGTGCTGCCTCGCCGCTTTGCTTGAAGTGGCGCCGGGATGCGCTGTCGCGGGTGTCGGTTTAGCGGGGAAATCCATTGGTGCCATCGAGATTCTCGGCGCAGTCCAGCTTGTACGGGAGAGGGTTGCCGGTATGGAGTGGTATCCCTTTTTCCCACAAAGTGTATCCGAACCGGCATTCCAGCGTCATTTCGGCCTCGCGCGCGCGAAGGGCCGTCGCCGGCGTCGATGGCGGCGGCGAGCTGCATGTCGCCCTCGCCGGTGGGCGCAAGACCATTGGCTACTAAGCCGGCTACGCGCTCTCGCTCTACAGCCGCGCCCAGGACCGCCTCAGCCATGTGCTGGTCACCGAGCCCTTCAAGCAGAGCTGGAAGTTCTTCTATCCAACCCCGTATCCACGGGTCATCGAGATCAAGGACAACAAGCTCGCCGATACCCCAAACGCTCACCACCTTGCAACCACAGCCACACAACAACATCAACCGCCTGACCGGCACCACCGGACGCGGCGACTTCGTGCCGTATAGCCTGATGCAGCGCTGGTCTGCCGCGGGCGTCGCGCTTTGCATCCGCATGGTCTATGACGCCGGGCGCATCAGCGGCGAGGAACTGGCCGAGCTGTTCGACGCCATCGGCAATGTCGGTTTTGGGCGCGATGCAAGCATCGGGCTTGGTAAGTTCACACTGCATTCACTCGCGGAGCCCTGGCCTGCACCATCCTCCGCACAGGCCGCCGCCAACGCCTGCCTGACCCTGGCACCCTGCGCAACGCCCGTCTGGCTCGCGGCCAGCGACATCCAGCAGCGCACAGAGATGCTGCCCTTTGACTGGGTACTGGTCGCGGCCGTCCCGGTGGGCAAGACCCTGCCAGGTTGGCCGTCGTCGCTGCGAGACACTCTGACCGCGCAAACGGGGGCGGAGAGCGATGCCTTGGACCGGCGCATCACCGAGCGCCAAGCCCCATTGCGTGCGGCCGCCGAGGAACAACGGGCACGCGAGCAGCAGCGTGCGCAAGAAGCGGCCCAAGCGCAAGAGGAGAAGCAAGCCAAAGCCGCCCGCCTGGCCAACCTGAGCCCAGAACAGCACACGATCAAGGAGCTCCGCCAGCGTCTAGCTGAAGATCGTGCCGCTGGCCGCAAAGCGAAAGGCGGGGAACTGGACAATCAGTTGGCCACGGTCCTCAAACAGGCCGAGCAAGCCTGGTCGGGCCCAGACTGCGCGGAACAGGTCGACCTTGCCGAGGAGATCCATGGTTTCATCGGCTGGCCGGCCTCGAAGAAGAAACAGGCGCGTAAAGATCAGATCGCCGCCAACCGCGCCAAAGCCTGACCGACTAAACTAGAGCAACGACGGGCAGAGGGCTATAACCTCGCCTGGCTCGAGGCTTAGACTTGATGAGGCCACACATGATGCAAGCTGTTCGTTTAAATGCGGTTCTGGATGATGATCGTCGCCTCCAACTCGCGGTGCCCGAGGAGATTCCCGTGGGTCCCGTAGAGGTCATTGTGCTCTCGAATCAGGGCGCAAGAGACCGTGCTGCGGAAAATCTCGGCGCACTCTTCGACGAGATCGATCAGATGCCCGCCAGACCACGAACGAGGGAAGATGTGGACCGCGCGATCGCCGAGGAGCGAGCGAGCTGGGATTGATGCTTCGGCTCGCCTTGATGCGTGTCGCAAAGCAGAGTAGCGGCGCTTGAGCCGAAATCGAACCGACAACGCACACGAGGTCTGACAGTGCCAGAGTATCAACGCGTCATCGGACAACGACGCCAGCGAGCGGTCGGCGAGCTTCGCCCTCCGACACCGGAGGAGCGCGCCTGGGTGCGCGCCATGGCATCGCGCCGCTCAAGGGTGCCGAAAGGGGTATTCCGCTATCGGACAATGGACGAGGCAAACGCCGATTGGGAGCGCTGGCATGTGGAACTGGTTGTTGAAACTGCTGCAACATCCGGCATCAAAGCCCAACGCTGAACCTGTGCCGGAAGCGCCGGATGTGCTGTTCTCACGGCCCGCAACCTGGGAGGACGTCATCGCCACCGCTCGGTTGTTGAATCAGTATCAGGCGCGTTACCTGCTGGTTGGTGGCTATGCCCTTGCCGCGCATGGCTATGTTCGGATGACCGAGGATATCGATATCGCCGTGGCGCCGGAGCCCGAGAACAGCCGGCGTTGGGTGTTGGCACTGTCCGAGCTGCCCGATGGGGCCGCGCGTGACCTGCTCCAAGAAGTCGACCCCTTTGATGGCGATTATCTCCACGCCATCCGAATCAACGATGCCATTACCGTTGATGTCATGCCCTCGGTTGCGGGGGTTGCCTTCTCGGAGTTAGAGCGGCACGCGGAGACGATGCTCTTGGACGACGTGCCTGTGCCTGTTCTTGGTCTTGAGGGCCTACTGAAAACGAAGCAAGGTCTACGACCCAAGGATCAGGCCGATGCGGCGGTGCTGCAGCGTGCCATCAACGCGATGATGAAGAATACAAACGCAAGGTAGCAAACGATGAGCCCCCCATTCTTCTCTGCACCGTCGGCGGCTCTCATCAGCCAATCCTCACCGCCATTCGCGAGCGCAAGTCCGCGTTCGTGCAGTTCTCCGCCAGCGGCACGGACGCGACCACCGGGCGGCCGGGCTCGATCACGACCATCACCGGCAAGGGCACGCCGGTGGAGGTGCGCCGTGGTGCGGAGATCGAGCGCTTGCCCAACATCCCGACCCAGCTCGGACTGACAGTAGACAGCTTTGACGTCGCCGAGATTCCTTCCGACGATCTCGATCAGGCCGTCACCAAAATCGCGGACACCATTGCCGGGCGCGCGAGGCTGGTCGGATCGCGGATGCAGCCACGCCCTCATCCGGTACTATCCGTCCGAGGTGGGCGCATCCGGTAATCCCTTGACGACAGTGGTCCAGTCGATCTCCGCGCCCGGACAAGCCAGACAGCGCGAACGACCCTGCAATTCCTCGACCACCGGCCGGCCGTAAGCGCCGTGCTCCAGCCGGTAGATGGTCACGACGCGGTCGACGGGATGCACGAGCCAGTATTCCCTTACCCCGTGACGCTCGTAGAGCGCGAGCTTGCGAACCTGGTCATGGCCGGCGGTGGCCGGTGACAGCACCTCGATCAGCCAGTCCGGCGCACCGCGGCAGCCCTTGTCGTCGAGCTTAGCAGGATCGCAGACCACGCTAAGATCGGGCTGCACGACGGTCTCGATGTCGTCGTCGGCTTCGTCCGCCTTCGGGAGACGGACGTCGAAAGGCGCAAGGTTGACCTCGCAAGTGCTGTCTTCCAGCGTGTCGGAGATGGCGCGAAACAGTTCGCCAACGAGCCTCTGATGTCGCCGGGTCGGTGCGGGGGCCATGGCATAGGCCATGCCCTCGATCAGCTCGTAGCGCGGCGGCTCGGGCCAGGTGCGGTAATCGCCGTAGGTGTGTCGTTCCGGGTCGCGCAATGGCAAGGACATGTCGTCGACGCTCCGCTGCTTTGGAGCCGCCAGTATCGGAGAGCGTACGGGGCAAGGCAAGCCGACCTGAAACGTCCGGCTTCGCGACCGACACCTCGGCCCATCGCGAAATCCTAACCGGTTCCCACCCGCAGCAAGACAGACCACGTTTTCCTGCTAGCCTTGCCTCCCGTCGTCGCCTTCCTTAAGTCGCTTCCCGATGCCAAGACGCGCCCGTATCGTCGCCGCTGGCTATCCGATGCACGTGATCCTGCGTGGGATCGATCGTGCCGCGGTATTCTTGGACGATGAGGAGCGGACGTTCTTCCTGGAGACTCTTGCAGCAGTGGCGGCTGAGGAGTCAGTCGCCGTGCATGCCTACGTGCTGATGACCAACCATATCCACCTGCTGATGACCGCGGCGCGGGACAACGGCGTGGCGGCGGTGATGAAGCGCCTCGGACAGCGGTATGTCCAGCACGTTAACCGCACTTACCAACGCACCGGCGGTTTGTTCGAAGGCCGGTTCGTGCTCGGCAGCCCGAGGTTCGAGCGGCAGGTGGCCGCCATGGTCGGACGACGGACCTGGAAGGGCTCGCCTGGACGACCGCGAAAGGAGACGGATGTCGGAGAACAAGGGACGCTCGGCTTGTAGAAAACGTGGCCTGGTCCCGTCGCGATTGCAAATCGCTCCCACAGGTGACCTTCGGGCATCGTTCAAACTTCAAATCTATCCTCCCGGAACCAGCCGCAACTCGCCAATCAGGTCATCTGCCGACGGCCCGTTCCAGGGCCAGGCGTGGCCATCACCGGCAAGCCAGTCGTCGAGCTGGTCGCTGCGGTAGCGAGACAGGCGGTGTCCGGACTGGCCGAGCGGCAGCGTGCCGCGAGTGCCGGTCCAGTCCGCGGGGGTGTAGACCACGCGTACGGATGGCGTGTAGCCGATCTGCCTCGGTGCCAGCGGCGAGGCGTTGGCCACGTTGACGGTGGCGCTGTCGCCGCCCATGCCGATGGGGCCGATGTTGAACAGATCGCCGAGTACCGGCTGACCATCAAAGGCGTGGGGAAAGGTCAGCGTCCGCAGCTGGTCTAGGCGCTGCTCGTCGCCCTCCGGCAGGATGTCCTGCAATTCGGCGTCGGCGGCGCGCAAAGCCCGCGCCCACGTGTCGGCCGGGCCTTCGGCTACGTTGGCGGTGTTGATGTCGTCCCAGAAACTGGAGCGATCGGTGCGCAGGGCCTCGTCCAGTGGCCCGTAGCTGGTGAAGTCGATGGACATCAGCAGGCGCAGGTCGTCGCCGAGCTCATCGGCATAGAGCGCCTGGTACAGGGCCGGGAGCAGCAGGCCGTAGAGGGCCGCGGGGCGGCTATCGGGGGCGAACTCGCCGGACCAGGGCAACAGCTGCCGCTCGGCGATGAGCGCCGCGCCGGGGTCGTTGGCGCGCATCGCCGGCAACGCCCGACGCAGCGAGGCCATGAACAGCCGTGCGCGCACGCTCTCGCGATCTGCCTGCATCTGCGCGAATTGCTCGGCAGTCATCACCGCCGAGCCCGCGAGCAGTTCTTCGATGCGTTGCGCCCGATAGGGCGGCAGCCAGCTGTTGCCGATCTGTACCGGCCCGTCTTCGGGGACGCTGCGATTATTGGCGTTGACCAGCTGATGCGCAGCGGGGTTCGTCACCCCGGGGTTGGCCGAAAAGGGCAGATAACCGTTCCAGCCGTAGCCCTGCTCCCAGCCCGGCATTGGGAAGGTACCGCTGCCGCGTCCGCGCTGCGGCAGGCTACCGGTCACTTGCCAGCCAATGCTGCCACCGCGATGGGCAATGACCAGGTTCTGCGAGACATGGCGCAGTTCTGCGCCAGCGGCCCGGGCCTCATCAACGGTGGTGGCGGTGCCCAAGCGCCAAAGCCCGACCAGCGCGCGTTCTGGGAGGTCCAGATTGCGCCGCAGCGCCAGGCGTTCGCGCAGCGCGACCGCGGCCAGGCCTTCCGGATTGGCGCCGTGGGCGCGCACCAGGTCGTCGATCAATACGCCGTGACTGGTGCGCTGGATGATCAGTTCAACCGGTTCCGCACGTCCCTTGACGGGGATCTGCTCACTCCGGCGCTGAACGGGCTCGCTGCCGCCGCCCGCGCGTAGCACGCCATCGCCTTCTGGGGTCATGCGCTCCAGAAACAGGTCTTGGGTATCGGCGGTGACCGTGGTCATGCCCCAGGCCAGATCCTGGTTATGCCCGATGAGCACCAACGGTACGCCGGGTAACGCAACGCCCGCCGCGTGGTAGCCCGGCGCGTCGAGTTCCAACTCGTACCAGATGCCGGGTGTGGACGGGGCCAGGTGCGGGTCGTTGGCGAGCAGCGCATTGCCGCCCTCGCCGCGCGGTCCGTTGACCGCCCAGACATTGCTGGCGCCGATACCGGGGGCCGGCGCGGCGCGCACCGGTAGCCGCGCAGCCAGACCGAGTGTTGCATCGGATATGGCGACTCCGGCAGCCAAAGCGCGGTAATCGGGCAGTTGCGCCGCCTGCGCCGGCGCAGGAAGACCGACATCGGCGGGAAACAGCTCCAGCGCCAGACGATTGCCGAGGCGCCCGGCCAGGCGCAGAAAGATCAACTCCTCGCGGAGATTGACCGAGTTGATCCAGGCCATGTACTCGCCGATGACCAGGCTGTCTTCCGGTGCCCAGGGCGCCGGCTCGAACCCGGCGATCAGGTATTCCAGCGGTGGGCGTTCCAGGGCCGCGCGGCGGTAGGCATTGACGCCGTCCGCATAGCGCTCGAGCATGCGTCGATATCGAGGCTCCAACGCCGCGTAGGCCTCGCGCGCGGCCAGCGGCAGGCCCATGGTGCGATAAAACCGGTCCGCCGACAGCGCCGCCTCACCAAAGACCTCCGCCAAGCGGCCGCCCGCCAGGCGCCGCAGCAGGTCCATCTGCCACAGCCGCTCGGAGGCGACCACATAGCCTTGGGCGTGGAGCAGGTCATCCACCGAGTCGGCGCTGATGCTCGGCACCGCGTGGGGCCCGAAGCGCACGAAGACCGGGGCCGCGAGCCCGGCAAGGGAGACCTCACCAGCGTAGAGCGGTTCGGCACGCTTGCCGAGCCAGAAGACGCCGCTGGCGGTCATCGTGACCACCAGCACAGCCAGCGCGAACGCTCCCGTCAGAACCCGCGACATCGACATCGCACGCGGCTCGGGCCGATTGGCGCCCTCATTGCCCGTCTCGTGGCCGTCAAGGCGCCGTTCGGAGGGCCTTGACCTGTTTGGCCGTCACCGGCGCCGCATCGTTGCCCCAACTGGCGCGGATGAAGCTCGCCAAGGTCGCGATCTGTTGGTCGTTCAACACCTTGCCGAAGGATGGCATCACAACATGCGCGGAATAGGCCTGGGTCGGGTCCGACGGCGCGCCGAGCAGCACCGTCTTGACGACGTCGTTGGGCTCCTCAAGTGTCACCACCTCGTTGCCGCGCAGCGCCGGAAAGTAGGGTGTCAGGCCCTGTCCGTGGCTCTGGTGGCAGCTGCTGCAATAGCCCTCGTAGAGCTTGCGGCCTAAGGTGTAGGCCTCAGCGCTGAGCTGGTGCGGCACCGGCGGCTGGTCACTCGGCGCCTGCTTCGCGGGTTGGTCCTTCAGATACACCGCCATCGCCCGCAGATCCGACGTCGCGAGCTTGGACAGACTCTCGTGTACGACCTCCGCCATCGGCCCAAGTGCCGCGGTCTCTGGTCCGTCGCCCTTGCTCGCGGATGGCGCGAAACCGGTGTGCAAATAGGTGGCGAGTTCATCGACGCTCCATTTCGCGAGCCCCTCGGACAAGTCGGACGTCAGGTTCGGCGCGAACCAGCCATCGACCACGGCACCGGTCAGGGCATTGGCCTTTTCCTTCGCGCCCGCGAGGTTCCGGGGGGTATGGCAGGCGCCGCAGTGCCCAAGTCCCTCGACCAGGTAGGCACCGCGGTTCCACACGTCGCTCTTGTCCGGGCTGGGTTGGAATCGGCCGCGTTTCAGATACAGTTCCTGCCAGCCGAACAACAGGTCGCGCTCGCTGAAGGGCCAGCGTAGTTCGAGCTTCGGCGGCTGGTAACGCGAGGGCTCCAGGGAGAACAGATAGTCCTTGATCGCGAGGAGGTCGTCGTCCGACACCTTGGTGTAAGACGGATACGGCAGCGCGGGGTAGTAAGGTTTACCGTCCGGCGCGATACCGTCGTGCAGCGCGCGCAAGAAATCAGCGTCGCTGAAGTCGCCGATGCCATAGCCCTTGGCCGGCGTGATGTTGGGCGTGTAGAGGGTGCCGAACGGCGTGTCGATGGCAAGGCCGCCCTCGAAGGGCTCGCCGTCGGGGCGGGTGTGACAGGCCATGCAATCGCCGGCCAGGGTCATGTAGTGGCCGTAGGCGAGTCGCGCCTTGGATACGCCGGCGGCCGAGGTCGGCGGGGCGCCTGGGCCGGGGTTTGGCTCAGCACCTGTATCCGCCGCATCTTCGGCGAGCGCCGGTGCGGCGGTAACGCTAGCCGCTGTCAGCATCGCGGCAAGGATCTTCGTTCGCAGGGCCATGGTCAATCTCCACCAGTTGGGCGTTTCGTTTGTGCGCAAGGTCAATGATTCTGCCCCAGCCTGCCCAAGCTTCACAGGCTTTTCTGGCCGGTCGCGGTTAACAAGTCGTCGCCAGCCCTTTCGTGATCCACGCTCTAAGAGCGTTTGCACGCACAGTGGTGTGGTCGCTCCACTGAGGCCAGTCAGTAGAAGTAACGATTTATGTCATGCGTCTTCATGGTTGTTCTTTCGGTAGCGAAGAACGACAGGACACAAGGCGACGCCGCCCGTGAAAGCGAATGCTCAGATAGACCCGAGACCCAAGGCGTGAGTTCACGGCTATCGAAACACGAATCTCACGCCAACTACAATCGTCCACTCAAGTCCCGCAGCGAGAACCCGCGCCAGCCCTCGGGTTCTGGCGGTTGCACCTGTTTGCTCAGCGCCATCACTTGGAAGCGCTCACCCATTGCCGAAGGGAGCAACAACTGCTTGACGCCGGCGGCGAGGTCGAGCCTCGCGGCAGGGTCGTCGGCGGCCTCGGCCATGAGATGGTCGAGACCGCAGCCGAGCAGGAAATTGGCCTGGGTGGTGTAGCCCGCCAGTGCCAGCCCACACTCGGCACCGGCCTCGGCGAGGGCAGTGAAATCGACGTGGGCGGTGATGTCCTGCAGCCCGATCCGCACGAAGGGGTCCGCGTGCGCTTGGTGGCGGTGGTGACACATCAGCGTGCCGCCGGTGCGCTCGGGCAGGTAATACTCGGCGCGGGGATATCCATAGTCGATCAACAGGGCCAGACCAGCCGATAGGCTGTCGGCGACGGCCCGCACCCACGGCCCGAGACGCAGGTTGATCTCGGAGCAGTAGCCGGGCTGCCAAGGCCCACCTTGCACGCCTGTTGTTACGCCAATTTGCCCCTGAATCAGCTGGACGGCACCGATCAGTCCCGGCGACAGTGGCGGCCTCCTGCGGGCCGCAAAACCGTCGCCATCGATCTCGACGAATACCTCCCGAACGGCGCCCGCCTCGCCGATGCAGAACCGTTGCACTGGCATCGCGTCGAGCACTTCGTTGGCCAGCACGACACCACGCAACGCCTCGGGCAGCGCGTCGATCCACTGCACCAGGCCGCATAACGCCGGCACGCGCCGCTGCAACAACGCACGCTGGCGCGCGGCCAGATCCGGGCTCAGCTCCAGGATCAGATAGCGCTCGGGCAACGCATCGTGCGCGGCGAGCGTCGACAGCACCTCCGCGGCCAGTGCACCGGAACCGGCGCCGAACTCCAGCAGATCGCCGCCGCCGAGGGCGCCCAGCACCTCGCGACATTGCTCGGCGACGCAGCGGCCGAACAAAGGCGAGATCTCCGGGGCCGTGACAAAGTCGCCGTCCGCCCCCAATTTAGCCGCGCCGGCGACGTAATAGCCCAGTCCCGGCGCGTACAGCGCTAGATCCATGAAGCGATCGAAGGGCAGCGCACCGCCCGCATCGGTAACGGCTCGCCGGATCAGGTCGGACAGGCGCTCGGCATGGGCCTGTAGGTCCTCGGGTTCGGCTTGTTCGTGAGACATCATCGTCTATAGCCCCTGGCGACAGCGGGCAGGCAGTTTACAACAGGGGTAGCGAGACTTGACCGATCACAGACCGGATACCTTCGCATCCGAAGAAACCAACGCCGATCGCCCGGCAGCCGAAGCGGCGGGAGAAGCGATGCGCGGCAAGGTCGCGCTCATCACCGGCGCGGCACAACGCATCGGCGCACAGATCGCTCGGTTGCTGCACGCAGAAGGCTGTTACCTGGTACTGCACTACCGAAGCTCCGTCGGTGCGGCGCAAACCTTGGCGGACGAACTCGATCGCGTGCGGCCCGGCTCGGTTCGGTTGGCGCAGGCGGAACTACTCGACGCTGATGCCCCACTGCGGCTGATGGATACGGTGCAGGCGTTCCGCGGCCGCCTCGATATCCTGGTCAACAACGCCTCCAGCTTTTATCCGACCCCGCTGGGACAGGCCACTGAGGCGCAATGGAATGAGCTGATGGGCTCGAATCTGAAGGCCCCGTTCTTCCTGGCGCAGGCCGCGGCGCCGATGCTGCGCGCCAGCAAGGGCTGCATCGTCAATCTGGTGGACGTGCACGCCGAGCGCCCGCTGGCGGACCACCCGATCTACTCCATGGCCAAGGCCGGCAACGCGATGATGGTGATGGCTTTGGCGCGTGAGCTGGGTCCGGACGTACGGGTCAACGGTGTCGCCCCCGGGGCCATCCTCTGGCCCGAGCAGGGGCTCTCCGGCGACGCCAAGCGCGAGATCCTGGCGCGCACGGCGCTGGAGCGACCCGGCACCCCGGCCGACATCGCCCGCGCGCTGTTGTTTCTGGTGCGCGATGCCGACTACATCACCGGGCAAATCATCGCCGTCGACGGCGGGCGCACCATTCAGCAATAAGGAATCATCATGAGCAATAACGACAAGGCCATCCTGCACCGCGGCGACGCACGCAGCTCACCCTACCCCACGAGCCGTCTGGCGCCGGCCTTTCACGCCCCGCAACTGGCCGAAGAGGTCGCCCGCGCCGAGTCGATGCTCAACGCCCGCACCTCGGCCAAGCTGCGCGTCATCGCGGATCAGATCAAGGCCCTGCAGGCGGAGGCCCGCAAGGCGCTGGACGAGGCCCGCGACGAACAGGCCCTGACCCGAGCCCAGTGCGCCTTCAAGCGCATCCCGGGCAAGCTCTATCACCTGTACACCAAGACCGACGGCAGCACCTACTTCTCGATGCTGTCGCCGGCGGACTGGCGCGATCAGCCGCCGGATGCGTTCGCCGGATCGTTCCGATTGGAGGCCGACTACTCCTGGACCCCGGCCGAGAAACTGGATCAGGTCGACGATACCGGCCAGGTCGTGCAGCAGCTCTTGCGTATTGGCGGGCTCACGCAGGATGACGACGGCGGTCGCTGAGTAACGATCCAACAGCAAGCGGTCTATCGTCTTTTAACTACGAAACACACGAAAAGCGCGAAAACTCGCGAAATACAGGCGAATGACCGTTTACTTTCGCGTAGTTCGCGCTTTTCGTCGTTTGTTTCTGTCCGCGGTGATGTTCACGTTGTGTCTCAACTGTCCCTGAGGCTGCTCGCCAGAGTGCTTCAGCCGACCTGGCTTGCAAACATTGGCTCGAAACTGGGCGCCTAGTACACCGCGGCGGGAGTTCTGAGACCGTTGCAGTTGCCCTCGGCGCCGTGGGCGCGACTTGCAGTCGCGATCTTCTCCGTCGCGGCGGTCGCGATTGCAAATCGCTCCCACAACTGCGGCTGGTCTCGGCATTTTCGCAGTGCAGCACTAGGCGTTCGTTCGGCGCCGCCGCGCATGACCGGAGCCGATCTCGGCTTCACGTTCAGGGGGGCTTCGCGCCGGGGCAGGCAGGATGCCGATGCTCGCACAAGGCGATCCCGATAGCCTCGTTAGGACTCGAGGGCCAGGGTCACCGGATGCAGCGCTGCCGCCGACGGCGCCATCTGCCGCCAGAGTTCAGCGAACCCGCGGCCGTCGGCGGGATGCGGTTCATCCGGGGCAACGTCCGCCAACGGCGCCAACACGAAGGCATATTTCAGGATCTCGTCGCGCGGCAATTCGTAGCCGGCGATGACGCCGACGGCATCCCCCCAGGTCAGCAGGTCCAGATCGAGGGTGCGCGGCGCGAATTTTTCCGCCCCGCGCAGCCGACCGCGACCCTCTTCGATGGCTCGTAACCAGCGGCGAATCTCGCCGACCGTCTGCCCGGTGCGGATGCCGACCACCAGATTGTAGAAGGCGTCACCGGCGAATCCGACTGCCTCAGTCTCGTAGACCGGAGAGATCACCAGCGCCCCGTACGCGGCGCGCAGATCGTCGATAGCGCCACGGATGGACGCGGCCCGCTCTACGTTGCTGCCGACGCTGATCCAGCAGCGTCGAGGCTCTGGGGAGGTGCCCAAGCCAGAAGCCGAACGAGAACCGGCGCCGGGATTCAAGACCGCTCGCCGCGCTCGATGATTACACCAACACCCTCGGCATCGGACACAGCGCCGACCTTGTCCAGCTTTAGCCGCACCCAACGCACGCCGAATTCCTCGCGGACGATCGCCGCGCAGCGCTCCGCCAGAGTCTCCACCAGTTCGAACCGGGACGCGCCAACGAACTCCTTGAGCCGCTTGGAGATCGCCTTGTAGTCAAGCGTGTCCGCGATTTTATCGCTGGCGGCGGCGCGGGCGACGTCGCCGGCCATCTCGAGATCGAGCACCACCGGCTGCTTGATCTCCTTCTCCCAATCGTAGATCCCGATCACGGTCTCGATGCGCAGACCACGCAGAAAAACTATATCCATGCTGATGCCCCGAACTCACATGACGCGCCGACACGGGCGCTTGACTGATCGTTTCGGCATTGTGGCGGCAGCCGCCGGCTTTGCAACCCGCCCGCCACCGCCCGCCGGATGGCCTTGACCCCGACCGCCGCGGACAGTCCAATAGCGCGCCATGAACATGCTGCCCCTTGTCGACATCACTCTGGTCATCGGTGCCTATCTACTGGGCTCCATCTCCAGCGCCATCATCGTCTGCCGGCTCATGGGCCTGCCGGACCCACGCACCCAGGGCTCCAACAACCCAGGGGCCACCAACGTGCTGCGTATCGGCGGTACCAAGGCGAAGCGGGCCGCCGGCATCACGTTGTTCGGCGACAGCATCAAGGGCCTGTTGCCGATGCTCGTCGCGCATGCCCTCGGTGTAGGCCCCTGGGCCTTAGGTGCGGTTGGTCTCGCGGCCTTTGTCGGGCATCTGTATCCGGTCTTCTTCGGCTTTCGCGGCGGCAAAGGCGTCGCTACCGCGCTGGGGGTGCAGTTCGGCCTGTATTGGCCGGTGGGGCTGTGCGTGGCGGCGGTTTGGCTGTTCGTGGCCAAGGTGCTGAAGATCTCGTCGGCGTCAGCACTGGTGTCCATGGCCCTGGCGCCACTGTTCGTCTGGTGGTTTTGGCCGCAGCCCGCGCTGGTGGGCATGCAGGTCATCATCACGCTGCTGCTGTTCTACCGCCATCGCAGCAACATCCGCAATCTGATCAGTGGCAGCGAGGGCAAGATCGGCGTCGATGATGCCGGGTAGAAACCCGGTATCGGCGGCTGGTCCGCTCAGCGAATCCTACGGGGGGGCGACCTATGGAGCAATCGCGGGCAGGGTTTCCATCGGCCAACGCGGCCGGGCAGAGAAGGTCAAAGGCTCCGTCTGGCCAGCGGCGAGACGCTGGTGGCCGGCGAACGCGATCATCGCGCCGTTGTCGGTGCACAGGATCGGGCGCGGGTAGTAGGCACGTCCGCCCTCCCCTTGCATCATCTCGTCCATGCGTGCGCGCAGCCGCCGATTGGCGCTGACGCCGCCGGCCAAGACCAGCGTACCGACGCCTACCTGCCGCACCGCCCGGCGACACTTGATCAGCAGCGTGTCGACGACGGCCTCCTCGAAGGCGCGGGCGATGTCCGCGCGCGCCTGTTCGGGGTCGTCGCGCGCGGCGAGTTCTTCGCGTAGCGCGTTCATAGCGTGGGTCTTGAGCCCGCTGAAACTGAAGTCGAGCCCGGGCCGATCGGTCATCGGCCGCGGAAAGCGATAGCGCGCCGGATCACCCTGCTCCGCCAGCAGGGCCAGCGCCGGTCCGCCGGGATAGGGCAGGCCGAGGATCTTCGCGGTCTTGTCGAAGGCCTCGCCAGCAGCATCGTCCACCGACTCACCGAGCAGCCGATACGCGCCGACACCGGTCACATGCACCAATTGCGTGTGGCCCCCGGAGACCAGCAGCGCGACGAACGGAAACCCAGGCGCCGGGTCTTCGAGCATCGGCGCCAGCAAATGTCCTTCCATGTGATGCACACCGACGGCGGGCACGCCCCAGGCCCAAGCCAGCCCACGGCCGAAGCCCGCGCCGACCAATAACGCACCCACCAGACCTGGCCCCGCGGTGTAGGCGACGCCGTCGATGTCCGCTTCCGCCAGTCCCGCCTCCGAAAGCACCTGGCGCGTCAGCGGCAACAGCTTGCGGATGTGATCGCGAGAGGCCAGTTCCGGCACAACGCCGCCATAGCGCGCATGCAGTGTCACCTGACTGTAGACGGCCTGGGCCAGCAGGCCGCGATCGCCGTCGTACACCGCGATACCAGTTTCGTCGCAGGAGGTCTCGATCCCCAGAACCCGCATCTGCATGCCTCGTCGTGTGGTTGGAACGATGACAGCAATTACCCGCAGTAGCCGCGGGCGAGTTGCAACCGCCAAGATGCCAATAGTACAATGCCCGATTACCTGTAACCAAACCGCCTAGCGGAGAACATTCAAAGGACTCTTCATGCCAAACGTTCGTGTCAAAGAGAACGAGCCGTTTGAGGTCGCCCTGCGCCGCTTCAAACGCTCCTGCGAGAAGGCCGGCGTCCTCGCCGAGGTACGTCGTCGTGAGTTCTATGAGAAGCCCACTTCCGAGCGCAAGCGCAAGAAAGCGGCGGCGGTCAAGCGTCATCACAAAAAGCTGTCCCGTGAGGCTCGCCGCTGGGAACGCCCATTCTAAGGTCGCCCCTCTGCCTCTGACCGCCGGTTTCAAGATCCCACCCGGGGTCTAACAGGTATCACTTCGGCATCCATTTCGGCCTCGCTCCGGCAAATGCCGCACCAACGCTGGGCGCACCAAGAACCGTCGAACGCATCATGCTGAAACAACGCCTGCAAGACGATATGAAGGCCGCGCTGAAGGCCGGCGACAAACGCCGCCTAGGCGTCGTGCGCCTGATCAATGCCGCCATCAAGCAGCGCGAGGTGGACGAGCGGATCGAGCTGGACGACACCCAGGTGCTCGCGGTGCTCGACAAGATGCTCAAGCAGCGTCGCGATTCTATCACTCCAGTACGAGCAGGCTGGCCGCGAAGACCTTGCCGCCCAAGAGCGGTTCGAGGTCGGTGTCTGCCAGGACTATATGCCGGCTGCGCTGAGCGATGAAGAGATCGCCGGACTGATCACCGACGCCATTGATAGCACCGGCGCAAGCGGGATGCAGGACATGGGCAAGGTCATGGCCCTGCTGAAGCCCAAGCTGCAGGGCCGGGCGGACATGGCCGCGGTGAGCAAGCGGATCAAGGCACGCCTAACCGGCTGAGCTACCGCCGGGTCTCGATCGAGGCGACGGCATTCGGTCGGCCAAGACCGGCCCTTGGGCCAGTCGCCTCCGTTGGTCCGCGCCGCCCCATCCAGCCGACGGCCCAGCGAGAATTTCTGTCTCCCGCCCAGCCAACCAGTGCGGAACAAAAGGCCCTGTATCCGGCATGGCATACCGCATCACCCCCGAGTTCAAAGAGCAGCTGCTGTCGCGGCTCGACATCGTCGACGTAGTCGGGCAGCGGGTGCCGCTCAAGAAGGCTGGCGGCCTGTTCAAGGCCTGCTGCCCATTCCACACCGAAAAGACCCCCTCTTTCACGGTCACCCCGGAGCGCCAGACCTATCATTGCTTCGGCTGCGGAGCCCACGGCAATGCCATCGACTTCCTTATCGAGCTCGACCGCCTGAATTTCCCGGAGGCGGTGGAAGAGCTGGCGCAGCAGGCAGGCATGGAGCTGCCGGCGTCGGACGAGACCTTCAGCAAGGGCCCAGACCTAGTCCCTCTCTACGGCATGCTCGAGCAAGCCGCGGAGCTGTACCGACGGCAGCTGCGCGAGCATCCGGACGCCCCGCGCGCCGTCGACTACTTGAAGCGACGCGGGCTCAGCGGCGAGATCGTCCAGCGCTTCGGCATCGGCTACGCGCCGCCGGGCTGGGATTTTCTGCTGCGGGCGCTCGGCAACTCCCGCGCCGACCAGGACCAGCTGCTCAGCGCCGGACTGTTGGCGGAGCGCGAGGACAAGCGCTACGACCGCTTCCGCGACCGCATCCAGTTTCCGATCCGCGACCGCCGCGGGCGCGTGGTCGGCTTTGGCGGCCGGGTCCTGGGCGACGGCGAACCCAAGTACCTGAACTCACCCGAGACCCCCGTCTTCCACAAAGGCCGAGAACTGTACGGCCTGCGGGAGGCGCAGCAAACACTGCGGCAGCCTCCCCGACTGTTGGTGGTCGAGGGGTACATGGACGTGATCGCGCTAGCGCAGTACGAAATCCCCTATGCCGTCGCAACGCTGGGCACCGCGACCACGCCGGAGCACATCAAGCGCCTGCAACGCAGCGCGCCCGAGCTGGTTTTCTGCTTCGATGGCGACCGCGCGGGCCGCGCCGCGGCCTGGAAGGCGCTGCAGACTGCGCTACCGCTGGCCACCGGTCAACAACCGATCCGGTTCCTGTTCCTGCCGGATGACGAGGATCCGGACACGCTGGTGCGCAAGGAGGGTCGCGAGGCCTTCGAGCAACGCCTTACCACAGCCACGCTGCTGTCAGACTTCCTCTTCGAGCACCTCAGCGCTGACCTCGACTTGGCCAGCACCGAGGGACGCGCCAAGCTCGACGCCGACGCCCGCGGCTTGATTCAGACCATGCCTGCCAGCACGTTTCGTACGTTGCTGGAAGCGCGCTTGATGGGCTTGGTCGGGTTTGGGGATCGTTTCCACGGCCGTCGTCCGCCGCGGGAGAAATTCCGCGCTGCCTCCATGGTCGACACCAAACGCCTGACCCCAATGCGCCTCGCCGTGGCATTGCTCCTGGACCAGCCGACACTCGCCCGCCTCACCGAAGAGCAGCCGCGTGATTGGCATGGGCTGGATAGTCCCGGCATTGGCCTATTACGGGAGTTGATTAGCACAGCGCTGGCCTACCCTGACATCACCTCGGCCGCCCTCTGTGAGCGCTGGCGTAACACCGATCACGAATCAGCGATTCGCCGCCTCTCGGATTCCGGGCTGATCGCCTATATTCCAATGGAAGGGAGAGAGGCCGAGTTCATCGGCGCCCTCGGCGCCCTCAACCGCGAGGCGAAGAACGAACGCCGCCAGCACATGATTCTCAACGCCAAATCGGCCGCAGTCGAGCTCCCCGGCGACGACCATCTTCGGGACTTCGACAACCCGAAATAGCACTTCCGCCGATAGACAGATTGCATACTGTCTGCTATTTTGGAAAGTTAACTAAATTCTTCACCGGCCGCGCCGACTCCGCCAAGCAGGTATCCGCATGGATCATCAACAGCAGCAAGCCTCGCAGCTCAAGCAACTGATCGCCAAGGGCAAAGAGCAGGGCTTCTTGACCTATACCGAGGTCAACGACCACCTGCCCGACGGCATCATTGAGCCGGAGCAGATCGAAGACATCGTGCGCATGATCAACGACATGGGCATCACGGTGCACGAGACCGCCCCAGCGGAGATCGACTCGCTCAGCAACGATTCCGCGGTCGCCGATGACGAGGCCGCCGAGGCCGCCGCCGCGGCCCTGGCATCGGTCGACAGCGAGTTTGGTCGCACCACAGATCCCGTGCGCATGTACATGCGTGAGATGGGCACCGTCGAACTGCTGACCCGAGAGGGCGAGCTGCGCATCGCCAAGCGCATTGAGGAAGGGCTCAATCAGGTGCTGGCCGCGCTGTCGATCTACCCGCGCGCTGTCGAACGGCTGCTGTACATCTTCGAGCAAGTCGAGAAAGAAGAGCGCCGCCTGTCCGACGCCATCTCCGGCTTCACGGATGCCGACGGCGAACCGGTGCCGCCCCCTGCGCCGCCGGCAGCCAAGACGGCCACCGACACTAACAACGACGCGGATGACGAGGAAGAAGAGGCCGTCGACACCGGCCCCGACCCCGAGGAAGTCGCCCGCCGTGTACAGGCGTTGCGCCAGCACTTCGGCGAATTCATCGAACTGCTCAAGGCGCACGGCCGCGACGATGAGCGCTCCCGTGCCGCTATGGCGCTAGTCTCCGAGGACTTCCTGCAATTCAAACTCGTCGCCAACGTATTCAACGAGTTGGTGCAGATGCTTCGCGACACCATTGGGCGCATCCGCGGGCAGGAACGTCTTATCATGGGCCTATGCATCGACGCCGCGGGTATGCCGCGCAAGGACTTCATCAACTCGTTCCCGGACAACGAGACCAATCCGGACTGGGCTCGCGAGCAGATCGACGCCGGCAAGGCCTACTCCACACGCCTCGCCGATGTCGAAAGCGAGGTGCGTCGCGCCCAACGCCGGCTGCAGGACCTGGAGCGCGAGAACGTGCTCACGATCGGCGAGATCAAGGAAGTCAACCGCAAGATGTCCATCGGCGAAGCCAAGGCCCGCCGCGCCAAGAAGGAAATGGTCGAGGCCAACCTGCGGCTAGTGATCTCCATCGCCAAAAAGTACACTAATCGCGGCCTGCAGTTCCTGGACCTGATTCAGGAAGGCAACATCGGGCTAATGAAGGCGGTGGATAAATTCGAGTACCGTCGCGGCTACAAATTCTCGACCTACGCCACCTGGTGGATTCGCCAGGCGATCACGCGCTCCATCGCCGACCAGGCACGCACCATCCGCATCCCGGTGCACATGATCGAGACCATCAACAAGCTCAACCGCATCTCGCGCCAGATGATCCAAGAGATGGGTCGCGAGGCGACGCCGGAAGAGCTGTCCGAGCGCATGGAGATGCCCGAGGAAAAGGTGCGCAAGGTGCTCAAGATCGCCAAGGAACCGATCTCCATGGAGACCCCGATCGGCGACGACGAAGACTCCCATCTGGGCGATTTCATCGAAGACGCCGGCGTCATCTCTCCGGTCGATTCCGCGACCGCGGAGGGTCTGCGCGAGGCCACCCAGAACATGCTTGCCAGCCTGACTTCGCGCGAGGCCAAGGTGCTGCGCATGCGCTTCGGCATCGACATGAATACCGACCACACCCTGGAAGAGGTCGGCAAGCAGTTCGACGTTACCCGCGAGCGTATCCGCCAGATCGAGGCCAAGGCCCTGCGCAAGCTGCGGCACCCGACCCGGTCGGAAAAGCTCCGCAGTTTCCTGGACTCCGACTGACGCACGCGGAAGGCGCGCGGGCAGCGGAACCGCAAGCCCAGTGGCGCTCGCCGCATAGTCGACCGACGCAATATCCCGCGGACCTCCGAAAGCGGTCCGGCGCCAGGGCGACGGCGCCACCAAAAGCGACCAGCGAGCATCAAAAATCATCGTCACTCGCGGCCAGCGCCAAAGTGAAAAGCCGCGCCCCTTTCAACGGGCCGTTAGCTCAGCGGTTAGAGCAGGGGACTCATAATCCCTTGGTCCTAGGTTCGAATCCTAGACGGCCCACCACATTTCCATCACTTAGCTTCGTGCCAGTCCGCCTTTGTCGTACTGATCAGCGTCTTGTTTCTCCTAGTGACCCCTGAAGGGGCTCTGCCGAGATGGACTCTGATCATGGTTCGGCCCCAACGGGTTGACACCAGCAGCGCCGACCACGCCGACCACGCCGCTTTTGCTAGTCGGCCATCGCCGCCAAGTCGGCGACGGCCGCGTCGACCACTAGAACGAGTAGACCGCGATCAGGCGCCAGTGACTCATGGTCGCATCCGCCTGCTTGTTTGTGCGAGGGTTGACGAAATCGTCGTACTCACTGGTACGATTGACATAGAATGTTCTCAGCATCAAACCTTTGATCTGCTTTGGTTTCCATGTGAGTACCAAATCCAGCTCATTGGCATTGCTGGTGGGCAGCGCTAGCGGCGTAACATTGGGCACGGCGCCGACGGTTTCGGACTTGCCATAGTCGAAGTAGGCGGCCATAAAGTCGAGACCGGGCATGATCATGTATTTCCCACGGAGTCCCCAGGCATCAACATCCTTGCGATAGGCGTTACGGGAGAAGATCGAACTGGTATAGGCGGGATCGGCGCCGAAGGCGTTGAAAAAGGCCGTATCACCGTCGGAGTGATTCCAAAGCGCATGCAAAGACCATTTCTTCTTTGCCCCAAGCAAACCCGCCTTCAGGCCATACAGGTTGTAGTCTAGGTCACCGCGGCCAAAGTTGACCTGGATGGCCGGGCCACCCTGAATACCACGGGTACCGGCGCCCACGTCGTCCTGGCGAAGATACTGGGCACCGAGGTCGAGCTTGAGACTCTTTAGCGGGATTTTCGCCGAAACATCGAAGTAGAGATCATTGGCGATGTCCTGCACGTAGGCATTCCAAAGCCCGATCTTGGTGTGCGGCAATCCATCGTAGGTGGCGGACGCGAGGGTCATACCGCTGACGTTGTCGGCGTCCGGTCCCAAGGCAATCTGACCGAGGTTTAAGAACTTGGCCTGTCCTAAGCCGTTCTGATTTGGCAACTGAGCGGCCCCGCCGGTACCCGTCGCCTCGCCGATGAATCCCCAATCGGTCATCGCCCGCGAGCCGAAGGACATCTGCGTGATCTGACCCAACGAGAAGTCGACACCTTTAACGGGCCTTGCCCCTACACGCAACGCTGTGTAGGAGTTGGGCACGAGGTTGTAGGTGTTCTTGGTCAGGGGCGTGTCGATAGTCGCACGACCGGCAAAGGCATAGATCTGGTCTGAGGAAAAGGTGGCGTTGACGACCGTCAACTGACCCTTCTGAGCGCCATCCTTACCGATGAACATGCCGAGCGCTGTCCGGCCTTTGTCGGGGTTCGGATCGAAGTCCGTGGTGCCGAAGATGTCTCCATTCAGATAGGCCGCGGTGGTGAAGCGAAACCCGTTCCAAACCGGGCTCTGGTATTGCCCCATGACCGAGTAGGAATTTCCCGTGTTCGGGTCCCAACCGTTGTCCTTTGCCGTCAGGATGGTCATGGCCATGATGCGCCCTGTAAAGGTACCGTAATCGGTACCGCCAAAGTTCAGGTCATAGCCCGCGGCACCGCTCGCGGCGCCCAACCCAACGATGGCGACGATAACTTTCTTCAGCATGTTTTCTTACTCCTCCTATTGCTTTGGCAGTCGATATCCGCCGGAGGCGGGCGCGCGACCACGACGCCCGAGTGGCTGAACGTGGTTTTCTTACTACGCAGCAATAAACATACAACATTTGTCTCAAAAAAGAATCACCCGTCGTAACATTTGTCACGATTTCGTTGTGTTTCCAGGTTTCGATTGACATCGATCAAGCTTGTTGTGCCTCAGCGACACTGTTCCTTTCCGCAGCACAACCCCAAACAATATGGGCGACCGCCCCCGCGTGAGAATCCTCAGAGCCTGTTTCGGAAACAGTACACGTAACTCGCTGCCTTTCTTCGTATCCGCTGCCCACGCGACTGCGGGCCTCAGCCTGGGACGCCAGGCCGGCCGCAAGTAGCCGCTATGCATAGTCATACATCGCCCCATTGCTGCCACTGCGCTGGGCCGGTTAGCTGACCGCGAAAGGACCACGATGGACCGCGAGGGCCACAAGTTGGCACATTTCATTAACCATGAGAAACTCAAGCGGTGCTTGACCCTGCTGAGGATGCATTCTAATCGGCCCGTGCGCACCATTGCCTTGTTCTTGATTTCAACGAACCGGAGCGCGATTGAATGAGGCCCTGAAGGCCAGGCGGGAGCACATCGATATGGAGCGGCGGGTTTGGCGGATTCCGGCCTACTCAAACACCAACGCGATAAGACTCGATCTGAAGCAGCTCCTGCCTGTGGATTTGGCGGCCAGCATGCCGAGCCAAACGAACCGCCAACCCAGAACGATATGCTCTACACCGCATCCATCACATGGATGCTCCTTCATCGTTACTGAGTCGACAGATGCCGCAACCGCCATTGGGACGGACCAGCTGGACGGAGTTCAGCGCCTTGCTCCTCTTTGCCAAGGGCGATGGGTAGCGGACCGGGGCCGAGAATCGATAGTCTGGCTTGGCACTCGTGGCGACCGGCCGTTAGCTGGGCGATGGCGGCTACCTGCTGGCGACTATACGTCTGGAGGAGCGATGCGGCCCGATCCGATCAAGTGCTTGGTGGATTGCGAGGCATCGCCTTCGCCAGCGCCACAACGAGTTCCCGGAGCCGCTCGCGCGACAGGTCGCTCATCTGTATGAGCTTGATGCCGAGCCGATAACCTTCCTGATTACGCGCCCGTGCGACCCAAACCACCTGGCCGACGCAATGGATGGGCTCTGACTCTTTGTCGGGCTCAATGTCCAGGAATAGGCGCAGACCGACTGCGAACATGTCCGGCGCCATGAGCATCAGACCGCCTTCACTGAGGTCCTCGGCGGGCAGATACCAGCTCGCTTTCGGATGCTGTATGGCGTTGGCGCGGACCGGGTCGTAGAAGCAGACCCTGGTGTGCAGCCTCTGTTCCTGGGTGCAGTTCACTGGCAGCGATGATCTCCCGAATGCGTGGCGGAGTGCTGATTGTGCACCTTCGTCGGTACAGATTCCGAATCTATGCAGAGTGGACGCGGCGGCGGGCGTGGCCTGGAGGACGACCTGGTGCGCCGCGGCACCCACCCTGACTGCTTACTTGACCTTCATGCCCGGCTCAGCACCGGTGTCTGGGCTAAGAATAAAGAGGTCGCTGCCGCCAGGCCCGGCGGCCAGCACCATGCCCTCCGACAGGCCGAAGCGCATCTTTCTCGGCGCTAGATTGGCCACCATGACGGTCAGTCGGCCTTCCAGTTTCGCGGGATCGTAGGCCTTGCTGATGCCGGCGAAGACGTTGCGGGTCTCGCCACCCAGGTCTAGGGTCAGCTGCAGCAGCTTGTCCGCGCCCTCCACCGGCGCAGCCTTGGCGATGCGGGCGATGCGCAGGTCCACCTTGGCGAAGGCATCATAGTCGATGGTGTCGGCGATGGGATCACGGCTCAAATGCCCCGCGTTCGCTGGCTCACCCGGGCTGCTGCTATTGGTGGCCGCAACGAGATCCTCTTTTGATGCCTCCAACATGGCCTCGATCTGCTTCGGGTCAACACGAGTCATCAGGGGTTTGAACTTGGCGATCTCGTGGTCGAGCAGGGGCTCCGACAGCGCCTGCCAGGTGAGGGGTGGGATGCGCAGGAACTGCTCGGCGGCCTCGGACGTGCCCGGCAGGATCGGCCGCAGCCAACCCATGAGCAAGCGGAACAGGTTCAACCCCTGGGTGCAAATCGCCTGGAGCTCGGAATCGCGGCCTTGCTGTTTGGCTACCACCCAGGGCGCCCGCTCGTCGATGTATTGGTTGGCGCGATCCGCCATGGCCATGATCTCGCGGACGGCACGGCTGTATTCCCGCTTGTCGTAGGCGGTCGCGATGGAATCACCGGCGGCGACGAAGTCGGCGAACAACGCCGGCTCCGGCAGTTCGGCGCCGAGTCGGCCGTCGAAGCGTTTGCTGATGAACCCGGCGCTGCGACTGGCGATATTGACCACCTTTCCCACCAGGTCCGAGTTCACGCGCGCCTGGAAGTCGTCCAGACTCAGATCGATGTCGTCGACGCTGGCGCCAAGCTTGGCGGCAAAGTAATAGCGCAGGTATTCCGGGTTGAGATGATCCAGATAGGTGCGCGCCTTGATGAAGGTACCGCGCGACTTGGACATTTTTTGGCCGTCCACGGTCAGGAAGCCATGGGCGAACACCGCGGTGGGCGTGCGGAAATCGGCACCATGCAACATCGCCGGCCAGAACAGCGCGTGAAAGTAGATGATGTCCTTGCCGATGAAGTGGTACAGCTCAGCGCTGCTGTCCGCGGCCCAGAACTGATCGAACGAGAGATCGGCGGTCCGGTCGCAGAGATTCTGGAAGCTCGCCATATAGCCGATCGGCGCATCGAGCCAGACATAGAAGAACTTGCCGGGATGGCCTGGGATCTCGAAACCGAAATACGGCTCGTCGCGGGAGATGTCCCATTGTTGCAGACCAGCATCGAACCATTCGTCAAGCTTGTTCGCCACTTGCGCCTGCAGGCTCCCGCCGCGGGTCCAGCGCCTGAGCATGTCCTCGAAATCGCCGAGCCTAAAGAAATAGTGAACGGACTCGCGCTGCTCCGGCACCGCGCCAGACACCGCCGAACGTGGATTCTTCAGCTCCGACGGCGAGTAACTAGCACCACACACCTCGCAATTGTCACCATATTGGTCTGGCGCGCCGCACTTTGGGCATTCACCCTTGATGAAGCGGTCCGGCAGGAACATGTGCTCGACCGGGTCGTAGGCCTGCTCGATCGTGCGTTCAGCGATGTGCCCCTTGTCGCGGTTTCGCTCGTAGATGAGGGTCGCGAAGTGGCGATTCTCATCGGAATGGGTCGAGTGGTAGTTGTCGAAGTCGATGCGGAAGGCCTCGAAATCCGCCTTATGCTCCTCGGCGACGCGGGCAATCAAGGCCTCTGGTGAGACACCCTCGGCTCGGGCCCTGAGCATGATGGGCGTACCGTGGGCGTCATCGGCACAAACGTACCAACAGTTGTGCCCACGCATCTTTTGAAACCGCGCGAAGATGTCAGTCTGGATGTATTCCACCAGGTGACCGATGTGGATCGGGCCATTGGCATAGGGCAGCGCACTGGTGATGAGGATATCGCGACGCCCGGCTTCGGGCGGAAGGGCGGACTGGCTATTCATGGGGACTCGATGGCGACTAAGGTGTCGGACGGGGAGGACTCGAAAACCCGTCATTATGCGGCAAATCGCACGCGACTTTCAGGGCCGGCAGCCACTCAGAGCACCACAACGGGCGGAATCGATCTCGACGGGGAAAAGGAGCGTCGCAAAAAAACAAAGCGGCCCGCGGGCCGCTTGCTAAGGCGGGGCGGACTGCCTTACCTGGGCAGATCCGTCCGGCCCATCAACCACTCGTCGACGGCCCGGGCGCACTGGCGGCCCTCACGGATCGCCCACACCACCAGCGATTGGCCGCGGCGCATATCGCCTGCGGCGAACACACCTGCGACGTTCGTCGCATAGGCGTCTTTGCCCTCGGTGCTGCCCTTCACATTCCCGCGAGGGTCGAGTTCCAGACCTTGGGCTTGTTGCAGTTCCGCAAGCATGCCCTCTTGCACGGGATGCACGAAACCCATCGCGAGCAGCACCAGATCGGCCTTTAGCTGACCTTCGGAGCCCGGTACCTCGGACATTTGCCAGCGGCCTTGGTCATCCTTGTCCCAGCGTACCAGGACGTAGTTGAGCGCCTTGACGTTGCCCTCGCCATCGTGCTCGAAGGACTTGCTGAGCACATTCCACACCCGCTGGCAGCCCTCTTCCTGGGAGGTTGACGTACGCAGCTTATTCGGCCAGTCGGGCCAGGTAAGCCCCTTGTCTTCTTTCTCCGGCGGCTTGTCCAGGATCTCGATTTGGGTAATGGAGCGCGCACCGTGCCGGTTTGAGGTGCCGATGCAGTCCGAGCCGGTATCACCCCCGCCGATGACGACGACATGTTTGTCGTAGGCGCTGACGAAGTCATCGTCCGGCACGTAAACACCCTGCACCCGTTTGGAATTAGGGCGCAGGAAGTCCATCGCAAAGTGGATCCCGTTGTAGCTGCGGCCAGGCACGTCGAGATCACGGGGCTTCTCCGAGCCGCCGGCGAGGACCACGGCGTCATAGCCGTCCGTCAGCTTCGCGACCGGAACGTCGACACCGATGTTGCAGTGGGTGTGGAACTCCACGCCCTCCGCGCGCATCTGACTCATACGTCGGTCGATCATCGTCTTGGCCAGCTTGAAGTCAGGGATGCCGTAGCGTAACAAGCCGCCAATACGGTCCGCTTTCTCGTACAACGACACGCTGTGACCAGCGCGGGCGAGTTGTTGGGCGCAGGCGAGGCCCGCCGGTCCGGAGCCGACAACGGCCACACGCTTGCCCGTTCGGTGCATCGGCACCTGCGGCTTGACCCAACCCTCTTCCCAGGCCTTGTCCGCGATCGCGCGCTCGATGGACTTGATGGCCACCGGCTCGTCATCGAGATTCAGGGTACAGGAGGCTTCACAGGGCGCGGGACAAATACGGCCAGTGAACTCGGGAAAATTGTTGGTGGAGTGCAGCACCTCGATGGCCCCCTCCCAGTCCTGCCGATACACCAGATCATTCCAATCCGGGATGATGTTGTTGACCGGACAGCCTTGGTGGCAGTATGGAATGCCGCAATCCATGCAGCGCGCACCCTGTGTGCCGATATCCTCCGCGGACAACGGCAGCGCGAATTCGTTGTAGTGCACGACGCGATCCGATGGCGGCTCATAGGCCAGCTCGGCACGCTCGTACTCCATGAATCCGGTTGGCTTACCCATCAGTTGGCAACCTCCGTCTTGATCTTCGAGGGATGCGGCATGGTGACGCTGGGTGGGCGGCTCCGCTGCGATTGCATTTGCTCCAGCGCAAGACGGTAGTCCACCGGCATGACCTTGACAAATTTCGGCAGCATGCCCTCCCAATCGTCGAGGATGCGTCGTGCCACGTCCGAATTGGTGTAGTGCAGGTGTTTGGCGATCAACTGCTTGAGGCGAATGGCGTCAAATCGGGTCATGTCGTGGCTGACATCGACCAGGCCATGGGCCTCTAGGTCGCCGCCCTGATGATCGAACAACTCCAGCGCGTCGTCCTCCGCGGTCACGGGCTCGAGTTCGACCATGGACAGATTGCAGTGGCTCTCGAAATCGCCCTCCTCGTCGAGGACATAAGCGATACCGCCGCTCATGCCCGCCGCGAAGTTGCGCCCGGTCGGCCCGAGGCAGACGGTGATACCGCCGGTCATATACTCGCAGCAATGATCGCCGACGCCTTCGACGACGGCGCTGGCACCGGAATTGCGCACACAGAAACGCTCGCCTGCGACGCCGCGAAAGTAGACCTCCCCGGTGACGGCACCGTAAAGGACGGTATTACCGACGATGATGTTGTCTTCGGCCTTGTCGATACCGGAGTCGAGCGGCGGGTAGATGACGATGCGCCCGCCTGAGAGGCCCTTGCCGACATAGTCATTGGCCTCGCCTTCGAGCTCCACCGTGACGCCCTGGGCGAGCCAGGCGCCAAAGGACTGTCCACCGATGCCGCGGGCCTTGATATGGATGGTGTCGTCGGGCAGGCCGGCGTGGCCATAGCGCTCGGCCACGCGCCCGGACAGCAACGTGCCAAAGGTGCGGTTGTAGTTCCTAATGTTGGTCTCGATGCGCACCGGCTCGCCACGCTCCAGTGCGGGTTCCGCCTGGCGGATCAGTTCGTGGTCCAGCGCCCGCTCGAGACCGTGCTCTTGTGCCTCGCAGTTGTAGAGTGCAACATCCGCAGCGACCGCGGGCTTGGTCAGGATGCGCGAAAAATCCAGCCCCTGCGCCTTCCAGTGATCAATGGCCTTGCGCATCTCCAGGCGATCCATTTGCCCGATCATCTCGTTGATGGTGCGGAAGCCGAGCCTGGCCATGAGCTGTCGTACTTCTTCCGCGATGAAGAAGAAGAAATTGATGACGTGCTCGGGCTTGCCGGTGAACTTCTTGCGCAACTCCGGATCTTGCGTGGCGACGCCGACCGGGCAGGTGTTCAGATGGCACTTGCGCATCATGATGCAGCCTTCGACGATCAGCGGCGCGGTAGCAAAGCCGAATTCATCAGCACCCAGCAAGGCACCGATCACCACATCGCGACCCGTACGCAATCCGCCGTCCACCTGCACCGCGATGCGCCCACGCAGGCGGTTCAGCACCAGCGTCTGATGGGTCTCCGCCAAGCCGATCTCCCAGGGGCTACCGGCGTGCTTGATGGACGTCAGCGGGCTGGCGCCCGTGCCGCCGTCGTAACCGGCAATAGTAACGTGATCGGCATGCGCCTTGGACACGCCCGCGGCAACGGTGCCCACCCCGACCTCGGAGACCAGCTTGACCGAGATGCGCGCCTTCGGATTGGCGTTCTTCAGGTCGTGAATCAGTTGCGCCAGGTCTTCGATGGAGTAGATGTCGTGATGCGGTGGCGGCGAGATCAGGCCCACGCCGGGAGTGGAATGGCGCACGCGCGCGATCTGCGCGTTGACCTTGTGCCCCGGCAACTGGCCGCCCTCGCCGGGCTTGGCACCCTGGGCGATCTTGATCTGGATGTCGTCGGCGTTCACCAGGTACTCCACCGTGACGCCAAAACGCCCCGACGCGACCTGCTTGATGGCCGAGCGTTCCGGATTCGACGAACCGTCGGCCAAGGGCTGATAACGCTCCGGCTCCTCGCCGCCCTCGCCCGTATTGGACTTGCCGCCGATCGCGTTCATCGCCTTGGCCAGGGTCGAGTGCGCCTCGTAGCTGATGGAGCCGAAGGACATGGCTCCGGTGGCAAAGCGCTTGACGATCTCGGACGCCGGCTCGACCTCGTCGATGGGCACCGGCTGGTCGGCCCATTTGAAGTCCATCAAGCCGCGGAAAGTGAGCAGCCGTTCCGTCTGCTCGTTGATCAGACGCGAGTACTCGCCGAAGGTATTGGCGGAGTTGGCTCGGGTCGCATGTTGCAGTTTTGAGATCGTCTCCGGGGTCCAGATGTGATCCTCGCCGCGCAGTCGGTAGGCGTAGTCACCACCGACATCCAGGTACTTGCGCAGGATCTGCTCATCGCCGTAGCCACGGTTGTGCCAGAGCACTGCCTCGCGGGCCACCTCGCTCAAGCCGATGCCCTCGACCATGCTCGGCGTGCCGGTGAAGTACTTGCCGATGAAGTCGCGATTCAGGCCCACCGCATCGAAAATCTGGGCGCCGCAGTAGCTCTGGAAGGTGCTGATGCCCATCTTGGACATGACCTTTTTCAGGCCCTTGCCGACCGCCTTGATGTAGCGCGACTGGGCCTCCTCGAACGCCAGTGGCTCGCCGCTTTGCTGCGACAGCTTTGGCAACAGGGACTGGATGGTGTCGAACGCCAGGTAGGGGTTGATGGCCTCGGCGCCATAGCCCGCCAGGGTCGCGAAGTGGTGCACCTCGAGCGCGGCGCCGGTCTCGACCACCAGACCGGCACTGGTGCGCAGACCCCGGCGAATCAGGTGGTGGTGCACCGCGGAGGTGGCCAGCAGGGCCGGGATTGGCACATAGTCGGCGTTGGTGTTGCGATCGGACAGGATCAGGATGTTATGCCCGTCCAGAACCGCTTGCTCGGCCTCGGCGCACAGGCGGTCGAGTGCCGGCGCCATGCCCTCGGCCCCCTCTGAGGCCAAGTACACCATGTGCAGGTTCTTGGTGCGAAACGCGCCGCCGGAGTTGTCCTGGATGTGGCGAATGCGCTCCAAGTCCTCGTTGCTCAGCACCGGCTGATTGACCTCCAGGCGCCAATGCTTGCCGGCCTCGTCCAGCCCCAGCAGATTGGGCCGAGGCCCGATCAGAGACACCAGCGACATGACCAGCTCTTCACGGATCGGGTCGATGGGCGGATTAGTGACTTGTGCGAAATTCTGCTTGAAATAGGTCGATAGGTGCTTGGAGCGCGATGACAACACCGATGGCGGGTTGTCCGCCCCCATGGAGCCGATCGCCTCTTGGCCCGTCAGCACCATTGGCGTCAGCAGGAACTTGATGTCCTCCTGACTGTAACCAAAGGCCTGCTGCGCATCGAGCAGTACGTCCGCCTCCGGGGCCATGGGCGCGACGTCCGTGGGCAGCGCGTCGAGATGGATCTGGGTGCGATTGAGCCACTCGCGATAGGGCTTGGCGTCTGCCAGTTCGGCCTTGATCTCGGCATCGTCGATGATCCGGCCCTGCTCCAGGTCGATCAGGAACATCTTGCCGGGCTGCAGGCGCCACTTCTTGATCACGCGCTCGTCCTCGATGTCCAGCACGCCGGACTCCGAGGCCATGATGACCAAATCATCGTTTGTAACCAAATAGCGCGCCGGACGCAGGCCGTTGCGGTCCAGTGTGGCACCGATCTGACGGCCGTCGGTGAAGGCCACCGCCGCGGGGCCGTCCCAGGGCTCCATCAGCGCGGCGTGATATTCGTAGAACGCGCGACGCTTCTCGTCCATGAGCTTGTTGCCGGACCAGGCCTCTGGGATCAGCAGCATCATGGCGTGGGCCAGCGAGTAGCCGCCCATCACCAGCAACTCCAGCGCGTTATCGAAGCAGGCGGAGTCGGATTGGCCCTCGGGGATTAGCGGCCAGATGCTGTCGAGGTCGTCACCGAGGATCTCCGACTCCATGGTGTGACGGCGAGCGGCCATCCAGTTGACGTTGCCACGCATGGTGTTGATCTCGCCGTTGTGGCAGATCATGCGGAATGGCTGCGCCAGGTCCCATGTCGGGAAGGTATTGGTGGAAAAGCGTTGATGCACCAGCGCCAGCGCAGAGGTGAAGCGCTCGTCGTGCAGGTCCAGGTAATAATTGCCTACCTGGCTCGCCAGCAGCATGCCCTTATAGTTGACAGTGCGAGAGGACATGGACGCCACGTAGTAGGCGGTCTTGTCGTAGCCGGCGGCGCGGATCTCGTTGTCCATGCGCTTGCGCACGACAAACAGCCGGCGCTCGAAGGCGTCTTGATCCGCGCAGTTGTCGCCGCAGGCGACGAAGACCTGTCGCACCACCGGCTCCGACGGCAATACGCTTTCGCCGAGGTCGGTGTTGTCGACCGGCACATCGCGCCATCCGAGCACGGTCTGCCCACCGGACTCCAGATGGCGGGTCACGGTGGCCTGCATCTCGACACGAGCGTGTTCGTCGCGGGGCAGGAAGACCATGCCAACGCCATAGTGGCCGGGCGCGGGCAGGTCGAAGTCGACGTTGGCACGGAAGAATTCGTCAGGAATTTGCACCAGAATGCCGGCACCGTCACCGGCCTTTGGATCGGCGCCGACCGCACCGCGGTGGGTCAGGCGCTCGAGGATCTCTAGACCCTGTTCGACGATCCGATGGCTCTTGGCGTTTTTGATATGGCAAACGAATCCGACACCGCAGGAGTCGCGCTCGTTTGAAGGATCGTAAAGTCCCTGTGCGGGTGGGTAAGCACGCAGGCTCATCTTTGGACCTCGCTAAAACCGGGTTTTCAAGTCGATTGCGTCTCCCGGCTGAGTGTCTTCAACACCCCCAGAAGTTCCGGCTTGGTCAATCGTTGTCTGGGATCGCGTTATTTTGGCCCGTCTCCTTTGGGAGCGGAACCCGTCGAATCGATCGGCGCGGGCGAGATCGCTGTTGCATTCGATCGGACTTCCCGGCGCTGTCGCCGCGCATCTCAGGACCGAATCGGCATGATTCAGGACGCCCGCGGCGAGCCGATAATTATACTCGTCATGCAGAACGTATGCCACAGCAGGGCCAGGCGCCTGGCTCGCGGCGCAGCCCTCGATTGATCCAATCTTGTGCATCGTAGCGGCACCCGCACCAATTTCGCCCAACAACTACCCCCTTCGAGATCGGCAAAGCGGCGCTGGCCCCGGTGGCGGAGCCGCGCGGCCACATGGGCCGCGTGAACATCGAATTGGTTGCCGAACAGTAGGATACGAATGGGGACATGGCCGTGCGGTCACGGGCGGCGGCAGACTGCGCGGCATTCGGTCGGCCGTTCGCCTCGCTGGTTGCGAGCCGCCGGGACGGGAAGATGCAAATTCGTAATCGGGTGACGCCAGGTGCCGACCCAGCCTGGCTGGCGCCCAGAGAAACGCAACCTCCCGCCTCAATGCGCCCCCTCGATAACGGACCGCAAGTCCTCAGCACTGAAGTCTGTCGTCACCACGGCATCGCCGATGCCCCGCAGCAGCACCAGCCGTAGCGTGCCGTTGAGAACCTTCTTGTCCACCGCCATGAGTTCAAGCCAGCGGTCCGTTGGGATCGCCACTGGCGGATCGACCGGCAGACCGAAACGCTGCAGCAGCTCGCGAGTGCGAGCGACGGCGCCCTGATCCAGCCAGCCGAGCCGGCGGGACAGTTCCGCGGCCATCACCATACCCACCGACACGGCCTCGCCGTGCAGCCATGCTCCGTAGCCAGAGGCCGTCTCGATGGCATGCCCGAAGGTATGCCCGAGGTTGAGCAGCGCCCGCTGGCCGGACTCGCGCTCGTCCGCGGCCACCACCTCGGCTTTGTTGCGACAGGAACGCTCCACGGCCTCGCTGAGAGCGCCCGGATCACGCGCCAGCAGTGAAGCGGCATTGGCCTCCAGCCAGTGAAAAAAGGCCTGGTCGCGAATCAACCCGTACTTGACCACCTCGGCCAGCCCGGCGGCCAGCTCGGGGTCCGGCAGCGTGCCCAGCGTGTCGGTATCGGCGATGACGACCTGCGGCTGATGGAAGGCGCCGATCATATTCTTGCCGGCGGGGTGGTTGACACCGGTCTTGCCGCCGACGGAGGAATCCACCTGCGCCAGCAGCGTCGTCGGCACCTGGATAAAGGCGACGCCACGCTGATAACAGGCCGCGGCAAAGCCCGCCATGTCACCGATCACCCCGCCTCCCAGTGCGACCAGGGTGCAATCGCGGCCGAACCGTTGCTCTAGCAAGGCGTCGAAGATGCGGTTCCATGTCGCCAAATCCTTATGGATCTCACCATCCGGCAAGATCACTTGGCTGACCCGCAGGCTCGCCAACGCGGACCTGACCGGCGCGAGGTAGAGCGGCGCAACCGTCTCGTTGCTGACGATCATCACCTGAGACGACGCGATATGTGGAAGGTATAGTTCCGCCTTCCCGATCAGAGCCGCACCAATGTGGATCGGATAGGCGCGATCACCGAGCTCTACCGTCAGGGTACGCTTAACGGTGGTCATGTCAGAGGTCTTCAGCCTCGAGACGACGTCGAACCTCTTTGACCACCGACGAGGTGCCGCGGCGCTCGGTGGACACCACCATATCGGCGATCTGCCGATAGATCGGCTCGCGCTCAGCCATCAGGTCCCGTAGTTTTTGCTGCGGGTCGTCGGTGTGCAGCAACGGCCGATTGCGGTCACGGGCGGTGCGGGCATGCTGTTGTTCGGGGCTGCAGTGCAGGTAGATCACCAGGCCTCGGGCGGCGAGTTGCTGGCGGTTTTCCGGCAGCAGCACGGCACCACCGCCGGTCGCGAGCACGATATTCTCGTTCGCCGCCAGTTCTTCGATGACGAGACGCTCACGGCTGCGAAAGCCGTCCTCGCCTTCGTACTCGAAGATGGTTGCGATATCGACACCGGTGCGGCGCTGGATCTCTTGATCGCTGTCCTGGAACTCGTAACCCAGTGACTGCGCCAGTTGCCGGCCGATGGTGCTCTTACCGGCCCCCATGGGACCAACGAGGAAAATGTTCTGTGGGCGAATCATGCGGTCCAGGTATGCCAGATTTGCCGCCCATGGGCAAGGGGAAAGCCCCGGCAAATCGATTAATGTAGATCCTCAGCGGTTCGCTTGGACACTCTTTAGAATCTTCGGGGTCACGAAAATCAGCAACTCTTCGTTGTTGTCGCTGCGCTGAGTAGTCTTAAACAGATTTCCAACCACGGGCAGGTCTCCAAGCCAGGGCACCTGCTCGCGCTGAAAGGTCTTCTCGCGCTCGTAGACACCGCCCAGCACAACTGTCTCTCCGTTGTCGACCAAGACCGAGGTCTCGACCGAACGCGTGTCCACCGGCGGTACCCCGAGCACGTCGCGGGTAAAATCCGGGTTGTCCTTATTGACCTTCAGATCCATGATTATGCGGTCATCGGGGGTTATATGGGGCGTCACTTCGAGTTTCAGTACCGCTTCCTTGAATGCAACCGCGGTCCCTCCCCCAACGCCTCCCGTCTGCTCCTGGTAAGGTATCTCCTGACCCACCTTGATCACGGCCTGGCTCTGGTCCGATGTCACCACACGCGGCGCCGAAACCAACTCGCCACGACCCTCGCGTTGCATCGCGGAAAGTTCCAACTGCAGCAGGTACGAGCCGACTTTGCCGAGCAGAAAGTTGATGGCACCGGACGGCGTCGGGGCCGGCAGGTTGACGAACAACGCCTCGTTGCCCGAGCCCGCTGGAATCTCGATACTGGAATTGTACGGTTCCAGCGGGACGCCCGAACCTCGATAGGGGCCGGCGTCCGCCGAAGGATCTTGATAGAACTGGCTGTTGTATGCCCCGAGGAACGGACCCTTGTCGATCTCGGACGTACCGCCCAGGTATCCCGGCTGACCGCCGCCGACGAGCAACTCGTTGCCGCCTGTCGCCCCCATGGAACCGGTCAGACCGAAACGAACCCCCAGATCACGGGCAAAGTCGTCGTTGGCTATCACCACCTGGGACTCGATCATGACTTGACGCACCGGCACATCAAGGCGATTCACGAGACGCCTGACGTCCTCCAATTTCGCCGCGGTATCCTGGACCAACAGCGTGTTGGTGCGATCGTCGACGGTCACGCTGCCTCGGTCCGGCGTCATCAGGTTGTTGTCTTCGGATTTTAACAGCGTCGCGAGACTCCCCGCATTCGCGTAGTTGACCTGAATAAATTCAGACCGCAGCGGCGCAAGTTCCTCGATCTGCACCTTCGACTCCAGCTCGAGCTTCTCCTGCGCGGCGATCTCCTGGGTTGGCGCGACCATGATGACATTGCCGGTCTGGCGCATGGAAAGCCCCTTGGTCTTCAGGATGATATCCAGCGCTTGATCCCAGGGGACGTTCTTCAGCCGCAGCGTGATGTTGCCGCGGACGGTGTCGCTGGCCACCAGGTTCAAGCCGGTGAAGTCAGCCAAGAGTTGCAATACGGCACGCACCTCGATGTCCTGGAAGTTCAGAGACAACCGGTCGCCGTCGTAGACGATCTTGTCACGCTCGATTTGTTCTTTTTCCGCCGCCGTCAGCGACCGGAATTCGACCGTGAACAGGTTGTCGGTCTGATAGGCAAGATACTCGTATTCCTCGGTGGTCTTGATGTCGACCTTGACGTCGCCGCCGCTGGCGCGGGATTCCACCGCGACCACCGGCGTCGCGAAATCCACCACGTCCAGGCGGCGAAACAGGCGCTGCGGCAGCTGGGTATTGGCGATGTCCACGATCACGTCGCGACCCTGCTCCCGCACGCTCACCGCGGTTTCCGCTAAAGGGAGAGTGATGATCACGCGCCCCTCACCGTCGGCACCGCGACGAAAATCGATGTTCTTCACCGACCCGCGCGCGGCTTGCCGCATTGCCGTGCGCGCTCGACTCGTCGGGGGCGTGCGCGATCCGGACCGCGCATCAGGCTGCGAGGCCTGCCGCGGGGCCGGTGCCGAGGGCTCAGGATTCAAAGCGATTGTGACGCGATTGCCGCGGGTCGACACCTCGTAGGGCACGGAATCATTGAGATTGATGACCACCCGCGTGCGATCGCTCGCCTCGATCGCGACCAGACTGTGGGCGACCCCAAGACCGATGGGCATCTGCTTCCTGTCGAGTCCGCTGTTGACGCCGGGGAAATCGATGGCGATCCGCGCCGGGTTCTCGGTCGCGAAGTCGGTCGGCGTTGGCACTGCGCCGGAAAAGACCAAATCGATCTCGACCTGATTGCCGGGCAGTGATGCAAACTCGACATCCTCAAGGACGACGGCGAGCGCGACGCGGGGCACGACCACCAACGCGATCAGCACCAGACAAAGTCGGGCGCCGATACCGAAAAACCCCTGACCAAGCAACGGGGATTTTGTCTTCCAGCGTGGTGCCGCACCCAGGGCGATCGGCAAATATCGGCGGGATTGACGTAAAATGCGTGCGTGCATGTCTAGGATCTCGGTGCGCTCGCCTGCGCGGTCGCTACTGTTTGAGGGCAATCGCCGACTCGACCTCTCGCCAGCTGCCGGGGCCGTCACCGACGATCTCGGTAAGTTGAATCCCTTCAGGACTGATGCGTGTAATCTGGCCATTGTTCTGCCCCAGGTAGTTTCCGACGCGCACCCGATGCAGGATGCCATCCGGCGTCAACACCAGTCCCCAGCGGGTCTCGTATTGCTCCAGGGTCCCGACCATCCGCAGCGAATCCAGCGAGAATTGCTCCAACTCCTCCTTGCGGCGCAGCGGGTCGGGGGCGATGCCGTCACCGCGTTGCGGCATCACCGCGCGGGCGGTGCGGTCGTCCATCGCAAAGGGATCGCGGCGATTTCCAGGCTCGTAGACGTAGGTGTCCACCTGGGGAATCTCCGGCAGCGGCTCGAGCGGCGCCGGAGGACGTTGTTTGACCTTTTCGATATAGGCTTGCAACGCCTCCATGTTCGACCCGCTGCATGCAGCCAACAGCAGCGCGGCCAACAGCGCGGGCGGCAACGCTGGCAACACTGGAGGCGGCGAGCCTGACCCTGGACCGAGGCGAAGGCCGCGCAGCAACATGGGAGAGGCGTCGCGAGCCCTCATCATTCCACCGCGGTCTCGTCGAGGTAGCGATACGTCTTCACGGTGGCGTTCAGCGCCAACCGCTGACCCTTCGCGCCGTCGCGACCGCCTGGAGCGGCGATCTTGACATCGTGTATGGTGACGATACGCGGCAGGGCCGCGAGCCCACTGATGAAGCGGCCAAAGTCGTGATACTGACCATTGACGCGCACCTGAATTGGCAACTCAGAGTAGAAATCTCTGTTCTGTTCCCCAGCTGGCTGGAACAACTCGAACTCCAACCCCGCCGCCAGGCCGGTTTGCGAGACATCCACCAGCAATGCCGCAACCTCCGTCTTGTCCGGCAGCTGCCGCAACATGGCGCCGAACGATTCGCGCATTTCGACCAATTGTTGTTGATAGGCCTCCAGGTTGGCTGACTTTTCCTGCTTTTGCTCAAACGTGGCGCGTAGTGTCACCTCTTCGGCTACAGCACTGTCTAACCGCGTCAATTGTTTGCTGACAATGAAGTAATACCAAGCAAAGCCAATCAATAGACACAGGAAGAGAATCAGTGCGGCCTTTGCGATGATCGGCCATTCACCGATGTTGCTCAATTCCAGTTCGCTGAGATCACTGAGTTCCATGTTGACGCCAAAGTTTTACGTAAAGAGGTCGCATCAGAGCCCAGCCTGCTGCTCAATGTCTTTAAGCCGTTGCTGGGTGAACTTGAGCCGGAAATGACTCAAGCCCGTACCGGTTTGGTCTTTGTTCTCAATCACCAGCAACTGCGGGTCACCGATCCACACTGACGCCTGAATGTTGCGCATAAAGGCCGATACCCGGGCGTTCGACTGCGCCCTCCCCTCGACCTCGACACGATTGCCGGTCTGATTAACGCGCGTGACGAACACGCCCTCCGGAATCGCGACGACCAACTCGTCGAACAGATGCACGATCTCCGGGCGGCTTTCCTGAAGCTGCTGAATGACGTTCATCCGCGCGAGCAGGCGAGCCTTGGTCTTTTCCAGCTTGTCGATCTCTTTGATACGCACGTTGAGCTTCGCAATTTCCTTCTGCAGCAGCGCGTTGCGATCATGCTGACCGTCGATCATACCCTCGACATACAACTGAACGCCCAGCCCGATCAGCACCACGAGACCCAGCGCCAAACCGCCCACGATCGCGAAATCCCGCCGGTGGCGACGGCGCTCCGCATCACGCCAGGGCAGTAGATTGATTCTCGCCATATCAGTCGAAGGTCCGCAGCGCGAGTCCGGTTGCTATCATCAGTGACGGCGCCGCATCGCCGATGGCTTTCGCATCAATCCCCGGCGCCAGCCCCATTGACGCCAATGGATTCGCGATAGTCACCGGAAGGCCTAGCCGCTCCTCGATCACTACCTCGATCTGGGGAAATCTGGCAGCGCCGCCGGTCAGAATGACCTGGTCGGTTCGGCTGAAACTGCTCGCGGAATAGAAGAACTGCAGCGCCCGCGTGATCTGCTGCGCCAGCGCCTCCTTGAATGGACCAAGAATATCGGTCTCGAAATTCTCTGGCAGGGCGTCGGCGTCAAGCCTCTCCAGAACCTCGCGCCGGCGCAAGCCGTAGCGGCGCTGAACCTCGTCCAGCAATTGATTGCCGCCGAAATTCTGTTCTCTGGTGTAGACGGTGTTACCGACGTGCAAGACATGTAGCGTGGTCGCGGTTGCCCCCACATCCACCACGGCAACGGTCTGGTCGTGACGCTCGTCGTCAAAGCGGCCCAACAGTAGCGAGCAGGCATTCTCCATCGCATAGGCTTCGACGTCGACGATAGCTGCCCCGAGGCCCGCCAGCTCGAGTGCGGCAACCCGGTCGTCGACATTCTCGCGACGCGACGCCGCAAGCAGCACGTCGACCATCTCCGCGTTGCCCTTGGTCGGGCCGACAACATCGAAGTCGATATTCACCTCTTCGAGCGGGTACGGGATGTATTGATCCGCCTCGAGTTGAATCTGCGTTTCCATTTCCGCGTCCGATAGGGACGCCATCATCGGGATGACCTTGGTGATGACCGCCGAGCCAGACACTGCCACCGCTGCCCACTTAGCCTTGCTGCCCGAGCGTACAACGGCGCGCTGGATGCTTTGCCCAACGGCGTCGATATCGGCAATCTTCTTCTCGACCACAGCGCTCGCTGGGAGTGGCTCTACGGCAAAGGCCTCGACGCGATACAGCTCGGTCGTCACATCAAGCGTTTGGCTCAACTCGATCAGCTTGATTGAGGTCGAACTGATATCGATGCCAAGTACCTGCCTGGATTTTCGGCGGAAACTGAACATGCGTACCGCGGCGACCCCTGGCTTGATTGTTATAGAATCGTGACGAAATCGGCCCCAAATATATCACTGCATGTGTTTTTAAGTCTAATTATCGAACACGACTCGCTCCGTACCGCAGAATGGCGCGCGGTCCAAATTGCCTCATTACCAGTCGTTTAGGCGAGACGAGAATGCCTAAGCATCGGGGCAGGCACGGACGGCGCTGCAAGCGGCAGCGGTTCCCCAAGCGAACGAGTCCAACGGAATCACTCAAGCGAGGCGAGTTGGCGGTGATCACGGCGTTCTGCCGGAAGGGGTTTCGCTACCGCAAGCGCAGGGCTTGCCGTCAACCGCAATCCGAACCCACACTGTTACGCGATAGCCATCCCAACGAGGTCCCGTCATGCCCAGGCGAGCCGAACGGAAACATGCAGGCGACACCGGTCGACACCGAGCAAAACGCGGCCAGGCGCGCAGCCTGGGCACCCAGCCGCTCCCCCGTGGCAGGTGCGAGACGCAACGTCAACGCCTCGCCTACGAGAGTGCCCGCATCCTATCCGAGCAGGGAGGCGTCGAATTCGACCGCGCTCGGCGTAAGGCAGCGGAGCGACTAGGCATCAGCGACAAACGTTGCTGGCCCGACAACGAGGAGATCCAAAGCGCGCTGCTCCAGCAGCAACGCCTATTTCATGATGACGAGCGGCAGCGCACCCTGGATGATTTGCGTCGGCACGCGCTGTCGGCAATGCGTGAATTCTCAGCATTCGAACCGCGGCTTGTCGGACAAGCACTCGACGGAACGGCGAATCGGGAGCAGGGCGTCGAACTCTTGTTGTTTGCCGAGAATCCGGAGGACGTCGCGCTGGACCTACTCAACCGCGGCATCCCCTGGCAGCAACGCGACGAGCAGTTCCGCTATGCAGGCGGCGAGCACCTGTCGCACCCGGTCTTCAGGTTCATGGCCGGCGGCATCCCCCTCCATCTGATCGTGCTGCCGCAGCATGCACGCCGCAATCCGCCCCTCAGTCCGGTCTCGGAGCGCCCCGAGCGCGGCATCGGTGCCGCCGAACTCGGCCGCCTAGTCGCGGCGGAGCCCTAAGGCTATCGCTGGCACTTTCTATATCAGCACGCTTGTCTTTTTGGCTCGCCTGCCGCGTCGCGCCAACGGTTTCATAGTGCGACTATGCGCCAACTGGCGCTGCTGGCCGGCAGATCAAAATCCGGCGCAATCGAGTACAGAAATCTCCGGCAATCGCCTAACCGCTAAGCCCCCCGTTCAATCGTACCCTCCACAGGGCCGCAGCCAGGCACCCTCAGCGCTTGGAGATTGGTACATAGTCGCGCGGCGTCGAGCCTTGATAGATCTGGCGCGGCCGCCCGATGCGATTGTTCGGATCACTCATCATCTCCATCCAGTGCGACACCCAACCCACGGTGCGGGCGACGGCGAACATGACCGTGAACATGTTGCGCGGAATCCCGAGGGCGCTATAGATGATGCCGGAGTAGAAGTCGACGTTCGGGTACAGCTTACGCTCGACGAAGTATTCGTCGCTGAGCGCAATCTCTTCCAACTTCAGGGCCAGCTCGAACAGCGGGCTGTCGATCTTACCCGACATCTCGTCGAGCACCTGATGACAGATCTCGCGCGTGATCTTGGCGCGCGGATCGTAGTTCTTATAGACCCGATGGCCGAAGCCCATGAGACGGAACGCGTCGTCCTTATCCTTGGCCTTGTCGATGAACTTGGGCACATGCTCAACGGAGCCGATCTCGGTCAGCATGTCCAGTACTGCCTCGTTGGCGCCACCGTGGGCTGGGCCCCAGAGCGATGCGATACCGGCGGCAATGCAGGCGAAGGGGTTTGCGCCGGAACTGCCGGCCAGGCGCACCGTGGAAGTACTGGCGTTCTGCTCGTGGTCGGCATGCAGAATCAGCAGCAGATTCAGCGCCTTCTCGGCCAATAGGTCCGGCTTGTAGTCCGTGCACGGGGTGGCGAACATCATCCGCAGGAAGTTGGCCGCGTAGCGCAGATCGTTCTGCGGATACATAATCGGCTCGCCGATGCTGTGCTTGTACGCAGCGGCGGCGATGGTCGGCACCTTCGCGATCAGCCGGTGTGCCGAGACCTCACGATAACGCGGATCATTGACGTCGATGGAGTCGTGATAGAACGCTGACAGCGAACCCACGACACCGCACAGCATCGCCATGGGGTGGGCATCGTAGTGGAACCCGTTGAGGAAGTTCTTCAGGTTCTCATTCATCATCGTGTGCGTCATGATCACCCGCTCGAAGTCCCGCAGCGCGGGTTCGGCGGGCAAGTCGCCGTACAGCAGCAGATAAGCCACCTCGAGGAAGCTCGCCTTCGTAGCCAATTGCTCAATGGGATAGCCGCGATACAGCAGCACGCCCTTCTCGCCATCGATGTAAGTGATCGCACTATGGCAGCTGGCCGTGGCCATGAAGCCGGGGTCGAAGGTGAAAAAGCCGGCGTCGCGGTACAGTGACGAGATATCCACGGCGCTGGGGCCGATCGTGCCGTGCTTGAGCGGAAACTCGAAGCTCTGGCCATCCGCGTTGGTGGTGATGGTGATCGTGTCATTGGCCATGGGTGTCTCTCCCGAGTTCGAAGACATCGCAAACGCGTTCAGCCGGTGCGGGCAAGACCCGCAACCGACCCGCGTCGAGGTAACGTTTTAGGGCTGATGGGCGCCGAGTGGGCCCGGCGGCATTCAGCCGATTTCAGCCAATCGGGCTATGTCGGCCCGAACGGACGCAACGGAACTGTCGAAATGAGCACGCTCCTCGGCATCCAGGTCCAGCTCCACGATGGATGACAGGCCGCTCTCGTCAAGGACGCAGGGTACGCCCATACAAATATCATGTTCACCGTATTCACCATCGAGCAAGGCGACACAGGGCATCAGCCGACGCCGGTTGTTGCTGATGGAATCGATCATGGCGGCCACCGCGGCGGCGGGGGCGTCGTAGGCGCTGGAGTTCTTGCGCAAAGCGAGAATCTCGGCGCCCCCCTTGCGCGTACGTTCGATGATCGCCTCCAGCCTGTCCGGCGCGATGAAGTTGCTGACGGGCACGCCATTGATGGTGCAGTACCGCGGCATCGGCACCATGGTGTCGCCATGCCCTCCGAGCACTAGGGTGGTGATATCTAGCGCCGAGAAACCGGTTTCCTCGGCAATGAAGGCGGCCATGCGCGAGGCATCCAGCACCCCCGCCTGCCCGAACACCCGCTGCCGTGACCAACCGGTGCGCTGGATCATGCGATAAGTCAGCGTATCGACCGGATTGGACACCACCAGCACGATCGCACCCGGCGCATGGGCGACGATGTGATCGGTCACCTCGTCAATGATCTTGACGTTGGCAGCGAGCACGTCAGAGCGCGACATGCCGGGCTTGCGCGGAAACCCTGCGGTCACCACCACCAGATCCGATCCGGCGAGGATGGCGGGATCATTGCTCCCGCTCAAACGGCAATCGAACTCGAAAAAGGGTGCCGTCTGGAAAATGTCCAGGGCGACGCCTTCGGACACGTCTTCGCGCACGTCGTAAAGCGCAACTTCCCGACAGAGTTCCTCTTCAGCGAGAATTTGAGCCGTGGTTTCACCGACACGGCCCGCCCCAACGATGCTGATCTTGTTCATAGCTCTCCTCTTTGGTGAATAGGCGCTCTGTCTCGGGTCGGGTTGGGCGCCTGTATTGATTTAGTATCGCGATGCTCGGGTTGCGCGGCCCCGCTCTCCTTCGCGCACGCGGAGCGGTCTGATGCCAACGAGGATCAGTCCTTCGTATAGGGAATCCGGGCAACGCCAGTCGCGACCGCGGCGCGGGCAACGGCGGGTGCGACCGTGCTCAGCAAGCGCGGATCGAATGGCTTAGGAATGATGTACTCGGGCCCGTATTCCAGATGGTCCAGGCCATAGATATCGAGCACGGACCGCGGCACGGGCTCGTGGGCCAGATCCTTCAGTGCATGCACCGCGGCGATCTGCATGTCTTCGTTGATGCGCGACGCCCGCACGTCCAACGCGCCGCGGAAGATGAACGGGAATCCAAGCACATTGTTGACCTGATTCGGATAATCGGAGCGTCCCGTAGCCATAAGCAGGTCGTCGCGGATCGTGCGCGCGACCTCCGGACGGATCTCCGGCACCGGATTCGACAACGCGAACACGATCGGGCGTGGCGCCATGCTCGCCAGCATCTCTGGGCTAACCAGATCTGGCCCAGACACGCCGATGAAGACATCCGCATCCTGCATGGCCTCAGCCAAAGTACGCTTGTCGGTGTCCGCCGCGATGCCGAACTTGAACGGATTCAGGTCCCGCCGGCCTGTGTGAATCACGCCCTGGCGGTCGACACCGAAAATGTTGTTGCGGTGCGCACCCAACGTCATCAGCAACCGCACCGCCGCGATACCCGCAGCCCCGGCCCCCAATAACACGATACGTGCCTCATCCAACGTCTTGCCTTGCAGTTCCAGCGCATTCAGCAGGCCAGCGGCGATAATGATCGCGGTGCCGTGTTGATCGTCATGGAACACTGGGATGTCCAGCTCCTCGATCAGGATCTGCTCGATCTCGAAACAGTGCGGTGCCGCGATGTCCTCCAGATTGATGCCGCCGAAGGTTGGCGCGATGCGGCGCACCGTCTCGATGAACTCCTGCGGATGCTTGGCGTGCACCTCGATGTCGAACACGTCGATGTCGGCAAAATGCTTGAAGAGCACCGCCTTGCCTTCCATCACCGGTTTACTGGCCAGCGCCCCGACGTTCCCCAGCCCGAGCACGGCGCTGCCGTCGGTGATCACCGCGACGAGATTGCCCTTATTGGTGTAGCGATAGGCCGCATCGGGGTCTTGATCAATACGCCGCACGGGCTCGGCAACGCCCGGAGTATAGGCGAGCGAAAGGTCCCGCTGCGTTTCAGCAGGCTTCTTGATCTCGATGGCGGTCTTCCCCGGAGACGGCTGCTCATGATAGACCAGCGCTTCTTCGTTCAACTGGGCATCGGCGTGGGCAAAACTCTCTCGAATCGGCATGGCGGTTCTTGACTCTTCAATGATTGGACGGCACGGCCCCGGCTCACGAGAACGTTGGGGGACATTGCTTGCGAACTCGACGGCCTCCCACTGCAACCCGCCCAGGCTGGTTCTGCGCGTCGGGTAAGCCGCGGAAGCACCGAGTGTCGACACCGAGGGCGATCAGCAAGAAAGGCCGAACTTATAAGGACGGACTGGGGCCGACGCAAAGCCGCAGAACGAAGCATTACCGGATTTCCGCGCGACCGCAAGCCGGGACGGCTCAATGTCCAGTATTGTCGGAGCGCAAACTCCGTTAGTGATGGCCTGAAGTTCGTGTTGAAAGCGGGAGGGAGCGCTGTGTCGCGGGACAGCACAATCGCCGAACTCCGGAGCAGAGGCGCAAGTTACTGACCGAGCCCCGACGGTTGTGCAAGGCAGGGCATGCCCAACGCAGGGCATGCCGCCTGGGCATCGGAGGGTGGGGGCGAGGCGTTCAGGCGCCGGACATGTCCAGCCCGATGCGGCTGTAGGCGGCGCGGATCACCATGGACAGGGTGTAGCCGACCACCAGCACGAGCAGGCCGAAGAGATCGACAACGGACAGATACTGCGACAGATCAGATAGGAAATAACCGCCGATCAGGAACAGCGCCGAAAAGGCGCCGAACAGGACGTAAAAGGGGAGCATGGCGACCCCCATCGACGCCAGCCCCGGATCGACCTTCGGCTCGATGCCCTGCGCCTCGGCGCGTTCGCGCGCGGCGATGACGCGCTTGCGGTGGTCGATGGCACGGTAGATAAACCAAGCCCCAAGCAGTAAACAAACGGCACCCAGGTAGTAGGTCATGATCAACCCCCGCTTTGCATGTTCGGCATGGCGGATAGCATACCGCTATTTCGGGTCTGGGCAAGGCGCTCGCGCTCACGCTCCTCGAGGCTCTCGAACAGATCCAGCACCCAGACCACCTTCTCGCCAATCCCGCGCAGGCGCCGGTCGGCGGCCCTGGCTCTGGCTGTGAGTTCGGTGGCACTCGGCACCGCGGCCACGGCGTCGATCAGAAAGCGATTCTCTTCCAGCGCCGGGGCCTTGTAGTTGCCGCCCGGGAACGGCGTCGACGCCAAGGCTTGACTCAACAGCGCCATCTTGCGCGCCTTCGGCACGACGGCGCGCTGGGAGACGGAATCATAGCCGTTACGGGCCACCTCATGGCCGATCTCGGCATACAGCAGCCGCGCCGCGTAGATGCCTGGGCGACAGCCCACCGGCAACCGGGCAATGCCGGACTCCGCCTGTTGGTACAGATTATCGGCAATATCCAGCACACGCTTGATCACCGAACCGATCGCCTCGCTGAACACCGGCCGCGCCAGGAACGCCTCCGGTTCGATGCCCGCCTCACGAAGCCACGCCAGCGGCAGATAGATGCGGCCGTTGCGGGCGTCTTCGCCGACATCGCGACAGATGTTGCTGAGCTGCATCGCGGTGCCGAGGTCGCAGGCGCGGGCCAGCACCTGCGGTGAACGCACGCCCATCAGCGCGGCCATCATGGCACCGACGGCCGCGGCGACCCGGGCGGAATAGTGGTAGACACCGGAGATGGTCTCGTAGTTGCGCCCCTGCGCATCCCATTCGAAGCCCTCGAGCAAGGCATCGGGCAGCTCGCGGGGCATGCCGAAGCGCTCGACGGCGCCAGCGAAGGCGCGATCAACGGGCAACGGCAGCGGCCGACCGGCATAGCAGCGATCGAGCCGATCGCGCAGGGCCGCCAGGGCAACGCTTTGATCACCCTCGCATTCGTCGATGGCATCGTCGGCGATACGACAGAAGGCGTACAGCGCGGACGCCGGCTGTCGCATCGCCTTCGGCAAGAAGAACGAGGCAGCGAAGAACGACTTGGAACCGTTACTCAGCAGCTGACTACAAGCCGCCAGATCGGCCGGATCGGCGAAACAGGGCTCACTTTGTGAAAACAGAGGCATCAGGAACCACCGTATCGAGGACGCGGGCAGTGGAAATAACGCCGGGCACACCCGCACCTGGGTGCGTTCCGGCGCCGACCATGTAGAGATGTTCGACCTCTTCGCTCTGATTATGGGGGCGCATCCAGGCGCTCTGCATCAGAACGGGCTCCAGGCTGAACGCGGCACCCTTGAACGACAGCAAGCGCTGCTCGAAGTCGATCGGCGTCGTCACCAGCGAGGTCACCACCTGATTCTCGAGATCAGGCAACATCGTCTTGGAGAGGTAATCGGAGATGGCGCGCCGGTAGGTCTCGGCGTGCGTGGCCCAGTCGACATCGCCGTCCAGATGCGGCACCGGCGACAGGGCATAGAAGGTATCGCAGCCCTCCGGCGCCAGCGACGGATCGGTCGCCGTCGGTCGATGCAGGTACAGGCTGAAGTCGTCCGCAAGATGCTTGCGCTTGAAGATGTCGTTGAGCAAGCCCTTATAGCGCGGGCCGAGCAGGATGCTGTGGTGCTTGACGTCCGGGTATTGGCGCTTGGTGCCGAAGTACCAGACGAACAGGCCGTTGGAATACTGCGCGCGATCCAGCTTGCCGTCGGTCCAGTGCTTGCGCTTGATGCCCGGCAACAGGTTGCGATAGGTCCAGGCGACATCGGCGTTGGACACGACCACGTTTGCCGGAATGTGCTCGCCGTCGGCGAGCCGCACGCCGGTGGCGCGACCGTTGTCGACCGTAATTTCGGCCACCTCGGCATTCATGCGTACCTGGCTGCCCTGCCCTTCGATCAAGTTCACCAGGCCGCGGACGATGGCGCCGGTGCCGCCGATGGCGGAATGTACGCCCCAATGGCGTTCCAGGTAGGAGATGAGGGCGTAGATGGACGTGACCGAGAACGGATTGCCGCCGATCAGCAGCGGGTGGAAGCTCAACGCAACACGCAGACGCTCGTCCTTCACATAGGACGAGACCATGGCGTAGACGCTGCGGTGGCTCTTCAGCGCGACCATCTTGGGGATGATCTTGGCCATGTCCTGCCAGTGCGTGAAGGGCACGTGGCCCAACTCGACAAAGCCGACCTGGAAGATCTTCTCGCTCGCGGCGATGTAGCGGTCGTAGCCGTCGACATCGCCGGGGGAGAAGCGGGCCACCTGCTCGCGCATGGCCTGCGCGTCGCCGTTGGTGTCGAAGATGGCGCCGTCATCGAAGCGGATGCGATAAAAGGGGTCCATCGCCCGCAGGTCGATGTCGTCTTGGAAGCGGCGCCCGCACATCTCCCACAGCTCCTCCAATAGGAAGGGCGCGGTGATGATGGTCGGCCCGGCATCGAACTTGAAGCCGTCGATCTCATGCACGTAGGCGCGCCCGCCGGGCTTGTCCAGCTTCTCCAGAACCGTCACGCGATAGCCGCGGGAGCCGAGCCGGATCGCTGCCGCCAAACCGCCGAAACCGCTGCCGATGACGACCGCATGGGGCTTTTCGCTGCCAGGCGTCGAGACGCCCTTCGACTTCCCTTTCTGGGCTTTGGCGTCGATCATGCCGGTCACGGCTTTGGTGTTGGGCGGGGCCACTGTCACAAGTGTCAACCTAGGCTGATGTAAACAATATTTGACAGTATAGCAGCAGGCTGGCCGATAATTGCAAGGTCCGGGGTCTCTGCTTCGCTGGTTCTTGTCTTCTGTCAAGTCCGCTGAGAACCTAACGAACACATCATAGCCTGCTCGATGTCCCGCGAGGCCATCGATCGACACGATCATCGCATCAGGCGTCCCATCAGCCGCCCGCTCAGCGGCACCAACCACAGTAAGCGCAATGCCTGGCCGTCAAGTCGTCTTCAGCTTCTTCCGCTACCCGCGCCGCCATGCGCCGGGGGCCTTCACCCTGATGGGATTTCAGCGTCTGGTGGCCGGCAACCGGCTGCCGGATGGCATGATCCGGCTGATGGGGTGCGGCGGTCGCGACGGCTTCAGTATCGTGCCGAATTTCAACCGGTACTGCCTGATGAGCGCCCTCGACGACCCGACGCAACAACCGCGCGTGCGCCGGAGCCGGCTCTATCGGTGGGTTGCCGACCCGAGCATCGAACAACTCCACTTCACCCTACTACCAGCCCGTGGACACGGTACCTGGGATGGCAACCAGGTATTCGACTACTCCGGGGAGCGCGTCGGCGAGCGCCCGTTTGCGGTGCTCACCCACGCCCGCGTGACCAGCCCACATGCTCGGGATTTTTGGCGCAGCGTGCCCGATATCCGGCGCGGCCTACGCGACGCCCCAGGCTGCGCCTACCATATCGGCTTCGGCGAGCACCCGTTCCTGACCCTGGCCACCTTCAGCGTCTGGCGCGACCTTGCGGCCATGCAGGCCTTCGCCTATCGCAAGACGGCGCACAACCGAACGAGCAAGGCCGCCCGCGGCGAACACTGGCTGGCGGAGTCCCTGTTCGCGCGCTTTGCGATCGAGCGCATCGACGGCGATCTGGCCAGCTACCCGGAACTGCGTCGGCTCGCCGACGCCGGGCTCATTGGGACCGCACCGACGGTAAAGCCCGGTGATAGCGAGCGCGTCGCCTAGATTGCTTGAGGGCGACAAATGTTTGCAGATGAGTCAAGTTTCGCCGCACCCTAGGACCGGCGGGGGATCCTCGAAATCGGGATCGGGATCGCTTGTCACTCGTTTCGATTTAGATACCGATACCGATACCGATACCGAATGATCCTGAGTCGTCGGCCTGATGCGAAGCCTCGCTAGGGCTAGCCCCAAGGTCTGCGCTGCGACGCTCAGGCGACGACAGCCCGCAGCGTCGGATACAGCAGGATGACGCCGGTGACCGCCGCGGTGCCGAGAAACATCAGCCGCAGGAAGCGATTGCCCTGCTTGATGCCAAAGCTGGCGCCGAAGTAGCTACCGAGCAGCGCGCCGAGGATCAGGCCCGGCGCCAGCGGCCAGATGACATGTCCCATAAAGACGTGGGCGACGGCGCCGACCCCATTCCAGAAGATGCCATTGGCGGCCAGGGTCATGGCGGTGGCATGGAGCTGATCGTAGCGCAACAGCCAGAGGTAGATGAAGGTGGTAAAGACGCCGCTGCCGGCACTGATCCAACCGGAATAGAAGGCTGCCGGAACTAAGCACAGCGAGCCGATCAGCAGCAACCGGGGCGACAGACGCGCGGGGTCGAACAGATCAGGCGCGGCCTTTTTCGCCACCGTGATCAGCACCATCGCGATAATGACCCCGCCCACCAACGGCTCCATCACCTCGCCGGGCACCGAGGCGGCGAAGCGCGTACCAAGCACGACGAACGGCAGGCCAATCAACGCCGTCCACCAAAACACACGCCAGTCGATCAGCCCCTCACGCATGTAGCGGATGGTCGATCCGATACCGATAAAGCCCACGGCGAGCTTATGACTGGCCAGCGCATTGATAAACGGCAAGCCGGTGAACAACAACACCGGCAGCAGGATCAGCCCGGCACCGCCGCCGGAGAGGCTGGAGAAAAAACAGGCTGCGAAGCTAGCGGCGAAGGTGAGCAGGACCAGCGCCAGGCTGATGTCTTGAAAATATTCCATGCGATGCATTCTGCGCCAAGTTCCGGCCAGCGCAAAAGGGCCGCACTAGGGGCGCCGGTTTTCCAACCGACGCTAGTCCGTCCGAGGGATCATGGATGACCGCGCCCTTGAGAAGCCTAGGGGCCATCCCGGCGCGGACGGGAAATCGGCGCTCCGAGTCGCGGCCCAGACCGAGCCGAGGGCACTATGCCGGATTCCGCCGCCGCTGCCCACGGACCAGGCCGACGTGACTTGTGATGAGGGGTAAAAACAGCAGCAACCGGCCGAGATCGGAGCTTTGTAGCGCAACCCTTGGAGCGTGAGGGCTAACGCTCCTGCCCCCTCCTCTGCGTTCCATTGCGAGGGACCATGATGCGCCAACAGCAAACCTTCGTAGCAGATGAGAACGTTGATGAGCTGCAGATCTTTTCGATACTTTATAATTAGGAGTACTGACGTTCACATGCGGAGGAAGAAGCAAATGAGAAGCACGATCATCCGCATCGCATTGTGTTTTCTTGTCGTATCAGCACTAGCAGTAGTGCCGACATTAAGCTCTTCAGCGCCTCCAGACCCGCGTTCAGGCACAGGGGGCGAGATCTGACCGGAAAGCATAGTGGCCAGTGTGTGACGATCGAACTGAATAAATGATCGTTCGCGTTGGGCGGGGGATAAGGGACACCTAACCAGGCCTACTTCCCTCTCGCCCAAGTCGCTTTTCTATCAGAGATCTTGCTTGGCGGATAGCGCTGGCTTCAGCATGATTTCTTGATCTCGCCTTCGTTGGTTAGGGATCTTTAATCGGCTGCTTTAGCTCGATCCCAGCCCATCTTCCCCCGCTCGGAGAGTCTGGCACCTCGGAAAAAATAGAAGGTGGCGTAGAGAGCGTTACTGAGCCCGATATCGAGGGCGCAAACTGTTCGCACTGGGCGCACTCTGCCGATCAGGACATACTTGAAGGCGGCATGCAGTTGAAAGTAGCCGAAACAGCCAGACGGAGGCGCCGGGTCTGGCAACGCCGAAAGCATAAAAAGCGAGGCCACACGAGACGTCAACCGCGCTTTCGGCCGGCGGCGACAGTTTCGGCGGTGATCTCACCGGCGGCCATGCGCGCGACCTTTCCGAGCACCTGGCCTTCGAGGTCGTGCTTGAAGGCAGCGACGCGCTCGAGGATGGCCGGATCGGCGGTACCGAGGATCTGCGCGGCCAGCAGGCCGGCGTTCTTGGCGCCGTTGATGGCGACGGTAGCCACCGGCACACCGGCGGGCATCTGCACAATGGAGAGCAGGGAGTCCTGGCCGGACAGCGACGAGGTCTTAACCGGCACACCGATGACCGGCAGCGGTGTGATCGCGGCGGCCATGCCGGGAAGATGGGCGGCGCCACCGGCACCGGCGATGATGACCTTGAGTCCTCGGGCCACTGCGCTTTCTGCGTAATCATAAAGTCGCTTCGGGGTGCGATGCGCGGAGACGATGGTCATCTCGTAGGCGACGCCGAGGTCGCCAAGGGCATTGGCGGCGGCTTGCATCACCGGCAGATCGGAGTCGCTGCCCATGATGATGCCGACGCGCGGCTGGGCATTGTCGTTAGTCATACTGTTTCCTCTTCCTCGCCCTCGATGCGGATCAGGTCGCGGACCCGTTCCGCCTTCTCGCGAGCTCGCTCGATATCTTGGTCGAGTACTGTGACATGGCCCATCTTTCGATGGGCGCGGGTGGTGGCCTTGCCGTACAGATGCAGCGAGACACCAGGAATTGCGAGCGCCGCACGCAACCCGCGAATGACCGGGCGGCCAGTGAATCCCGGCGCACCGAGCAGATTGATCATCGCCGCTGGCGCCAGCAAATCGACGGCACCGAGGGGCAGGCCCGTGATGGCCCGTAATTGCTGCTCGAACTGGTCCGTCATGCAGGCCTCGATCGTGTAATGTCCGGAGTTGTGGGTACGCGGAGCCACCTCGTTCACCAGTAACTCGCCGTTCTTGGTCAGGAACATCTCGACACCGAAGATGCCGACCCCGGCGAGCGCCTGCACCGTTTCGATCGCGAGCCGACGCGCCGCCTCGGCCACGGCTGCGGGGATGCGCGCGGGCGCAAGCAGCATGTCGAGGATGTTCTCGCCGGCGCGGACCACCATTTCCACCGGCGGGTAACAGCGTGTGTCGCCGTCCTGGCCGCGCGCCACCATCACCGCCAGCTCCATCCGCGCAGGAATGAAGCGCTCGATCAGCGACGGCACCGGCAGGTGGCGTTCGAAGTCCGCGGCCGTCTGCATCACCTGGACGCCACGACCGTCGTAACCCCCACGGCGGGCCTTCTGCACCAGCGGGTAGCCGAACTGCCTGAACTGTTCGGCATCGGGCTGATCGGCGGCAACGAACTTGGCATTGGCAATGCCGGCAGCGGTCAGCACCTGCTTCTGGCTCAGCTTGTCCTGAATGTCCGCCAACAGTCCCGGACAGGGAAAGATGCGTCGTCCGGCGCGGGACAGCTCGATCAGGGTATGGGTATCGATGTCCTCGATGTCGAAGGTCGTGACATCGCAGGATTCCGCCAGTTCGCGGAGCGCGGCAGGGTCGTGATAATTGCCGACGATTTGGTGACCAGCAACCTGCCCGGCCGGGGAATTGGGCGTGGGGTCGAGCACGACGCAGGTGCAGCCGAGGCTGCGCGCGGCGCGCACCATCATGCGCCCCAGTTGACCGCCGCCGATAATACCGATGCGGGCGACCGGGTAGGGATAGGCGTCGCTATCTGATTGATTCATTTCGGCTTATCGCCTGCAAGCAGAAGTTCGCGGGTACGCTCGAAGGCGGCCTCGGCCTCGGCCAACCGCGCGTGGATCTCGGGCTCGTATTCGATCGCAAAGTCGAGGAAGGTGCGCGCAACCAACGACAGCTCACGCCCGCGCCAGTGCACGAGGTGCCAGCGACGCATCAGCGGGAAGCCCTCGATATCGAGCAGGGCCAGGCGCCCACCGCCGCTCTCCAGCGTCAGTGAATGCAGCGACAGCGCTGAGATGCCGAGCCCGCCGACGATGGCGTGCTTGATGGCCTCGTTGCTTCCCAGCTGCATACGCACCCGGGGTTGTAAGCCGGCCGCGGCGAACTGCTTCAGCATCGAGTCGCGTACGCCCGAGCCGGGCTCCCGCAAGATCAGGTTCTCCTGCGCCAGACGGCGCAACGGGATGTTGCGCTCTCTGGCCAGGGGGTGATCGGCGCGCGCCACCATCACAAGCGGATTGGGCGCGAACGGCACCGCCTCGATCTGCTCACTCTCCTCCCCCGGCTGGCCCATGACGTAGAGGTCATCGTCGTGGCCGGTCAGACGCTCGAGGATGCTCTCGCGGTTGGTCACTTGCAGCGAGACATCGATCCCGGGGTAGCGCTGGCAAAAGGCACCGAGAATTTCCGGCGCCACATACGCTGCCGTGGTGAGCACGCCCAGACGTAGACGACCGCGCTTAAGGCCTTTCAGGTCGGCCAATGTGATTTCTAGATTCGATAGCGTGCTGAGGATCTCGCGACAGGCCGAGTACACCTCGCGGCCCGCATCGGTTGGCTCGACGCTGCGCCCGACCTGGCGAAACAGCGGCGTGCCCAGCGCCTCCGACAGCTTCTTGATTTGCATCGAGACCGTCGGCTGAGTCAGGAACAGCTCCTCGGCTGCGCGCGTGAAGCTGCCGAGGCGCACAATGGCCTCCAGCAGTTGCAACTGGCGCAGAGTGGTGTGTCTGACGAGGTAGTCAGTGCCCCCGCCGGCGGACGCGGCGCGATTGTCGTTGGAATCGACCATGGCGGCATGGCGACGGCTCTACCAGCAGGGCTATTCTTTTGCGTTCAGCCCGATGACCGACGCCAGGATGGCCCTACACCGGCGCGAACCCTGACATCCATCGACGACTAGATAGGCGGCGACTGGATCGGGGCCGTGGGCAGCGAGCGACGCTCTATTTGCAACCCTCAAGTGGAAAGCACCGCAGCTTAACGCGTTTCCTCAAGCCGCTCCAGCCGCACAAGCAGGCCGATGAACGCGTCTGGCGGGAAAATAATGAGGAGTGGTTCTGGCCCGGTTCAGTCTGGCCAGACGCGCTGACCGGTTTGGAACGGATCAGCGGCTGCCGACCGCGAAGCAGATGCTGTCGGCGCTGGCCGCGGAGCCGCGCCGCGGGCGGTTGCCGAAGCGCCGCGAGACGCGGCTGCGGACGTCTTTTTGGTTGTTCGGGTCGACGTCGATCGGGCACCAGTAGTGGTGGCAGTGGCCTTGGTCGCTTTAGGCTGGGCCGAAGCTACCGGGGGAGCAGTGGCTGGGGCGGAAGCGAGCGGAGTCGACGTTGCCCCCTGCTCAGTGGCTTCGTTCGCGGTCGCGGCCTTTTGTTCGCTCATGATGCATCCTCGTTAGGGGTCACGAAGCTGTCAACACGCTCGGCGAAGCGCTCAGCCTCGCCGCTGAGGGTACCACTGTCTTCGTCGGCAAACAGCGTCATGTTGACGTAGGTCCGGCCGAAGCTGAGGTTCGGGTAGACCCCCGTCTTTTCGGACAATTCGGCGGCGCGGTCGAGAAAATCCCGCAATGCCTCATAATCGTCAAATTCCATCCGCCTCTCGAGCCGTAGCGGCCGCTCGCGCCGACGCCAAGGATGGCCACCTGTCACAGCGCCGAGTCTACCGCTGGTTGCCGTGGTGTCTGCGCCGGACAGATCGGTGGAGTCAGAAGTAGGCACGCTCGTCTCCCTGCACTCGGCGTGCGACTCCTAGGGCCTCCAGCCAGTCCTCGATCTCCACCGCGTGGTGCATCTCGTCCTGCAACAGGGCGTTGAAGAACTCCGCGTTCTCGTGGTCGGCGATTCGACGGCAAAAAGAGGTGGCTTCGTCGTACAGGGCCACGATTTCCGCCTCAAGGGCTGCGTCCTGCAACAGCAGATCCACGAGCGTTCGCGCAACGCCAGCGGGACGCAGTTGCGAGGCATTGGGGGCGGCGCCCAGCCCGAGCATGCGTTTGACCAGTCGCTCGGCGTGCTGCATCTCCTCGACGGTCTCGCGCCGAAAGCGATCGGCGGCCTCGCTCAGCCCCCAGGCCTCCGCAAGGGCAGCCTGCGTCATGTACTGCTGCACCGCGGAATACTCGAGGCTCAAGGCCCTGCCCAGGTAGCCGAGGGTGCGCGGATGGATGCTGGCGTGGCGCATGGCGGAGATTGCGTGAACTCGCTGTCGCGTACTGTGTTGGCCGAGGACGACCCCAAGCCGATGGCTTGCGGCCAGAGATGGTGGATGCGATGCCGTTACCTGGCCTCAGCATCCATCCTTAAGCCTGCTGGTTCGCGCTCGACGATCCGGTGCTAGTCCGCGGAGCCACCGCCGGTGGGCAGCACAGGCTCCACCTCACGGTGCGGACGCGCGATGATGTGGGCAGCAACCAGGCCGTCGCCGACACGTTCGCAGGCGTCAGCACCGGCACGCACGGCGGCGTTCACTGCGCCGGTCTCGCCGCGTACCAGCACGGTGACATAACCGCCACCGACGAACTCGCGCCCAATGAGACGCACTTCGGCTGCCTTGGTCATGGCGTCCGCCGCCTCAATCGCCGGTACCAGACCGCGCGTCTCGATCATTCCGAGGGCAATGCCCATGGTCTCATTTGCCATTTGTCTTCTCCGTTGAAGTTCGCGCCGGGAATGCGAGCACCCGGATCGCGGTCATATGGTTTGCTGCTGGGCGTCACCGCACCGCAACGGCGTCACCGCCACAGCGGCCGCGTCGCGGCGTTAGCCGGTTGTTGCTCAGTCCGTGCTGCCGCCGCCGGTGGGCAGCACCGGCTCCACCTCACGGTGGGGACGGGCAATGATATGGGCAGCCACGAGACCGTCACCGACACGCTCGCAGGCATCGGCACCGGCACGGACGGCGGCATTCACGGCGCCAGTCTCGCCGCGCACCAGCACGGTAACGTAGCCGCCGCCAACGAACTCACGTCCGATCAGCCGCACCTCGGCCGCCTTGGTCATGGCGTCGGCCGCTTCGATCGCTGGTACCAGGCCGCGCGTCTCGATCATGCCAAGTGCAATACCCATGGTCTCGTTAGCCATCGTTTCTCTCCGTCTGTCTAGGTTCGTTGAGTGTTGATTTGGTCGTCACCGGGCCGCTCAGCCCAGGTGGCAAAATGGGCTAGGTGTTCCCCGCGCCAGCGCCGCGGACGCCGGTTGGCACGCGGCGCTCGCCGCGTGCCCCCGTCGTCAGTCGACGCGCTTCAGCGACCGGGTTGCCCCGCGGCGAACGCGGAGCCCGACTGCGTCAGCACCGGCTCCAGTTCATTGTGCGGGCGGGCGATGATATGCGCCGCCACCAAGCCGTCACCGACGCGCTCGCAGGCGTCCGCCCCTGCTCGCACGGCGGCGTTCACCGCACCTGTCTCGCCGCGCACCAATACCGTCACATAGCCGCCCCCGACGAACTCGCGTCCGATCAGGCGCACCTCGGCGGCCTTTGTCATCGCGTCCGCCGCCTCGATGGCCGGCACAAGGCCGCGCGTCTCAATCATGCCTAGCGCAATGCCGATTCTTTCGCCTGCCATTTCCAGTATCTCCTGCTTGTCTCGAGCGCCGCGTACATCGCGGCCTGCGTTAACCGATCGAATGCCGTACTTGTCACATACCGTGCCGGAAATCCGGGTCCAACCGGCCTATGCCGCCTGACTCGCCGCATCGCCCAGGGTCGGCTCCGTTGTGGTCGCCGGGATCGCGGGTTGCGGCTTCGCAACCTCCTCCGGCGCCCAGTCGTCGATGATTCCGCCGATGGTCAAATCGGTCAGAATCTTCGGGTCGCCCATCGCATAGCGCCCCGCGGAGCCGCTGACGGTGAAGACCCAGCTACCTGGCCTAGTACCCACCGGGTCGGTAGCGACCAGCAGGTTGCCCTTGCGGTCCTTCAAGATGCGCAAGGCGCAGTGGTCCAGTCCTGCCACGCGCTGGGTGCAGACCAGCGTGCCAACGACCTGATTGATCTCCATTGCGCGTGCCGCCCAAGGACCACGCCCTCAGGCGGCGTCCGGGTCCCAGTTGTCGATGATGCCGACGATGGTCAGGTCGCTCGGATACTCCTTGCTGCCCGCGGCCTCGCGCGCCGCCGAGCTACCGACGCAGATGACCCAGTCATCGGGCTTGGCGCCGATGGCGTCCACCGCGACCAACTGCGCGCTACCGTCCTGCACCACCTGCAGGTGCTTGTGCTCGAAACCGGAAATCCGGTAGGTCGAGACCAACGGCTTGACCACTCTGCAAATCTTCATCAGTGCGCACCCGCGGCGTCCGGCTCCAGCGATGAGCCCACCACCTCGATGGGCGCGCCCGTATCGCAGTCGCGCACTGCCCTCAGGCAATGCAGCATGCCGTCGGCACAGAGCCGCGGATAGCGTGCCTTGAGCGCCGCGGCGGTACGCTCGCAATGCGCAACGGCGCGCTCCCGCGCACCCGGCACGCTGCCGTGGTAGTCGTAGCGAACCACGATCGGTACCGGCAGGCTGCGACTGACGTTCAGCCCGCTAAAAATCTTGATGCCGACGTCCAAGTCCGCCGCGCCCTCCTCGACCGTGCTCAGGTACGCGAAGTAGGTCAGGTTGCGCAGCTGGATCTCTTCGAATCCGATGCCCGCCCCGATGAACCGCTCGGCATGGCCGATATCCGCGTAGCCGCCCGCATGAAAGGCGCGCACATAGTCGATCTGCGACAGGTTGTGCTCGATCAGCCGAGCGATCAGCGCCAGCATGCCGTCGCCCGGACCCTGACCAACACCGATCCCAGCGGCGCTTTGACCGGGTACATGCGCACGGACCAGTTCGGCGATGCGACTGCGACCCTCGGCCGCGCTCAGGCCGCGGGTGATCTCGTAAACCTTGGCGGCGTCGAGCCACTGGCTGAGATCGCATTGGCCGTCGGCATCCGGCACATGTACGCGAATCGCGTCGGTGTCGGTATCCATGCCGATCAACAGCAGATCGACGGACGCGCCGCAACAGAAACCGTTCTCGATCGCTTGGCGGAACGCCGCCAGCCTCTCCCAGCCTTCGCGGGCGGCGGCCTCGTCGTCGGAGCCGTGCGCGGCGCAGCCTTGGTGTTGCGGGTCCACTGAGCTGTAGTGGTAGACCACCGACTTCAGATAGCGGGTCGGGGCATCGGCGCTATTCGGCTGCGCCTCGCGGAACCGCATCAGCTCTGTCTCGACCCACTTCTCGACGGTATTCTCGATATCGAACAACGAGCCAGCATAGGATTTCCGCCGCACGGCTCCATAAGGCAAGCGCAAGACGTAACTGATGGCGTGGGCCAAGCGCCCGTCGGCGCAGGGCGTGATGTCCATCAGGTGGAATCCGCACTGTTGTAGGAACGCCTGAAATTCGTCTCCTTGGCGACCACCGAGCGGATCGGCCGTGAAAAACTCGTCGCTGACGCGCCGATAGGTTTCGAACACGCACCAGGCGAACAGCCGGCGCATATCCAAGCCAGTTGCCCAGGCCGCATCGAGTATATGCGTCGGCAGCGAAAACCCGAACTCGCGCTCGGCGATGCGCTGGGCGCGTTGCGTAAAGTCGGGCTCACAACGCTCGGTGGCGATCTGCTTCAATACCGGCACGATGTCGTCGAAGGCTTGCTTCACGGACGACTCGTAACGGAACAACCGATCATTGGCTCCGCCATCCGTTAACGGGTGTAAACGTCCAGGTGCCTGTGGCCGATTTGGCCTAGTGCGGGCCTGACGGTCGATGACCGCGCTTGAATTGGAGCCGTCATGGACTGCCGGCTTCCCATCCGCTTCCACACGACGGCGGCGGATTGGTCCTGGCGGTGCTGGCCGCGGTGGACGGGTTGGCCGAGTCGGACGCTGAGCCCGTTGCTGAGGCGACCTTTGAGCAGCCGCCGTCCCCCGGCGCCCGATCTGGTTCGCCTGCGGACGCTGGCCAGCTGGATGTTCCGGCTGGTCTTGGACTTCTGCGGCAGAGATCGCAACCGCCGGCGCCACGGGGGCCTGCGCCGGCAGCCTGCGGCTACGCGGCGACGCAACGCCCCGGCCGGGCTTGCGGAGATTTCCGCTGGCGCGGCTCACGTCAGCCCCTCGCTCCGCCGGAGTACGTCACCAATGAGCCGCGCTCGCTGCCACCGGCAGCGCCGGTAACGCGACTGACAGGCTTGGGCGTTTCCTCGTTACGCTTCAGGTCCATCGCCGGCATCGCACCCATCGCGCCTGGGCGGGTGGGGTTGCGTCGACGCGCCGAAACACCTTCGGTACCCGTTACGCGATCTCCACGCTCCCAATCGTCGCCCGTGATTTTTGAGCCAGCGGACTGGCCCTCGCCGGTGATGCGCGAGACCTGTGATGCCGCGTTAGCGTCATCGCTGTCATCCGCGGTTGCCGCCATTTTCATCAGCTCAGGCATGGGCTTGCGGCCGTCGAAGCGGAACTGCTCGGTGCCGGTGATCTTGCCCGTACCCATGCCGAACGGTCCGGTGATGTGTCGCGACGACTCATAAGCGGTGCCGGTCACGGCCTCGGAGCGGGCGCTGGCCGCGCTGGCCGATGCTGCGCGTGCCGGCGAAACGACACTGAAGCCCTGGCCGACGGACGGATCGTCGAGCATCCGAGGGAAATCGGGCTGACCTGGCATGGCACCGTTGCCACCGCCACAGGCCGCCGCGAACTGGTCGGCACCGACGTAAGGTGTGCCGGTGAGCGGCTCACAGGCACCCTTCGCCGCACCGGTGATGCGCCCGCCCTGTTGGGGATCGATCCCCGGCTGCATGCCCGTCAGCTTGGGGCCGGGCGTCGCGGCTAGCTGTCTGGTGCGCGCTTGAATTTCGCGCTGCCGAGGCGGCTCGCAGTAGTCGGCCGCTTGCTCAAGGCCGGCATAGGGTGTTCCGGTGATAGCCTTGCAGGTGCCGGGCTCGTCGCCGGTGACCTTTTGCGACCGACCGGTCAGCGTGCCGGAGACGCGCAGACCCTTGTTGGTGGTCGACATCCCGGTACCGGGGGGCTCGGGCTGTGGATTGACTCCGCAGTCGTCGTACTGACCGCGGTCGATGTACTGATCTCCGGTCACCAGCTTGCAGCTGCCGGGCTCATCGCCGGTCACGCGCTCGGAACGGCCGACCCGATTGCCGGTGACGGTGCCGCCGCCGAGGGTGGTCGACTTGCCAACCTTGGGCGGGACGATCTCGGTGCCGATGTCCGACGGGGCGGTGTATTGGGTACCGGTGGGGCGCACATTGGCGCCCTGTTCGTCGCCGGTGACGGCGGCGGAACGACCCACCAAGTTGCCTGACACCGGTTTGCCGCCGCGGGTCTCGGCGATGCCGACCTTGGCGGGACCCGGTTCCGGGCGCGAACCGGAACGCGGCTCGCAAAAGGCACCGTATTGATTGGCCGACAAATATTCGGTGCCGGTAACATTCTTGCAGGTGCCCGGCTCGTCGCCGGTGACCTTGCTGGAGCGCCCCACCTCGTTGCCGGTGATGCGGTTGCCGTGGCTGGTCGGACTGACACCGACTTTGGCGACAGCGGGCTGGGGTTCCGCTTGGCAGAACTCGCGAAAGATGTCCGCGCCCATATACTCGGTGCCGGTGACACTACGACAGGTGCTTGGCTCGTCGCCGGTGGTCTTGCGGCTGCGCCCGACCTTGGTGCCGGTAACCAGCTGCCCCATCGCGGTCTCGGTGACGCCGACCTTCCAGGGCTGATCCGTGGCGCCACGCAGTTCGGGTTTCGCGCGCATCCGGCCGCTGGGCGGCGATTTGCGCTCGCCGACAGCGCCGTTGGTGCTGCGCTGGTCGCGCACCTTTTGCGCCAACTCCCGACCACTCAGCTTCGGGTTGGCCTGGCGAGCGAGGCCGGCGGCGGAGGTCGGCGAATTGGTCGCGCCCTTACCGCGACCCGAGAGGGCTTGGCGGCGGGCCAAGGACAGCATGCGACCGGTGGGTTTGGCGCCCAGCGCGGCATCCGCGCGCTTGTTGCGCGCCGCGGGACGGCCAGTGCCCATACCGTTGCCGACACCTCTATCGAGACCGACGCTCGTCTGGCTGGATGCCGCGGTAGACAGAGACTCGGCCTGCTTACGTTCACCGTTACATCCACAACCGCAATCTTGCTTCGCGGGCTTCGGCGATGCAGCGCCCTTGCCGTTGCCGCCGTCTCGAGTTCGGTCGCCGCCGCGCACCGCTTTACGGCCGCCCTGCGCAAGGGCAATGCGACGCTGACGTGCCAAGGCACGACTGTGCTGCGACGGACTGGCAGATGCCGCGGTGGCGCGGCGCACTGGAGTCGGCGCAGCAGCCATCGCGGGGGCCGGAGCCGCCCACGAATCGCTCCGCGGGGGCTTGGCTGTCAGGCTTGGCGCCGAGATCGGGGTCGACGCGGCAGCGGCCTTGCGGGCGGGCGCGGAACGCGTGCGCTCGGCCGCGGTGCCGCGGACACCCTGCTTGCCTTGGTTGGACATCGCCTGCCGGCGTGCCAGCGCGGCCTCTCGTCCGCTCGATTTCAGGTTCGCTTTGCTTGCCATTTGTATCGCCGTAGGGTTCGTATCCGTGGGCTGAGTCTCGATCGGCATTGCAGGGTAGTGGAGCTCCCGCATCGCCGCTGCGCGAAGGGCACTGCCGGCCAAGTGCTCGAACCCCGAAAATGCGGTGAACGACATCGGCGGCCTCCAGCCCCGGCTCGGCGTCCGCGCGGACGTCCGTAGCCGGTGCGCGCAAGTCGACTGACTACGCGCGGCCCTGGAAGACCACGAAGCAGGAGCCCTGGCTCTGCGTATAGTTGTCGTAGCCGGTCAGACGCACGTGATGATCCGGGTAGGAACGATGGCAGGCTTCCAGCTCGGCGGCGACGTTGCCGAGGTCCGTCTCGCCGAAGAACGGCAGTTTCCACATCGTCCAGTAGTCGTCCATCGCGCCCTTGGGATGAACGTGCTCGATGGCTGGAGTCCAGCCCTGGGCGATGATGTAGGCGATCTGGTCGTAGATCTCCTGCTGCGAAAACGGCGGCAAAAAGCCGAAGGTCTCCAGCGTTACTTTGGTCTGGTAGTCGCCGGTGGTGCTTTGGAAAGGCATGTTGCGGGTCTCCTGAATCTGCTTCGTCGGAAAATCTGGGTCGAGATCTTGTTCGAGATCTGGGGCGCAATGACGAGCGCCGAGGCACTCGTCACTTGGTCCCGGTTCACTTCACATCGAGCTTGTCGACGGTATCGAACTCGAACTTGATCTCTTTCCAGGTCTCCATCGCGATCGCCAGCTCTGGGCTGTGCTGAGCCGCCTCGGTGAGGATGTCGCGGGCCTCCTTCTCGATCTCGCGTCCCTCGTTGCGGGCCTTGACCGAGGCCTCCAGCGCGACGCGGTTGGCGCAGGCGCCAGCGGCGTTGCCCCAAGGATGGCCCTGGGTGCCACCGCCGAACTGCAGCATGGAGTCGTCGCCGAAGATGGTCACCAGCGCCGGCATGTGCCAGACGTGGATGCCACCGGAGGCGACGGCGAAGACGCCGGGCATGGAGCCCCAGTCCTGATCGAAGAAGACGCCGCGCGAGCGGTCTTCCGGCACGAAGGACTCGCGCAGCTGATCGACGAAACCGAGCGTGGACTGACGGTCGCCCTCCAGCTTGCCGACGACGGTGCCGGTGTGCAGGTGGTCACCGCCGGACAGACGCAGGCACTTGGCCAGCACGCGGAAGTGGATACCGTGCTTGGGATGACGGTCGATGACGGCGTGCATCGCACGGTGGATGTGCAGCAGCATGCCGTTTTCGCGGCACCAGTTGGCCAGGCCGGTGTTGGCGGTGAAGCCACCGGTCAAGAAGTCGTGCATCATGATCGGCGAGCCGACTTCCTTGGCGAACTCGGCACGCTTGTACATCTCTTCCGGCGTGGCCGCGGTGACGTTCAGGTAGTGACCCTTGCGCTCACCGGTCTCGGCTTGCGCCTTTTGGATGGCCTCGCCGACGAACTCGAAGCGGTCCCGCCAGCGCATGAAGGGCTGGGAGTTGACGTTCTCGTCGTCCTTGGTCATGTCCAGACCGCCGCGCAGGCACTCGTAAACGGCGCGACCGTAGTTCTTGGCGGACAGGCCCAACTTCGGCTTGATCGTTGCACCTAGCATCGGACGGCCGTACTTGTTCAGCCGGTCGCGCTCAAGCTGGATGCCGGCCGGCGGACCACCGCAGGTCTTGATATAGGCAATCGGGAAGCGAAGGTCTTCCAGGCGCAGGTGGCGCAGGGCCTTGAAGCCGAAGACGTTACCGACCAACGAGGTCAGTACGTTGACGATAGAACCCTCTTCGAACAGGTCGATCGGGTAGGCAACGAAGGCGTAGAACGACTCGCTGTCGCCCGGCACGTCTTCGATGCGATAGGCGCGGCCCTTGTAATACTCGAGGTCGGTCAGGAGCTCGGACCACACCGTGGACCAGGTACCGGTGGAGGACTCAGCGGCGACGGCGGCGGCAACCTCTTCGCGTGGTACGCCGGGCTGTCCGGTGACCTTGAAGCAGGCCAGCAGGTCGGTGTCCAGCGGAACGTAGTCCGGCGTCCAATACATGTCCCGGTATTCTTTAACACCGGCGTCGTAGGTCTTTACGCTCATACTCAGCTCCTGTGGGTCTGTTCTGCGTCTGCTTCGCCTGCTCGGAAAACCAAGGCTGAAGCCGTGGAAATTCGGTGCGCAACACTACACCGCGGAAACCCCTAGAGCAAAATCGATTGTTTCGATTTTTAACATCGACCAGGGTCTATGGGTCGTGCGTGGCAGCGTGCCGTGATGGTGCGGCAGCGGATGATGAACGAACCGAAGCGGTGCGCGCAAGGCGATTATTGGTTCTTGGGCAGGGGTCAATCGATAACCCGCGCCAGAAATTGACGCACCTCAAGCAAACGTGCGGAACCTTCTCGACCGACGGCTCACAAAGCACGCCGGCGGACGATGTCCACCGCTGGTTTTCAGCTTCGCCAATCCGCGGGCCGGACCCGACCCGCGGCAGGGCCTCAGAACCGCACTCGCACCCGATAGCTCAGCTGTGTCTTGCCCTCGGCGGGGACCTCGAGCCGCCATTGCGCGGTCTGGGCGTTGACCTTTTCGTGGGGGGCGCTTTCGCTGAGCATCGTCCAATCGCCGCCGATGGTCTCGCGCAGCGTTACGCGCTGGGGCTCCGACTTGGCGTTCCTGATCTCGATGTCGAAGGCGCTCTCGAATTCGTACTGCCAGGGGCCGGTACCGGAGCGTTTGCTGAACTCGGTCTGCTTCTTCTCGGCGGTGACGTCGAAGGACTTGCCCAGCAGCAGGCGCACTGTCTCATTCTTCGGGGTGTGGTCGATGCGGTCCTCGCCGATGAACTGGGTATTGCCGGCGGAGTCGCGTTTGTAGATACGCACCACGCCCTCGGGTAACGGCATGCCGAGGTTGGAGGCCTCATCGTTGCGCAGCGTCAGGTGGGCGTTGACGTCCAGATTCTCGGTAATGCCGCGTAGGGCCTGGCGAAAACCGGCCTGGTTGCCGGTAATCAGGAGCTCCTTGTCCACCTGCACATCGGGCGCATTCAGCAGCGAGACCTGCTTTGACTGGTTGTCGGCGATGGTGGTCGGAAAGCCGAGGGTGTAGAGGTGGTACTCGAACAGGGACTCTTCCGACATCGGCGGAGGCGCCGAGGCCATGGCCATCGGTGCATCCGCCATGCGCATCATCGGCATCTGTTCCTGCACCTGGTTGACATCACCTGCCACTAGCTGCAGCCGGGCGTTGCGATAGCTGGTGCCACTGCGGTTCTCCAGCGTGACCCAGCCGGTTAGATCGAGCCGTGTCTCGTCCGGGCCGAGTTCGCCGACATAGTCCGCCTGCCAGCTCAGGCCGCCGGTGAGGTAGCTCAGTTCCAGCGTCCGTGCGACGGCGTTCCCCGGCTGGCTCGGCTGCTGGTTTGGCTGCTGGTTCGGATTCAGGGTCAGCACCAACGTGGGGCGGTCACGCAGATTGGTGGGGATGTCGCGATAGACGATGCGCCCGCCGAGGCCCACCGGCTGCCCCCCGGCCGCCTGATCGAAACCGCCGGTCTCGATGCGGTCGCCAATGCGCAACACCACGCCGTTGCTGGCTGCCAGCACCGTGGCCCGCTCCTCGGTCTGTTCGCCGGTGGTGGGATGCGTGGTGACCAGCCCGACCTCACGGCCAACGTACTTTTCCAACAACTTGGCGGGTGTCAATAGATCGAAATCGAAGTTCTGCTCGATCACCGTCAGACCGCCGCCGTCGACATCTCGCAGCAGCGCCGTCTCCGGTCGGATGCGGGCACTGACATCGCGAAACGCCAACGCCACGCGTCCGTCGGCCAACGCGGTCGGCAATGTCACGACGCGGCGGTCCTTTACCAGCGCCAGGTTCGTCGTTGTAGACGTGACAGCGACGCCCTGTTGATCGTCCAGTGTGCTGCGAAACTCTGGTGGCAACGTCTCGGTCGCGACAGGCTCCGTCGTGTCCCCGATCTGACTCTGGGCTGTATCAGTGGATTGCTGGTCGGCCTGGGCCATGACTGTCTCCGTGATCGGGAAAAGACCGAGACTGACCAACGGAAGGGCAACCAGGCCTCGAAATTTGAAATGCTGGGCTTTCACAATCGGATCTCCTTGCAATTCGCGCTCTTTGAGTAGATCTCATAAGCATACGCCGGCTCGGGATTATGCTCGCAACCTCCAGCCCGCAGGCAACGTCCGGCTGCCGTCTAACCTACCGAACCGGCTCGCATCGAGACTCATCCGACCAGCTTGACCCGACCGTTGCGGCAAGCGGTGATCGCCATTTGCACGGCCATCCGCTTTCCGAGATCATTCCCTCGGCAATTGTTAAGTCGCACAACATCATTATCAGAAGCCCCATGAACACCCCACCAACGACCAGAATTATGGCGGTTCTGCTGAACGGCATCGCGCAGTTGGAGTATGACCGCTCTAGGCCACTACCGGGCTATCAAGGGTCCTACCTGGACAAGATGGACGACAAGATGGACGCTGAAGGTATCGACATCGACGGTCATCGGATTCGCAAGCCGGACCTGGGACAGAGAGCACAGTTCGTCGCCGCGAATCTGGTCCATGCCATCAAGTCCGATCAAGAGGCCCAGGCCGCGGCCATGTGCACCTGGCTCGCGGTGCGCCTTCCAGATCTGAAACAGATCAAGGTCCGCGAACAGGACGAGGGCTTCAATATCGAACTCGACTTCGAACAGGAATACATCAAACAGCATCCCGTGCAGTTCACGCCGCTGAAGAAGTCCTGAGGCGTTCGGCCCGTGAGCCCTTCGACCGAGCCACTTCCCCGGCTCGACTGTGATCGGCGTATGTCAACGACGGCAAACAACCGCGATCACCGCCGCCGCTTTGTACAACTCTCGCGGATCCCCATCCTTGGCACACGATAACAAGACGGTGATCATCAATGAATCGGCTTTTTCTGCGACTGCGAATCCTTGCGCTCTGCCTACCCGCACTGGCCCTCGCCGCCGGCGATGAGGAGACCTTGACCGAGTTGCAAAACCCGGGCTACGAGGCGAAACCTGCCTGGTTCAAGAATTCCTTCCTGGACATCCGCGAAGACGTGGCGGAGGGCGCACAGGCCGGCAAGCGCGTGATCCTGTATTTCTATCAGGATGGCTGCCCCTACTGCGTCAAGCTGTTACAGGACAACTTCGGCGACCGCGACATCAGCGCTACGGCCCGCGAGCACTTCGAGGTCATTGCCATCAACCTGTGGGGCGACCGCGACGTGACCGACACCGAGGGCGAGCTCACCACCGAGAAGGCATTCGCCGCCGCGCTCGGCGTTCAATACACGCCGACCATGCTGCTACTCGACGAAAACGCCAACACCGTGCTGCGCATCGACGGCTATTTCCCGCCGCACCAGTTCCATCAGGGACTGCGCTATGTCGCCGCGAAGCGGGAACAGACAGGCGAGTCGTTTCAAGCCTTCTACCGCGCCCAGGCGCCCGAGGCGGCCAGCGGCAAGCTGCACCAAGAGGGCGGATTCCTCAGCGCGCCCTATCGGCTGGCGGACAACCGCGCGGAATCCGAGCGCCCGCTGGTGGTGATGTTCGAACAACCGGTGTGTGCCGCCTGCGACGAGCTGCATCAAGACATCCTGAGACGCGAGCCGGTGGCCTTTGCGCTTAGCAATTTCGACGGCGTCATCCTCGACACCTGGTCGGATGCGCCGATCCAGACGCCCAGCGGCGAGGAGACGACCGTTCGCGACTGGGCCGCGAAACTCGGCATCCAATACACGCCAAGTCTGGTGTTTTTCGACAATGTCGGCCGCGAGGTCTTCCGCACCGAGGCGTATCTGAAAGGCTTTCACATCCACGGCGCGCTGGATTACGTTGCCACCCGCTTCTACGAATACGAACCCAGTTTCCAGCGCTTCCTGCAGGCGCGCATGGACGCCCTGCACGCCCGCGACGTCGAGGTCGATATGATGAACTAAAGCCGCCCGGGCGCACTGGGCCGCCGCGTCAGTTACCTGCGCGCCGAGTTTCCGGTATCGGCGGCAACCCTGCTGAAATCAGCTGGCCTCGCGCAACGCCAACTTGCGGCCCGCCAGCCACACCAGCAGCAATACCGGCACGCCGATCAGCGTGGTGAAGATAAAGAACCCCGGATAGCCGACGCCGTCGACAATGGAGCCGGAGTAGCCGCCGAGCACCTTGGGCAACAGCGTCATCAGCGAGCTGAAGATGGCGTACTGCACGGCCGTGAAGGAAACATTGGTCAGACTCGACAAGAAGGCGACGAAGGCCGCACTGGCCAGTCCTGCGGCCAGGTTGTCCGCGGCCACGGTCAGATACATCAGCGGCACGTTGTGCCCCGCATAGGCGAGCGCGACGAACAACAGATTGGTGGCCGCCGACAGACCCGCGCCCAACATCAGGATACGCATGACGCCGAAACGGGTCGCCAACAGGCCACCAAGGAAGCCGCCGGCGATGCTGACGATCACACCGAAGGTGTTCACCGCCTTGGCAATCTGCGGCTTGGAAAAACCCAGATCTTGATAAAACACATTGGCGATGACGCCGAGCACGATGTCCGAAATCCGGTACAGCCCGATCAGCGCCAGCAGCAGCACGGCGGTGCCGAGTCCATAGCGGCGGAAGAAATCCAATACCGGCGCCACCCAGGTGTCCCGCGCCATCGCCTTGTTCACCAGGCCGGCCGCAACCAGCGACCAACCGATCGCGACGGCACAGGCGATCGCCAGCGCGAAATGCACGGCCTCCAGCAGGAAGGCGGTGAGCGCACCGCCTCCGACGGCTTCGCTCGCGGCGCCAAACGCTCCGCTACTGACAAAAAAGCTGCCGGCGAAGGCCGCCGCCGAACACAAGAACACGGCCACGAGCCGCGCATAGTCCGCGCCCGCGTATTGATAGTCCGCGCGGCGCTCCACCTCCGGCTCGCGCACCACCAGCGTCGTGACCACGCCGACCAACATGGTGCCGGCCATGATCATGTAGGTCAGGCTCCAGGCGGCAAAGGAATAGTTGCCCGGGGAGGACAGGAACAGCGACGCCAAGAACAGCGCCCCGGCCCCGCTGGTGACCATGCCGATGCGGTAACCGGCGATATAGGCCGACGACATGATCGCCTGCATCCGCGGCGGGCCCGACTCGATGCGGTAGGCATCGATACAGATATCCTGGGTCGCGGCGGAAAAGCCCAACATGACCGCCGCCAGCGCCATGCGCACCAGATAGTCCGGCCCGGCGGCCGGGTCCACTGATGCCATCAGCGCAATCGCCGTGATGATGCTGACCTGCGCCAGCAACAGCCAACCGCGCCGACGTCCATAGCGCGCCGTCAGCCAGGGCAGCGGTAACCGATCCACCAACGGCGCCCAGACGAACTTGAACGAATAGCCGAGCGCGGCCCAACTGAAAAAGGTGACCGCGTTGCGCTCGACGCCGGCCTCGCGCAGCCACAGCGACAGCGACGAGAAGATCAGCAACAGCGGAATGCCGGCGGAAAAGCCCAGGAACAGCATGGTCACGACCCGCCGGTCGCGCAGCGCCGCCAGCGCCCGGCTCCAGGGTCCGCCGGTTACGGGCGGAGGGCGGTCGCCGCCCCCCGTGGCAATGTCGGTGGGGTCGGAGACGGCTCCATCGGCGGACTTGGTCATCGGTTCGAAATCCTGTTGGGTTTGATCGGCACATGCCAAGTCCCACCGCGCGCGACTCCGTCGGGCGGGACCAGCGGAGTAGGACCGCGCCGCATGCTAACGCGAAACCGATCGGGTTGTCGGCGCTGGTACTCGGGCAAGGGCTTCAAGCTCCTTCGCCTGAAAGCGGTGCTTTGATCCGGTATCCCGGGATCCGGTCCGCGCGGAAGGCGCCGCATCCGCGGACCTCCGGGTGCAAGCCCGAGGGTCGATCCGCGCATGTTAGCCAAGGCAACACTTGCGCCGGGGCGAAAGCGCCGATATCTCTTCGGTCGCGAGGCGGATGCGACCGCGCTTGCACATCGACGAGAGACCTACAACAGACCAACTACCACCACGAGGTATGCTGATGACACGCGCATCTTTCCCCCTGATCACGTTACTCCTTGCGGCTTTTCTGGCCCTCGGCACTGCTACCACGGCACTGGCCGAAGACAGCGGCTACGACAAACAGAAAGTCGTCTACCACGTCAACTACTATGGACCCAAGGAACAGACAGCGGCCCTGCGCAACGTGCAAAACCACATTAACGCCGTCGGCGCCGAGAACCTGGAACTGCGGGTTGTGCTGCACGGTAACGGCGTTGCCATGCTGATGTACCCGGACGCGCTGGAAGGGACAAAGATGAAGGAGGCCAATGCCAACGACGAGATGCAGGCGCGCATCGCCGGTCTGAAAGAGCAGGGGGTCAGCTTCAACGTCTGCGCCAATACCCTTAAGGGCCGCAACGTGCCGATGGACGCCCTCTACGACACCGATCAGGCCGACATCGTCCCCAGCGGCGTTGCCGAACTCGCCAAGTTGCAGGGCAAGGGCTTTACCTACATCAAACCCTGAGCCACGAGCATCTGCGCGGTCCCCGCACAGCGTCTAAGCGAACCCGTCCGACGGCGCCAATCGCCGTCGGAGGTTACCGCTCCGTCTATAGAGAGTGAAGCGATGGTGCGTAGTCCAGAGTAGTCGTAGGCACGTGTATTGCCCCATCGGCGCTAGTCCCGAAACTGCGCAGACCATTGAAGGTCGCATCCGAGACGCAGTTAAGCCACTTGTGGGCGCAGACATGTTCGGCAGACCAACGGGCGGTTGGGCGAGGCAGGGACCGCAGGGCGAACCCGAGCACAAGAGGATACCCCATTCGGATAACCCGGCGGTAAAGGATCGACCCGCCGGGTATCACGAGCGCAAACACGCCTCTCCGAGGAGATGAGTCGATCTAAATCAAGGGCTGACGACTTCCACGTCCGGCGTAGTGGCTGGGGTTGTCGATGGCGTGATGCTCGGGGCGATCTCCCCCCCCAACAATGCATCCGTGGTGCCATCACAGCGCCAGGCATGTGCGTCCAAGTTCATCGGAGGGTTTTGATTGGGTGGCAAATTCAGGGTGTTCTTGTTAACGCGCAGGAACATTGTTCGCATGGATGGATTGACACCATCCTTGCAGAAGCAACTTGACGTCAAGCCCACCCTGACTTTGACGATATTGGGATTGGTCGTATCGTCAACCTCGACGTACTCACCCGATACCGGGCACAGCGCCCCGTTGGGGGGGAGAATGTCCGGCGAGATGTCGGCAAAACCCACAATTGAGCCGAGGAGGGGAACATCTAGCGTTGGCGTGAGCCAGAGCGCAAACTCGGTGCCCGAATTTTCGACTCCCGCTATGCCGTAACTGTCACGCAAACACCAGTCCTCAGTGTCATCGCAGGCCGCTTGGACCAGTTGCGTACCGGCAAGCAACGCACACACGGCGATGGTGCGGGAAACTAGTGACTTCGTCATCGTTGAATCCTCCTAAGAGCTTCATTAAGAAATTAATTTAGGTTAGATCGACGTACGGCTCTCGGCTTACTTGGCTGAGAATCTCGACAATCCACGATTTTTGTCAACCGCTCCTACACAGAGTCTACACCGGTTCGATGCACCGATTCTACGTCTTTCCACCACGAACTCAGAGCGGAACCGTTCTATCTGCTGACCCACCGCCGGGACGGCATTTTGCCCGCGGATCTGAACATCCCTTCCTGCTCGGGGCCTCTTGCGGGGCAAGATCGTAGTGTGAGAGAGCCGCTGGGACCTGCACGAGATCATGCTGCGGCCGGTCGCGCGCGAAAATTGACCTGCGATTCAAAGGCTTGCTCGATGCGCATCACTACCTGGGGGCAGCGCCAAAGACCGGCCATACGATCTGGTACGTGACCACCTGGTGGGAGCAGTGGTTGGCGTTGCTGGTGGTGGGCGCGGCGGCGTGGAAGTGCGCGGCGCGCGACCGCTGGATCGGCTGGGATCGGCGCTACCAGTACGATCGCCTGCATCTGATCGGCAACAACGTGCGCTTTCTCAATCTTGCCCGGGGCGCACTTCCCGATTCTTGCCTCGCGCGTGCTGTCGCCGTGTGAGCGGCGGGTCAGCGCCGATTGGCAGGCGCGCTTTGGCCACCCGCAGTGGTTGTCGGAGACCTTTGTCGATCCGCGTTTCTTCCACGGCACCAGCTACCGCGCAGCCAATTGGCTGCAGGTCAGCGAGAGCCGCGGCTTTCGCGGCACCCGTGCCGGCTACAGCGACCGTTCGCACACGCCCGCGGGTGTTCATGCGGGCGTTGATCGGCAACGCGCGCGCCCGCCTATGCGCTCCCCTCCTCGATCCCCGTTACCACCATGGAACCCCGAAGATGCTGTTGACTGCCGATCATTAGCAATTCCAAATTTGCCCCTACCGCTTGCTAGCGCGGCGACGTGGCGGTGATTGTGCGGGCTGCAGGGCATCGATCATCGTGTCGAACAGGTGCTCCCAGCTGTCGAAGGGGAAGTAGAACGTCAGCGCCCGCAGGTGTTCGAAGAAGGTGCGCCGCGACGGTAGTTGTGCGCGCACGCGCTGATAGCGTTGATCGTACAGATCGAGCAGTGTGTGGGCGAGAAACGCCAGCAGGATGAGGCTCGCGAGCAGGTTGGCCAGATGCTGTTGGCCGTGGCCGTAGTTGTGCTCGAAGCGATAGCCCTTGGTCTTGAGCGTATTGTTGTTTTCGTTCTCGATCTTCCAGCGGCTGCGCCCCGCGGCGACGATCGCGACGACGTTGTCCCAAGTAATCGGCACGGAGCTGGCCCAGGCATTGCGGTAGAGCACGTTGCCCTCGGCATCGGTCGTGCTCAGCTCGCACCAGCCGACTTTCAGGGCATCGTCGCCGTCGCGCAGCGGCAGACCGTTGAGCCAGCGATAGGTATCGGTCAAACGCTGCTTGCCGTTCCAACGGGTCTTGACCCGGGTGGCCACCTCGCCGGTGCGCGCGAAATCGGCCACCCACTCATAGAGCAGCGTATGGGAGCCCGGCTGACAGACGAAGAGGAACTCACAGCCCTGCGCCAAGACCTGCTCGCAGAACGGCTGATGGCAGTACAGATCATCGCCCAGCACGGTGGTGCGCCACGCCTTCAGTTGCGTACCCCAGCGTTGCAGCCAACGCGTGCCTGCATTGAGTTCGCAATCTTGTTTGGCCTGTCCGTCCTGCGGCACGACGAACTCCGGGGCCAAGGGCAGGACCGTCTTTTGCCCGGGGGCGACGATCACCGGCGTGACCGCCGTATGGTAGGACTGTGTCTTGCCATTGGCCAACGTGCGTGTGGAGCACTGCGGGCAGTGAATCGCCTCCGAGCAATGGTGTTCGGTGCCGTCGGGTGCCACCAGCAGCCGCCCGTCGAGCACCCGGTGCGAGGCCAATCCACCGTCGGCCACGATCGGCTCCACCAGGTCCATCAACAACGGCGCGACATGGGTAGGGGAAACCGGATCGAGCAGGTTGCGAATCTGCTGCATGCTCGGGATCTGCTCGATCCCGAACAACGAATCAGAGCCGCGAGCGCTTCCCCTTCGGCCATCTGCTCGTCCAGCTTCGCGGTCAGTCCCGCGAACCGTTCCACGAACGGCACCCCGTCGCCCTCGCCGGACTGCGCCGTGGACATGGAGCCGTTGGCCAGCACCACGCCTGCGGTGCCGCGGTGGGGCCGATGTGGTGCAGGATGTGTTGCAGCCACGCGTGGTTGGCGTTACCGACCGGCGGTGCGCCGTACTTCCAGCGCAGGTCTTCGCGCAGGCGCTCCCCGCCCCAGTCGGAGATGTTGGACGGCGGATTGGCGAGGATGAAGTCGGCCTTGAGGGCGGCCAATGCGTCCTTGTGGAAGCTGCCCTCGTTGTTCCACTGGATGTCGGCGTCGATGCCGCGCACCGCCAGGTTCATCTTCGCCAGCCGCCAGGTGACGTAGTTGCCCTCCTGCCCGTAGATGGCGATGTCGCCGAGCCGCCCGCCGTGCTCTTCGACGAAGGGTTCGGACTGCACGAACATGCCGCCGGAGCCGCAGCAGGGGTCGTAGACCGGGCCCTTGTAGGGTCCGAGCATCGCCACCAGCAGCCGCACCACGGAGCTCGGGGTGTAGAACTCGCCGCCACGTTTGCCCTCGGCACCGGCGAAGCTGCCCAGGAAATACTCGTAGACACGCCCGAGGATGTCTTTGGAGCGGTCTGCCTGCTCGTTCATCGCGATGCCGCTGATCAGATCGATCAGCTCGCCGAGCATGACCTTGTTCAGCGCCGGGCGGGCGTAATCCTTCGGCAGCACGCCCTTCAGCGGCGGGTTGGCCGCCTCCAACGCGAGCATCGCGTCGTCGATGAGCTTGCCGATACCGGGCTGTTTGGCGTTGGCCTGAAGGTATGACCAGCGCGCCTCCTTGGGCGCCCAGAAGACGTTCTCGGCCATGTACTCGTCGCGGTCTTCGGCGATGGCGTAGCGGCCAGCCTCTTCCTTGACTTAGCAGAGGCTGTCGGGATCGGCGGCATCGCGCAGCAGGTGCTCGCGCTTGGCCTCGAAGGCGTCGGAGATGTACTTCAGAAAGATCAGCCCAAGCGCGACGTGCTTGTAGTCGCTGGGCTCCATGTTGCCGCGCAGCTTGTCGGCGGTGGCCCAGAGTTGGGCCTCGAAGCCGAGGTTGGCACCGGCGTTGTCGTTCTTCTTGGTCCTTGCCATCCGTTGTCGTCTCAACCGTTG
>CAVOSE010000014.1:0-40625 GCA_963698775.1 uncultured Gammaproteobacteria bacterium
TTTCGATCTGACCGCGTTCGCCATCACCAGGGGGCGAGACGGTCAGCTTGGTGGCCACCGCACCCGCCTGCTTGAGCAGGTCCCGGATGCGGCTCTCGGCGTGTGCCGCGTCGCAGCTGGACTGCTCCACGGCGTAGCGCGGCACCGGCTCACCATCCAGGCCGGCAACCACGACCTCCACGGGCAGCGCCATCAGCAGGTCTTGAATCTCCTCCAGGCTGGTTGCCTGCTTGATCGCCAAGAAGGCAGTTGGGTCCGTCACCTGGACCTGCGCGATGGCCCGCGCCTCGCGGAACGGATCGCGCCCCCGACTGCTCCAGCCGCGCGGCAAGTCGGCGAGCTCGCTGACACCATACTGCAGCTGGTGCGTCGATCGATCGACGATGTCGATCACCGTGCAATGGGGCTTGTTCGGCGCCGGACGCAGCCCTCGGCCCAGGCACTGGTTGTAGACCAGCGGCGAGGTGGTCGGCCGTGCCAACAGGACACACTGGATACTCGGGTCGTCGAACCCCTCCGTTAATACGCCGTAGTTGAGGAGCAGCTCGATAGCGCCGCGACGAAACCGGTCGAGGATCTCGTCGCGGTTGCGGGTGCGGCCGTCTAGGACCTCCGTGCGGTAGCCCCGCGCAGCGAAATCCGCGGCAAGCCGGTGCGCGTGTCGCACGCTCGCGCAGAAGGCGAGTGTCTTGCGGCCCTTTGCCTTGTCCTCCCACGCGCGCAGGGTGAGCGCTCTAACTTGCGGCGTATCCATCACCGCGGACAAGGCGCCGCCCTGGAAATCGCCCCCGGAGCGCTTGACCTGGTCCAGGCTGAGCGCGGCCTTTACGCCCCAATACTGGATCGGCACCAGGTAGCCGAGGTCCTGCAGCTCCGGCTTGGCGATCTCGTAGGCCACCAGGTCGAAGAGGTCCAACGCGGAACGCCCATCCGTGCGGCGCGGTGTCGCGGTCATCCCGAGCAGCAGGGCGTCGCCGTCGCGCTCGTCGTTGAAGTGCTCGATGACCTCGATCCAGCTCGGGGCCAGCGCCCGGTGACACTCGTCGCAGACGATCACCGAGAACAGTTCTGGCCGATACGCCTGCCGGCGCTTGCTCAACGACTGGATCGAGGCAATGATCACCTGCGCGGCCGGGTCGGCGCGCCGCGCTCCCTGATCGATGCTGATCGCAAGTCCCGGAAGATGCTGTTTGAGCTTCTCGGCGGTCTGGTCCAGGAGCTCCCTGCGGTGGGCGATGAACAGGACCTTGCCCGCGTCGATCAGCGGCAGTAGCCGCTCGATGATCAGCGTCGCGATGATCGTCTTGCCCGCCCCCGTGGGCAGGTGCAGCAACATCTTGCGCGCACCGTCGTCGTAGAGGGAGAGCACCTCCCTGACGGCCTTGTCCTGGTAGGGGCGCGCCAGGAACTGCTTGCGTCGTGGGCTCATCGCGTGACTTTGAATCGGTACTCGACTTTGAGCGTAGCGGGCGGGTGGGATTCAGAGACAACCGGGCGCCGGTAAACGACGAAGAAGACGTCAGCCGAATCGCGACGTCAGCCGCAATATCATGGCGGCGCCGGCATCAGCGACGGCGTCTGTGTGGCCGCGGCGGCGAATTCACCAAACGCTTTAGGATCGACTCGAACGTGCCCTTGGGCATGGCCCGATGGACGAGCGCTCTGGCCTGCGCCATGCGACGTTCATCGTCCTCGCTCTCGACCTGCGGCTCTAGGCTGGTGAGAAAGCGCTGCGCGGTTGTGTCATCCCCTTTCGCCATGTGCAGCATGGCCAAGGTGGCGTACAAGGTGAACATGTCACTGACGTGCATTCGCTCGCGCTCGGCGAGTCCATGCAGCAGATCCTGCGCCTCGTCGAGCTCGCCGTCCAGGATCAGCAGACGCGCCAGGTTGCAGCGACCATACAGATAGTCCGGGTGCTCGGCCGCCACTTGGCGGAGCAACGGCCGCACCTCTTCGTGCCGACCCTGCATCTGGCGCAGAGAGGCCAGGTTGCTGGTCGCGACCGGGTGTCCGGGGACGCGTTCGAGCAGGCGTTTCAGCAACGGCTCTGCCTCGTCGATGCGCTCTTCCTGCATCAGCTCGATGGATTTGCTGAGCAACGTATCGAGATCCTCCGGCAAACCGCTCAATGCCGGTTCGCGGTCGACGATGGTGCTCAACAACCTCACCTCGGTCAGGCCATCGTCAACCCAAACCTCCACGGGCTCTTCACCGTTCAGCAAGTCCTGCTGGCGAAGAAACTTGAGGTAGTCGAAACGCTCGTATTTGTTGCCGATCGGAAGACGCGCGAAGGCCATCAGGCGCTGGACGGCATCTTTATCGCCCTGTCCAGCGCGAAACTTGAGGGGTAAGCTGGCCACCGCACGCACCACCTCGTCGCCGCTCCTGTAGGCGGCCTCGAGATAGGCATTGGATGCGTCGACTGCATCCAATGGGGCATCCTTCTTAAGCTCGCGCAGGATCGAGATGACCTGCAAGGGAAAGAGCGTCTCAACCGCCAATGCTTGGGGGAATGCGGGTGGCGCGACAGCCTGCTCCAGCGCGCTGAGATTGGCCTGTGCCACCTGGAGATCGGGGTCGATGTCCAGTGCCTCGCGCCAGAGGCGGCGTGCCTCGCTGCGCTGCCCGAGGCGGCATGCCGCGCAGGCGCCGTAGTGGCGCAGCATGGCACGGGCCCGCTCGGTGACGTCGTCGTCCCAACCACGATCCAGTGCCGCACGGAAGGCCTGGAGCGCAGGCTCGTTCTGCTGCATCAACAGCAGCGTTTGCAGCTGTGGCAGGGCGTGGTCCAGACGGATCGGCACACCGGCGGCCAGCGGCATGCAGAGGCCGTTGGCACCGCTTTCGTCACCGCGATAGAGCCGCAGCTGGACGGCCCAGCTCAGCGCGAAAAGGTCCTCCGGGTGCGCTTGCCAGACGTCCATGAAGATGGCAAGCGCCTCATCGATGCGCTGCAGGTGAAACAGGGCCACGGCGCAATTGTTGCGCGCCGGGGATTGCTCCAGGCCATCCAGCCAGCGCAATGTGCCCTGCAGGTCCTGCCCGGTCAGGTGCAGTTGACCGATCTCAAAGCGCTCCAAGTCCTCGACGCTTGAGCCTGGGCCCAAGATCTCGAGACTGATCTCCGCCAGTTCCGTCGCATCGGGTACTCTGCCTTGCACGTCGCCGCCCAGTTCCTTGGCTTGGCGGGCGGTGCGACTCAAAAGGGCGGGCAGATAGAGCTCCGCCGCGTAGTACAGCAGCGCCTCCTGCGCGACCAGACTGTTGCGTCGCTGTTCTGCCCATGCGAATGCGGCAAGGCCCGCTGCACTCGGTCCCTCCGCGGCTTGCAACGCCTCCAGCAGCGACCGGCGCAGTCCGCCGTGATTCGGGAACCGCTGCACCAAGGGCTTGATGCGCCTAACGGCCGCTTTATAGTCCTCTTGCTCCAAAAGGCGTTCGACGGCCTTGAGTTGCGCGAGCTCCGGTTTGGCCTTGGCAGCCGCTTTGTTCTTGGAAGGCTTTCGTGACACGGGTACGGATTCTGTGCTCGGATACTGTCGGTAACTGGAAGCCCACGAGTATACAGGGGTCGCCGCGGCGGCGGCCCGTCCCAACACGAATCGACTCCTCGTCGGGGATGATCCGAGCGCCGAGTGGGCACTCGCTCAAGACGCGCCCGGCTTCTTGAAGATCAGGATGTGCTGGGTCGGCAACGTCGTGAGGGTTCGTTTGTGCGCGAGCCCGACCGCTTCCATCTCCAGGATCGCCTGCGCCTCGGTCATCTTGTGCAGCGGCTTGATCGGCACGCTTGGATCTTCACCCCGGTATTCGATCAGTACCACCCGCCCGCCGGGGCGCAGCGCCGAGACCAGGGCGCGCATCATCTCGTAGGGGTACGCAAACTCGTGGTAGGCGTCGACCAAGAGTGCTGCATCGAGGCTGTCCGGCGCAAGGCCCGGATCGTCCTCGCGGCCCTGCACGAGGGTGACGTTCTGCAAACCCTCGCGATCAATGCGCGCTTGCAGCAGCGCGAGCATCTCAGCCTGGATGTCGACGGCGAAGACCTGGCCTTCAGGCACCGCACGTGCCAGACGCACACTGAAGTAGCCGGTGCCGGCGCCGATATCGGCCACCTCGGCATCGGCAGCCAGGGCCATGGCATCGATGACACGATCGGGGCGTTCTTCATTCGCGCGCGTCTTGCGCTCGAGCCAGCGTGCGCCGCGGTGGCCCATGACCTGGGAAATCTCCCGGCCGAGGTAGATCTTGCCGATACCGTCGCGGCTGGGTGGTTGATACCGATAGTCAAGCTCCGTCCTTCGGCCCAGACGGGGGTCAAGATGGAAGCTAACAGCAGCGACAGGAGGGGGAAGACCAGGAAGGTGGTCGGGCGGGGGCTTGCGTTCGGCATGACGGGGACTCGCGTTGCGGATACTGCTTTCAGCTGACCGTTCAAACGCTGGCGAATTCCCGTCTTGGTGTCCTCCGAGACAGGACGGCATCACCGTCGGCGCGACAGCGACCGCGCGAGCAGTCGCTTCACCATCGCGGGCACTAGGCGCTTCGTTGACGACGTGCGCATCCGCTACGGCTCATCCTAGGTTCGGCAGTTGCCGTTGCCAGGGCTATTAAATCAATCGGTTGCCGACTTCCGTAGATACTTCAGTCGCACGCAAGGCATTGACCGTGCGACTAAAGTCGCCCCTACAGCGGGTCCAGGTGCCGGATCTAGGTCCATTCTTTCGTCTCTGCCCGCTGCTCGTGCTGCTTGCATAGCTGCCGGCCGCCGGGTCGGCCGATACGGGCGGAGTCCCTGACTTGCCAAATTTCGGCAGTCTGCACTCGGCCGTCTTCGTCTGCCCGCAAGGGCGCCCGCTTTACACCCGGATGCCTTGGGTCGCGAGTTGTCGGCGGACGATGGGGTCGGTGCGGTTCTTTGAGGTGGCAGCCTTCATGAACACCACCACCCGGTCGATATCGCGGATGACACCGAGCAGCGTCGGTTCATCCGGGTACAGATCGCGCAGGGATTCGAAGGCCATGTCCATGAGGTGCTCATCGGCCCGGGCGATGCCGACTGCATAGGCCACAGAGCAAGCCAAGCCGGGATGCCGGTGATGAACACGCCCGGCAAAGCCTCTCCAAGATTCCATCCAGCCGTCCCACTCCATCGGTGAGACGTTGGTCTTGCTGGTTCGCAGGAACAGGATGACCCGTACGAACTCTCCCCGCCAGCCCCACGGCGCCACGCCAGATTTGGCGCGTATGCGCTCGACGGCACGCTCGTGGTAGACCTGGCAGTGATCGCATTGGTAGTACAGCGCGAGGGCGAAGGCGATGTACTCGCGCTCCAATTCACTGAGCGTGAAGGGGTCCGACTCGCCCGGCGATCCGGAAAAGGTGTGTGCATGCAGCTCGTTCAAGACGTCGTTGAACGGCCGCCCCTGGATGGACTCTCGTACTGCTTGGCCCGCCACGGTTGGATACCTCAGTCGTGTTTACTCGATAAGCGTTGAAGCATATTAGGAACATCCATGCTGCACCGCAACAACTGGATGGGGTCAGAGACCACGTTTGGCAAGCGGAAATAGTGAGAGCCGCCGGGGCGGCTCGACAAAGGAGACCGAATATCCTCGCTGAGCCCTCGCTGGGCTCAGTTGTTCTGGATGACGATCCGGGGGAATTTCGCGGCGTAATCCTTGGCCTGCAACGACAGCTTGGCGGCGGTCTTGCGCGCGATCTCGCGGTAGATCTCGCTGATGCGAGAGTCTGGATCGGCGACGACGCTGGGCTTGCCGTTGTCGGTCTCTTCGCGGATGTGGATGTCCAGCGGCAGAGACCCGAGCAGGTCGATACCGAACTGCTCCGACATCGAACTGCCGCCGCCTTTGCCGAAGATGTGCTCCTCATGGCCGCAGTTGGAGCAGATGTGGATACTCATGTTCTCCACCACGCCCAGCACCGGCACCTCCACCTTTTGGAACATCTTGAGACCTTTGCGGGCGTCTAACAGCGCGATGTCCTGGGGCGTGGTGACGATGACGGCACCCGACACCGGCACCTTCTGGGCGAGGGTCAGTTGCGTATCACCGGTGCCTGGCGGCAGGTCGATGACCAGATAGTCGAGGTCGGACCAGTTGGTATCGTTGAGCAGCTGCTCTAAAGCCTGGGTGACCATCGGGCCGCGCCAGATCATCGGAGTCTCCTCGTCGATCAGGAAGCCGATCGACATCGCCTGCAGGTTATAGCTGTTCATCGGCTCCAGGCTTTTGCCATCGGCGGACTCCGGCTTGCCGGTGATGCCGAGCATGCGCGGCTGGGACGGGCCGTAGATGTCCGCGTCGAGGATGCCGACCTTAGCCCCCTCTACCGACAGCGCCAGCGCCAGATTGACCGCGGTCGTGGACTTGCCGACGCCACCCTTGCCGGAGGCGACGGCAATGATGTTTTTAATGTTGTCGATGGGCTTCAGCGACTTCTGCACCGAGTGCGACTTGACCTCCCAGTCGACATCCACCTGCGCCATGCCGACCCCAGGCACCGCCTCGACCTTCTCCTTGACCGCGGCGGCAACGGCGGCGACCACGCCCTTGGCGGGGAAGCCGAGCATCACCTTGACCTTGACCTGGTCGCCTTCAATCTCGATGCTCTTGACGAGGTGGGTGGACACCAGGTCACGCCCCAGATGCGGCTCGACGTATCCCTTGATGGCGGCTTCGATGGCTTCTTTGGTCAACTCGGACATAGGTAACTCCGTTGTCTGCGGCCGCCTTGGCAAGCCTGGCGGGCGCGCGAATGTAGTCATTAGATGGAGTCGGCGCCGAGAGGCTGGCCGACGGGGCTTCTGCTGGCCTCGGAACTGGTATCAGCAACCACTAATTCAAGGTCGGCGCAAGGCGGATGCGGTTCCGTTGGCGCCGCGGCCGGGCGGGAATCCGCCGATCGTGGCACTATCTCGCAGCGCGCGGGCCATCCGCGCCGTCACGATACCTACAATCACACCACCGGAGAACTGCGATGAGCCAAATCCTCGAAGAGGTCCTTACTGCCAACGCCGCCTACACCTCGAGCTTCGACAAGGGCGACCTAGCGATGCCGCCGGCACGGCAGTTTGCGATCCTGACCTGCATGGATGCGCGCCTTGACCCGGCCAAATATGCGGGCCTGAGCGAAGGCGACGCCCACGTCATCCGCAACGCCGGCGGGCGCGCCAGCGACGATGCGATCCGCTCGCTGGTGATCTCCTACAAGCTGCTGGGCACCCGCGAGTGGTTCGTCATCCACCACACCGACTGCGGCATGGAGACTTTTACCGACGAGGTCATGCGCGGTCTGCTCGCCAGTAGCCTCAAGACCTCCAGCGTCGACGCCACGGGCTGGCACGACTCCGGCGACGGACCGGGCTCCACCGAGGGCAACTATGTCGACTGGCTGACCATCAGCGACAATGCCGCGAGCGTGGTCGAGGACGTAACCCGCATCCGCAACCATCCGCTGGTGCCCAACGACATCCCCGTCTACGGCTACATCTACGACGTGCGCAGCGGTGAACTGGTCGAGGTACCGGACGCCACGCGCGCCGGCGCGCCGCGCGACTGAGGCTGGAATGCACGCTCGGGCTGCATAGCCCGATATCCGGCAGGTATTCCGAGCGTCAATCCTCTAGCGTCCAGCACAATCGAGCCTGATCGAAATCGAAATCGAAATCGGGTTCGGGATCGAAATCGGGATCGAAATCGGGATCGATCTCGCAATTCTCGGGGATGTTCGATTTCGATAGCGATAGCGATAGCGTGCGATTTCGATGAACACGGCTCATCGCGCTGCGGTGAAGACTTGCCGGATACAGGGTACTGGCTGAGGTGCCAGCGTCGCTGGAAACTGGAAGCGAGCAACAGGAGGGTTTTGGTCGCCGATCGCAGCCTGTCGCGTTCGTACCCACGGACTGCCCGGAATGCGGGATAATAAACGGCTAACGACACCGGGGCGTTCAGGTCGGCGACGCGATCTACCGCGAACGGTGATGGGCAATCCAGCCGTTCCAGCCTCAACCGCAATCCCTCGCCGTCGGCGCCAATACCGCATGATCAAACTCAGGACCTACGTCTTCATCGACTCGTTGCAACCGCAGCTCGCCGAATACATGGCCACGGTGTCTCAAGGCTTTTTGCCGATCCCGGGCGATGCATGCCTGTGGGTCGAGGTATCCCCCGGCATGGCCGTGCACCGCCTCACCGACATGGCCCTGAAGGCTACCCGGGTGCACCTGGCGCAGCAGGTGGTAGAGCGCGCCTTCGGCTCCATGGTGATTCATCAACGCGACCAGAGCGACGTGCTCGAGGCCGGCCGCATGCTGCTGCAGAACATGGGCGCCAAGCAAGAGGACCGGCAAAAGTGCCGCGTCGCCTGGAAGGAGATCATCCGCGCCATCACGCCGGACCACAGCGTACTGATCAATCGCCAGAACCGGCGCGGCTCCATGATCTTGCCGGGGCAGAGCATGTTTATCCTCGAGACCGATCCGGCGGGCTATATTGTCTATGCGGCCAATCAAGCGGAGAAGGCTGCCAACATTTCGCTCATCGACGTGCGCGCGGTCGGCGCTTTCGGGCGCTTGACCCTGGCCGGCAGCGAGGCGGATGTCGATGAGGCCGGCGCCGCCGCGGTGGCGGCGGTGGAGAATCTGAGCGGCGAGACGCGCCCGGTGATAGAGCACTTCGGCTGAGGCCGCGGCATGAGCGCGCCGCCTGGAACACAGCACCGGCGGCGATGCGTCGGGGCGCTCGACCACGGTCGCCGAGAACAGGCGCAAGCCGTATGGAGAACGGCCGCGCCTCCTTCATGCGCAACAAGGAGCAACGGCAATGCCTGCGAAACGACCAGGATCGCATCATCAAGCCCACGGCGGCGATGCCGTTGACGACAACGACAACGACAACGACATCAGCGTAGCCGGCAGTAGTGACGACGATTCCGGCGATAGTCCAACCCGGACCGACGCCGCGGCAAAAGCGTCGCCTGCTGCCGACGCCGATATACCCATCGTCGCCGTCGGCGCCTCCGCCGGCGGTCTCTCCGCGTTCAAGCAGTTCCTAAGTCATCTGCCGACTGACACCGGCATGGCTTTCGTGCTGATCCAGCACTTGGACCCAACCCACGACTCGATGCTGCCGGAGCTGCTGACGCGAGGCTGCCCGCTGCCGGTCGAGGTCATCGCCGATGGCCTGGTCATGCACCCGAACCGGGTCTACGTCATCGCGCCGGGGCAACAGGTGCGGCTATTGCACAATCAGCTGCATTGCATGTCCGCGAGCGATCAGACACGGCCAAACCATCCGGTCGATAGCTTCTTCACCAGCCTAGCGGAGGATCGCGGCAGCCACGCCGTCGGCGTGATCCTGTCCGGAACCGGCTCGGACGGCACACTGGGCAGCCGGGCCATCAAGGATGGCCGGCGGCATCATGTTCGCGCAAGATCGCGAGAGCGCCGAGTACGATGCCATGCCGACCAATGCGGTCGCCGCCGGGCATGTCGATATCGTGCTGCCGCCGGCCGACATCGCCCGCGAACTCAGCCATATCGCCCGGCACCCGTTGCTGCGATCCGATCCCGCGCCAAAGAACCTCGAAGATCGCGTCACCCTGCGCCCCGAGCAGCTCAACAAGATCCACATCCTGTTGCGTTCGCGGGTCGGACACGACTTCAGCAATTACAAACAGACCACCATCCAGCGGCGCATCAACCGCCGCATGGTGCTGCACAAGCTCGACAGCGCCGCGCGCTACCTGCAATTGCTGCAGCACGACGCGCAGGAACTCGACGCCCTGTTTCAAGACATCCTGATCAACGTCACCGCATTCTTCCGCGACCCGGAGAGCTTCGAGGCGCTCGGCCGCATGGCCTTACCCAGCTTGCTGGAGGGGCGACCCAACGATCTACCGATTCGCATCTGGGTGCCCGGCTGCTCCACCGGCCAAGAGGTCTACTCCATCGCGATGCTGTTGCACGAGCATCTGCGCGACCCGACGCTACTGTCCGGCGTCCAGATCTTCGGCAGCGATATCGATGCGGATGCCGTCGAAAAGGCGCGCGCCGGCCTTTACCCGGAAAGCATCGAACACTAATTGTCTACAGTGCGCCTCAAGCGCTACTTTCGCAAGGTCGCCGGCGGCTATCAAATCAGTAAGGTGTTGCGGGATCTCTGCATCTTCGCCGTGCAGAACGTCACCAGAGACCCGCCGTTATCCCGTATCGACCTGATCAGCTGTCGCAACCTCCTGATCTACTTTGAGGCGATGCTGCAGAAGAAGGTGCTGCAGCTGTTTCACTACGCCCTGCAGCCCGGCGGCTTCCTGCTGCTGGGTACCTCTGAGACCGTCGGCAGCCAGGCCGACCTGTTTCAGAGCATCGACAAGAAGCCCACCGCGGGGACGGCATCGCTGAACCTCTACAAGGTCGTGCATCCAGACCTGGCCCTAGAACTGCGCACCATCATTCACAGCGTGTCCGCTCACGGTGGCGACGCCCGCAAGGAGCACGCCCGGCTGCGGGTCGATGACAAGGAGCAGCGAGTCGACATCCAGGTCCTGTCGCTGGGCGGAGCCATCCCCTCCGAATGCAACCTGATGGTGCTGTTCGAGCCGAGTGCCGGCAAGCAGGAGCCGGTGCAAGCTGGAGCACAAGACGCAGCGGAAAGCGCATCGGGCGCCAAGTCCGACGATCGGTACAGGCTACTGCAGTGCAATGCCGAACTGGAACGCGAGCTCGACGAAACGTGCGGTTACATCCAATCCGTCATCGAAGAACAGGAGGGCACCAACGAGGCCCTGCATGCCGCCGACGAGGAGGTGCAATCCGCCAACGAGGAGTTGCAAAGCGCCAACGAGGAACTCGAGACAGCCAAGGAGGAGCTGCAATCGATCAACGAGGAATTGGCCACCGTCAACGAGGAACTGGAAAACCGAAACGGGGAACTGGCCCAGAGCAACAACGACCTCGTCAACCTGCTGACCAGCGTCAGCCTACCGATCCTCATCCTGGGGCCGGACCTGCGCATTCGCCAGTTCACGCAGCCGGCGGAGCGCTTGCTGAACCTGATCGACAGCGACGTCGGCCGTCCGATCGGCAACATCAAGCCGAATCTCGAGATCCCGAGCCTGGAGCACGTCGCCCTGGAGGTCATCGAAAGCATGAACACGAAGGAGCTGGAGCTCAAGGACAATCAAGGTCACTGGCATTCGGTGCGCATCCGTCCCTATAAGACCATCGACAACCGCATCGACGGGGTCACGATCGTCTTCATCGACATCGAGAACGTGAAACGCCTGCAGGGGCTGCAGGAGGAATTGCGCGAGGAACGCCGGCTGGCAACGGTGGTGCGCGATTCCAACGACGCGGTGACGGTACAGGACCTCGACGGCACCATCCGCGCCTGGAATCCGGCCGCGGAACGTATCTACGGCTACAGCGAACAGGAGGCGCTGGGCATGAACATCCGCAGCCTGGTGGCGCCGCAAGATCAGCCGAAGCTCGATCAGCTGTTGCTCGACATGCGGGCGGGGCGATCCAGCGATCCGCTGTTTCTCCGGCGCATCGCCAAGGACGGGCGAGTACTGCGGGTTTTGGTCTCTGCATCCGCGCTGCTGGACGAGTCCGGCAGGCCCTTTGCGGTCGCCACCACCGAGCGCGAATCCACGGCATCGCCGCCGGCCGGTGGGGCCAATGAGCCCGGATTCTCGCTGAAACCTGACCTGTGAAAGGGGTCATATCGGCGCATCGAATCGGCGCTACACTTGAAGCAAGAGTACGCTTGGCGATGCGCAAATCAGGCCATACCGCCCATGGATCGGTACCGCAATCTGAACAGGGTCGATCTGGTTCGACTGGTGGCCGAGGCCGAGGCCAGCCTCGCCGCATCCGCCGGGGATGAGGCACAACGGCTGGTGCATGATCTGCACCTGCATCAGATCGAACTCGAGATTCAGAATCAGGATCTGCGCGCAGCCCAGAGCGCCCTGGAAGCCGCCCGCGACGACTACGCCGAGCTGTACGACTTCGCCCCGGTCGGCTACCTCTCTCTCGACCCTAATGGGCTGATTCAAAAGCTGAACCTCACTGCCGCCAAGCTACTTGGGCGCGAGCGTGCCAAGCTGTTGCACAAACCGTTCGTGGAGCAGTTGGTCAAGGGCAGCAGCAATCAGCTGTTCAAGCACCTGCGGACCGCCTTCGCCAGCAGCGAATCAACCTCCGCCGAGCTCCTGCTCAAGGCGCGCGAGGAAATGCCCCCCCGCGAGGTGCGCCTCGACAGCCGCCCCCACCTCAGTCCAGACGGCCAGCCATGGTGTCTGACCACGGTCACCGATATCTCAGACACGAAGCACCTAGAACGCCAGCTGCGCGCGAGCCACGCGGAGCTCGCAACCCTGCTGGCAGGCGCCCCGGTGGGTATCAGCATCGTCGAGCAAGACGCCTTCCGGTCCCTGAATGCGCGTTTCGCGGAGATGCTCGGCTACCTGGAGCAGGAACTGCTGGGCCAACACGCGCGCATGGTCTTCGCCGACGCCGATGAATACGAGCGCGTCTTGCGCAGTACCCAGGCGCGGATTGCAACGAACGGCATCGGCGAGGTCGAGACCAGGATGCGCCACAAGGACGGGCGGCTGCTCGATGTGCTGCTGTGTGCCGCGACCCTCGACATCACCGCGCCGCACGCCGACACGATCTTAACCGCACTGGACATCAGCGAACAAAAGCAGACGGCACGCAGCTTGGCGGAGACCCAGCGCACTCTGGACCTGGCACTGGAAGGTGGTGACATCGGCACCTACCAGCTCGAATTCCCGTCGGGTGCCATCACCGCCGACGGCCGCTACCTCGAGATGCTCGGTCATGCGCCGGGTGGGCTCGATCTCGATTGGAAGGCCTGCCTGGCGATGATTCATGCCGAGGATCGCCCGGCAGTCGAGACGCAGGTCCAGGTTCTGATTCGCGGCGAGCAGGATCATTTCGAGGCCGAGTACCGCATGCAGCACCGGCGCGGCCATTGGGTCTGGGTGCTCGATCGCGGGCAGGTGTTCGAGCGCGACGGAACCCGCGACAGCCTGCGCTTGGCGGGCACCCACATGGACATCACCCGGCGCCGAGAGGCGGAACGCCAGGTAATGCGCCTGGTGGAGCACGATGAACTCACAGGCCTGTTGAATCGCCGTGGGATGCTGCGGTCGATTCACCGCATCCACGCCAGCGCCATGCGTTCGGGTCAGCCCTATTGCCTGGCAATTCTGGACTTGGACCACTTCAAGCAGGTCAACGATGCCTATGGCCATAACGTTGGCGACGAGGTGCTGCGGCGGGTCGCCGAGCAACTGACCAAGGATCTGCGCCGCGAAGACTGGGTCGGACGTTGGGGCGGCGAGGAATTCGTCGTTGCGCTGCCCGGCAGTACCGAGGCGCAGGCCATGCATACCATCGAGCGGCTGCGCAATGGCGTCGGCAAGCAGCGCATCCAGACCCAGGGATTCGATTTCGGGATCACCCTGAGCGCGGGTGTGGCACTGTGCCGAGCGCCGGCGGACGACCCGAACGACGTCCTCCGATTGGCCGATGCCGCACTGTACCGCGCCAAGGCGGCCGGCAGGGATCGCACCATCTTCAACGGTCACGCACTCGGGCGGCAGGCGATCTCGATCGCGATTCTGGTCCAGGATGCGCTGCGCACCGCCGGCATCCAGCCCGCCTATCAGGCCATTGTCGAACTCCGCGGCCGGCGCGTGGTCGGCACCGAGGCGTTTGCGCGCATCGTCGGTGAAGACTGTACGATCGTCAATGCGGCATCCTTTCTTCAGGTCGCGGAACAACTCGGACTGATGCACAAGATCGATCGGCTGCTGGTGCTCGCGATGCTGCGGCAAATGACGGAGCGCGCACTGGCAGGTGCAGCACAACAGCTCTTTTTCGTGAATCTGTCCGGCGATCTGCTGCAGCACCGCGACATGGTCACCGACCTCGCCGACGCACTGCGAGCCGACCCGGCGGCGGCGGAGCGCGCCCGGTCGCTGGTGCTGAAGATCACCGAGCGGCAGATCTCGGGCGGTGCCGAACAGATTGCCGCCACGCTGGCGCCGTTATTGGAGCTCGGCTGCCGACTCGCGATCGGAGATTGCGGCGGCAGCGCCTCGTCCTACCGATTCTTGACAGACCTGCCGGTGGATTTCGTGGAGTTGGACGCGCAGCTGATTCGGCTGGCAGCCGAATCCCCGCGCGCGCGCGCGGTGCTCGCCGGCATTGTCAACGCGGCACGGGAGATTGGGCAGACGACCATCGCGAAACAGGTGGAAGACCAGGCCACGGTGGACCTGCTGCTTGAACTCGGGGTGGACTGGGGGCAGGGCTTCCTGTTCGGACGGCCCAGCGAGCCGACCGCAAAAGACCAATCAGCCTGACCTCGCCTTACGACTGATCGCCCGTCTTGTCCTTCGCGCCGCCGAGACCCGAAGTGAACAGGCGCTGTATCATGTCCATGCCCGCCAGGCTACTGCTCAGGTAGGGTTGGAACAGCTTCAGCGGGTCGTAGCCTTCAACACCCTGGTTGATACGCTCGCGAATGTCTTCCATCAGCTGGTTCTGGAACCGCTCCACGTCCGGCAAGCCCATGAGCTTGCGCATCTCGTCGGGGGTCATGTCGATATCGATCTTGATGTTCATCAGTGGCTCCGGTGAAAAGCAGTCATTCGGCGCAAAGTGGCGACGCGGGGATCAATGCCGGCTGGCACGGGGCGGCAACTCGCGCGGCATCGGTTCCTCGACGACCAGGCCGCGATGTACGCGCCGGCCGATGAGCACGCAGGCGCGATCGAAGGCAGTCTCGGCCGCATTGGCATGCCACTCCCAATCCAGCGGTGCGGAGTTGACCCGCAGCGAAAAGTGGCCGGTGGTGATGACCTTGCCGATGCGCACCTCCACGGCCCAGTCGTGCCAGACCACGTCGGCCTCGTCGTCGTCGGCGAATTCCTGTTCGACCAGTCGCACTGCGTTGTTTCCGGAGTCGTCCATGACCACGAGCTGCGACAGCACCAGGTCATCGTCGATGCAGCTCTCCCAGCCGGTGTGGACCGCCGCGGCATTCTGCATCAGCGCGTGCACGACCAGTTCGGGCGTGAGCTTGATGGTCAGGGGCATGTCCCAGTCCGGATCATCGGCGTCGGCGAAGTCACCGGTCGCAATGTCTTCAGTCATGATGCGCGATGCGCCCTCAAATGTTGCAATACGAACGAGTAGCTTAACCCCCGAGCCCTGGCGCTAGGAAGCGGATAACGAGGAAATGACATGTCTGTCCTGTTGGAATTGAGTATCTTCCCGGTAGACCAGGGTGAGAGCCTGAGCGCCTTCGTCGCACCGGTGGTGGAGTTGGTCGCCACCAGCGGACACCCATACCAGCTCACCGCCATGGGCACGCTGGTGGAGACCGCCGACATCGACCAGGCCACGGCACTGATCGCCGCCGCCCATCGGTTGCTGGAGGAGCTAGGCTGTCGGCGTGTCTACGCCACCGCCAAGCTCGACAGTCGCGCTGGGCCGCTTGGGCGTCTGAGCGCAAAGACCGCCAGCGTCGAGCGGCGCGTGGCTGGGCCGCGATCATCGTTGTCGTAGTCGTAATCGGGTAGTCGATTACGACTACGACAACGACTTAAGCAAACTTCGCTCGCCTGCGAACATTTGTCGCCCTAAAGCAATCTAGTCACGCCTTCCCCTACCCCTACCCCGATCGCCCACACCCGCTGAGGCAGTTCCCAATGAAGGTCGCCGTATTCTCCGATGTCCAAGCCAATCTGCCCGCCATGGAGGCAGCCATCGAACACATCGAGGCTTGGCGACCCGATCTGGTCGTCATGGCCGGTGATCTGATCAACCGCGGCCCCGACAGCCTCGGTTGCCTGGACCTGTTCGATCAAAAACGCCGCGAGGCCGGCTGGTTGCCCGTCAACGGCAACCACGAGGTCTGGGTGCAGGAATGCGGTCAGTATGAACCCGCGTCGCCGGGGGAGCGTGAGATCCGCCGCTTTACCGACTTCGCCTGGCGCCAGGTTGCCGAACGCGCCGATGCGTTGCGCGACTGGCCGGATCATCTCTGCCTGCACCCGCCCGGCAGCGACGCCTGGCTGCACGTCACCCACGGCACCATGGCGAGCAACCGCGACGGCATCACGCCGGGCACCAGCGACGCGTCGCTGGTCGGCAAGCTACCGGAGGGGGTCGCACTGTTCGTCAGCGGCCACACGCACCGACCCCATCAGCGCCGGACCCAGGACATGGACGTGGTCAATGTTGGCTCCGTCGGCTCCCCCTTCGACGGCGACCCCCGTGCCAGCTACGGGCAGTTCACCTGGCATCGCGGTCATTGGCACATCGAACTTCAGCGCTTTCCCTATGACCGTGAGCGCGCCGCGCGCGACTTCGAGGATTCAGGCTTCCTCGATCAGGGCGGCCCGCTGGCGCACCTGGTGTTCTTGGAATGGCAACGCGCCCAGTTGTTAATCGGGGGGTGGCGCGAGCGCTATCAACAGTCGGTGCTCGATGGCAGCATCACGCTGCAGGCATCAGTGGACGACTATATGGCCAGCCTGTAGCGGGAGACTCGAGCGCGAACCGTGTCGGTGGGTAACCGTATCCCGGTACAAATCGCCTGAGCGCGATGGGTTTCGTTCCTCTACCCATCCTACAAAACATTGGTATTTCGTAGGCTGGGTAGAGCGTAGCGAAACCCATCGACTGTCGGAGCGGGAGGGTCTGAACGAGTGCGTCGGCGGATCGCGCTGCTGTCGCCAGACGCGATGGTGGTGGCGACCTGCGCCTTGACATGGCAGAGTAGCCCTATGTTGGCATCCACCGAATAGGCGCTATGCACGAGTTGTCGGTCTGCCTGTCCTTACTTGACCAAGTCGAGCGCATCGCTCGGGAGCACGGCGCCGACCGCGTCGAACGCATCTTGCTGCGCATCGGTCCACTGTCCGGTGTGGAGGCGCCCCTGCTAGCCAACGCGTACCCGCTGGCCGCCGCCGGCACCATCGCCGAACACGCCACGCTTGACATCGAACCGGCACCCATCCGCGTCAAATGCACCGCCTGCGGCGCCGAGACCGAGGCCGAGCCCAACCGGCTCATCTGCGGTGCCTGCGGCGACTGGCATACGCGTCTGGTCAGCGGCGACGAGATGCTGCTGGCCAACTTGGAATTGCGGGTTCCGGATCAGCAACATCCCACCGCCTGACGGTGGTTGTGCGCCGTCGCCCAATCGGACACTGCCCTTATTTGACGGCGCCGCGGATCGGCGACACCGCTCTGACTGCTATAGTACGCGGATAGAGCCCGCACCGGACAAGCCACCCTTCGGAGACGATTATGTGCGACACCTGCGGCTGTAATATCACCCCCGGCAACGAACACCTGGTCCGGGCCGATGGCAAGCACGCAAGAACCGCCGACGGCCGCGCCGCGGTGGAGGTATTGCAGAGCTTGCTGAGCGAGAACGACCATCAAGCGGCCCACAACCGCGAGCATTTCGATGGCCATCGCGTGCTCGCCGTCAACCTGATGTCATCCCCGGGCGCCGGCAAGACGAGCCTGCTGGAGGCGACCATTGAGGCCTTGGGGGCTGAACTTCGCATCGCCGTTGTCGAAGGGGATCTGGAAACCGAGAATGACGCCGAGCGCATCCGCGCCAAGGGCGTCACGGCGATCCAGATCGCCACCGGCAGCGCCTGCCACCTGGACGCGCACATGGTGCACGATGCGCTACACCAACTGGACCTGACCGGCGTCGACATCCTGTTCATCGAGAACGTTGGCAATCTGGTCTGCCCGGCGAGCTTCGACCTGGGTCAACACCGCAACGTCACGCTGCTGTCGGTGCCCGAGGGCGACGACAAGCCGGCCAAGTACCCGGTGATGTTCCGTGCCGCGGATCTGGTATTGCTGACCAAGACCGATCTGCTCGCCTATCTGGACGACTTCGACCCAGACCGCGCCGAGGGTTTCGTCCGCAACCTTGCCAACGCCGCGCCGGTGTATCGGCTCTCGTCGCGGCAGGGCAACGACGGCATTGCGGCCTGGCTCGCTTGGCTGCGCACCGAGGTCATCGCCCAACGTGAGCGCGTTGCACAAGGGCAGACCCAGCGCCCAACCATCCAGCCCGACGGTGCGCGCCTGCATCAGACCGCGGGGTTCGAGACAGCCGGCCATCCGCACCACCACCATCCGCATCGGCACACCCACGAGCACGGGCATGCCCACGAGCATGCGCATCGGCCTACGGACTGAGCGGCCACGCAATGGCGGGGTCGCCTAGATTGCTTGGGGGCGACAAATGTTTGCAGATGAATCAAGTTTCGACGCAGCCTAGGACCGGCGGGGGGCCTCGAAATCGGGATCGGGATCGGGATCGGGGTCGCGATCGGATCGCCTGCCACTCGTTTCGATTCCGATTCCGATTCCGATTTCGATACCGATACCGATACCGATACCGATACCGATACCGAATGATCATGACTCGTCGGTCTGAGGCGCAGCCTCGCTAGGGCGTGGCGTCTCGACGCCGTGCAGGCGGCATCCCACTCATCGGGCTGCCTGTAGCCCATCGCTGTAGTATCCTTCCCCCATCAAGGCGACCGAGATCGCCACGGGTCGATCGCACCGGCCTCGAGTTCCCCGTTCCATCAACAAAATCCAATGGAGGACATTCCACTGTGGCAACCACCCTGCGTCCAATCGCTACTGCCCTTGCCCTCACGGCCGCGCTAGCGGCGACTCAACCCCTCTACGCCGCTGGCTTCGGCGATATGTTCAACCCCGGTCGCTGGTTTGGGGGCAATAACGGCTACGACGACGACTATTATGACGGCCCCTATGGCCCCTACGGCCCAGGTCCCTACGGCATGCCCGGCTACGGTGGCTACGGGGTTCCCGGTTACGGTTACGGGGCGGCTCCCTACGGCTATGCACCGGGCGTGGCGCCCGGGGTTGCTCCTGGTGTCGCACCCGGCTATGCGGCACCGGCGGTCGCCGCTCCGGTCACGGTAGCGCCAGCGAGCAGCGGCGATGCGAAAGATCAGGAGATCGAGGCCTTGAAGCGTCGCATCGATCAACTCGAGCGCCGTCAAAGCGCGCCGGCACCTGGGGCCTCCTCGGCTGAAGGCTGGCCGTCGGCGCCCGCATTCCGCCCAATGGATCAATACTGAAGCCACGGACGATTGGCTCGGAGTCCCGTGCCGGACGGCACGGGATTCGTTCCGTGCCCATCATCCACCGCCCGGCACCCCCGCTGCCGCATCGCTAGGCCGGCGGCGCGGGACGGTCCCTGAGCAACGCGGCGCGTGCGATCGCGCCCGATCGACGCCAGGGCGGCCGGATCGATCCGCCGTCATTGAGTCAGCAACGAGGACAACCGTCCGATGAGTACAAGAGCCATTCTGATCGGAACCATCGCGGCCATGGCGTTCGCGTTCTCCGCCCAGGCCGAGGACTATGCGGTGTACGAGAGCGAAAGCAGTTTCGAAGACGTGATGGACGCGCTGAAGCTCGCCATCGAGGAGCGCGGCATGTATATCAACAACGTCATGCACATGGGCGACATGCTCGAACGCACCGGCAAGGATCTCGGCATGGAAGAACAGATCTATAGCCACGCCGATTCCATCGAATTCTGCAGCGCGGTCCTGTCACGCAAGATGACCGCGGAGGACCCGACCCGAATCGTCAACTGCCCGTTTATCGTCTCGGTCTATCAAGTACCGGACAAGCCGGACACCACCTTCGTCGTGCACCGCGTCATCCCCGCCAGCGAGACCGCCAACAGCGCGATCATGCAAGAGGTCGCGGACATGCTGAAGGGTGTGGCCGAGGGCGCCGCGAGCTGGTAACGACGGCCGGCTTGCGCGGCAACCCAAGCTGCTAACCCCACCCGACCGGCGCAATCCGACCGACGGCCCAGGGCAGTTTTGCGACCGTCCAACGGCACTTTTCTGCCCTTATCCGCAAATTCCTCGCATTGTCTTGACCTAGGTCTATCTTTAGCAAAACACCACAATCGCTAAAGGGCTATATTGCATTGACAGGGTACTGCGACCCTGACGCAAAACTAATAAGCAAAGATCAGGACAGGCCCTCGAAAGCGGGCAACCTATCCACAGACCAAAGAACCACTGGAAACAACCACAATTCGTGGAGGAGTGTGATTGATGAATGCCGTTCAAATCGCGGGCCGTGAGGTGCAGTTCAACAAGAAGGGAAACCTGGCCAGTTTCACTGACTGGGACAACGATCTGGCCAAGGCGCTCGCCGCCGAAGAAGGCGTGACCTTGACCGAGTGTCACTGGAGCGTCATCGAGTTTCTCCGCGAGTACTATGCGTTCCACGAGATGCCCCCATCGCCCAGGGTGATCATCAACAGTATCGGCCATCAGGTCTCCCAACATACCCCTTGCACTCGCAAGAAACTTGAGGGCCTGTTCCCGGATGGCGGTTGCAAACAAGCCTGCCGGATCGCTGGATTGCCAGACTACTATTGCCATTCCTGCTAACCGCTGACCGTCCAAGAAGCTTTTTGTCCGTTAACAGGGGCCGCAATCCTTCAAACGCCGGGCCGCGGCATGGCGGCTAGGCACAGATCAGGATGGAGGCGGATCGCCGCTAGGCGATTGGCGGAGAATCTCGGACCAGCTGACGCCGGATTGAGGTCCGCCTTCGAGGAGTACCGGCAGGAGCATAGTCGAGCTATGTGACCGCCGGTGCGACACAGAAGGCGGGCGTCAAGACAAGTCAACTGGGATGAGATTCGACAGAAATCGCCTTAGTCTCTTCAGCCGCCCCGCTAGCTGCCGAGCGCCGCCGATGCATGGAACCAATTTTCCGTCACAATCGCGACTCCACCTACTGCTCCTGCTGGGCCTGTTCTGGCTGGCCACAGTTTGCGTATCGCTGACCAGTCCACAGGTGGCCGCGGCCCAGGGCGCAGCTGAAGCAGAACAGGTCAAGCTGATCCCGAATCGGCGTTGCCTGAAATGCCACAACGACGACGAGGACAAGACCTCCGAGCGCGACGACGGCACCATCGTCAACATCTACATCGACGCCGATCGCTTCGAGCACAGCGTTCATGGCGAACAGCCCTGCATGGGCTGCCACAACAGCGTCAAGAAGGCCAAGCACCGCAAGCCGCTGCCCAAGAGCATCGGCTGCGTCCAGTGCCATATGGAGACCTGGGAAAAGCAGCAAGGTAGCAACGACCCTCAATACGAGCGCCTTGACGTTGTCTTGGCACAGATCGATAGCTATATGGATTCGGTCCATGCCAGACCGAACCTGATGGACCAGTCAAAGACCAACGCGACCTGCTACGACTGCCACGATGCCCACAACGTCGGCACCGTCGGTAGTGCCGCGCGCGACGACTACCGCCAGCACAACCCCCAGGTTTGCGGTCGCTGCCATACCGAGGAGAAGGACCAATACCTGACATCGGTGCACGGTAGCCCGGCGCCCAAGCTCGATGCGGGCGTCGCAACCCCGAAGACAACGGGAGACTTGGGACTGATTGCCACAGCCGTCGCCGCGGACGCAAGCGGCGCAGCCGACGGTGCCGATGAGAGCAGCAGCGCCGGCGCGCCCCACGCCGACACCGCCGCGGCGGTCTGTTCCGACTGCCATACGCCCCACAGTATCGACTCGCCGGACAAGGACCCGGTCAAGCTGATGATCACCGAGAACTGCGGCGGTTGTCACGAAAAGCAGGTGCGCACCTACGAGGCGTCGTACCACGGCCAGGTCGTCCGCGCCGGTTATGCCCATACCGCCAAATGCTACGACTGCCACGGCAGTCACGGCATTATGGACGTGAACGATCCGGCATCGAAGGTACACCCGGACAATCGCCTGCAGACCTGCCGGCAATGCCACGAGGATGCCCCCGACGGCTTTCTCGGCTTCCATGCCCACGGCGACGCCGACGACTTCGAAAATTATCCCGAGATGTGGATCGCCCGACGCTTCATGGACGTCTTGATCGTAGGCGTATTCGCGTTCTTCTGGACCCACATGCTGTTGTGGATCTTCCGCGAATGGCGCGACCGGAGGCAGGGCAAGGGCTACCGCGCCGATCCCGCCAAGCCGGCAACCGTCTATTTCCGCCGCTTCAGCCTCGGCTGGCGCCTGGCCCATGTCGTCCTCGCCGTTGCGGTCATGGTGCTGGTGCTCACGGGCACCGCGGTGCTGTTCTCCGGGCAGCCCTGGGCGCAATACATTATGAACCTGCTGGGCGGACCACAGACGGCCGCGATCATCCACCGAGTGGCAGCACTGACCTTCATCGCGATCTTCCTCGGCCATCTCGTTGTGGCCGGCTGGAACATCAGTCGCGCTGGCGGCAAGTTCCAATGGCTTGGCCCGACCTCGATGATCCCGAACCTACAGGACGTCAAGGACATCGGGCTGATGTTCAAATGGTTCTTCGGTCTAGCGCCGCGTCCGAACTTCGACCGCTGGAGCTATTGGGAGAAGTTCGACTACTGGGCACCGTTCTGGGGCATGTTCATCATCGGCCTCAGCGGCCTGATGCTCTGGTTCCCGATCCAGACCGCATCGGTACTACCGGGCTGGGTGTTCAATATTGCCACCATCGTCCACGCCGAGGAGGCGATCCTAGCGGCCGTGTTCCTGTTCACGGTGCATTACTTCAACGTGCACTTCCGCCCGGACAAGTTCCCGATGGACACGGTCATGGCCACCGGCGCCGTACCGCTGGAGGAGTTCAAGCACGAGCATCGGCTGGAATACGAACGCCTGGAGGCCTCCGGCGAACTGTCGAAATATCTGGTCAAGCCGCCGTCCGAGCGCTCGACCCGGACCGGGCGCAAAATCACCGGCTGGCTGATCATCATCGGCCTGATCCTGGCCGGCCTGGTGTTGAACGGCTATTTCGAGCAGCTGGGTAGCCATTGATTGGCCGCCGCTCGGTGCCGCGTTCATCGCCCTGCCCGGCAGGGCCGATGACCCGACACAGAGCCGATACTGCTCGCAACACCGCAATGGTGAGCGCCTTCGGCGTGCTTCGCTGCAAAAATTCCGAGACCCCGCGCTAATGGGAGCGATTTGCAATCGCGACCGCCGCGACGGGGATGGTTGCTACAGCCAGTCGCTCCCACAGCGCCGTGGGTCACTCCAACGGCTTGGGAAATTCCGAAGCGGTGCACTAGCTTGCTTGGGGGCGCCGAATGCTCGCAGATGAGTCAAGTTTGCCTTTGCCTCTGCCTTTATCGTTGTCGTTGTCGTTGTCGTTGTCGACTGTCCGACCACGATTACGACAACGACAACGGTGATCGCTGCTAAGATTGCCAAAGTCGCGATTACGACTCGTCGGTTCGAGGCGAAGCCTCGCGCGTTGTGGCGAACGACGCGTCACGTCAGAAAATCGTAGCGTCTCAAATATCCGGGGGGCATCTCGGGTGGATCAGGGAGCGGAGGGGCGCCTCCGGTCGATGGGTTTCGCTGCGCTCTACCCATCCTACGACCCTCACCGATGTGCCGAGAACTTTTCGCGCTTTTCGCGTGTTTCGTAGTTCAAAAATGATGTGCCGGTTGTTATTGAATCGGTACTCAGTGACGGGGCAGGAGTAAGTTGGTCAATAATCCGCTCGGTGGCGAGGGGACGACGGAAACCAAGACCTAAGGGGATTATGGTGCAGCAGTTCTTCCTGGGCCAGATGGACTATGTCTTCTTCATCTATGGCCTGGCCTTTTTCCTGCTCGGCGCCTCTGCTTTGACCCTGCGCGCGGATGCCTTTCCGCGCCTTCCCTGGGGCTGGCTGGCGGCCTTCGCGCTCAGCCATGGGGCGTCGGAATGGCTGGACCTGGCGGTGCTCAGCATTGGCCGAAGCCCAGCGCTCCTGACCGTCAAGACGCTGCTCATGGCCGCGTCGTTTGTGTTCCTGCTGGAATTCGCGCGCCGCGCTCTGAACAAGCCGCGCCCGCGGATCGCGTTAGGTTTCGGATTGACGCTGTTGTTGTCGTCATTGGTCGCCGCGGCGGGACTCTGGGGCGGACTGCTTTGGCTCGATGTCGCCGCGCGCTATCTGCTCGGACTCACCGGCGGGCTACTGTCCGGCGTCGCCATCTTTCGCACCATGTCGTCGAGCCGCTCGGGAGAACGCCCGTGGCTCGTCGGGTTGGCCATCTTGACCGCCGTCTATGCCCTGCTGGCGGGAGCCATTACGCCGCCGGCCGACCTGTTGCTCGCCCCAATACTGAATTACCCCCGCTTCTTGGAATGGAGCGGCGGCATCCCGGTGCAGGTGCCTCGCGCACTCACGGCCGTGGCGATGGCAGTTGCCATGTGGCTCGGGTCGCAGCTACCGGCAGCCAAGGCCAGTTCCGAGCAGATTCCGTTCCACTACGCCCTCGGCTTGGCCGGCATGCTATTGGTGCTGGTGCCCAGCGGCTGGGGCATCACCGAGACGCTCGGCCGCCAGTCGCTTCACGAGACGCAGCAAAACGCCATCCATCAGGCCCGCTCCGCGTCGCGAATCATCAACCAGGAAATCGAGCGCATCGGGCAGACCGCCCGCCTGCTCGCGGTCAACGATGCTGTGGCAGGGCTGGCCCGCCACCAAGGCAAGATCGAATCGCCGGAAGCAAACCGGGTGCTCGACAACGTGGCCATCGGCGCGACCATGATGCTGAGCCTCCTCGCCATCGGCTTTTATATCGTCCTGCACGGGCACGAGGTCTACGAACTGCGCGTCGGTGCACTGATGATTCAGCTGCGTGACCAGGCCCATACAGACCCCCTGACGCGACTGGCCAACCGGGGCTGGTTGCGGGAAAATTTCGAGCGTGAACTAATGAAGGCCGACCGTCACGGTTCCAGCCTAGCCTTGACCATGTTCGACATCGATCATTTCAAGGCGATCAACGACCGCTTCGGGCATCAGGCCGGGGACAGGGTGCTGGTGGCGCTGGCCGAGCGGGCGCGCGGGTTGATGCGCGATTACGACATGGTGAGCCGCTGGGGCGGGGAGGAATTCATCGTGCTGCTGCCCGACACCGATCTCAATGATGCCCTCCGACTCGCCGAGCGCCTCCGGGCGGAGATCGCATCCATGGGCGTCCCTGACGTCGGAAAGGTCACCTGCAGCTTCGGCGTGGCCGAGCGCCGCGAAGGAGAGTCCATGGACAGCCTCATCAATCGCGCGGATGCCGCCCTGTATCAGGCCAAGGATGCGGGCAGGGATCGGGTTGTTAGTGGCTGAGTGCCGCGAGACCTGCTGTAGGTGCGTCTTCAGTCGCACGGCCAACGCCTTACGTGCGACTGCAGTCGCATCTACGGAAGCCGCCAACCGATTGATTTAATAGACCTGACAACGGCATCTACCGAATCTAGCATAAACCCCGCGAATGCGGGGTTTATGCGTTTTTTTGTCACTAAGAACGTTAGGCGCTGGCGGCCATGCTACCCAAGGCTTCCCGCCAACCTGGGAAGATCTGGTCAGCATCGCTCTGGAAGGACTCGAACGCACGAGCGAACTCATGATGATCCTTGGCCCAGGCGATCGGGTCGGCACCGGCCTTCCAGCACTCGTAGGCCTGACGCAGCGAGCGGGCACCAGCGGCCGGGCCGTCGATATGGCCATACGAGCCGCCGCCTGCGGTGTTGATCAAGTTGCCATGGCCCAGGTTCTCGAAGAAACCAGGTAGGCGCAGCGCATTCATGCCGCCGGAGATAATCGGCGTGGTGGGCTTCATGCCCAGCCACTCCTGATGGTAGACGGGGCCGTCGGCGCTGTCGCGCTCGACCATATAGGCGATGATGCGGTCGTCAGCGCCGCCTTCCATCTTGCCGTAGCCCATGGTGCCGACATGGATACCGGAGGCGCCTTGCAGGCGGGCCATCTTCGACAGCACGAAGGCAGTGTAGCCGCGCTTGGAGCTGGGCGACGTGATCATGCCGTGGCCGGCGCGGTGGTAGTGCAGATACTGGTCCGGATACTGGCGACGGGCGGTGGTGATCATGCCGGGGCCGCCGACGAAGCCGTCGACCAGGAACGCCACCTTGTCCGCATCCGGGCCGAAGGTCTCGAGGATGAAGTCGGCGCGGGCGCACATCTCGAAGTGGTCATCGGCGGTGATATTGGCCGAGAACAGCTTGGCATCGCCGGTTTCGTCCTGGGCGCGCTTCATGGCGTCGGCCACCAGCGGCATGACCTGCTTGGTCGGCGCGAACACCTGGTTGCCTTGGGGCTCGTCGTTCTTGATGAAGTCGCCGCCGAGCCAGAAGGCATAGGCCGCATCGGCAAAGGGCTGCGGGCGCAAGCCGAGCTTGGGCTTGATGATGGTGCCGGCGATGTAGCCGCCGTCCTGTACCGGGCGGCCGAGGATGCGCCACAGCTTCGAGATGTCCGTCGCCGGGCCGTCGAACAGCTGCAGCGCGCGCGGCGGCACGTAGAAATCGACCATCTGGGCGTTCTCGATGTCGCCCATGCCCTGGTTGTTGCCGATGGTCAGCGTCAGAAAGGAAACGATCATCATGCGACCGTCGATCATGTTGCGATCGAACAGGTCCAGCGGATAGGCGATGCGCATGTCGCCGGTGGCCTCGTCCGCATGGTAGACCAGCGCATCGACGCCCTTGGTGAACTCGTCGGTGGTGCAGACCTCGACGTTGGTGCCGGTGGAGGACTCGGCCGCGAAGTGAGCAGCGGCCTCCAGATAGCCATAGCCGGCCTTCGGCTTCATCTTGTAGGCGCACAGGATGTGGTTGCCGCCGGCAACCAGATCTTCTTCTTTTAGGCTGAGATCGGCGTAGCGGGAGGATTGGTCGAGTGCCATGATGTGTTGTTCTCTCAGTGGTGCGGACGAGAGGTGCAACGCCCGTGCGATGCCCTTGGTGATCAAGAGCGCACAGATTACAGGGTTATTAGACCATAAGAGAAAGCGAGATTTCTTATAGACCTGATCAGCAATTACCTATTGGTTGTGTGGTTTACTGGGTTATTGTCGGCGGTGCGCCTCGCGCCGCGCTCCACCCGATTGCCGAGGCCACGGCAGTACTCGACCGCTCCCCTGCGGCTGATTCCTCTCCAACAGCTTGCGCAAATAGACGGCTGTGCTGTCATGCACCCGGTGAAGGATCGTTCGGCTGTAGCTGTGGTGCACGGTCATCTCGCACGCAATCGGGGCATCTAGTGCCCGACGCGCGCCCATCTCGAACCCCCTCCAGCTGAGCAGGTCAGCCCGGAGCTGGCGGTTCCAGCAGCGCCATTCCGTCTCGCTGACGTTGACCAAATTACCCGGCAGTCCGGGCAGCCAGAATTGCAGCGTCGAACCGAAACGGCGCTGGGCCAATCGCGACAAATTGAAGCAATCGGCCGGAATCTCGGCGGGTCGTGTCAGAGGCAGGGCGTCTTCCAACATGGCGAATCTCGCGCGCAAAACCCGATGGATCGGCGAGGTCGCAAAAAACCAAGCCGCTGGCTTGGTGTTTCGGGGCGCGCGGAGCGATTTTCAAATCGCTCTGGGTGGATTCAAATTTAGTTCGGGATGGAACGCGCCAGGCGAAAGCCAATGCTGCGATGGCGGAAGGCCGGACCAGTGCGACAGCGATAGGCGGAGCGGAGATAGCCGGGGTAGCCGTGCCAGGAGCCGCTGCGCAGCACGCGACGGGTACAGTTACCCTCAAGCCAGGCGCTGCCGTCCACTGGGGCACCTGCATAGCCGTCGTTCCAGCAGTCGGCGACGAACTCGTTGACGTTGCCATGCATGTCGTAAAGCCCCCAGGGATTCGGCCCGTAGCTGCCAACGGGCTGAGTCTGATGCAAGTCCAGATTGGTCGGCTCCGGGCAGTCGCCGTATTCGAAGGTACCATCGAAATTGGCCTGATCCGTACTGATACAGTCGCCGGTGGAGAACGGTGTCGTGGTGCCCGCACGCGCGGCGTATTCCCATTCGGCTTCACTCGGCAACCGATAACCGTCCTTTCCGCCGCTATGATTCAGCCAGCGGACATACTCGCGGGCCTGCTGCCAAGAGACATTGATCACCGGGCGCCGGTCGCGGCCCCAGCCCTCGTCGTCCGAGAGTGCCTCGCAACCGCCGTCGGTTACACAGGCGTCCCATTGCGCAAAGGTCACCTCATAACGGCCAATCTCGAAGGCGGGGAGACAGACCTCACGCTGGGGCCCCTCGTCCTTATCGCGCTCGGGCTCGCCGTCGGGGCTGCCCATGACGAAACAGCCAGCCGCTAGGGTGACCATCTCGATCTCTGGCGCAAGGCTCAACGTAATGGTGTGCTCCGTATCGGTGCCGACAAAGACGGTCCGTTCGACGGCATCAAAGCCATCCTTCTCGGCTCGGATCACGTGCTCGCCCTCTGGCAGATGCACCAAGAAGCGTTCTCCCGGCGCACTCGGGGAATTCCCCTTGCGTTGATCATCGATAGACAACGCCGCATTGCCGGGCAGGGTGACGACACGCAAAGTGCCTTGCGCCGGTTCCGCCGCACCCGCGGCAAACGAAAACAGACTCGAGACCAGGCTAATCAGATAGAAGAATCGCTGAGGATCACGCATGGGGATTGCCAATCTGGTTGAACTCTAGGCGGGTTAGCTGCCGGGACGAGGCGTCGACACTGCCCGGCTCCAAACGCAGCATCGGAAATACCCCCAAGATTAGGCGTCAATTGGTTCTATGGCAACCTGGCGTCTCCATTGGACACGAACTGCTCGGTCGGGGCGCATTTCTGGGATTACCCGAAAGCCCGATCGAATTGTTTGCAATCGCCGAACATCTGGGACTGGAGATCCCGTTGAGCCAGTTGTTTCGCCGGGTAGGGCTTGCCGAGAGCAGGCGATTGGAACAACGCGGGACGCTATTCATCAACATGCATCCTGCGGAAATTCGCCTGGCCGCTCTGTTGGCCTCCCTGAGCGAACTCCTCGATCAGTAACCGTCGGCACCGCTCGCGTTTGAAATCCATGAAAACTTCGCGAGACCGTTCAAGCTGCCGGAACCCTAGATTACTTGAGGGCGACAAATGCTTGCAGATGGATCAAGTTTCGATGCGGCATCGGACTGGCGCGGCCCCTCGAAATCGAAATCGGGAATCGGGATCGGGATCGGGATCGGGATCCGGTCACTCGCCACGCGCTGCGATTTCGATACCGATACCGATACCGATACGCGATACGCGATACCGATACCGATAGCGATAGCGATAGCGATAGCGATGATCACGACTCGTGGGTCTGAGGCAAAGCCTCGCTAGGCTAAGGCTTCGAAGTCGATCCGACATGCTCATCGACGGGGTTCGGTGTGAGCGCATCGACATCAACCAAGGACAAGAAGTCGACTTGCAGCCCGATCCCGAGGTCTTCGCGCGCAAGCATGCTGCCCTTGCGAACGAAGTCCCGCAGTTCCCGCATCAGGCAAGCGACCGCCTCCGGATTGAAACGGTAGGCATGAAAACGGACAAAGTCCTCACCGGGCCGCGGTCTCGAACACACGCCCGGACCGATCGAACAGCGTGCCTTCGTTCAATGCCTCGACGAAGGTAAAGGGGACGCGGTAACCGTCGGGCGGCGTGAGTCGAAAGGTGACGCGATCCCGGTCGCGCAGAACACTGGGTCGATGGGCGATGGTAGTCATGGGACAATCTCTTGACCGGCAAGCACCGGGGATCGTCAATGGCAGCAGCACGCAACGCCGCAGGGCGCTGCATGATGCCGGCGTAGCGGATCGTTCGGAGCGGCTAGTCGGCCACACCCACGATTGTCTGCAACACAAGATCACCCGGCTGGGCCAACAATCCCTTGTCCGAGCAGTTCCAAGCATTGCCGCCAGTCAGGCGCAGGCGTCTGGACTGGCCCGTTGTCAGGTTGCGGCATGTTGCACTGCGGCCGACCATGCCGGTCAGGGTACCGGCAAGCGTATCGCCCGACGCGACTCCGTGAATGCGGATCACCACCCGATCCCTGGGACTCAGGTCTAGCCCGGCCGCCTCACAGTCCCACGCCAGCGCATTATCTAAGGCGGCAACGGCGGCAGACCGGCGGCCGGAACGATTCTGGCAGACCGCGTAACCGCCCTCGATGCCTCCCGCGCCCCCGCCGACCGGCGCCCCGCAGGCGGTTGGACTCGGCATCGACGAGAAAATCGAGCCATATCCGTAGGTATTGTTCGGACTCTCCTCACCAGAGATCTCACCGCAGACCTGCGTCGTCGTGAGCACAACCGTTGTCGATTTGAGATATGCCTCGGTCGCATCGACGTCGCCCAGCAGACAAGGCTCGGCCGACATCAAGAGCGCGGTCATACCGGCAACGTGGGGACTGGCCATGCTGGTGCCGCTCGACAACCCGTAACCACCGCCCGGGATAGACGATCGGATGCCTTCGCCCGGGGCGCTCAAATCCGGTTTCAGACGGCCGCTGCCGTCGATCGTGACAGGTCCGCGACTGGAAAAGCCTGACGCGGCGAAGCCCGAGCCGACCGACCCCACGGTGACGGATGCGTCGTAGATGGCAGCCGGCGTAACGACGGAGCTGCATCCCGAACCAGAGTTGCCGGCGGACACCGCGACGAAGATACCGGCGGCACGGACATTGTTGACGACCGTCCGCAGGACGTCCGGGTCGGTGCAGCCTTCCACAGGCGGGCAAGACCAGGAGTTGTTGATCACGTGAGGGGCGAGATCAGGCCGCGGATTCTGGCCGTTCAGATCAGTAGGGGCAAGAAACCACTCAAAACACTCGCTATAGGTTGCTGGCGTGCCGTAGCCGCGATCCATGTTGCGACAACCGATCCACCGAGCGGCCGGCGCCACGCCGATCTGGTTGGCATCGCCGTCGTCTCCGACCATCGTCCCCATGGTGTGGGTGCCGTGCGCGCTGTCGTCACAGGGCTCCGAGGCATCGGGGCCACAGACCCCACCGCCGGCGTGGATCGCGTCATGCCAGTTGTAATTGTGATCGGCGGTTGTCCCGTCCCAGCCGCGGTACTGGTGCTTGAGCGCAGGATGATCCCAATCATATCCGGTATCTTGTCCAGCAATGACGACACCGGCTCCGCGAACGCCCGCTTCCCAAAAGACCGAGGGAATGGCGAGTTGCAGCAAGTTAGGCTCGATCGCCTGCGCGCTCCGCAGCTGCGCCCGCCGCGTTGCAGGCAGTGAGAACCCGACCTTCGGGTTTGCATGAATACGCGCAACATCCGAACGCTTGGCCAGCGTTTCCGCCAACGCCGCGTCACCCTGCACCCAAATCATGTTTGCAACCCAAAACGCTCTGTGCGGCACGCCCGCGGATCTCAGTATCTTGAGTAGCGGTCGTTGCGTACGAGACGCCACCTTGGTCAAGGCGTCGTAGACCAGCTGGGCCTTCTCGGTCTTCGACTTCAGTCCCGCTGCCTTGCGAAGATCGGCCTGATCAGCCAAGAACACCATATACTCGGCGGTCGCGCCGTCCGCGGTCGCCTCACGCACCCACGGGTCAACTTTTGCGGGACGCTCGACCTCCGCCCCAACAGCGATGCCGAGCTCGCAGAGCATGATCACCAGTAGCAGCACGAATCGCTTCATCAACGCCTCGCTCCCTCCGGCAGAGACCTGCCTGTCATCTCAAGGGCCACTGCCAAACAGTGTAGCCGCCATTGGCGGTGCTCGCTCTGCCCCGACGAAAAAGGCCCGGCTACCTTGCGGTGGCCGGGCCTCGAAATCAACGCTCGTGCGTCAGGCCATCAAGTCAGCGGGTCTGATTTCACAGACGTTCCCTTGGACTTCCTTGAACAGCCTCGACTTGTCGACGCCCTGCGTGCGCCTGAAGCAGGTCCTGCTAGTGGGGCGCCCTGGTCGGCCACTTTTCCGTGTGCCTACGCATCACGTCCTTGACCGCGTCCGGGACGTTTTGGAACGCCGCTTGCCGCATGCCGTCGGCGAGAAACTCCGGCATGTCGTAGGGCAGCCGTCGGCCCATTTTTTCGAACGTTCGCTCCATGAGCTCCGCGTCGAGGGATCGGGTCGCGGCGATGCCTGCATTGAGATTGATCACGCGCCAAGGACGCCAGGCGTCACCACGATCCTCGTCCAGTTGCAACCTCACCGATGCGGCCTCGATGACTTCCTCCATGAGGTTGCACAGGGAGCGGAGATCATCGGTTTCGTGCGTAGCGTTCACGATCATGCCGAAACCGTCCGCGGTTCCCTCGAGGTTATCGATGATCGCGCCGCGGCGAGCGACCCAAACCCCCATTGAGGCGAACATGCGCGCAACCCTATCTCGCTTATCCATGATCTCAACCTTGCGTACCAGAAAAGCGAGGCGATCAAGCAAGTCCAGCCCGTAGGCGCAGAATTCTTGCAATTCTTCCGGTTCCAGCTGCGCTGCCCCACTCTCCAAGACCCCGGCGATCTGAAAGAAGTCAGACAACGCCCGCGCCAGGGCGATCGGACCGGATTGGTCTTCCATGACCGACTGCGCTTCCTCGTTCCTGGCGAGCACCGCCTGAGTGACTTCCAACGCGAGGTCGGAGATCGCATTATTCTCGATGACGAGAAGTTTTGTCGGCAAGGGGGATCACCTGCTGGCTAAAATGAACTGAAATCGAATCTGGGCAACCCGTAAGGCGGCATCATCATCGGGTATCGCCTTGTAAACTCGGGATGATTCACCGTTCGTTCAACGGTGACATGTCGCGAAGATCCCTCGCAGGAGCGGTCTATCGACAACCTCGGCCCCGCGCTTCGTAGGTTTAGTCCATAGCCGACAGCCCCCAACATCACGCCTCGGCCGCAGCAGCTCTGCCCCAGCGGCGCTCGGGCCGCAGGGACCTTGGCTCCCCACAACCCATAGCCTTCCGGAGGCCACCATGACGGAAACCAGCACAAACACCATCTCCGACGGTAAGTACGTCGAACTCACTTACCTCGTGCGGGACAGCAAGACCGGCGCGGTTCTGACCGAAGTCTCTCGCCCACGCAACTACGTCCACGGCGTCAATGAGATCTTGGCACCGACACTGACCCGGGAGCTCGAAGGCAAGGCGCAAGGCGAACGTGCTGACCTGCTTGTCGACTGCAACGAGCTATACGGTCCGAGAGACGAGTCGCTCGTGATCACGCAAAAGACTGCTGTCGTACCGCGCGAGTATCGCCAGCTCGGCAGCCAGATCTTGATGGAAAACAACCAGGGTCGAATGAAGAGCTTTCTGGTGACCAAGATTGAAGGAGACACGATCACCTTTGATGGCAACAACCCGCTCTGTGGCAGGGAGGTAATCTACCAGGTGACAATTCTGTCGGTTCGCGATGCAACAGCTGAAGAGCGGGAGTACGGCGGTACAGTCGAGGACGACCCTATCCCAAGCCCTAAACAATGAGTTAAGGGATATCTGTTTCGCGGAGTCACCTCCGCGACGGTCTAACTTACGGACATGAGGAGCTTAGTTGTAAGCGTTCAGACTCCGCCCCTTTCGGGGTTTGATGGGTTTCGCTGCGCTATCCCCATCCTACGGGATAGGGACGGCTCGTAGGATAGGCAGCGGGACGAAACCCATCGCGATCAAGCTACCTGAAACGGCAGAGTGAACGGTAACGACAGGGCGAGCTGCCCGTCTCGCCGCTTAGGGCCGTTTCGGGGTCTTATATTCGACCTCTTTTTGGAGCGTGTCCCAGGTCGTCTGATAACCAACGAATCCCTTCTCATTTGGCGCCATTTGCGTGGTCTTGTAATAGCGCGCCTTACCTTCCGGAACCTTTGGTCTGCTCTTGGGTTGCTGGCTCATAAGTCACCTTCTCGTCACTGTGGATTGGAGGGAACGCGCCAATTGCGCGGCGCGCGCCCGTTTGGGTACTACATTTCAACACTTCACTCGCCAAGTCCCGAACGAGAACCGGTCGAGTGGCCTGGGGCCGTCAATGGCCCTGCAGCGAGATCACAAAGCAGTCCGTAGCACGCACGATCACTTGGACCCGTTCTCGGCCATACTGCGCAAGACCTCGTAGACGAACTCATGCGTGTACGCATTCTCGCCGCAGTGAGTCAAGTCATCATCCGACGTGCGAAACGTCAGGTACGGGTGGACCTCGGTCCCGTCGACTTCGATCGCCGACGTGTCATCGATCGTGCTGGCAACGCTGAAAGCGATGCTTGCCGTCACATCTTCCAATTCGTTACCCGTGATGCCGGCTTCCTGCAGCTTGACCCGGATGTTCTGGACCAGCTCACGGACCAACAGCATCTGTTGTTCTTCGAAGAGTGTCGAATCAAGGTTCAGCTGCATAGTTAATGACCTATTGCCCGGAGGCACTCTTTCCCGGGGATTTTGGCGCGGGTGGTATGGGGTCGTTTGCTAAAGCGGTACAGGCTTAACGCCTCTAAGATCAGGACGCGCTTCAACCTTTCCGCCAGCTGCTGTCTCCGCTTCCGTTGCATCCCTGACGGTCAGTATCTCCAGATCAAACAGGACTTGTCGACCACATAACGGATTGTTTCCATCAATCGTCAGCGTCTTCTCGTCGATCCGCGTGACCAGGAAAGTCTTTGTCTGCCCCTGGTCGTTCTCCATAACGATGGTCGTGCCCACTTCTCTGTAGGCCTCGGGCACATTCTCGATGTAATCCGTAACGACCAAGGACTCATCCCTGGGACCAAACAGTTTGTTGCCATCCAGCTCCACCGAGATCCTGTCCTGAACCGTTTTCCCATCCAGTTCTGCCATGACTTGAGACGAAAGCACGTCGTTGATGCCATGGACATAGCCCAAGGGGAACTCGACCGCCGTCAGAACATCGCCGGTCTTGGCGTCGATGACCTTGTATGTCAGCTCGACGTACTTACCGTGTTGAATTGTTTCTGTCATATCCCTAAAAAATCGATGCGGCAAAAATACGTACTTCTCCCTTCTCGTAGCCGAGAACCATTCTTCCCAGCCACTCCCCTTCCTTCTCCGTGCTCCGCACCCGATAAAGCACGGTCACATGTTGGCCACGTCTGATGAGGCCGAGCAAGTCTCGCTCTTCGACCAGATTCCGAGACAGTTCGCTGTGGGCAAACTGTTTCCCGAGCTCAACCTCGTTTAGTCCGAGTAGCAGCTCGTACGAGAATTTTCGAATAAATTTACCGTATTGCCCTTTGTTCGAGAACTTGATCAGCTCGTCCCACATCGGGTTAGCGATCTCCAAAATCTCTTCGTCTGATTGTTCGATAATGTTCATGTCAGGTCGCCATTGCTAAGCGTAACGAATTTTTCCGCGGGCTCTTGCTTAATCCGGCGAGTTCGAAGCGACGCAACCAGCTCGATCGTCACCGACCCTATTCTGTGGTGATCGTGTCACCGCATAGGACACGCGCTCAAACGCTGGCACCACAAACGCAGCTTCAGCAGGAAAAACCCGGGGCCCCCGTGTTGGGGCCCCGGCTTCATGGACGGCTTAAGCCGCCTTAGCCTCGGGCTTGTCCTCGATCAGGTGGTAGCACGGCGCCTTCTCCATGGTGTATTCGCCGGTCTCAGGGTCACGGCGCGACACCGTCAGCACATGCCAATTGTCGTCGTCCACCTTCATCGCGTCACCGCGGTAGTAATAACCCGGCCAGCGCGTTTCCTTACGGAACAGCGTGTGATGCATGACGGACTCGGACGTGAGATGGCGATGCTTCAGCTCCCAGGCACGCAGCAACTCATGGATGTTCTCTGCCGCAACCTTTTCAAGGTCCTCTTCCAGGAGTTTGAGCTTTTTCATCCCGATGTGCAGCAGCTTCTCGTTGGTCATGTAATTGACCGTGACGCCGCCGCAATACTCATCCATCAGCTTCTGCAAGCGATCCAGACCCTGCCGCGGGTTGATGTAGTTCGGGTTCACCGAACCGGCAGTGATCTCGTTCCGATAGATCTTGTAGTGCTCCATCGGCTTGTAGATCTCTTCCTTGCGACGGTTGATCTGGGTTTCAGAGACGCGGATTCCCTCGGCCTTACCGTCGTCGATGTACTTGCAGGCAGCCTTGGCGGCAAGCCGGCCTTCGGTGAACGAACCGGACGAGAACGCATGGGGCGTTCCACCAACCGCGTCACCTGCACCGAACAGACCTTCCACCGTGGTCATGCGGTTGTATCCCCAGAAATATTCGTCTGGGGACACGTCCTCGGGACCGGAACACCAAGCCCCACAACCGGTGGCATGAGAACCCATGACGTAGGGCTCGGAGGTCGTCAGCTCGGGGTTTTCGTACTTCGGGTTGACGTCCGTCGCTGCCCACAACACAGCCTGACCGACGGTCATGCCCAAGAAGTTGTGCCAGCCGATCTCTTCGAGATGCGGGTCCTGGAACGCCTCCATCGTCACCATGTGGATCGGACCGCGGCCGGCGGCGACCTCATTGATGAATGCATGATTCCGCAGGCAGGTGGGAATCGGGCGATGTGAAAGGTGCGAGGCCTCGACATCCAGGTAACGCTTACCGACCATCTTCTCCAGAGCCGGGAACCACTTGGACTCGTACTCTTCGCCCATGCCGTTCTGGGTATAGGTCTTCAGATGCAGGAAGTAGGCACCGACCGGACCATAGCCGTCTTTGAAGCGAGCGAGAACGATTCTGTTCTCCATCTGCGTCATCTTGGCGCCGGCCGTGATCATCAAGCCATAGGCAGACCCGGATGACCAGGGGGCGTACCAGACACGACCAGCACCTTCACCAACCGACCGCGGCTTGAAGATGTTGGACGCGCCACCGGCAGCGACAACGACCGCCTTGGACTTGAAGACGTGGTAGTTGCCGGTGCGGACATTGAACCCAACGGCACCAGCGACGCGATTCTCCTTGGATTCATCCATCAACAGATGGGTGACGCAGACGCGGTTGAAGACCTTGTCAGCGGACTTCTTGGCCGCCTCGGCGACGATCGGCTTGTACGACTCGCCGTGAATCATGATCTGCCAGCGCCCTTCGCGCTGGTAAGCGCCAGTCTTGGGGTTACGCATCAACGGCAGGCCCCATTCCTCGAACTGGTGCACAGTCGAGTCCACGTGACGGGCCATATCGAACAGGAGGTCCTCCCGGACCATGCCCATCAGGTCGATGCGCGCGTAGCGAACGTGGTCTTCCGGGTTATTCTCGCCGAATCGCGTGCCCATGTAGCAGTTGATGGCATATAGGCCCTGAGCAACGGCACCGGAACGATCGATGTTCGCCTTCTCGGCGACGACGATCTTCTTGTCTTTGCCCCAGTAGCGGGCCTCGAAAGCAGCACCAGTGCCGCCTAGGCCTGCGCCGCACACCAGGATGTCGATGCCATCCTCAACGATTGTCTTGTAGCTCATTATTCGTACACCCCAGTTTTCAGTGCCAACCCGCCGGCTTCGAGCGTGTGCAGACCGCCATCATCGAAGCGAATGTATTTCGGCTCGTTGAACAAGTATTGGCTGTCGCGCATTTCATTACTCGGAGGCGGCACATCGGCCAGTTGCGGAATGTGCTTGCCCCAGGGCTTGGTCGTGATCGGCGCCAGCAGGTTCATATCCTTCTCGCCGTTGCGGAAGATGATCCGCCAGGCGATGACGCCTTTCTCCTCATCACGCTGCACCCGCACCGAGTGACCGAGCGGCGCAAAATCAGCGTAGCCGCGAACGTCGATCGCGTTGTGCGGGCAAGCCTTGACGCAGGAGTAGCACTCCCAGCACATGTTCGGCTCGATGTTGTAGGCGCGACGCACCACCGGATCAATGTGCATGATATCCGACGGGCAGATGTCGACACACTGGCCGCAACCGTCACAGCGAGTCATGTAGACGAAAGTTGGCATATTGAATTCCTCTTAGCGACGTGAGTGGGTGACTTGTGTCAGCGACTCACGATCAGTAGTGGTTGGGCGCTTCGCGCTTGATGCCGAGCCCCATGTTCGGCGGGTTTTCACCCATGTACTCCGGGATGTCGGGGTAGCGTTCCTTGCACTCCGCGCTGGACAGGTCGGGAATCTCGGGCAGCTTGTCGCGCGAGCCGTCCGCCACGGCGACTTTCTTCTGGAAGGCGGCCGCGGGCTTGAAGAACATGTGTGCAAACTTCGACCACAGGATCGTACTGAACAGCGTGGTGGACGCGACGATGAAGACGATGAAAGCGATCATGCTCAGCACCGAGGTCGAGCCGGTGCTCGCCTGCAGGAACGACCAGATCAACGCAAAGGAAGCCATCAGCAGCAGCGAGACGATGAACAGGTCGGACTGGTGCACGTTGTGCCACTCGTTCCCCTCGGAACGCACATCGACGCGGATCTTGAACCAGAACCAGTAGCCCCCGATGCAGATCGATAGGGCGCCAAGGTGCCATAACAAGGCAGCAAGACCTGAACCACCGCCTTCGGCTGCTGGCAGGCCAAAGATCAAGATGGCCGTGGTCGCCACGAAGAAGACGAAGCCGTACATCGTGAACAGGTGCGAGATCCGGCGCTCAGGGTTCGCGAACTCGCTCGAGGTCAACACCTCACCCGCAATCGTGTTGACCGCGATACCGACCTTCTGGCCGCCACCGACTTGACGCTTGGCAATCTTTTTCAGCGACTGCCCCTTCTCGAAGAAGTATTTGGCGCTCTTCTTGTGCACAACGTCGAGCAAGGTGCCGCCGATGACCAACAGGACCATCAGAACGACGTACGCTTGCATGACCCCCGGCTCGAGCGGAAGGTTCGCGGACAGCGCCGCGAAAGGGTTACTTGTGATCATTGGATGGTGACTCCACTTCAGTTGGTGCCCGAGATTGTCTCAGGGAAACGCGACCCGATCCGCCCTCGCATCAGGTCGATTGGTTATGCCGCAAGAACGGATATCCGACCGTTCCGCTGGGACACCGACAGGCTGACAGCAGCTCCCAGTGACGACGACAAGGCAGTATAAGCTTTTCAGTACATGCTCAGCGACTCATACATTTTCGGGCGGCATAACTGCTTTTAATGATGTCCTTGCAGACGGCGGAATCCCTCCAAGTAATTGTGTTTTTAGCCCGCAAGGTCACAGCTCTCCCGATTTCAGGCCCGTAGCGCCGCACTCGCCGTCCGCGAGCTGAGCGAACGGTCGAAACCTTCCAGCCCACGTACCTCCACAGGTCCGGTATAGCGCGACCGCGGAAACGCATAGACGCAGGCGTCGCGGATAATCCGGTCGCGCGTTGCCCGTCCGCACAACACGCCCAACATTGCGCCTGGTCCGAATTCTCCCCGCACATCGCCCTGATCGTCAGCAGCTGAGACCCCGCCCGGCAATTCTGGCCCCGATGGACATCATCATCCTGCCGGTCAGGCATCGTCCCGCGCGGAAAGCTCAGTCGCCGAACGGATCGTCCGACAGCAGACCCGCAATGGCAGGCGCATAAGTCAGCACAGCGCCCTGCAGAATGCCGAGGTCTTCAACGGCCTCGGAGAGCCGCGCCAACAAAGCCACGTCTCCCGGCTTTTCTGCCAGCTCGCGCAAAACGACTATCAGCGGAGCGAGCTCATCAGCGGCGACGTATTGCTCAAGCATCGAGATCGATTCCTCGATCGTTGTCGCATCGATGCCGTGATCAGATTTAGTCATTTTCGAAGATTGCAGCCACTGGCACACTCTCAGCGAGGCGCAACGTCGTTCTGCAGCTCCTTGTTGGTTTGACGAGGTCAGTCTGTTTGCAGGCCCGTGCCAGTGCTACAGAGCAACGCTCAGTAGTCGGAAGCGAGGGCCTCACTGATACAGGACACCATCCCGTCGCCCCATCGCATAGGCGGTCTCCCCTGCCGCCATTCGCAGTCGAGCTTCGATCCGCATCTTATTCATGACGTCGTTATCAGCGATTTCCGGGTAGAGCGGATAAGAAGCGGGTCACGTCCAGCGCGTTCGCCGTTGCCGCCAATTCCATTCTCTGCCGTTGCTCCCAACTCACTCCATGCAACATCAGTAACCGGGGGGCCTGGCGGTGCAGATAACGTTGACAGAGGTCGTGATGCTCCTCGCTTTCCCAATCTTCGCGCACGAGGAAAGGCGGAAAATCCTCATCCTCGTTGTATCTCCGGGTGAACCATCGCGCGCTCGGTTTGTGACCCGCGCGTTCGGCGACAGAACGTTCGAACCGGTAGTTCACCGGCCCATAAGAGCTGCTGCGCTCAGCTTCGCTGGTTTCGATCGGCATCACAGCGGCCGGGAGCGCGGTCCAGTCTGTCAGCTTTGGAAACGACGCCATCTCCGACGCGTCAACGCACGAGAAAATCAACGCGAGCGGCGAATTGTCTTTGGGGTCAAGGAGCCAGTATTCATAGCGATCGGCAGCCTCGAACGGCAGCCGCGCGCTAAGCAGAAACGTCGCCAGGTCTAGTATGCGCCGGTCCACTTGACCGTCTTCCGTTGAAGGGTTTTCGATCACCCTTTGCAGATCGCAATGCCTGATGTGCGCCGCCCTGGTGAAGCGGCCCTGCTGGCGACCGGCGCTTGCGCCGCCACCGCGACTGTTTGCATAGATGAACTGAAACTCCCACAAATCGCCATCCATCGAGAGCGCTCGCGCATGATCGGATTCAGCGATTTGTACTTGAGCTGAGTACGGCTGCAAGAGCACGTTGAGAGTGAGCTTTGATCATGTACCCTGGATCG
>CAVOSE010000015.1:0-20718 GCA_963698775.1 uncultured Gammaproteobacteria bacterium
GTGCAGGCGGCCGCGGCAGACGATGTCTGCCAAGACCCGCGGGCGATGCAGTTTGGTGCGAATGAGGTGCATTAACCCAAGATTATAGGCGCAGAACCGCCTGAAGCCGGCGCGATGGGGGCGCGACGCTGTATCGTTCCTCGGTTGCTCGCCCTTACCACGCGTCTGTCCAGCCTGAATCGCGCATGTCCGCTGTCCCGCATCCGTGCCGGTTGTTCACTCACCGCTCGCATAGGGCACTTCGCGGTTCGAGCGTGAATGGCGCTTGGTCCAGCGTCAACGCCCGGCCCGCTGCTGCCCGCTCATGCGCCGGCAGAACATCCAGGTTGGGCCACAGGCCCGTCTCTAGCGCCCGCGCATAACCCTCCGACAGGCCGGCCTTGCGCATCGCCGCGGCGGCTGCCGCGAAGTCGTAGCCCAATCGCCGATGCTCAAAGCGAAGCGATCCATGATGCGGCATGACAAGCGAGTACCAAACGGCGGTGTTGTTATCGTTCGCCGGCATGCCGATGGCGCCGGCGTTGTGCCAGATGCGGCCATCGCTAAGCCCCTGCGTGAACGGTAGACCGCAATGACCGGCCAACACCACGTCGGCCTCGGCCAGGTCTGCCTGGCTGCATTTCTCCGCGTCGGGCGTTGAGGCGAAGATGAACCGATTGATCTGATCGACCGCGCCATGGATGACGGCGACCGCATAACCGTCTAGCTCGAAGCGGATCAACCGCGGCCTTGTCGCCATCCAGTCCCGCTGATCAGGGCGGAGGTGCGCGGAGGCGTGCTCGAACCATTGCCTCGACAGCAGGTCGCAGGCACTCCCGGACGCGAAGCCACAGCCACAGTCTTCGGCACCGTCGGCGAGGCTCTCCTCGCAATTTCCCATGACCACCGGACAACCCCAGTCGCGGATCAGATCGGTGGTCGCAACCGGGTCGGCGCAGTAGGCAACGACGTCGCCGGTGCAGATGCAGCGCTCGGGCGGTATGCCAAGATGCTTCGCCTCCGCCAACAACGCCTCGGTTGCCTGTCGATTGGAGTAAGGCCCGCCAAAGACCAATAGGGCATCGTTCAGTCGGCCCAAATCGCGGGTGGGCATTCATCGGCGAATCTCCCGAGGCCGCATCCCCAGCAAAAAGGCGCCGCAGCCGATGACGAGTACCGCGATCGAGATGAGCAACAGTTTGGAGTACTTATGCGTGATACCCGTCAGCGGCTGGATGATGTCGATGTAGCCCGCCGTCTCGAGGAAATAGAGTCCGGCGCCGGCCATGGCGGCGAGAAAGGCGACGAGCAAGGCCCAGGCTGCGACCGAGCGGCCCAGCAAGATCGAGAAGATGACCACCGGGGCCAGGAACATCGACGCCGTGCCGCTCACCGCCACGGCCTCGAACAGGTCTTTGGTGCCGAAGAACAGGAAGACGAGACCGCCGACCAGAAACAGCGCCATGGCGATGCGCCCGTTGTTCGGCGTCGGCTCGACCAGCCGCATGTCCACCACGCTCAGCTTGGCCGCGCTCGAGAAGGTGCTGTCCAATGTCGACACCGCTGAGATGACCAGCACGATGTTGAACAGCACCATGGTCGGCTCGCCCAGCAGACGGGTCAGGGTCGCCATCATCTCCTCGCCTCCCGTTCTCTCGAGACCCGCTACGATCCCAAGCAGACCAAAGGCGAGGATGCACAGGACGCTGATCCAGCAGGCGTTGAGGAAGCTCAGCCGGGTGGTGGAGCGGTCCGCAAGAAATCCCCGATCCATCATCACGGGATCATGCAAGGGGTAGCTCCAGACCTGGAGCAGTGCGACAGCGAGCAGCACCCAGCCCGGCGAGCTGAGGTCGGGACTGCTGTCCAGCACCGGCGCGATCGCAAAACCCTCGAGGCCGAAGACCTGGACCAGCAGCACCGCGAGCAGGCCGATCAAGAGCGTGGCCTGGAGCACATCGGTGCGCAGCGAGGCCGAAAGGCCGCCCAACATGGAATAACCCAGGGTCAGCGCCGAGATCAGGACGATCGCCAGCGAATAGCTGTTCGTCCCGGCCACGCCGAAGATGATGCCGACCACGAGCAGGTTGGCGAACACCTCGCTCAGCAACCGAACCGCGACGACGGCATTGTAGGTGATGGTACCGAGCCGGCCGAAACGCTCGCGCAAGAACGCCTGTACGCTGCCGGCGCCATGGCGGAAGCGGATTGCGTCGATGATCAGCGCACCGGTCAGGAACGACAGATAGTAGGCGGCGTACGCGATCGTCCCGGCGATGCCATAGTAGAAGCCGAGGATCGCCGCGTTCATCAGCGAGCGGGCGAAGATCCAGGTCGTGACCTGCGACAGCGTAAGGGTCAGCAGACCGGGGGCCGCACCCGTCTCGCTGAATCCCCGAAAGAACCCCGCCGTGGTGCGAACGCGGGGCGAGAGCACAAAGCTCGCGGCGACGACGGCAAGACTGGTGACGACGAGTGTGATGCTCATACTACGGGTCCGATGGAGGTGGTGACGGGATCGCGCTCGCCAGTGCCTTTCCCCCGGTTTCTTGCCCGTAGTACCGTCTGTACAGATCATCTGCCAGGGCCACGGCGCGCGCGTGGGAGTGCAGGCGCGCAAAATGGTAGCGCCAGAACAGGCGCATGACGAGCCAAAAGCGACGGAGCCAGGGGGCATCGTTCCATCGACTGGCGCGGCTGCTGGCGTTGGTTCCCAGATGCAGGGTCGGACCGAGTTCGCGCAAGCGCCAGGACAGCTCCACGTCTTCCATCAGCGGCTGCGCGGGAACCAGGTCGAACCGGCGTGCGAGGTCGCGGCGAAAGAACTGCACCTGGTCTCCAAACGCCATCTGTCCAAGCAGCGAGCGCGCGTCGTTGAGTATCTCGATGGGCAGCGTGCGAGCCGAGGGCGGTTGGAAGCGCTGACCAAACGCACCGCCGACTACCTGCGGCGCAGCACGCAGTGCCTGCTCGAGTCTCGCCAGCGCGTCCGGGGGCAGCGACGAGTCCGCGTGCAGCACAACGACCCAGGGCGCCGTCGCCATGGCGATGGCGGCATGGATCTGATTGCCGCGCCCGATGGGTACCTGTCGGCACAGGACGGGGAATGGGTAGGCGGCGCTGTCCAGCGTCGGCAGATCGGGATCGGCGCACGCGAGAATGACCTCGGCGGGCGGCCGGGTCTGCCGGCCCAGGCTCTCCAGGCAACCCCGCAGCGAGCGCTCGGCGCGCAGACAGGGCACGATCACGCAGAATGCGGATGCATCAGGCAGCGGCCGCGTGCGCGCCCGGAATACGGCGAATCGGGTGATGGCCAGGTCGTACATCAGCGCGAGCAAGAACGGCGCCCAGAATAGCGTCTCTTGCCAGGGAAGCAGTGACCAGGACCCGGCTCGCTGGTTGTCCCAAACGAAGAAATACGCCCCGGCACTGACGGACAACATAAGCCAGTGCAAGCGTGGCCGCAGCACCGTGAAGGGGAGGACCCAGGTGAGATACCAGAGGTGTACGACCGGCGCGAACAGGATCAGCGCGCCCAGGCAGGCGACGATAGCCGGCTGACGATCGACGACCGGCTCAGGCCGGGCCGATGATGCGCTCGGCGCTGGCCGAGGCTCAGGCTGCCCGCCATGGTCGCCACCGACCGACGAACTCCGCTGTTGCCGGATCAACAGGCCAATCCACAGCGCGACAAAGGCGGCGGCGAGTATCAGCTTCGGGGCGGGATAGGGCAGACCGAGTCCGCGATTGAGCAGGTCATAGAGCGGGCCGTTGAATTCAGCGTGCGCGCCAAAGGTGACGACGCCGGCGGCGAGTGCAAGCAGATCGCCCGCAAAGGGCAGCGTCGGGAGGGCCAGGACCAGGGCGAAGACGAACCAGGCCCGCGGCTTGCGCCAGCCGATCAGAAACGGGACCACGGGTGCGCACACCAGTTTGGCGCCGACAGCCAGCGCACAGAGTCCCGCGGCACGGGCTGCGCGCCCGCGCTCGGCGGCCACCAGTGCCCAGACCAGCGGGCAGATCATCAAGATGTCGAAATGCCCCTCGGCCGCGAAGCTGACGAGAATGATCGGGTTGAACGCATAGAAGCCGGCCCATTGCAGCGGCAGCGCGCGCCGATGTAGCAATACGAGCAGCCCAGTGACGGTCGTGAGATCGAGGATCAGGAAGACGAGCTTGAAGGCCAGCGGGTCATATGCGACGCGAGCGATCGCGGCGAAGGTCAGCTGCGCAAGCGGTGGGTACGCGGTTGCCTTGTCATGGTGGTTCATGCCCTCCCAGTAGTGATCCCGATAGGCCTGCCAGGCCGGGGCATCCGCGGTGTGGCTATAGGGACTCTCGCCGGCATTGATCAGCCGCCCCTCCCAGAGATAGCGGTTGATGTCGTCACTGGGCGCAGCCGGCAACAGCAGCAGCCGCGCTGCCGCGGCAACCAAAAACAGAGAGACGAGCGTGCGCCGACGCTCGCGGCGTTGAAATGAAGGCCAGCAGAAGACCGTCGCAATGCCGAATACGCCCATGACCGTAAAGGCGATGACCCGCGGCCAAGACGACGCATTGAACGCGGGCGTGACCCAGGCGTAAGCGGCGGCGGCTCCCAGCAGGCCACCGACCGCAAGCACCCAGGCGATGGTGCGCGCGTGGCGCGAGAGCCCAGATAAGCGTCGCGCGGCCCCAGGGTTCAAGACGGGCGCATCCAAGACGCGGTCCGCAGCGTCACATCCCTACCCTCGCCCTTGTTGCGCCTCCCGCATCTGCACACCGGACGCGGGCACGCGGTCGTAGACCGGTTGCCCCTGCCCGTCGAGGCGTCCGAAGCTCAACACGCCGGTGGGACAGGATTGGACGCAGGCGGAGCAGCGAACGCACTCCGGGTCTTCCATCGGCCGGCCACGACTGGCGAAGGCCATGACGTCGATGCCTTGATGACACACAGAGGTACAGACGTTGCAGCTGATGCACTTGTCCTTGTTGGCGAAGATGCGGAAGCGACTAAAGCGCGCATAGATGTGCATCAGCGCCGCCAGTGGGCAGGAAAAGCGGCACCAGACGCGCCCGGAGAGATGGAAGTAGAAGGCCACACCCAGGATGCCCGCGAGCCATAGGTCCACAAGGTACTGGTAGTTCAGCAAGGGTATGCCGGAGAGCAGGCCCCAAAACACCGAACCAACAAAGGAGCCGGGGAACACCCAACCGATGATGCGGATGACGAGCAACAGCATCGCCAGCGCGAGAATGACCTGACCGATCAAATTCAGGCGATTGGAGAACGGGCCGTGGGGCATCTTATGCCGCTGCGTATCGCCAACCGTCTCGGCAAGCGCGCCGCAGGAGCAGATCCAGCCGCAATAGGCGCCCTTGCCCCAGCGCCAGACGATGAGCGGGATGATCACAAAGGTCTGGATCAGCCCCAGCACCAGCCAGCCCCAGATCGGCTGATCGGTGAAGAGGTTGAAGATGAACAGCGGCCAGGCCAGGATGAAGCCGAACGCGCGCCAGTAGGCCGTCGGCTCGGTCCCCGGACCGTCGGACAAGAAGGCCTCGCCAAACCATTGGCCAAAGCCACCGCTGGTGAACACGCCGTTGGCACCCAGCCACGGAAAGATCACATAGGGCAGGATGAACAGCGGGATCCACTGGATCAGGTTCAGCGTGATGGTCTGCCTGGTCACGTAGGGCGTCCGTCGTCGCTGGATGCGACGTATGCCGAAGATCAGCACCAGTAGGCAGTAGGCCAGGGAATAGAAGAATCCCGGCGACGAGGCCGCGGTCTTGACCGTATGGCCGAGCGTGCCGATCTGATCCCACCAACCGCTGAGCCCGGCGACCCAATCGGCGGGCTGGGGGTTGAGCCAGCTGGGAAACGCGAGCCCGAACGGCAAGACGCCGCCGTAGGACTTCCAGTGATAAAGCCAAATGAAGAAGATCAGGGAGAGCGAGAGCGTCGCCCAGAACTTGACGTCGCGTTCGCCGGTGATCGGGATGCCGGAGCGGCGAAAGAAGTCGAGCGGCGGCTCACGCCCGATCAACACGAACACCTGATCGTTCGGCAGCGTCTCATCGCGGCCGCTCTCGCCGCACAGCGTAACGCTGTCCTCGGCGATCTCCTGAACGTTGGTGCCGAGATGGAGCCGGAGCGTTCCGGCGCGCTCCAGGCGCTCGATGCTCGCAACGTTGTCTGCCTTGGGTCGGGAGAAGGCCTGCTTGCGGTAACTGAGATCCACCTGCGCCCCCTCATCGGCGAGTGAGACCGCCGCCTCCAGCGCGGAGTCCCCGCCGCCGACCACAAGGACCCGTTTGCCCTCGAACCCGCGCGGATCGATGAGCCGATTAGACACCTTTTCCAGCCCCTCGCCGGGCACATTGAGCTTGCGAAAATTACCGGTGCGGCCGATCGCGACGATCACGCGCGCCGCTTTGAGCGGAGGCCCATCGGCGACGTGCACCAGGAGCTTCCCCGAGGTTCGCTCGATCCGTTCGGCTCGCCCGGGCGTGATCTCGATGCCCTGGGTGTCGACCTGCGACTGCAATTCGTCGAGCAGGTCTTCCTTGACCTCGGACCGAAATCGCATCTGGCCGGCCGGAATCATCTCCGTCGGATAGGTGAAAATGGGCTTCTTGCGCGGAAAGTTGCGAATCGTGGAAAAGGAGTCCGCGGCCTCCAGCAGCACAGCGTCGATACCACGCGTCCGGGCCTCGATCGCCGCCGAGACACCGGACACGCCCGCGCCGATGATCACGAGGCCGCGGGTGCCGGGGTCCGGATGCTCGAACGCGCCTTCGGCGGCCATGGCCTCGACCGCACGCGCGCCGGTGTCCGCCGAGAACTTGAGCAACGGCACGCCGGTAAGGTCGCCGACGATCCGCACACCCGGCAGCTTGCAGGTGCCGTCATCATTGAGGACCGGAGACTTCTCCACCTGACCGGCCGGCCACTGGCCATGCAGCCAATCGTAGTAGCGCTCGAGGATCGCGATCATGCTGTGGTCCTGGCTCAGTTGCCCGCTTGATTGAGTGACCAGTCATAGGCTTGCCAGTCGACCTTGTAGTCGGTGGGCAACGGCTTGTCCCGATAGCGGTTCAGATACGCGGCGGGATTGGCGACGTCGAAGTCGTCCTTGTACCACTTGAAGAGCTTCGAGAACGCGATACGTCGCCGGGCCTTATCGACTTCGGCGGCAAAGGGCGATACGGCAAAGCGCCTAGTTTGCTCATCGAGTTGCGCATCGAGCCTTGACCCCACGAAGGGCTCCGTGCGCAAGGGTGGGCAACTGACGCTGGCGCAGTTCACGGCGAAATGCACCCGCGCGTCCGGGTATTCCTTCAACAGGATGCCCTTTTCGATGTCGTCCAGGCTGACGGTCTTGCCATCAAGGGCAATCCATCGCTTTTTGAAGATGCTGAACGGTACCAGGCCGATGCTCGTCACCGACTTGATCGGGTAGGCCTCGAGAGCGGCCTCGATCATCGCCGCATTGTAGAGATTGATCAGCAAGGCCTTACGCTCGTTGGCTTTAAGGCTCCTGGTGTTGATCCCGCCGTAGCCGGCCAGCACGTCGGCGAGCGCCTGTCTGTCTGCAGGCTGTCGATGCCAGGACGCGTAGTCGACGCCGCTGGGCCTCGCGTACTTGGACAGCAGTTCCGCGTAAGCGGAATGGTCCAAGGCTGAGGCCGGAACGGTGCAAAGCATCCAAGTCGTAAGAATCGCCGCCGCGCGCTGCATGACTGTCATGTTGCCTTCGCCCCCTGTTGGTCGTCGTTGAGACACGGTTTGCGCAGCAAGCCCCATGCCGAAGCCATGCCCAGCTGCTGCTATCGGGGAACAAAGACCGCCCGCACTGCCTGAATCTTTCCCTGAACCTGTCAACGAGCGCCGCTTCGTGCGAGAACGCTGCGGCTACGACGATCAGGATTCGAGCTATCGTTGAAACGCATGGGGAATGCAAGCACCCATGGGTGGTAAAAGCCGCCTGAAACTCGACCCTAGCCGCGGTTGGAAGATCGGTCAAGACCCAAGCAACGGGCGGACAGACCACGCGGCCCACGTAGGGTCCGCATCCCGTTGAACCGACCTAGGCGGCAGCCGTCGCCCAGGCCATCGGATGGGTCGATCTGCTGCCCAGTTGAGGCTCGACAATGCATCCACGTGTCGGTCGTGTTTGTATGAGGCCATTGGCCAGTTTGTCTTTTCTGAATGGGCCGTGTATGTCCACGCCACGATTCGGTTTGCTCTTTCTGCTCGTTTTGACCAGCCTGTCGCTGCCGGTCGCCGCCGATAGCGAGCTGATCGCCCTTGGGCGGCTGATCTTTTTCGATACCAACCTATCCGAGCCGCCCGGGCAGTCCTGCGCGACCTGCCATGATCCGGCCGCCGGCTGGACCGGGCCGGACGCGGACATCAACGCCGCCGGCGCGGCCTATGAGGGCGCACTGCATGGGCGCTTCGGCAATCGCAAGCCGCCGACGGTGGCCTATGCGACGCAGTCGCCGCCGCTGCATCTGGACCCGGTGGAGGATCACTTCGTCGGCGGCAACTTCTGGGATGGCCGTGCCACCGGCTGGTTGCTCGGCAGCCCAGCCGCGGAGCAGGGCCAGGGGCCGTTCCTCAATCCGGTGGAGCAGAACCTGTCTGGGGCCGCCGAGGTCGTCGAGCGGGTCTGCGCCGGTGCCTATGGCAAGCAATTCCGCGCCTGGTTCGGCAACGCCGCCTGCACGCAGCCGCACCAGGGCTTCAACGCCATCGCCCAGGCCATTGCCGCCTACGAGGCATCGCCGGAGGTCAACGCCTTCAGCTCGAAGTACGACTATTACCTGAAGGACCCGCAACGCTATCCGCTGAGCGAGCAGGAGCAGCTCGGGCTGGCGCTGTTCGATGCCGAGGACAAGGGCAACTGTGCCGCCTGCCATCCAAGCGCTCCGGGGCCAAACGGCGAGCCGCCGCTGTTTACGGACTTCACGTACGACAACCTCGGCACGCCGCGCAACCCGGACAATCCCTGGTACGGCATGACGGCGTTCAACGCAGACGGCGCGGGCTGGGTGGACGAAGGGCTCGGCGGCTTCCTGAAGACGGTGCCGCGCTTTGCCGACCGAGCCGCGGAGAACCTGGGCAAGCAGAAGGTGCCGACGCTGCGTAACGTCGACCGGCGCCCATCGCTGGACTTTGCCAAGTCCTTTATGCACAACGGCGCGCTAAAGACGCTGAAGGAGACGGTGCACTTCTACAACACGCGCGACATCAAGCCAACCTGCGCGGAGCTGGATACCCCAAAGCCCGGCGATAACTGCTGGCCTGCACCGGAGGTGGGCGTCAACGTCAATATCGAAGAACTGGGCGATCTGGGGCTGACGGAGGCCGAGGAGCTTGCCATCGCTGCCTTCATGCGCGCGTTGAGCGACGGCTGGACGCCGCCGCGTGACGCGGGCGCATCAGGCTCGCAAGCGGCTGGTATCCAGTGACAACAGCGCTCGTCTGAACCCACGGACGCCCGCCGCCAGCACAGGCGCCGGCCTAGATTACTTGGGGGCACCGAATGCTTTCAGATGAGTCAAGTTTCGATGCGGCAACAGAATTGCGATGCTCCTCGAAATCGGCATCGGGATCGGGTCGCTACGATTTCGATAGTCGATAGCGATAGCGATAGCGATAGCGATGATCACGACTCGTCGGTCTGAGGCGAAGCCTCGCTAGTCCTTTTGTGCCAGCACCGGCGGCAGGACACCCTTGGCGATGCGCTTGGTCAGGGTATAGATACGCCGCATCTGATCGACAAAGGACATGTGCAGCCTGACCAGCTCGATGTAATTGGGTGCCTCCGCCGACAGGCGCTGCGCCTTGCGGCCCAGCACCCGTTCGGCCTGATCGCGCAGGGTGTTCTTCATCATCACCACCGATTCCGCCGCCTGCTGATCGTTGTCGCGCACCGACTTGACCGTGAGTTCCAGCGCCGCCAGCGTCGACTCGTAGAGTTCGAGCAGCATCTGTCGCGTCTCGTCCCCGGTCTGTCCGGAGAAGCGAGCGGCTTTGCGGCCCAGTGCAACGATCTCGGTCTCGATGACATCGGCCAGGCTCTCGAGGTCGGTCGTCGCGGTCATCAGCATCTGAAACTCCTGGCTCTCGTGCTCCGACAGCAGTCCGCGGCGGAGCTTGCCCAGATAGGCGAGGATCGCCGCCTCGAGGATATCCACCTCGTCGTCTCGACGCGCAATGGCCTCAAGCCGCCGCACGTCCGCCGTCTGCAACGCCGGCCGCAGGTCCCTGAACATCTCCAGGGTGATGTCGCCCATCCGGCCCAGTTCCAGACGCACCTGCTGGAGCGCAACCGACGGTGCGACCAGCGCGGCGTCGTTGAGAAACTCAGGCTCGATGATGACCCCTTCCGGGCGTTTGCGTTCCGGCACCAGGCGTTCAGCGAGGCGCGCGAACAGGCCGGTGAAGCCAATGAACAACAAGGTGTTGATCACGTTGAACAGGGTATTGGCGTTGGCGATCTGGCGTGGGACGTCGGCCGCCGCCGCGGCCTGCCCGACGAGCCCTGGGGTGCTCGGTGACATCCAGACCGCCAGGTCCACCAACAGCCAGATCATCGGCAACCAGATCAGCGTGCCCAGGACGTTGAAGATCACATGTACCGCCGATGCGCGCAGTGCATCGGTCGACGTGGCGCTGAGAAAGCCCATGGCGGCGGTGGTTACGGCGGTGCCGATATTCGCCCCGAGCGCGAGTGCGATGCCGGCTGGCAGCGACAACAAACCCTCGCTGGCCATCGCGATGGCAATGCCGACGGTGGCCGCGGACGACTGCACGATCGCGGTAAACACGGCTCCCGCCAGAATGCCCGCCATCGGGCTCTCCAGGGTGACGAGAATCTCGAGGAAGGGCTCAAAGCTGCGCAGTGGTGTCATGGCGCTACTCATCAGCCCCATGCCATAGAACACGAGCCCGATGCCCATGATCATCATGCCGGAATACTTGGTCATCTCCGACTTGGCGCCGTAGACCATGAAGAAGCCGATGGCAACCGGGCCCAGAGAGTAGGCAGACAGATTGAATGCCAGCAGTTGGGCGGTGACGGTGCTGCCGATATTGGCGCCCATGATCACCCCGACCGACTGCGCGAGGGTCATCATGCCGCCGCTGATGAAACCCACCACCAACAGTGTCGTCACCGTCGACGAGTTCAGCACGCCGGTGATGAAGGCACCGGTGAGGGCACCACTGAAGCGGTTGGTGGTCAGCGTCGACAGCACCGTCTTCAGCGTATCGCCGGCGGCCTTGGTCATGCCCTCGGAGAGCAATTGCAGACCACCCAAGAACAGCGCGACGCCACCGAACAGGCCAAGGAACAGTTGTAGCCAGTCCGGCTTGTCGACGGCTTCATCGACATCCGCCGCAAATGCCAGGAACGCGATCAGCAGCAGGCCCAGGGCCAAGCCGGATCGCAGCAGCAGATGGCCGGCCCGCTGGGCCGCGGATCGGTCATGCTCAGTCGCGTTCATCCAATTCCCCTATCGGTATGCTCATGCGAGTGCGATCAAGGCGACGCGGCTGCCTCGCCGAAGAAAGCGACCGCGGCGGGATGCATCGGAATCGTGAGACCGACCGTGGCGGTCTCACGGGTAATCAGCGAGCCAGCGGCGCTGCCGGCACTGACGAAGTCGATACGATCGAACAGGGCCGTGAGGATGCGTTCCACGTCGGCAGCGGGCAATCCGGCACCGGCGGTCAAAAGGGCCGTGACGGCGACCGTGGGCACGGGCTGAGTCTGGCCGGGATAGGTCGACGGGGGCAGCACGATGGGTACATAGGCGTTGCTCTCGCGGGTCATCGCATCGCGCTGCTCGGTGCTCATGGGCAGTAGGCGGATGCGACCGCGGGCCGCCGCCTGCTGCAACGCGCGGGCCGGAGCGCCGATGGTGGAGATGACGGCCTCAACTTCACCCTTTTCCAGCAACGCCAGACCGTTGCCGAGGCCGGTCTCGTGCAGGGCGCCGAGATCAGACAATTCGATGCCGGCGGCGGCGAGCAGCGTGATGGCGGTCAAGCGGCCGCCTGAGCCCCGAATGCCGATGTCCACGCGCTTGCCGACGAGATCCTTCAGGCCGGTGATGTCCGAGCCGGCAGCGACGATAATGTGCACCGGCTCCGGGAATAGGCTGGCCAGCGCCTGCAAGTCGTAATAAGGGCCGAGTTCGGCGAAGGGTTCGGTGCCAAGCAGGGCCTGGGCCGCAACGTTGTTCTGCGCGAGCGCGACATCGACCTTGCCGGCCCGCAGCAGACGCAGGTTCTCGTTGCTGCCGCCGCTGGCGACGGCCCTCGCTCGCGTACCCGTGGCGATGATCTCCGCCGCCAGCAACGGAGCGACTCGGGCGTATTCGCCATCGGCGGAGCCGCCGGCGATGATCAAGGCCCGCTGCAGCCGATCGAGCCTTAGGGTAATGTCCTCATAGGCGCCATTCAGGACCTCGGTGATGATCTGTTCGCGCTGTTGCGGATGCTCACCGCGGCTGGCCAGCAGGGCGTTGATCTGCTCGATGATGCGCCGGGATTCCGCCGCACCGCTTGGCCCCGCCGACGCGGTACCGACCGCGGCATGCAAGCTATCGACCGGCGTCCAGCCGTCGTCACCCCCCGCGAAGCTGACGCTGCCGTGGACGTAGATCTGGTCGCCGGCGCTGTTGCCATCCTGTTCCAGCCCCGTGATGCCCTGCTGGGTTGCGCCCAGCAGATTCGAGAACGCCGCGACGTTGAGCGTATCCCAGGACGAAAAGTCCAGATCGCGGGCAAGGGTGAGCACCGCGTTGTAATAGACGATGCGCCGCGGCTTGCCGTCTGCCCCGGCATCCAACGGCCCGCTGCCGAGGCGTCGCAGGCTGCTCAGCTCGACGGCATCGGCGCCGAGGGCCTGGGTCAGACGCTGTTCCACGATCTGCGCGACGCGCGTCTCATCCGGGGCCTCGGCGCAGCCGGCCGTCAGCAACCCAAGCACGCAGACGACCAGGACAAGGGCGATTCGGTGAAGATTACTCATGCTCAGAACCCAAACCAGGGCAACGCCAGAAAGCCCTGGATGACCAGCGCGTTGCAGATATCGATCAGGAAGGCGCCGATGATCGGCACCAGCAGGAAGGCCATCGGCGAGACGCCGTGGCGGCTGGTCACCGCCTGCATGTTGGCGATGGCGGTCGGCGTGGCGCCGAGCTGAAAGCCACATTGGCCGGCGGCGATGACGGCCGCATCGTAGTTGCGGCCCATCACCTGGAAGGTCAGGAACACCACCAACAACACGGCCAGCACGGCTTGGGCGGCGAGGATGACCAGAATCGGCAGGGCCAGGTTGACCAGTTCCCAAAGCCGCAGCGACATCAAGGCCATGGCCAGGAACAACGAGAGGCTGACGGTCCCCATCAACTCGATGGTGGGACCGTCGATGCGATAAAGACCGGTTAGGCTTAGGGCGTTGCGCACGACGATGCCAACCAGCAGGCACCAGACGAAGGTGGGCAGGGTGATGCCGGGGATACTCAGGTGCTCCGCCAAAAGCCCACCGACGCCCAGGCAGAACATCAAAATCAGAATCGTTTCGATAAAGGATTCCGGGCTCAGCGCTCGACGCTCGTCCTTTGGCACTGTACCGGGGCCGAGCAAGGCCGGCGTCTGCGCCTCCGGCTGCAAGCGATGGCGGCGGATCAGCCATTGCGCCACCGGCCCGCCGAGCACGCCACCCAGTATCAGGCCGAAGGTGGCGCAGGCCATGGCCACCTCGACGGCACCCTGGAGACCGTTGACCTCGCCGAACAGCTGGCCGTAGGCAGCGCCGGTGCCGTGCCCGCCGGCCAAGGTGGCCGAGCCGCCCAACAGGCCCATCAGCGGGTTCAGGTCGAGCCCGATCGCGATCGCCACGCCAAGCACATTTTGCAGTATCAGCGCCACCACCACCGCCGCTAGCAATACCAACAGCTTGCGCCCGCCCTGGCCCAGGGTGCGCAGGTCGGCGCCAAGACCGACCGTGGAGAAGAAGATCAGCAGCAACGGCGATTGCAGCCCCATGTCGAACGACAGCTCGGCGCCGGTCCCGATGCGCGCCAGCGTTAAGCCGACGGCAACGATCAGACCGCCGACCACCGGCTCGGGGATGCTGTAATAGGCGAGAAAACCGATGCGTCCGATCAGCCATCGGCCGACGAGCAGGACCAGGATGGCGCTGACCACGGTGAGCGGCAGCGGGACTTCGATCTCCATGGCGTCAGACTCCTCGGGGTAGTTCAGCCAGGCGGTGCGGTGACCTCAAGACCTGAAACTATCGCAAAACCCCGCGTCAAGCCAACATCCGATTGCGCTCCAAGTGCGCCCGGACCGCTGCTGACGCGACGCCGACCAGGGCACTCTGCGGCCAAGATCGCGTATTTCCGCTCCGGCGCCTCGGAGCCGCGAAAACTCACTGTGGGAGCGGCTTGCAGCCGCGATGAGGCAACGCAGGCAACCGCTGCAGTTGCCATCGCGTTTGCAAATCGCTCCCACGTTCCGAGGGGCGGGCGGCAGCCGGCGTGGGACCGCGCAGAGATCCGTTTTAGAATCAGCCTGACCGGCCAGAGGGAGCCGAGTGCGAAGGGCAACACGATCGGATGTTCCGCCGTTTCGTCGCTCGGCGGCGCCAAGCGTATCCCGCAAGCATGTGTCAGGTTGTTCGGAATAATCGTGGCTTTGCGCCCGAGGTTCGTCGTCCGTCCTTATCGAAGCATTGTTTATCGAGCCGCACGACATGCCGGACACCGATGATTGGCAGCGGTGGTTGCGGGGTGCGCTGGTCGGTATCGGCCTCGCGTTTGGGGCCGCCGCGTTTGCTGCCGATCCTCTATCCTATTCGTTGACGATCACACCGACCGGCGATGCATCGCTCGATCAGGCGATCGCCGATGCCTCGCTGCTTGCCGAACTGCGGGAGCGCGCGCCGGTCGGCCCGTTTGCGTTGCTCACCCGTGCCGAGTCCGACGCCGCGCGTTTCGACCGCGTGCTGCGCAGCTTCGGCTATTACGACGCCCTCATCCAGACCTCGGTCGCCGGGCGCGGCAGCGACGACCCGGCCCTGCTGGGCATGCTCGAAGCCATGCCGCCAACGCCGGCGGTGCCGGTCAGGGTCGCTATCGATCGGGGGCCACTGTATCGGCTTGGCCTGGTCCGGCTCGACGGCACGGTGCCGGAGAGCGCACGGGCGGCGTTCGCGCTGACCCCAGGCGAGCCCGCCAGCGCCGCCGCCGTGCTGGCCGCCGGGCAAGCGGTGCTGGACGCGCTGCAGGAGGATGGCTTTGCGCTGGCGCGGGTACCGCCGCCGGATGCGCTGGTCGACCACGATACCCGGACCATGGATGTCGTCTATACCGCGGAACCCGGCCCCCGCGTCACCATCGGTCCGATCTCAATCATCGGCCTGACCCGGCTACGCGAGGACGCGGTGCGCCGTCGTCTGGGTCTGACGCCGGGCGAGCCGTTCAGCCCGAGTCGGCTGGAGGCGGCCCGACGCGATCTGCTGGCATCCGGCGTGCTGGCCTGGGCGCGGTTCACCCCCGGCACGGTGCCTGATGCCGACGGGCGCCTGCCCCTGACCCTTGAGGTCGCCGAGCGCCCGCAGCGCGTGGTGCGTGTGGCCGGCTCCTTCTCCAGCGACGAAGGTGCCACCTTGTCGACCTCCTGGACCCACCGCAACCTCTTCGGCAGCGGCGAGCAGCTCACCCTGCGTGGCGATGTCGGGCAGTTAGCCGGGAACCAGGCGGATGATTTGAGCTGGCTCGTCAACGCCGCCCTGCGCATCCCAGATCTCTGGCTGCGCGATCTCGACCTGCGACTGGACCTCGGCGCGGTGCGGGAAGACCTGGACGCCTACGACCGCGACGCACTTACCGTTGGGGTTGCGCTGGAGCGACGCATCAGTTCCCGGCTATCCGCCAGCGCCGGGCTCGCCTACGAGCGCGCACGGATTAGTCAGGACGCCCCGCCGCAGGACTATCAACTGTTCTCTCTGCCGTTGAACCTGAGCTATGACTCGATCGACAACCCACTGGACCCGTTACGCGGCGTGCGCACCACGGCACAGTTGAGCCCGACGCGCGTTCTGGAAGGCGATGCCGACGGCTTCGTGCTGGCGCGCCTAGCCGGAGCGGGCTATGTCGATCTTGCCCCGCTGATCGCCGACGAGGCCGGCGCGGGCCGCTCCGTGCTGGCCGGGCGGCTGGTGCTCGGCAGTATCCTCGGCGCTGCCGCCGACGAGGTCCCGCCGGACTGGCGCTTCTATGCCGGCGGCGGCGGTTCGGTCCGCGGTTATCCCTTCCAGTCCATTGGCCCGCGCACGCCCTCGGGCAAACCGGCTGGAGGCGACGGCCTGCTGGAGGCGGGGCTGGAACTGCGCCAACGCTTTGGTTTGCGCTGGGGCGGCGCCGCCTTCGTCGATGCCGGGTCAGTCTCCGAGAGCGCCGTTCCCGGCAGCGGCGAGCTCGCGATCGGCGTGGGTCTGGGCGTTCGCTACTTCACACCGGTGGGGCCGCTGCGCGTCGACCTCGCGACACCGCTCGATCCGAGCAGCGGCGATGCGCCGGTGCAACTCTACATCGGCATCGGGCAGGCCTTCTGACCATGCGGCGACTGTTGAACCAGCTGTGGTTTCTCTTCGTGCTGCCGATGACGTTGGGCGTCGTGTTGTTTCTGGCCGCCAACACCGAGACCGGGCGCGGACTCATCGTGCGCGGGATCGAACAGGCAAGCGGCGGGCAGGTGAAGTTGTCGGGCTTGGGCGGCGTGCTGCCGTTGGCGCCGCGGCTGGCGCACCTGGAACTGCGAGACGCGGACGGCACTTGGCTCGAGATCGACGACGCGGCGCTCGCTGTGGATGGTGGACAACTACTGCGCGGGACGCTTGCGATCGACACCCTGTCTGCCCGCACCCTGGTGCTAAGGCGCCTGCCGGTGTCGCAAGGCGCCGCTGCCGAACCGCTGCAGTTGCCACTGCCCGTGCAGTTGCGCAGCCTGGCGATCGCCGCGCTGAATCTCGATGCGGTGCTGCCGGGTGCGCCCATGCTGACCGTCGCGGGTAGCGGCAGCCTCAGGGGCGTCCAGGATGGAGAGGCGAGTCTCCTGCTCGGAACGCCTGATCCCGACGATGGTTATCATCTGGACATCGCCCGCTTGCACGGAAACTACCGACTCGCTCTCGCCATCGCCGAGGCCCCCGGCGGACTGCTCGTTGGGTTCGCCTCAAAAGCTGGACTACAGCTGCCGACACAACTCGGCGCCTGGCGTGCGGATGTCACGGCTGAGGGACCGCAGCAAGCTCTTTCCTTCAACGCAACCCTAGACGCCGAACCACTCCGAGTCAGCGCCGAAGGAGTGCTCGACCTAGGGGGCGCGGCGGAAGGCCGGCTTCAACTGGACGCGACCGGCGAGCTGGCGCTGACTGAGGCGCCGGGGCCGATACCGGCGTTACTTGGTGCGACGGCCCCGTTCAGTTTGTCCGTGCACCGCGCTGGTGACGTCTGGCGCGTGGCATCGGCTCGGATCGATGGCGCTGGCCTCAAGGCCAGCGTCCAAGGTGGGGCCGGACGCGATGCCGTCGATCTGACCTGGACGCTGGACCTGTCCGATCTCGGCCTGCTGGCTGCGGGCTGGTCCGGACAAGCGCAGGCCAATGGCCTTGCCATCGGCCGACCCGGGGCGCCCGATCTCAGCGCAGACCTGGAGATAGCAGCAGGCCTGACCGGCAGGGGTTCTGGTCGCCTGCGCGGGCGTCTTAGCGCTCGGCCAGCGGAGCCGGTCGGCTCGCTTGACCTGACAGGGGATTGGGCCGGGCAACCGGTTGCGATCGCCCTCAAGGCCGGCCGCTCGGTGTCCGGCGACCTGAACCTGTTGCTGCGCGACAGCCGCTGGGCGAGCGCCACAGCATCCGGCAGTCTGCGCCTGCGATCCGGGGCGAGTCTGCCCCAGGGGGAGGTGCGACTGCGGATCGAGAACCTGACCGATCTCGGCCCCTTGCTGTCCCTCACGGCCGTCGCGCCCTCGGTGACCGATCTGGCGGGCCGCCTCAGCGCGCGCGTCAGCTTGACCGAGCAGGGGGTCGCGCTGATCGAGGCCGCGGGAAACGGTCTGACGCTGCCCGGCGCAATCCAAATCGAGACGTTGCTGCTGGACGCCCAGATGACCGAGCCTCTGGGGGCTGCCGCAACAAACGCAACGCTCCGAGTCGGCGGACTCTTGGTCGGCGCAATCACCGGGGATCTTTCGCTGACCGCGCGTGGCACCGCAGCCGCGCTCAGTCTAGCGGTGGATCGACTCCGATTGGGGCTTGGACAGCAGCAGGGGATGATGGACATCACAGGGCGTTTGACCCCTGTGCTCGACCTGGACGTTTCCGTCGCCGGCCTATCGCTCGGTCTGGCTCGACAGATGGGGACGGAACTCCCCCTAACCGGCAAGCTGGATGCACAGGCGCGGCTGACCGGGGCGCCGACGGCCCCGATTGGCACCATTCGTCTCCAGGGACGAGGCTTGCGGCTCACCGAAGGGACGGGCCGAGGTATCCCGCCGGTCGAACTCGACGCATCGGCGAATCTGAGCGCATCCGCAACGGAGCTCGACGCGACTGCCGAGACTGGGACAGGGACGCGTCTGCGCCTGCTAGGCCGGATCAGTGGCCGACCGTTCAAGCCGGGTACGCTGGCGTTGCGCGCCGACGGACGGGTCGATCTCGCGCTGCTTGACCCGCTGCTGGCCGGCGGCGGGCGCCAGGTCAGCGGACAGGCAATCCTCGCGACCGCCATCACCGGCACCTTCGCGGCGCCGCGTCTCGATGGCAGCTTGCGCCTGTCACAGGCGGCCCTGCATGATCGGACCCTGGGCCTGGCGCTGACCGATATCGACGGCACGCTGGCGCTGGCCGGCGATACCCTGCGCGTCGAGCAATTCAGCGGTAGGGCAGGGGCCGGCAGCGTCGCGCTCAGCGGCAGCGTCGGGTTGCTGGTGCCGGGGCTGCCGCCGGGGTTGCCCGTGGATCTGCGACTCGTCGCGCGCAATGCGCGGCCGATTCAGTCGGACCAGCTCGAGATCAAGGGCGACGCCGACCTGCGGTTACTCGGATCGGCGACCGAGCGCCCGACCCTGAGCGGCAAGCTGCTCTTCAGTCGCGTCGACATCCGGTTGCCGGAGCGCCTGCCCGCCGGCATCGTCTCGTTACAGGTGCGCGAGCGTGGTCAGAGACGCAGCGGGAATCCAGCATCCACGTCGTCCGCGGCGGTCTGGCAACCGGAGCTTGGACTCGACCTGCTTGTGTCCGCACCGCGCGCCGTCCAGGTCCAGGGCCGCGGGGTCGACGCGGAGCTGGGCGGCGATCTGCGGGTGCGCGGAACCCTGGCGGACCCCGCGATCGACGGCGGTCTGGACCTGGTCCGCGGCCAATATCAACTGGTTGGGCAGACGCTGCGCTTCACCAGCGGCCGGCTCGGATTCGACGGCGCGGCCGGGCTGGACCCGACGCTTGATCTGGAGGCGCGGGTCACCGTGGCTGGTAGCACGGCGATCCTGTCCGTGCTCGGCACCGCCGGCGCACCGCGGATTGCGCTGCGGGGCGAGCCCGAAATGCCCCAGGACGAGGTCCTGTCCCGGTTGCTGTTCGGGGTCGCCGGCGGACGTCTGTCGCCGCTGCAGGCAACCCGGCTCGGGCTGGCGGCGGCCTCGATCTCCGGCATCGGCGACGTCGGTGGTCTCGGGGTGCTGGAGCGAGCGCGCACCGGTCTGCGGCTAGATCGCCTGTCCATCGGAACCGATGAACGGGGCGACGCAAGCCTCGAGGGCGGGCGCAATATCACCGAACGCATCTACCTCGGGGCGCGTCAAGGTGTGCGGACGGGCGAGCCTCAGGGCGTGGCGCGGATCGAGGTCACACCGCGAATCAGGCTAGAAGCGGATGTTGGTGTGACCGGGGGCACGCGGGCGGGCGCCGCCTATGAGCGTGAATACTGAGACCTTTCGCGGCAACACAAGGGCCGATACATCGGCGAAGTCCAGGCGACCGTTATGGACCGACTCGAAACGCCTCGGCGTGCCGCTCTTGGAATTTGCGAAAGGTACTGACAAAGAAGATACTTCGTTAGTATCCGGTCACGGGAGGTCAATACATGCCAAAGCAAGCCGTTTTTACCATGAAGTTGGAACCTGAGCTGCGCGCCGAGTTCATGAGAGAGGCCGAAGCCGTACATCGGCCGGCGTCGCAGATACTCCGCGAGTTGATGCGCGAATTCGTGCAACGCCAACGCGAGGCGCGGGACTATGACGAGTTTCTAAGCCGCAAGGTCGAGGCCGGTCGCCTCTCCATGCAAGCCGGGCAGGGTCGGTCGAACGATGAGGTCGAAGCCGAATTCGCTGCGCGACGCACCCGAGCGACGACCCAATCGTGAGGGTTGTTTGGACACCGGAGGCAGAGCAAGATCGGTTTGACATCTGGGACTACATTGCTACGGACAACCCGCTCGCGGCAGCCAGGATGGATGAGATTTTCAGCGACGCGGCAGAGAGACTGACAGCGCATCCGATGCTTGGTCGTTTGGGCAAGATCGCTGGCACCCGCGAACTCATTTCACATGAAAACTACCGTTTGGTGTACGAGCTCGACGGCGAAACGGTATGGATCCTGGCTTTAGTTCATGCGGCTCGTCGGTGGCCACCCGTGCGTGAGAAATCATAGCTGGGGGCTTGTAGCA
>CAVOSE010000016.1:0-25384 GCA_963698775.1 uncultured Gammaproteobacteria bacterium
CGCAGGACCCACTCCTCGTATTGCTGAGCGATACCGCGGGCGAATACTAATGGCTGCTGTGGGAGCCAAATCCGCCGGTGCCCGCTACCAGGAGAGGGTCTTCACGCTTGGGTCGAACAGCAGACCCATCACGAGATCGGGGTTGCCCATCTGGACACCCTCAATGAAGTCTTCTTCCGTGAGCCCTGCCGCCTTCGAACAGGCCGCACAGGCAATCAAAATGCCACCATCCCGCACAAACCCCTGCAGCATATCTTGGATCGACTTGCCCTCGTCTTTCATCAGACCGTGGACATGCGAGGGACGGTTCTTGTCAGCCAGGTAGATACCGCGCACATTCAACCAGATGGCGACCGGCTTGTGGCCGCGCTTGAGCACCTGCTCATGCGCGAACAAAATGGCCTTAGCGGCCGACCAGGTATCGTCTGTGGTCAGATTGACGAATAACCCCCCTTTCTCATCCGCCGCGCTGGCGTTGAAGGCAAAACCACTCAGCAAGACACCCAGCACAGCGACAACGGCAACAACTCTTTTCATGGTTTCAATCTCCAGTTTGGGAATTTGGCGGCCCTTAAGCGCGATCCATAAACGCGGCCGTCAAGCCGTGACCTCCTCAAGGAGCATCCGATAGCGGTACGGATCGAACAACATCTCGATGCGGATGATGCGCCCGTCTAGGACCGTCGCCCACTGAACCATCCGCGTCGAGACACGCTCGGACATCAACGTCTCGACCTGCAACCAGTGGCAGACGTCACCGTCGTCCGCGAACACCCGAAGACGTTGTATTCGTTGCAAGATACCCACCGTCATCGTCAAGTACTGAATGTAGTCGTCGGCGCCGTCAATGCGGGCGATGGGGCTCTGGTAGCTGAATCCGCTCTCGGCGAGCAGTGCGCGGATGCGTTCAGGGTCCTGGGCCTCGAGAGCATCCAGATAGGTGTCCACCAGGGCCAATGAATTGGCTGATTGCATCGCACCGACTCCACGTGTTCTCGGACTGGTCGATCAGCAGCGCCCACCGCTCGCTGCACGCCGCTGGTGGCAGGCCCGTAGTGTCTGGCTCAGTCCTGTTCTAGCGCAGCACCGATATCGCGGCCGAGCGCCTGGGCTTGTTCGAAGATGTCGGGCTGCGCCTCCAAAACCTGTATCCCGACCGATTCCTTGGTGGCATCGGCGCCATACAGCATTTTAAGGCCCGAGGTCTGGCAGATATCTCCGCTGCGACACTTCATGCAGGGCACATTGCCGGAGAGCTTGACCGCGCCGAGAAAATCCATCCCCTCCTCCATCATATAGAATCGGATGGCATTGACGCCCATGTCGCCCGCCGGTGGCAGCATCGGATTGTCTGCACTAGGTACGCAGGTCGTAATCACGGCTGCGCCTGGTTTTCCCTGCATCAAACCCTTGCGATGACGCAGTGGATACAGCCGCTCGAGGAAGGTGACGGTGCGCGCATCGAGGGACGAGTAGGGTGTAAAACCTCCAACCACCAGGGCATCGGCATCGCGCACCTTGTCCGCGAGCAGATTGCCGTCGTCTTCCTGAGCGCACCGGTTGGTGTTCGCGCAGCCAAGGCAGGCGCGACAGGGATCAAGCCTATAGTCAGACAGTTTGATGAACTCCGTGTCCGAGACTCCTGTGGCCTTCAGGACGGCCATGACGGCGCGATCCGTATTGCTGTTGTCGATCGGTGATCCAGAGACTCCAAGGACTTTCATAACGGGTTGCCGGGCAAATTCAGGAAGCAAGCCCCAGGAGGCTAAGCGCTTCTACGCTACCGATCAAGCCAAGCCCTTGCGGTGTGTAGCAAGCCAATGTACTGCTCACATCGAGGAAATCCGAAAGCCAGAGGAAAGCCGCAGAGTAAATCAGGCACAGACCGGGGCAGACGATGGTTTCGGGCCTAAATGGACAGATCGAGCTGATCGGTGTTGGCCGGCGCTTTCCTCGGTCGGCCGGACGTGCCGGGCCACGTGTGCCGACGGACGAACAGCGTCCCGGTTCGACGGTATGTGCGGTTGATGCACTGCACGTACCGTTGCCCAAGCCCCTTCATCAACCGAGCCGGGCCACGGTCGGTTACAAGCGTCTTGAGCAGGTGCACCTGGTTGGTCATCAAAACGTAGGCATGGACCCGCACCGACTCGCTTTCAGCGAGCGCTGCCAAGGTATTCGAGAACAGTCGATAATCGTCCTCGGCGAAGAAGATCGCGGTCCGAGCGATGCCGCGCAGAATGACGCGCTTGGGGAAGCCGGCGGCAATGCGGACGTGTCGCGGCGTACCAATCGGGCGTTGCCGCGGAGGAAAACGGAGGATCGGATGGTAGCAGGACACTATGATCTGTCCCGAATGGCACTCTCCGAGCTGGTGGGTTTGTTGGGCGTACCCATTCTTGCTCTGATCAGAAAGTGAAAAGGGAAAACCTGAACCCCGTTCTTCCCCTCGTTCTTCCCGTTCTTCCTTCTAACTGGCTCCATCCTTTTCCGGATAGGCGTGCTCTCGGCAGATCCGGCTCAGATCCGTGTCTGACAGCAAATCGCCCGTCAGGCCGCAACGCGAGCCATTGGACACGGACTGATTGAAGCGACAGGTCCCACAGGGGCCGAAGGTCTTGAAGTCGTTGGCCCGCTGCATGACACGCAGCAGACGTTCTAGAGCCTCATTCAGGTTGGCGCGGTCCGCGTCCTCCAATGGGGCCATCATTACCTCCAGACCTTGATCGGCTCCCAGATCTCGCAGCACCGCTGCACCCCGGTCGGTCAGCCCGAGGTGAACCACCCGGCGGTCGCCGATATCGGCGTCCTTGCTGACCAAACCTTTGGCTTCTAGCAGCTTGACGCTTTGCGAGACCGTGCCCTTGGTCTGCCCCAAGAACTCCGTAAGGGCCATTGGCGAGTCCGAGTATCGGTTGCAGAGGGCCAAATATCGCAGTGTCTGTACGTGAATCGGCTGCAGGCCGACTTGGGTACCGGCCGTGCGGACACCGGCCCGTAACAGCGTGCATAGGCGTTCGAGGTAGTCGTAAGTATTCACGGCCCGATCATAGCCCTGCTACTGTTTCGTGTCGAAACATTGTTGACAGGCAACGGATCACCGGCTAGCCTGCAAGTCGTATCGATTCGATACTAATGACGGCGTTCGGCAACAACGACCAGGAGAACCGAACCATGATTAACAGAGCAATCCTCGTCCTGAGCGGGCTATTATCTTTTAACGCGACGGCAGCGGAGGGTCCAGTCAGCTACCCGGAGGGCTACCGGGAATGGACTCACGTCAAGTCCATGGTCATCCATCCGGGACACCCGCTAGAGAATCCCTTCTTGGGAATTCACCACGTATACGCCAACGAAGCGGCTCGCGATGGACTCGAAACCGGCGTCTACTCCGACGGCGCCCTGTTTGCCTTCGATCTGCTCGAATATCAGACCGAGGAAGGCGCTTCCACAGAAGGACCGCGGGTACTGGTGGGCGTGATGGAAAAGGACCGCGCTCGGTTCGCCGACACGGGCGGATGGGGCTTCGAGGGTTGGGGCGGCGACAGCCGCACGCGGCGCCTTGTCGATGACGGCGGCGCCGGTTGCTACGGCTGCCACACGCAGGTTCAGGATCGGGACTATGTCTTCAGCCAGTGGCGTGATTGATCGCGGTTCAACGTCTGCCGCGATACGAGCCCCGCTACCTCACTCCGGCTCATAGGCCAAATTCGGCGACAACCACCGCTCGATCTCGGCCAGCGACATGCCCTTACGCTCAGCGTAATCGGCGACCTGGTCGCGATTGAGCTTGCCGATGGCGAAGTAGCGGCTGTCCGGGTGGCTAAAGTAGAGCCCGGAGACGGCGGCGGTGGGGACCATGGCCTTGGACTCGGTGAGCCAAATGCCGGTGTTCTGCTCGGCGTCCAGGGCCTGCCAGAGCAGGTCCTTCTCGGTGTGGTCGGGGCTGGCGGGGTAGCCCATGGCGGGACGGATGCCCTGGTAGCGCTCTTCGATCAGGGCCTGGTTGTCGAGTTTCGTTTCATCGGCATAGCGCCAGTGGCGGGTGCGTACGCGCTGGTGCAGCATCTCGGCGAGTGCCTCGGCGAGGCGGTCGGCGAGGGCCTTGAGCATCAGCGCGGAGTAGTCGTCGTGGTCGGCCTCGAAGCGGGCGACGTGCTCATCGATGCCGATGCCGGCGGTGCAGGCGAAGCCGCCGACATAGTCCGGGATGCCGGTGTGCGCCGGGGCGATGAAGTCGGCCAGGCAGTCGTTGTATTTGCCGTCGGGCTGTTTGCCCTGTTTGCGCAGGCAGTGGAAGGTCAGCATCGGCTCGATGCGTTCCTCATCGGCGTAGACGGCGATGTCGTCGCCGACGGCGTTGGCCGGGAACAGGCCGATGACGGCCTTGGCGCCAAGCCATTGCTCATGGATGACCTGCTCCAGCATGGCCTTGGCATCGTCGAACAGCTTGCGCGCCTCCACGCCCTTGTCCGGGTCGTCGAGGATCTGCGGGAAGCGCCCGCGCAGCTCCCAGGCGTGGAAGAAGAAGGTCCAGTCGATGTAGGCGGCGATCTCTCCCAAGGGGATGTTCTCGAACACCTGCACGCCGGGCTCGGCCGGCACCGGGGGTTGGTAGTGCTCCCAGTCGATCGGCACGCGGTTGGCTTGCGCCTGGGCCAGCGGGATCAGGTCGCGGGCCTCGTCGCGGGCGGCGCGGCGCTTGCGGACTTCCGCATAGTCGGCACGGATGCCGGCGACGTATTTGGCCTTCATGTCCTTCGACAATAGGCTGCCGGCGACGCCGACGGCGCGGCTGGCGTCCTTGACGTGGATCACCGGGTGCTCGTACTGCGGCTCGATCTTGACCGCGGTGTGCAGCTTGGACGTGGTCGCGCCGCCGATCATCAGCGGGATGCTGAAGCCCTGGCGCTGCATCTCCTTGGCGACGTGGACCATCTCGTCCAGCGACGGCGTGATCAGACCGGATAGGCCGATGATGTCGGCATTGACCTCGCGCGCCTTGTCCAGGATCTGGTTGGCCGGGATCATGACGCCCATGTCCACGACCTCGTAGTTGTTGCACTGGAGCACGACGCCGACGATGTTCTTGCCGATGTCATGCACGTCGCCCTTGACCGTTGCCATCAGGATCTTGCCCTGGGTGTCGCCCTCGCACTTTTCCTGCTCCAGATAGGGCTCCAGGTAAGCGACGGACTTCTTCATCACGCGCGCGGACTTGACCACCTGCGGCAGGAACATCTTGCCCTCGCCGAACAGGTCGCCGACCACGTTCATGCCGTCCATCAGCGGGCCTTCGATGACGTTGATGGGTGCGCCGAGCTTCTGGCGCGCCTCCTCGGTGTCTTCGACGATGAAGTCCGTCACGCCCTTGATCAGCGCGTGCTCGATGCGCTTTTCCACCGGCGCCTCGCGCCAGGACAGGTCCTGCTTATTTTCGCTGGTGGAGCCGTCGCCCTTGTACTTGGGCGCTAGGTCGATCAGGCGCTCGGTGGCCTCCGGGTTGCGGTTCAGGATCACGTCCTCGACCGCGTCGCGCAGCTCGGCCGGCAGATCGTCGTAAATGGCGAGCTGGCCGGCGTTGACGATGCCCATGTCCATACCGGCCTTGATGGCGTGGTACAGAAAGACCGAGTGGATCGCCTCGCGCACCGGGTTGTTGCCGCGGAACGAGAAGCGACACGTTGGACACGCCGCCGGAGATCTTGGCGTAGGGCAGTTCGCGCTTGATGCGGCGGGTGGCCTCGATGAAGTCCACCGCGTAGTTGTTGTGCTCTTCGATGCCGGTGGCGACGGCAAAGATGTTTGGGTCGAAGATGATGTCCTCGGGGGCGAAACCGATCTCGTCGACCAGGATGCGATAGGCGCGCTGGCAGATCTCGAACTTGCGCTCTTCGGTGTCGGCCTGGCCGACCTCGTCGAAGGCCATGACCACCGCCGCGGCGCCATAGCGCCGGACCTTCTTTGCCTGCTCCCGAAACGGCGCCTCGCCTTCCTTCATGCTGATGGAGTTGACGATGGCCTTGCCCTGCACGCACTTGAGACCGGCCTCGATCACCGACCATTTGGACGAGTCGATCATGATCGGCACGCGGGCGATGTCCGGCTCGGCGGCGATCAGGTTCAGGAAGCGCACCATGGCCGCCTGCGAGTCGAGCATCGCCTCGTCCATGTTGATGTCGATGACCTGGGCGCCGTTCTCCACCTGCTGGCGGGCGACGTCGAGCGCGGCGTCGAAGTCGCCGTCCAGGATCAGGCGCTTGAACTTGGCGGAGCCGGTGACGTTGGTGCGCTCGCCGATGTTGATAAAGGTAGCTTGAGGGGTCATGGCGATGTCTGTGCGTAGTCGCGCGGCGAAGCGCTTAGGCGTTGAAGGCTTCGAGCCCGGACAGGTGCATGCGGTGGTCCGGCGCTTGCGGCCGGCGCGGCGTCTTGTCGGCGACCGCGTTGGCGATGGCGCGAATGTGGTCCGGCGTACTGCCGCAGCAACCGCCGATGATGTTGATAAAACCGGAGCCGGCCCATTCCTGCACCTGGCCGGCCATCTCGTCCGGCCCCATGTCGTACTCGCCCATCTCGTTGGGCAGCCCGGCGTTGGGGTGGAAGGTGGTGTAGAACTCAGACACCCGTGCCATGTCCTCGACGTGCGGTCGCAGTGCGTCCGGCCCCAGCGCGCAGTTGAGGCCGATGGCCAGCGGCTTGACGTGGCGCAGGCTGTTATAGAAGGCCTCGGTGGTCTGCCCGGACAGGGTACGGCCGGAGGCGTCGGTGATGGTGCCGGAGATCATCACCGGCAGACGCACGCCGTCCTCGTCGAACACCGTGTCGACGGCAAAGGCCGCCGCCTTGGCATTCAGGGTGTCGAACACGGTCTCGATCAGGATCAGGTCGACATCGCCGGCCAGTAGCGCACGGGTCGCCTCGGAATAGACCTCGACCAATTCGTCGAAACTGGTGTTGCGGGCGCCGGGGTCATTGACGTCCGGCGAGATGCTGGCGGTCTTGCTGGTCGGGCCGAGTACGCCGGCGACGAAGCGCGGCTTGGCCGGGTCCTTGGCCGTGAACTCGTCCGCCACCTCGCGGGCCAGCCGTGCCGCGGCGGTGACGATCTCTACGGTATGGTCTTGCAGGCCGTAGTCGGCCTGGGACAGCCGGTTGCCGTTAAAGGTATTGGTCTCGATGATGTCCGCGCCGGCATCGAAATACTGCGCATGGATGCCGCGAACCACCTCCGGCTTGGTTAGTACCAGCAGGTCGTTGTTACCCTTCAGATCGCTCGGCCAGTCCTTAAACTGCTCGCCGCGGTAGTCGGCCTCTTCCAGCTTGTGGCGCTGGATCATGGTGCCCATGGCGCCGTCCAGGATCAGGATGCGCTGGTCCAACAGGGCCGTGAATTCTTCGGTGCGATCATGCATGGCGAGATCTTACTTGGGGAGAGAACGTCGAAACTGGAACTGCGCGACCGGCGCCGAGCGCTGGGCGCCGCGCGGAGGGGCAGCCGCATCTCGCCGGGTGCGAAATGGCTGACCATGATACCGTTTGCAAGCGCTGGTTTCGAGCCTATGGTCTGCTGAGCATCGCTCAGCCCGGGGTAATCGCCGCCAGCGCCAGGCGCGACCGAAACGAAAATGCGCGAGACGAACCCGCACCCACACAGCACAAACCCGAAGACCCTGCATGTTCGCCCGTACCGACAAAACGCGCCAAAGGCACCCCGAAGGCACGACATCTCCATGCGCATCCGCCTGCTGAGCGTCGGCCGGCGCATGCCTGGCTGGGTGCAGCAGGGCTTCGCCGAATACGCGAAGCGCTTGCCGCCGGAGTGCACGCTCGAGCTGGCGGAGATCGAGCCCGGCCGGCGCGGCAGCGGCAGGGCGAGCGATGCGGACCTCGAGCGCATCCGCCGCGACGAGGGTGACCGGCTGCTGAAGGCAGTGCCAGACGGAAGCTTGACGGTGGCCCTCGACGTGCGTGGCCGGCCCTGGTCTACGGAGCAATTAGCGGACGAACTCAGCGGTTGGCTCGGCGGTGGGTGCGACGTGGCGCTGCTGGTGGGCGGACCCGACGGCTTGTCCGACGCCTGCGTGGCGCGCGCGCAGCAGCGTTGGTCGCTTTCGCCACTGACCTTTCCGCACCCGCTGGTGCGTGTCATCGTCGCTGAGCAGCTCTATCGCGCCTGGAGTATCACTAAGGGTCACCCCTATCACCGGGGGTGACGGAACGGGCCCGTCGCCGCGCAAGACGACGTTGCTACTCATGGGTTCGCAAGCAGACGATGACCGAAATCGCACTCTATCTCGCCTCGCGCTCGCCGCGCCGACGTGAGCTACTCGACCAGCTCGGGCTCGTGCATGGCCTGGTGGTCGCGGACGTGGACGAGACGCCGCTGCCCAGAGAAGCGCCAAAGCGCTATGTCGAGCGCATGGCGATGGCCAAGGCACGCGCAGGGCGCCTGGCGGCAAGCACCACGCACCCCGTCTTGGGGGCGGACACCGCGGTGGTTTGCGACGAGCGCATTCTCGGCAAGCCGACCGATGCAGACGACGCGCTGGCAATGCTGCGGCTGCTATCCGGCCGCGAGCACCGAGTGGTGACCGGCATCGCCTTGCTGGGAGCGCACGAGCAGACCGCGGTTAGCGACACCGGGGTGGCATTCCGCGTCATCGAGCCGGCCGAAGCCGCAGCGTACTGGGCCAGCGGCGAGCCCCACGACAAGGCCGGTGCTTACGGCATCCAGGGGCAGGGTGCCGTGTTCGTAAGCCACATCAGCGGCAGTTACTCGGGAGTGGTCGGTCTCCCGCTATTCGAGACCGCCGAGCTGTTGGCGCGTGAGGGGGTGCAAGTCTTGCGGTGAGAAATCGCTCGGATGTAGGTGCGGCTTCAGCCCCACAGGCAATGCGATCCATGCGGCTGAAGCCGCACCTACATCCGGCATTAGAATCCGAGCCCTTGGCTTGCCGCCCCGCCGCCGATGGCGGGGCTACAAGCCAAGTGCTTGCAACACAAATTGGAAACAACTATCCGTGAGCGAAGAAATACTCATCAATGTCACGCCGCCGGAGACCCGCGTTGCCGTGGTCGAAAACGGCGTGGTGCAAGAAATCATCATCGAGCGTGCCGAGCGCTGCGGCCTGGTCGGCAACGTCTATCGCGGCCGCATCTGTCGCGTCTTGCCGGGCATGCAGGCGGCTTTCGTCGATATCGGTCTGGATCGTGCCGCCTTCCTGCATGCATCGGATATCATTGGTCACGATGGCGAGCCCCGCAGCGAGCAAATCCTGGACCTAGTGCGGGAGGGCGATGGCATCGTCGTGCAGGTGGTCAAGGACCCGCTCGGCACCAAGGGCGCCCGACTCACCACCAACATCTCCATCGCCTCGCGCTACCTCGTGTTCATGCCCAGGCTCGGCAACACCGGCGTGTCGCAGAAGATCGAGGACGATGAGGAACGGAAACGCCTGCGCGAGATCCTGCAGCACTACGTCGAAGAACACGAGGGCGCTGGCGGTTACATTGCCCGCACGGCCGCCGAGGCCGTCACCGACGAGGCGCTCTGCCGCGACATGGCCTTTCTGGCCAAGCTCTGGCGTGGCATCAAGGAGCGTTGCGAGGCCTGCTCCGACGTCGGTTTAGTGCATGATGACCTGCCGTTGGCGCTGCGCGCGCTGCGCGACCTAGTCACGCCCGAGGTCGAGCGGGTGCGTATCGACTCGCGCACCACGGTTGATAAGGCGCGGCCGTTCGCGGTCAAGTACATCCCGGAGATCGTCCAGCGCATCGAGTATTACTCCGGCGAACGACCGCTGTTCGACCTATACGGCGTCGAGGACGAGATTAAGAAGGCCCTGGACCGCAAGGTACAGCTCAAATCCGGCGGGCATTTGGTCATCGATCAGACCGAGGCGATGACCACGATCGACGTCAACACCGGCGCTTTCGTCGGACACCGCAACCTCGAAGAGACCATCTTCAAGACCAATCTGGAGGCGGCGCAGGCCATTTGCCGGCAGTTGCGCCTGCGCAACCTCGGCGGCATTATCATCATCGACTTCATCGATATGACCGATGACGAGCACAAGCGGCAGGTGCTGCGCGCGCTGGAGAAGTGCCTCGCAAAAGATCATGCCAAGACCCACATCACTGAGGTCTCGGCGCTGGGTCTGGTGGAGATGACCCGCAAGCGGACCCGCGAATCGCTGGAACACGTCCTCTGCGAGCCCTGTCCCTGTTGCGGCGGACGCGGGTCGTTGAAGACCGCCGAGACCACCTGTTACGAAATTTTCCGTGAGCTATTGCGCGAATCGCGCCAGTTCGAAGTAGAAACCTTGCTGGTGCTAGCGTCCCAAGAGGTCGTCGACCGCTTGCTGGACGAAGAATCCGGACATCTCGCAGAGTTGGAGGAATTCATCGGCAAGCCCATTCGTTTGCAGGCCGAGGCCCTCTATACCCAGGAGCAGTACGACGTCGTTCTAATCTGACTACGTCGAGCCCACACCGAAAACTCATTCGATCGATGAAGGCCTTCGTACAGCGCCTGGCTGCCCGCACTGTGATGGCTCTGGCAGCGCTCGTGATACTCGCCGCCTTGCTGTCGCTGCTGGTACGCATGGTCCTACCCCAGGCAGACTTGGTGCGCGTGCCGGTCGCCGAGACCCTGAGCGGCATCTTCGGCGCCCAGGTCACAATGGCGCGCTTGGACGCGCGGCTGCGCGGCTTCGCCCCCGAGTTGACGTTGCACGACGCACAATTGCGCGATCGTGACACCGGCGAGTTGTTACTGGCGCTGCGCGAGCTGCGCGTGGACTTGGACCTGAGCGCCTCACTGCGCGAGCGCGGCCCTCGCATCGACGGTGTCACGCTGGTGGGCGCCGAGCTTGCCGTGGTGCGCAACAGCGACGGCGCCATCGCGGTGCGCGGACTGGACGGACTGCGGGGCGACGACCCTGGCGCGCAGGCCTTTTTTCTTCGCCGTGGCCGCTTCAGCCTCGCCGACAGCCGACTCGACTGGACGGATCTCAAGGCCGGCGTACCGACTGTGCACTTGCGCGTGGAGCGGCTTGATCTCTACAACCGGTACAAGCGTCACCTACTACGCATCGAGGCGCGCCCGGCCGGGGAGACGCGCGGCGATCTGACTCTGCTCGCGGACCTGTCCGGCTCCCCGCATCGCATGGGTGAGTGGTCCGGCGAGCTCTATCTGCGCTGGCTCGGCAACGACCTTGCTCAATTGTTGTCGGGACGGCTGCCGGCGGAGATCGAGCTGCACAGCCAGCACGTCGACATCGAAAGCTGGAACCACATTGAGCACGGCGCGCTGCAAACCGCGCTGGCCCGTGCCGATATCGGTGGCGTCGAAATCCGCGAACCCGACGGCCAGCAGCGTATCCGCCTTGGCGATGTCCGCGCCCTGGGGCGTTGGCTTCCCACCGACGCCGGCTGGCAACTGCAACTGGCCGAGCTTGCGTTGGCGGATTTCGCCCTGGCTTCCGCGGACCTTCGTCTCGACCAACTGCACCTGCTGCCTGATCAGACAACGCACGGCCAGGCCATCGAAAGCGAAGACGTCTCGACCTTGCTACGGCTCTCTGGCGGATTCGACGTATTACCCCTTCGGCTGTTGACCCGGCTGACCGCGTTGGCACCGGATCAGGAAGCGGGCCCCCTGCGCGCGCTGCGCCGTTTCGACATCGGCGGCGAGGCACGCGATCTGCGCTATCGGCTGTACATCGACCCGAGCGGCGACACCCCGCTCGACTGGTCGCTGCAGGGCGGGATCGACGGACTACGCGTCGAGCAATGTATCGCGGATGCCCCGGCCATCACACGCAGCGAGCTTCCGGGCGACCGTTGTGACGCTAACACCAATCAAGGCAGCGACAGGCGCACTCGGCTCGATCATCTCGATCTGGTCTTCGAGGCCAGCCCCGGCGGCGGCTTCGTGGGCCTCGGGGCTCAATCGCTGAGCATCGACCCGAGGCCGGCCTTAGGGGGCATGCTCGATCTGACGCGTCTAGCCGGCGATCTCCACTGGCGGCTAGACGACGACGGCGTGATCGATCTCTGGACCGACGCGCTGATCGCCAACACCCCGGACATCAACACCGTCAGTCGTCTGCACGTGCAGCTTTACCGCTTCGGCGCCAGTCCCCTGATCGATCTGTCGGTGCGCTTGGATAACGGACGAACAGGCAACTACGATCAGATCGGCACCTATCTACCGGTGGCGATCATCGACGACGGATTGGAACGCTGGCTCGAGCGTGCGGTGCGTGCCGGTACCCTGACCTCCGGCGAAGCGAGCTATCAGGGCAGGCTGCGGGACTTTCCGAACGCCTGTGGCAGTAAGCCCTTCGCGCTGAGGCTCCAAATCAGCGGCGGCGAGCTGGATTACGCGCCTCCGCGCAGTGCAACCGCCGCCAACCAACCCGAGGTCGCGCGTGACCAATCCAGCCGTTTACAGGCTGGAAATACCCAGCTCGCTGATCGCCAAAATGAGCGCGTTCGGCAGGCGGAGCTCCTCGGTTGGCCTCCGGTGCGCGACGCCGACGGCGTCATCCGCTTCCACGGTCGCTCCCTCAGTATCGATGTCGACCGCGGGACGCTGCGTAACAGCCGTCTTACGGCGGGCAAGGCCGAGATCGCGGACCTCTGGAACCCCTCGACCATGACATTGACGGCGCGCGGTGCGGGCCCGCTTAGCGACGGACTTTGGATGCTGAAGAACACGCCGTTGTCCGGACAATTGTCCGGCCTCGCCGACGCCTTCGACGTCACCGGAGATGTGGCGCTGGACCTGACGCTGGGCATCCCGATGAAGAAGCGCACCCCCGAGGCAAAGAAACGAAAGGTCGCCTTCGACGGCAGCCTGCAATTCGACGGCAAGCCAAGCCTGACGGCGACGGCGTTGGCGCTGCCGATCACCGGGGTGGACGGCCGCTTAAGCTTCGACAACCTGGGCGTTCGCGGTCAGGACATCGCTGCCAAACTGGACGGGCAGCCGGTGCGCATCGGGCTCGAAACCGAGCCGGCAGACGCCGGTGCCGGCAGCACCAGAATCGAGATCAAAGGTCGCTCCAGCATCGCCGACCTGGCGCGCCGCCTGCCAAGCCCGCTCTGGTCGGTCGCCCAGGGCCAAGCAGACTGGCAAGCGCAGCTGTCTCTGCGCAACGAGGATATGCAACTGCCAGCGCCCCCGCTGCGTATTCTGTTGGAGTCCGAGCTACGGGGCGTCACGCTGTCGCCACCGGCACCGGTCGGCAAATCGGCGGGCGAGGCGCGACCGCTGCGCCTGAGCACAGAGTTCACCGGCAGCTTGCCGATGCAGCTGACGTTGTCGGTCGGGGACATTGACGCATTGCTGCTGCTGGAACTGGAACCGGGCGCCGTGTCAGCTGCGCTGACACGCGCGGCCATTACTGTCGGCGAAGTACAGCCTGCCCTGCCAGCCACCCGCGGCATCCTCATCAAGGGGCAACTCGAGACGCTGGACCTCTCGCGTTGGGTCGACTGGAGCCGCGATGCGGATACGCTGTTCGGCCGGGAGCCCCCGAAGACGGCGGATACCGGCCCCGATCGCACGACCGCCTTGGACCCGGAACAGGCACCACGCGTCTTGCCGTCACAACTCAACGTCGGCGAACTGAGCTTCGGCGCGCTGCAGTTGCGCGATGTCAACGCGCGCTTCTCGCGGCGGCCCGACGGTTGGTCCATTGGCTTCGCGGCCGACGACAATGGCGGCGGCGTCGACCTGCCCCCGGCCGGCAGCGACGGCACGCTGCGGATACGCCTGGATCAGCTCGACCTGCAATCGCTGACCGAACAGGACAAGACCAAGCGCCAACCCGACGCCCAGGCCGACCCACGCGGCATCGGTCGTCTGGCGCTGAGTGTGGAGTCACTTCGCTACGGCGACGATGTCCTGGGTCGGCTGCTGCTTGCCACCGAGCCGATCAGCGGCGGCATCCGCTTCAGCGAGGTCAGTTTGACCGGGCCACTGCTGCGCGCCACCGGCAGCGGTCAGTGGACAATCGACGCCACCGATTACGCACAGACCGAGCTGCGAATCGACGCCCAAAGCGATGATCTGGGCCAACTATTGAACGCGTTGGATTACTACAGCGACGTGCAAGGCGCGCCAGCGGAAGCACAACTGACCCTGAGCTGGCCTGGCGGTCCCGCGCGTTTCTCCCTGGCGCGGGCGCGAGGCTCACTGCAAATGGAGGTCGGCGCCGGCCGGCTGCTTGCAGTCGATCCCGGAGTCGGTCGCATGCTGGGCCTAGTCAACCTGTCGGCATTGACGCGACGGCTGACGCTGGATTTCACCGACGTCACCGACCCCGGCTTCGGCTTCGACAGCATCAGCGGCAACGCCAGCATCGGCGGCGGCCTGGCGCGACTGAGCCAGTTGGAACTGCTGTCGTCCACCGCCGACATTCGCATCACCGGCGTGACCAATCTGATCGAGCGTACGTTCGACCAAAAGGTCCAGGTCACGCCCAAGGTCGGCTCAGGCGTCGCCATCGCCGGCGCGGTGGCCGGCGGCCCGCTGGTGGGTGCAGCGGTGCTGCTGGCGGACAAGGTCTCCGGGGGCGCCATGGACCGCATCGGTCGGCAGGAGTATCAGGTGACCGGACCCTGGGCCGAGCCGAACATCGAACGTCTGTCGATCGGCTCAACGAACAACGGCAGCACTCGCGCGCGCGCGGCGGAGTCCGAGCCTGCGACTACCCCACCCGCGCCGAGGCCGAACAACGCAAACGGCAAGGACCGCGCGCCCCCTGAACCCCAGAACCCGTTCCTCGAAGGGTTCTAAAGTCGGTCGTATTCAGCAGGCGAACGGCTCTGGTGGTATCTTTCCGAACCATGACCGACCGGCAATATCGCCGACTTCGACGCGCACCAAATCATTGCCCATGAGCGAAACCCCGACGGTCGCGGCCATACAGATCGCCACCGGACCCAATGTCAACGCAAACCTGATCGAGGTCGAACGCATCATTCGCGACGCGGCTGAGTCCGACGCCGGACTGGTCGTGTTACCGGAGAACTTCGCGTTCATGGGGCGGCAGGATCAGGATCAACTCGCCATCGCGGAGGCCGACGGCGATGGCCCGTTGCAAGCGTTCCTATCCAAGATGGCTTCCCGCTACGGTATCTGGCTTGTGGGCGGCACCATCCCCATCGCGTCCGCGATACGGGAGCGTGTCCGCGCCGCATCGCTGGTCTTCAATGACCAGGGGACCCGAGTCGCGCGCTATGACAAGATGCACCTGTTCGACGTCGAGCTGCCGGGCGCCGACGAGCGCTACGAGGAGTCCGCCACCATCGAGCCCGGTGAAGAAACGGTCGTGCTCGATACCCCATTCGGCCGGCTGGGCGTCATCGTCTGCTATGACTTGCGCTTCCCGGAACTTGCGCGGCGTATGCAAGACAGCGGCCTGGAGGTGCTGGCGGTGCCGTCTGCCTTCACCGCTCGCACCGGCAAGGCGCACTGGGAGACGCTGGTGCGTGCCCGTGCCATCGAAAATCTGGCCTATGTCATCGCAGCAGCCCAGGGCGGCTATCACCTGAGCGGTCGCGAGACCCATGGCCACAGCATGATCGTCGACCCCTGGGGCACCGTCCTGTCCCAGTTGCCCCGAGGCAGCGGCTACATCTGCTGCCCCGTGGATCGCGGCTTTCAGGACTCCGTGCGGCGCACCTTTCCGGCGTTGCAGCATCGGCGTTTGAAATGTCGCTGATCAGGCGCTAGTTGGTGGCAATGACGCGACCTTCCTGGACTGCGCATGGTGAGAACAATTCGCCGACGGTGATTCCGTTGTCGCTGTCAGAAGGTGGAACAATGGCAGCGGTTTCACTCATACCGACCTGTCAGCGATATGCCCCCAGTCCTCATCATGCGACCAGCACAGCCCGCCAGTCCGCACCCTCATCTTAGGACCCTGCAACTGAATTCATGAACGACTCCCTTGCCATTGCTCGCAGCAGCATTCTCAGTCCGGTCGGCCTCGGCGATGCCGATCTCGACCGACTGATTGGCGCGCTGCGCAGCCCCGCCATTGACGCCGCGGATATCTATTTTCAATCCAGTCGCCTGCAATCCTGGGTGCTGGAGGATGGCATCATCAAGGATGGGAATTTCCATATCGACCAGGGCGCTGGCATCAGGGCCATCGCCGGTGAAAAGACCGGCTTTGCGTACTCCGACGAACTGCAACTGCCGGCCCTGGAGCAGGCCGCATCCGCGGCACGCGCCATCGCCGGCGGCGGCCACGCGGGGCAGATCCGCATCGACAACGTGCCGGCGACGAAGCGCTTGTACGAGCCGCTCAACCCGATCGAGAGCATGGACGACGCGGCCAAAGTCGCGCTGCTACATCGGGTCGACGCCGAGGCGCGGCGTGCCGATCCGCGTGTGAGCCAAGTGGTAACCAGCATCGTCGCGGTGCAGGACACCATTCTCGTGATCGCCGACGATGGGCGCATGAGCGCCGACGTGCGACCGCTGATCCGGCTCAACGTCAACGTCGTGGTCGAGCAGGACGGCCGCCGCGAGCAGGGCCACAGCGGCGGCGGTGCCCGCCAATCCCTGAGCTTTTTCGTCGATCAAGACCGCGCCCTCGGCTATGCCCGCGAGGCCGTGCGTCAAGCACTGGTCAGCCTGGAGGCCGGCGATGCCCCCGCCGGCAGCATGACCGTCGTGCTGGGTCCCGGCTGGCCCGGCGTGCTACTGCATGAGGCCATCGGCCACGGGCTGGAAGGCGACTTCAACCGCAAGGGCACCTCGGCCTTTGCCGGACGCATCGGCGAGCGCGTCGCAGCCAAGGGCGTCACCGTCGTCGACGACGGCACCCTGCCCGGCCGCCGCGGCTCCCTGAACATTGACGACGAGGGCACCACCACCCAGTGCACCACGCTGATCGAAGACGGCATCCTCAAGGGCTATATGCAGGACCGCCTCAACGCCCGCCTGACCGGCATGGCCGCCACCGGCAACGGGCGCCGCGAGTCCTACGCCCATCTACCCATGCCGCGCATGACCAACACCTACATGTTGGCCGGCGAGCGCGACCCGCAGGAGATCATCGCATCGGTCGACAAGGGCCTGTACGCGGTGAATTTCGGCGGCGGCCAGGTGGACATCACGTCCGGCAAGTTTACCTTCTCCGCCAGCGAGGCCTACCTGATCGAAAACGGCAAGATCGGTCGCCCGGTCAAGGGCGCGACACTGATCGGCAACGGCCCCGACGTGCTCACCCGCGTCAGCATGATCGGCAACGACCTCAAGCTCGACGAAGGCGTCGGCACCTGCGGCAAGGAGGGGCAAAGCGTGCCGGTGGGCGTCGGCCAGCCGACGCTGCGCGTCGACGGTCTGACCGTCGGCGGCACCAGCACCTGATACTGCAGGTGCTCGGCACCGGCGGACGGCGCCGCGAAGAGCGCGTGCATGCGACGTCGTAGGATGGGTAGAGCGAAGCGAAACCCATCAAGCCGACCTTGCATAGCCTCGAAGCCTCGCCAGCAATCTGCCTCGATCGAGCAACCCCCATCCCGGCTCAGGCCCGAAACCAAAACAGACAACAGGCTAGCTCATGGCAAACCTCGCCATCACGGAACCGGCGGAGCAACTCGCTCGGCTGCAACAAAACATCGACGATCTACTCGCGGAGGCAAAGCGTCGCGGCGCCACTGCCGCCGAGGCCGCCGTCAGCAACAGCACCGGGCTGGAGGTGGCGGTGCGCCTGGGCGAGGTAGAGACGGTGGAACATACCCGCGACAATGGGCTTTGGATTACGGTCTACTTCGGTCAGCGCAAGGGGTCTGCAAGCACCTCGGATCTGAGCATGAGCGCGCTGCGCGATGCGGTCGGTCAAGCCTGTACCATCGCCACCCACACCCAAGAAGACCCCTGCGCCGGCCTCGCGCCGGCCGCGCTGATGGCCAGCGATGTGCCCGACCTGGACCTGAATCACCCCTGGTCCATCGGCGTCGACGAAGCAGTACGCATGGCCGTCGCCTGCGAAGACGCCGCCCGCGGCGCCGATCCGCGCATCGTCAACTCCGAGGGCGCCAGCCTCAGCACCCATGCCGGGTTGTCGCTCTACGGCAACAGCCACGGCTTCATCGGCGGCTACCCAAGCACTCGTCACGGGCTCAGTTGCGCGGTGGTGGGCAAACAGGGCGACTCGATGCAGCGCGACCACTGGTGGACCACGGCCCGTGCCCCGGAAGACATGGAAGACCCCGCCGCGGTGGGCCTGCGCGCCGCCGAACGGACCCTTGCCCGACTCGGCGGCCGTCGCCTGTCCACTCGCGAGGTGCCGGTGCTGTTCCGCGCCGAGCTTGCCGCCGGCCTGCTGCGCAGCCTCACCGGGGCCATCAACGGCGCAAGCCTGTATCGCAAGACCAGCTTCCTGCTGGACAAGCTCGGCGAACAGATCCTGCCCAGCTTCGTGCGCGTGCACGAGGAGCCGCATCGCCCGCGCGGCCTGTCCAGCGCCCCGTTCGACGGCGACGGCGTCGCCACCCGACCTAAAGACTTCGTTACCGACGGCGTCTTGACCAGCTATCTGCTGGACCACTACTCCGCCTGCAAGCTCGGCCTGCAAACCACCGGCAACGCCGGCGGCGCCCGCAATTTGGTGGTGAGCATGGGCGACCTCGACCGCACCGGCATGCTGCGCGAACTCGGTACGGGTCTCTACGTGACCGAGCTCATGGGCCAGGGCGTCAACAACGTTACCGGCGATTACTCGCGCGGTGCCAGCGGCTTCTGGGTCGAGAACGGCGAGATACAGTACCCGGTCGAAGAGATCACCGTCGCCGGCAACATGCTCGACATGTACAAGGGCCTGGTCGCCATCGGCAACGACTGCGACTTTCCCGGCAGCACGACCACCGGCTCCTGGCTGATCGACCGGATGACGGTCGCAGGCGAGTAGCCATGGCGCCCGCAGACGCCCTGCAGGCCGCCCTGACCGTCATCGAACAGGCGCCGGAATCCGCCACGGCGCTGACCCTATACGCCCTGGTCAATACCCTGGAATTCGAGCGCGCCGGCTGCCTTTTCAAACTGACCAAACTGCGCGATCTGCCCGCCGAGGATCGGCCCATTGCCTACGGCCTGATGGAGTTGATGGCCGAGCAGGGCGTCGGCGGCGACCAGTGGACCGAGGCCAAGGCTCGGATGGAGCGAGCGGTGCGGGGACAATAGAGCCATTGTGACAAGATTCTGCCATTGACCGCCGGCAGCCCTGAGCGATCAAGAGCGCGGGGACCTTCGGACGGTGCGAATCCGTTCCCCTCGACATCCCGACCATCGCGTCTTGCCTGACTGTCATGCGCTGGCCCTTGCGGCCTCAATCCGCAATCGGAGCAAACAACTCCTCAATATCGGCGGTACTGAAGGTCCGGCCACCGTCAGCGCTGCCCTCGCGATAGATGCCGTCCGCAAGCGCCTGCTTCTTTGCCTGCATGGCCATGATGCGCTCTTCGACGGTCTGCTCGGTGAGCAATTTGTAGACGAACACGGGCTTGTTCTGACCGATGCGGTGGGCGCGGTCGGCGGCCTGCGCCTCCACCGCTGGATTCCACCAGGGATCATAGAGGATGACGGTGTCCGCCTCAGTGAGATTGAGACCGAGGCCGCCGGCCTTGAGGCTGATCAGGAACAGATCGACCTCGCCGGAGCGGAAGCGGTCGATGACGGCATCGCGGTTGCGTGTGCTGCCGGTGAGTTTGGCGTAGCGGATATTGTGCTTGGCGAGTTCCAATTCGATCAGGGCCAGCATGCTGGTGAACTGGCTGAACAACAGGATGCGCCGCCCTTCCTCCAGTTGCTCCGGGAGTAGGGTCATCAGCAGTTCCAACTTCGCCGAGTGCCTGACGCGCTTGGCCGCGGGCAGATCCAGCAGGCGCGGATCACAACAGATCTGGCGCAGTTTCAGCAACGCGTCGAGGATTGTGATATGACTGCGGCCCATGCCCTGCGCGGCAATGGTCTCGCGCACGCGCCTTTCCATGGACAAGCGAATACCCTCGTACAGCGCCGATTGCGCCTCGCCGAGCCCGACACTGCGCACGATCTCAGTCTTCGGTGGCAGTTCGGTGAGCACGTCTTGCTTGCGCCGGCGCAGTAAGAACGGCGCCACCCGCCGCGCCAGACGCTGCTGGCGCGCGCCGTCCCCCTGCTGCTCGATGGGAGTGCGCCAATGGCGCGTGAACCGCTTCTGATCGCCGAGGAAGCCCGGCAACAGAAAGTCGAACAGCGCCCACAGCTCGCCGAGGTGGTTCTCCATGGGCGTGCCGGTCAGGCACAGGCGATGACGCGCATTGAGCTGACGCACCACCTGGGCGGCCTGGGCGCGCGGATTCTTGATGGTCTGCGCCTCGTCCAAGATCAATAGGTGGAAGTGCTCCTGTAACAACCGCTGGCGGTCCCGCGGCAGCAGCGGGTAGGTGGTCAGTACCAGATCGTGGGCGCCGATGCCGGCGAAACGCTGGTGGCGATCACTGCCGTGCAGTACCAGCACGCGCAGCGCTGGCGTGAAGCGCTCTGATTCGCGTCGCCAGTTGCCGACCAGGCTGGTGGGCGCCACCACCAGTGCCGGTCGATCGAGCCGACCGGCCTCCTTTTCCGTCAGGACGTGCGCCAGGGTCTGGATAGTCTTGCCCAGTCCCATGTCATCGGCGAGGATGCCGGCGAGCTGGTAAGCGCGGAGGAACTGCAGCCAGTCGAGCCCGCGGTTCTGATAGGGCCGCAGCTCGATGGTCAGCCCTGCCGGTGGTGGCACGCGTTCGATCTGGTCGAGGTCGCGCAGACGTTGCGCCAGGTCGCGTAGCCGCTGCCCCCCCCGTAGGCCGATGCCGCGGGCGGCAAGGTCGTCCAGGGCCAGGGCGTCGAAGCGCGACATACGCAGGGTGCCGTCGCGGCCACGGGGTCGATCGGCGAACAACTCGCGCAGGGTCTCGAGCACCGGCAGCAAGCGCTCGCTGGGAAGATCGACGAAGCGGTAAGCGCCGTCGCCATGCTTGGCGAGAGGAACGCTGACGATGGGCGGCAACGTGGCATTCAGGCCCATCTCCAGCAATGGTGCGATGATGGGCAACAGCGGCACCAGTTCGCCGTCGACCTCAAGATCGAAGCGCAGACCGAACCAGTCGTTGCCGTCGGCCACCTCGTCTTCGATGCTGGCCTCCCAATCTCCGGTCTCGAAGCGCAGCCGAAAGCTGTCGTCGGTCTCGATACACCAACCCGCCAGTTCCAACTCGGGCAGGGTCTCGCGCAACAGGTCAGACCAGCGCGAGGCGCGCTCGATCAAGTGATCGCCGGTCGCGATCAGGCGCAACGGGCCGCGGCGACTCTGCTTGGCCGCGGCCTGGAAGCCAGACGCCTCCAGCAATGCCACCGCGGCGGCCTCGGCGGCGCTGTCGCGATGGATGTCGGCCATTCCATCGGCGCTGTCGACGACGCTGCACGGCTCTGCCGGATTGGCCGGCACGCGATGTCCAGCGTACTCGAAGCTGAGCGCCAGCAGGTGCGCGTCTGTGCCCGCGGCGGTCGCGTTGCCGGACTGGCCGCTCAGGGTGAGGCAGGGGACCGGCGCAATACCCTCGATCCGCTCGATTTCCACCGCGGATGGCGTCGGCAGCGGCAGTTGTGGAAATTCTCGCAGTAGCAGCCTGGAGACGGCGTCCGCCTGATCTAGCCGCAGCCGCGGCGCCTGCATCAGCTCGGCGAGTTGTTGGGCATTGAGGCCATGGGTGTCGATTGCGCCCACCTCTCGTCGCACGCCGTCGATATAGGCTGGCGGGTCAGTCAGCAGCAGGTGGGAAGCGGGGTTGGTCCCGCAGGCGACCTCGAGCATGCCGTCGGCGTGCTCGCGCCAAACGATTTCCAAGCCCCGCGGCTCGGCCTGGTTCAGCGGCCCGTCTTCATGGCGCTCCCAGTAGCAGCGACCGGTCGCCAGCATCTGCGTCAGCGCGACCTGGCCCAAACCGCCGCTGAGCAGCGGCACCATAGGCCAGCTGCCGGTGCTGATGCCGCGCAGCAGCTTTAGGATTTCGCCGTCGGACTCCTGCATGTAGGCCGGTTGACTGTAGGTACTGGAGACACTGGCCAGCAGCAGCGGCCGACCCTTGGACAGGCCGCGACCGGTCTTGAGTGGCCTGGCGATGCGAAGCGCCACCTCGACCCCATGCTCGCGCGGGGTGAGTACGTAAAGCAGGCGCTCTTCCGCCGGCTGCTCAGCGACCTTACCGGCGGTCGCGACCCGGGTCAGCCAGGTCTTGGCGATATCGGAATCACCGCTACCAGCCTCGATCAGGTCTGTCTGCGACTGCTGAAAGCGCAGGCAAGCCGCGGCAACATGCTTGCAGTTGTAGCCCACCGGGCATTCGCAGTCGCCGTCCAGCGACGCGCCATAGCTCTCCCAGCGCACAACGATGGATTGCCGATACTCGCGCCCGCCAGCACCACGCACGCGGGTGCGCAAGCGCACGCCGTTGGCATCGGCTTGCGCCACTTCGATATCCAGCACGCGTTCCTGCTCGAAATAGCCAAGGCCGCGCGTGTAGTAGGTCGAACCGACGTAGGAGCGGATATCGTTGCGGCTCAGCCGCGGCGGTTTGGACATCGTCTGCGACATCTGGCGAAGCCAAAACCAACAAGCATACGCAATCCGAATCGGGCAAAAAAGGCTTTAGAACTCTTTTTGTTTAGCGTCGATGCCGCGGGAGCACGCTGGGCTCGCTACGCGAGCACCAGCAAAGGCCCTTTACACGACGTCCGGCCCTCCCAAGGCTTCATCGCGGCTGCAAGCCGCCCCATGGCTGCGCGTCAAAGGACCCGGCAGTCCTCCAACATCACCGGCTGCTTGGTGCGACCGCTGCGGGAACCCTCGGCCTCGATCTTGTCGACCACATCCATACCGCTGACGACCTTGCCGAAGACGACGTGCTTGCCATCCAGCCAAGGCGTCGGCGCGACGGTGATGAAAAACTGGGAGCCGTTGGTGTTGGGCCCGGCGTTCGCCATGGACAGCAGTCCGGGCTCGGTATGCTTCAGGTCGAAGTTCTCGTCTTCAAACTTGTCGCCGTAGATGGACTTGCCGCCGGTGCCGTTTCCGTTGGTGAAGTCACCACCCTGGATCATGAACTGAGGGATGACGCGGTGAAACGGGCTGCCCGCGTAGCGCATGTCTTCTCCCTTTTCACCGCTGCAGAGCACGCGGAAGTTCTCGGCAGTCTTGGGCACGACGTCGGCAAACAGCTCCAGCTCGATCGTGCCTGCGGGTTCGCCGCCGATGCTGACATCGATGGCAACCTTAGGGTTGTCCGCGAAGGCGGGAGCGACAAGCAGGAGGGAAAGACCGATGACGGCGGCGGTATTCGCGATATGCATGGTTGAGGATTCCTCTTCGAGTGATGTTGGTTTGATGATGACGCGCGAACGCGCTAAAGGCGCCGCGCGATTGTAACCAGCCCTGACGACCCGCGCGCGATTTCGATGACCACGAACCGATAGCGGAAGCAAAGAGTGCATCAAGACCTAACCGACGCAGAGCGACGTCGTCACGGACGCCACCATCTGGTCAAGGACTGCGGTGCGCATCATCGACGAGGCGGATCAGCACCTGCTGGATCGACCTTTGGGCTTGGATTCCAGCTAGACTAGGCGCCAACAGCGACACAGCAGTCGGCGTAAACATGGGCTCGAACATCGTCTTCGACTCGAACAACGCATCAGCCTGGGGTGACGGGGCGCGTCGGATCGGTCACCCGACATCATTCATGAGGTAACCCATGCCTAAGGTACAGCCTGACGCCTATCAGGAGTTCATCAAGGGCCTGTGGCGGGACAACCCGGTGTTCGTGCAGGTGCTCGGCATGTGCCCGATGCTGGCGGTCACGAACTCCGCAGTCAACGCGCTGGCCATGGGCGGCGCGACCTTCTTCGTGCTGGTGGCATCGAGCTTTCTGGTGTCGTCGCTGAAGCAATGGATTCCGAAGCAGGTGCGCATCTCCACCTACATCATCATCATCGCCACCTTCGTCACCGTCACCGACTTCGCGCTGGCCGCGCTGGTGCCGGCAATCCACAAGGAACTCGGCGCCTTCATCCCGCTGATCGTCGCCAACTGCATGATCCTCGGCCGCCAGGAGGCCTTTGCCGCCAAACACAGCGTGCGTCTGGCCGTGGTCGATGCGCTGGGCATGGCCAGCGGCTTCCTGTTTGCGCTGTTCGCGTTGGGCAGCGTGCGCGAGATCCTGGGCGAGGGAAGATTCTTCGGCATCGACCTATTCGGACCCAGCTTCGAGCCCTGGGTCATCATGGTGCTGCCGCCTGGCGGCTTCCTGACCCTAGGCCTGCTGCTGCTGTTCTTCAATTGGGTCGGCGAGCGTAAGCAACGGCTCGCGGAACGCCTGGCGGAGGTTGATCCAGGCACCGATGGGGCAACAGGGGTGACGCCGCGATGAACGAGCTGGTCTGGATCTTTATCAGCTCGCTGCTGATCAACAACTTCGTGCTGGCCTATTTCCTCGGCCTGTGCCCGTTCCTCGGCGTCTCCGGACGGCTGGAGACCTCGCTGCGGCTCGGGCTCGCGACCGTGTTCGTGATGCTGATCACCGCCTTCTGCGCCTGGGTGTTGAATACCTATGTGTTGATCTATGCGCCCTACCTGCGGCTGATCAGCTTCATCGTCGTCATCGCCAGCACCGTGCAGTTCATCGAGATGGTCATCAAGAAGCTCAGCCCCGGCCTGTTCCGGGCGCTCGGTATCTTCCTGCCGCTCATCACCACCAACTGCGCCATCCTCGGTCTGGCCATCTTCTCCACCAACAAGGGCTACGGCCTGGTCGAGGGCATGATCTACGCCCTGGGTGCCGGCCTCGGCTTCACGCTGGCGCTGGTGCTGATGGCCGGCCTGCGCGAGGAGTCGGAACTCGCCCCGGTGCCGCGACTGATCCGCGGCACGGCGATGAACTTGATCATCGCCGGCATCCTGTCCATGGCCTTCATGGGCTTTGCCGGCCTGTTCAGCGCCGCCTGACTCGACGCAACGGCCGTGCCCCTGCTGAACCACCTCATCGCCGTGCTTTGCCTAGCGGGTCTGTGCGCCGCCTGGGTGGTACTTCAGCGCTGGCTCAGGCGGGCCGACCCGGACGGGCGCGGCATTGAGGACGCCACCGGGTGCAGCGGCAACTGTCGACGGGAACGCGACCCGGAACCCGCGGGCCGGCCGGTAAAATTTTCGGGCAGGCGTGGACCGACTCAGCCAGCAATAACGATGTCATCTTCCGGGGTGGCGCCGCACCATCAACGGGAGGGATGACGTCATTCTCCGCCCGCTACCGGAAAGAAATGCTCATCGAGTATCTGTTC
>CAVOSE010000017.1:0-86870 GCA_963698775.1 uncultured Gammaproteobacteria bacterium
GAGCGGCTTCCAGCCGCGACTGTCGTCGCACGAGCCGAGTCGCGGCTGGAAGCCGCTCCCACAAAGCGTGCCCATCGCTCGCTAACTTAATGGCATTGGGTGCTGGGCTGCCCCTGGCGCTGGAATCGGGTAGCGGAAAAACCGATACCAGGTACACATTGCATTCAGTGCGGCGATTGCATACGCGTCGAAAGGATAGACCAGCCGCGCCTTGGGCATGGCGCCAAGGGCGAGCCAGAGGCCCTGCAGACTTGTCAGACAGCGACCGGCGCTATTGCGAGCGGTATTTAGCAACAACTCAGAATGGGAACGAATGATGGCAAGACGCAATAGAGACAGTTTCGTCAAAGGTACGCCGACGTATCGGCGCACCGAGAGCGATTACATGCGCATGCTGATGGATTCCGTTACATTGGAGGATTGGCGGGACGTAGTAAAGGGAACGCTACAAGCAGCAAATAACGGTGATCGGGCAGCGCGAGCCTGGTTGGCGCAATATCTAGTCGGCAAGCCACGAGGGAAGACGCCAACACCTTTGGCCGTAATGGTTCAGCAATGGGCTGGCGAAGACCCGGTAGCTGAGAAATTTGCCAAACCAACCCAGTTCCCTACCGCTTCGACAGCGTCTCACCGAGCAAACCACGCCTCAGGTGAACATGTCGCTGGTGATGTTGGCAAACCAACCGAGGGCGAACTGCACCTCGACGGCGCGCGTGCGGGCGTCGGCATCCGCGGGACTCAGACCGCCTGCGTCGGGCACGCTGGTGATCTTGCCGTCTTTGAGTTCATAGACGCCAGCGACCGAGATGCCGTGATCGGGCGCGATGATGCTGTAGCAGGTATTGACGTAGGACGGCGCCGGGCTGCTGTCGCCATTCAGCGCGGCGGCCACCGCCGCGGCGCAGACCTTGCCCTGGCTGTTGGCGGCATACCCGGATTTCGGCATGGCCCCGGCGATGCAAGCGTCTCCGATGACATGGATGTTGGGGTGCAGCGTCGACTCAAAGCTGCGTTGATCAACCGGGCACCAGCCGGAGTCGTCGGCGAGTCCGGCGATCTGGGCGAGAGCGCCCGCGCGCTGATGCGGAATCAGATTGATCACGTCCGCCGGGTACTCGTCGACCTCGCCGATCAGCTTCCGGTTGCCGGGGTCGATGCCCTCGATAATGCCGCCGTTGGCACCGGAGACCCATTCAATCATGTCGCCGTAGTGTTCCTTCCAGCCGGCTTGGAACAGTGCCTGTTTTGAGAAGGCATCCTTGGCGTCGTAAATCAGAACCTTGGACTTGGGCTTGTGATGACTGAAATACAGGGCGACCTGCGCGGCGCGCTCGTAGGGGCCGGGCGGGCAGCGGAACGGATTCGGCGGGGCCACGATGGCAAACACGCCGCCGTCGTCCATGGCCTCAAGCTGCTTGCGCAGCGCCAGGGTCTGCGGACCCGCCTTCCAGGCGTGCGGAATCTGCTCGGCTACCTCGGCGCTCATGCCGTCGATCGCATCCCAGCGATAGTCGACGCCCGGCGAAACGATGAGTCGGTCGTAGTTGTAGCGGTTGCCGCTGCTGCCGCGCACGAAGCTCTGCTCTGGGTCGATCTCGACCACCTCGTCCTGCATCACATTGATACCGCGCCGCGTCAGGCCGCGATAGTTGAACGTCAGGCTGGCGATGTCGCGCTCGCCGCTCAAGACCTCATTGCTGAGGGGGCAGGAGACGTAGTACGGGTTTTTCTCGATCAAGGTCACGCGGATGTCTGGGTCGGCCATCTGCAGGTACTTGGCGGCGATGGCCCCGCCATAACCGCCGCCAACCACCACCACCCGCGCCTTGGGCGCGGCACGGCCGATCAGTGGAAATCCCAGGCCTATGGCCGCCGCCGAGGCCGCTGCGCCCTTGAGGAGATTTCTGCGCGTCCGGTCCATTATTTTTCCCCCTCGTAGTAGCGAGCAAGAGACTCGAGTTCCTCGTCGGACAGATCCATGACCCGCTGCCCCATCTTGCGCGGCGAGCAACCTCTGCCCTCCGCCCGGCAGTTCTCCAGGGCGTAGTTGGTGTACTCGGCCCATTGTCCGGCCAGGCGCGGCGAGTCGTCGTCCTGGCCGCGCCCGCCGTCTTCGTGACAGGTCGCGCAATGCTCCTCGTGCAGTTGTGCCCCGGCGTGGATCAAACGCGCATCGGCGATTCGATCGTTCGATACCCAGGCTTGATTGGCGTAGAAGTCGGCGATCGCGCGGATCTCTTGATCGGAATAGCCGCGCATGATGCGCCCCATAATCGTGGATGATCGCAGCCCAGTCTTATAGTCGCCCAGTACCTCGGTCAGGTAGTCCTTATTCAGGCCACCGATCGTGGGCATGTATTCGCCGGCACTAGCGCCGTTGGTGCCATGACAGCCGGCACAGGTGTTGGCCAGCATGGACGCAGCGCGGACGTCGGATGCCGGCGCCGGCTGCGCGACCGCGAACATCAGGGCGCCAAGGACAAAGAGCGTACTCGGCAAACTCAGGACGCGTGCCTTCGGCAGCGCGAACGCGCGGCAATGGACCCTGGGGGCATCCCATGACCTGCTTGGTTTCATGACATCGGGCTCCTCGGTGACAGTCTGGATTCACAGTCGGCGCTGTTGCCGCGCCTGATGACGGGATGCAGCCGCATCCTGTGCACAACGGGCACAAGCTTATGGCAGGGGACGAGAACAACCTTGATTTGACTCAAGCTTGGGTGGCCCCTGAACAACACTTGATCTAACGCAATCGGGGCAACTATTCGGCCCATGCAAGCAGCGATCATGGCGTTGTAGACGCAGGCAACGACCGGCTCGGGGTATGCGGGTGCGCGGACAGCAATGCCTCAATGCGCTCGGCAATGGTGTCGATTCCGGTGCCATAGCCGAGCTTTCCGATACAACCGCCGTCCGGGGCGAGCAGATACATCCCGGCGCTGTGGTCCACCGGGTAGCGATCCGCCGGTGCGTTGGGGTCGAGAACCTTCTTGTAGCGGACACCGAAGTTACGCGCGGCGGATTGGATCAAGGCCGGCGAACCGGTGAGGGCGATTAGGCGCGGGTCGAAATAGGCGGCGTAGCTGCGGAGCTTCTCCGGCGTATCGCGCTCGGGATCGACGGTGATGAAAATCGGCTGAATCCGCTCCGCGCGCGACCCGAGGCGCTGCATGATCGCGGTCTGTTCCGCCAGCGTGGTCGGGCAGATGTCGGGGCAATAGGTGTAGCCGAAGGAGATGAGCTGGAACTGACCGGGGAAATCGGCGTTCGTTACCGCGCGGCCGTTGACATCCATCAACAGGTAGCGGCCGTTGGCACGAGAATCGGGCGGCGGGGCTTCCGACCGAACCGTTGGTATCGGCGAATGCCCACGGCGGAGCGCCGGTGAGCGCGAGCAGCGCGCACAAGAGCGTGACAGGTAACCTCATGAGCCTGACTCTGGACGGGTGGTCGTTGGCTTTACCGGGACCCAGAAAACCTGCTCGAGTGCTGCCGCGAGTTCGGACAGTCGCAGACCAATCGCAACTTCGCCTGGACAGCTGCCGGCATCCACGACCTGGGCGGCAAAGGCCGCGTTGGTCGAGGACTCGAACAACGCCCCGTAGCGGCGGGTCTTTAGCGCGAATCGCGTCATCAATGCCTTGGCTGTCTTGGACGCTCCGAAGTAGCGACAGGCCAGCGCCTGTCCGTTGACCGTTCCCAGGGCCTGAATCTCCGTGTCGCCGGATGCTTTGCCGACGGGTGGCTCGGCGAGTGCCGGCGCCAGCAGACACATCGGCAGGATGAAAGCGAAAAATCTTGTTATTCCTGGTCTTCTCCTCAGCGAGCGCGAGCGAACCGTTTGAAGTCATTCCAGAGGCTGGGACTCGGATAGCAGGATACTGGCCGAACCACCTTGATTCGCATCAAAGACGGCCACGACAGGCACTGATATCACAGGCCTGCATGCAGTACTGATGGAGTTGGGCTTAGCACCCCGAGGCACATCGCTGCAACTCGACTGATGGAGGTTTCACAGATGGTCAAGGTCAAGGTTTACATGCGCGCAACCGGTGAGCCGCTGAAGCGCACGCCGGTCGTGTTGGAGTTGGATCCGGACGCACAACGCACGGCTGAGATCGCAACCGACCGAGACGGCGAGGCCCGCTTCGCCACCACCGCCGACAGCGGCAAAGTTCTGGTCTCCGGTATCGAACGCTATCACGGCAAGCTCCGTGGCGAGATCGAGATTGGACTGTGGTCGATCACCGAGCACGAGGACAGCTCCGCCGGCAATCTTGGCGAATTTCCGAGTGGCAGCAATGCCTATGCCGATATGCCGACGCGCACCTTGGCCCTTGGCGAGCGCCTGATCGAGACCGACAGCGAGGGCTACCTCGTGAACCCGTCGGACTGGTCGGAAGACTTCGTTCGCGCTCAGGCCGCGGCCGAGGGGCTGACGCTGCAGACACAGCACTGGGCGGTCATCCGTTACCTGCGCGACCATTTTCGTCGTCGAGGTATCCAGGCATCGGTACGCGACATGATCAAGCACTTTCGCTCTGAATGGGGGCCGGAGGCGGGTAGCAGCGCGGCGCTGCATCGGCTATTCCCTCGGGGCGGTCCGCAGAAGCAAGGCAATCGGTTGGCGGGACTGCTGCGTACCAAAGGCGAGCACTGAGGCTGTTTCCGCGCCTAGCCCAGCGGATTATGCACTACAGCGAGCCAACCTCGGGTCTCCGAGGAAGGCTCTTGCTCAAAAACGCTGTGTTTGCTGGACCCCCGCTGATCGCGTTCCGGCGAAACGCCGGCCTGTTTATAGGTAATAACCTGACGGCTTTCCGAAAGAGGTCAGGTTCCCATTGACAGGCTTGGGCGGTGACGGCTCGGCACCCGTCTTCGGTGACGGTAAGGTTGCACAGTTCTCGACCCACTCCTATCCGTCCTGGGGCTTTGGCCTGATGTTGCTGACATCGGCGCTCCTCGCGCTCGCGGCGTTGCTGCGTCGCAAGCAGTTACGCGACGAGCCGGAATAGACCGATGACGCGTCGAGCCATTGGCGCTTCAAGCAAGCGGCACCATTGCCGCCTCCTGCCCGGCATTGGCCGCAGGCTGCTGCTTGCTGCCATTGCGATGCTGGGCCTGCCGTCAATCGGCTACTCGGCGATGGCCGTAGCCGCGACCGCAATCAGCCATCCACCGCTGCAACCACTGGTCGATGCAACGGCGTCCGGCGGGACCCTGACACCGCCACCCGGTGTCTATGCCGGCCCGGTGGTCATCGACAAGCCGTTAACGCTTGACGGTGGCGGTGCGGTCGTGATCGACGGGGAAGGCAAGGGCACGGTGGTGCTGCTCAAAACCGATGGTGCGACGCTCAAGGGCTTTACCCTGCGTGGCTCCGGCGACTCGCACAACGACATCGACGCCGGTGTGCAGGTACGCGGCAACTTCAACGTCGTCAAGGACAACCGGATCGAAGACTGTCTGTTCGGCATCGATCTGCAACAGTCCAACGGCAACATCCTGCGCGGCAATCAGATCTCGTCCAAGGCGGTGGATCTCGGTGTGCGCGGCGATGCGATTCGGCTTTGGTACAGCTTCGACAACAAGGTCACCGACAATCGGATTCGCGGTGCCCGCGACACCGTGGTCTGGTATTCCGGCAACAACCTGATCGCCCGCAATGACGCTCGCGGTGGCCGCTATTCGCTGCACTTCATGTATTCGCGCGACAATCGGGTCGAAGACAACCACTACGAGGGCAACTCGGTCGGCATCTTCCTGATGTACAGCGACGGCGTGGTCGTGCGAAACAATTACATCGCCAATGCCTTGGGACCGACCGGCATCGGCATCGGCTTCAAGGAGACATCCGATGTCACGATCGAGGGCAACCGCATCCTGTACTGCGCCACTGGACTCTATCTGGACGTCTCGCCCTATCAACCGGACACGGAGAATCGATTTAGTAACAATCTGATCGCCTTCAACGGCGTCGGTATTCGTTGGTTGAAAGACTGGCATGGTAATCGTTTCACCGGCAACCGCTTCAAGAGCAACATCACGCAAATGGTCGTGGAGGGCGGCAACACGGCCAATCACAACCTCTGGCAGGGCAACGCCTGGGATGATTACGCCGGCTTCGATCGCGATGCCGACGGCGTTGGTGATACGCCGTACGAACTCTACGCCTACGCGGACCGACTGTGGATGGACATTCCGCCGGCACAGTTCTTCAAAGGCTCACCGATGCTCGAAGTGCTAGACTTCCTGGAACGCCTGGCGCCCTTCAGCCCGCCGCAACTGTTGGTTCGCGACGATGCGCCCAAGTTGGCGATCGCCGATCCGATCGATGGCGTGCCGGGTGTCGGCGCAAACCCGCAGCCGTTGCAGCCCGCGCAGACCTCATTGATCTCGGCGCCAATCGCCGGGTCGGCGATCGCAAAGGGGATGTCGGCAGTTTCCGCAGCCACTGGTCTTGGCCCGGACACGGGACCGGAGGTACCGGGCTGAGCACTGACGACCGGGATCACGAGGACCATGACGGCGCCGAACAAGACGACTGGTGCGACTCGAGAACGATGATGCATTGCGGCAGTGGCGAGCTCTCTGCGAGCCGGAACTGCGTCGTTGTCTGCGAAAACAAGCTGCGGTCTATTGGATGTCAGGCGGTTCTGCATCTGTCACAAGCCAACCGCCAAAGGCGTTGGCGGCCATTGCGTTGCCAACGCCAAGACCAATCAAGCTAGATCCGGCGCTTAGACCTGCTGTAGGTGCGACTTCAGTCGCATGGTCAATGCCTTGCGTGCGACTAAAGTCGCACCTTACCCAAGCCGGCAACAGATTGACGTACATGGTCTGACAAGCGCAACTGCCGAGTGCGGGTTTAACGCGGCGTAGCCCTCGTACCATTGCCGGGGCACACCGGAGCAAGCCGCACCGCGTAGTCACGTAGCCGGCGTCGCGGTCCATCGGCTTGGAGGCTTCCGGCGTCGATCAGAACCTGCAGTCGGCTGGCAAAGAACAGGTCGCTCATGGCGTTGCGTTGACCGCACCGGCTCATGGCTGTTCCGACCACGCGCGGCGCCGGTGTCCAGGTCGGCGCACAGGCATCAAGCAGCACCTGGTCGTAACAATCGATCGGCACGCCGATCAGCCGCCCGTCCTCCCAGCATCGCAGGAGACCGGTTTGGTCGCGGATGCGCGTAAAGTCTTGAGCAAGGGTCGCGCGCTCGGTATCCGTCAACAGTCGACGGGCTGAGAAGCGATCGGCGAGTTCCGCGGGGGCATGCGTGGCCACGTGGCAGCGCCCCGCCGCGTCCGCCATCGTCACGCGCAGAATCCGCTCGGGACGCGCCCTGAGCCACCAACAGGCCATGGCGATAAAGCTGCCTTCAGAGACGTTACCCCCACTCCAGACCAGGACCGCCTCCGTCTGTTCTGCGTTCAGCCGCTCGATCATCCCCTGCCAGGGCGCGAAGGCGTCGGTGATATCGAACGGCCAGTCGTCGTAGCCACGAAAACACGCGCGCATGTAGGCGAGGCGCGCGCGGCCATCGTCGAGCGGGCCATGGCTCAGATCATCCGGGATGCCGACTACGCTGCCGGGCATCCCGTGCGTTCGGCAGGCAGCCCGCAGACAACCCGCTGCACTATCCCCCAGGGCGAGATGGAGTAGATGCTGCACCTGTTTCATTTGGGATCGTTTTCGCGTACTCGGGCAAAAAAAAACCCGCTGACGCGGGTCTTTGCACGTTCGCCGACGTGGCGGCTATTTGATCTTGCCTTCCTTGTACATCACGTGTTGGCGAACAACCGGGTCAAACTTCTTGATTTCCATCTTGCCCGGTTGATTGCGCTTATTCTTAGTGGTCGTGTAAAAGTGACCAGTGCCTGCGCTGGAGTTAAGGCGAATCTTGTCGCGTGCTGCCTTTGCCATGGGTTGGGCTCCTAGGGACTAAATTCCGGCGGTCTGTGTTCCGGGAAGTCGGTACGGCTATCTCATCGGCCGCGCATTTGACGGACGTGGGTCTGCGCGTTGCGAATGGTCCTCAGACCTTTTCGCCGCGGCTACGCATGTCTGCAAGTACGGAGTCGATCCCGTTCTTATCGATGACACGCATCCCAGTGGTGGAAACGCGAAGGCGCACCCAGCGTTTTTCAGTTTCGACCCAAAAACGATGATAGTGCAAGTTCGGCAAGAAGCGACGGCGCGTTTTGTTGTGCGCGTGAGAGACGTTGTTTCCGGTCACCGGGCGCTTGCCGGTCACCTGGCAGACTTTGGACATGGCCCCAAATCTCCTAATGCCCCGCGGCAGCCAATAGGCGCCGAGGATTCAGTGTGTCAGGATGTTTAGCGCGAGGCCCAGTGACCGAACGCTCGCGAAGTTAAGCGGATCAAAATACCGCTTTGAGGCATAGAGGTCAAGCTTGGAAAACAGGATTTCGATCTAGAGCAGGCCGCGCTCAGCAAACGAGGTGCCGCCGCCTTCGCCAACCACAAAATGGTCGAGCACGCGGACATCCACCAGGTCCAATGCCTCGCGCAGGCGCTGCGTGATCCTCAGGTCCGCCTGACTCGGTTCGGCTACGCCTGAAGGATGATTGTGGGCGAAGATCACGGCCGCGGCATTCCAGCGCATGGCCTCCCGAACGACCTCGCGGGGGTGCACGCTGGCACCGTCGATGGTGCCGCGGAACAACTCCCGATACTCGATAACCCGATGCCGATTGTCCAGGAACAGGCAGGCGAAGACCTCGTGCGGGTAGGCGCGCAGCCGGGCCTTCAGGTATTGACGCGTGGCCTCCGGACTGGTCAGGACATCGCGACCGGAAATCTCGTCGAACAGATAGCGGCGGCTCAGTTCCACCACCGCCTGGAGCTGGGCGAACTTGGCCTTGCCAAGCCCCTTCGCCTGACAAAACTCCGTCTCGTGGGCGGAAAGCAGACCGACCAGGCCGCCGAAATCTTCTAATAGATCGCGGGCCAGGTCCACCGCACTCTTGCCGGGCAGACCTGTCCGCAGAAAGATCGCAAGCAGCTCGGCATGGCTGAGTGTATCCGCACCGTGCTTGAGCAGCTTCTCCCTGGGTCGTTCGTCTTCTGGCCAATCCGTGATGGACATCATGCCCCCGACTTGTTCCGAATCCAGTGGCGAAGCATACGTCAGCGGCGTGCTGAGGCCAAGGCTGCGGCTGCATGCCAATAGGGCGAGCGTGTATCAGGCTGACAGCCCATCGCTTCGATGGCGAGGATGCAGGCTGGGATAAGGTGTTCGATGAAGCTACTCGCCATGGGAAACTCCCCCGACAGTTTGGCACCAGGGAGCGGCCGTCGATTGAACTTGAGTAATCCTTAAGAAGCACTCGCACGAAGCATGCCTTGGCGATCCCGGCGACTCGCTGTCGGTGCCGTTTGCGCTACAATCCGAGGCTTGCTGCGTTTTCCATGCGGTTCTTGATGTCCCTTAATCCAATGGCCCCGCCAACGGCCGCACCGAGCCCTCCTTCGGCGTCGGTAAACATCCTGCTTGGGGTGACCGGCGGCATCGCCGCCTACAAGACCCCCGAACTCGTGCGCAGGTTGCGCGAGCGAGGCGCTGCGGTACAGGTGGTGATGACGCGGGCAGCGGCGTCCTTTGTCACTCCCCTGACGCTTCAAGCGGTGTCTGGCCGGCCCGTCCGTAGCGCGCTGCTCGATCCCGACGCGGAGGCGGGCATGGACCACATCGAGCTGGCGCGCTGGGCAGACCGCATCCTGGTTGCACCGGCGAGCGCTCACTTGATTGCACGCCTCGCGCACGGCCTCGCCGACGATCTGCTCACCACGCTGGCGCTGGCGTCCACCGCACCCCTGTGGATCGCACCGGCGATGAACCACCGCATGTGGCTGCATCCGGCAACGCAGGCCAATACCGCGTTGCTGGCGGGGCGAGGTTGCACCTTGCTCGGGCCGGCAAGCGGCGCCCAGGCCTGCGGCGAGACGGGTCCCGGACGCATGCTGGAACCGGAAGAGATCGCCGAGCGCTTGTTGGCGTCGAAACCGCAGCCCCTCGCCGGGCGCAGCGTGCTGATCACCGCCGGGCCGACCCTGGAGGCGATCGATCCGGTGCGTTTCATCGGTAACCGGAGCTCGGGCAAAATGGGCTACGCGCTGGCCGCGGCGCTGGCAGACCTCGGCGCCGCGGTGACGCTCGTGTCGGGGCCAACCGCGCTGAGTTGCCCGCCGCGGGTCGAGTTCATCGGTGTCGAGTCCGCGGCCCAGATGCACGCGGCAGTGATGGCGCGGACGGCGGACAGCGACCTGTTCGTCGCCACGGCAGCGGTGGCCGACTACCGACCTGAGGCGCCGGCGGTGGCGAAGATCAAAAAAAACGCGGCATCGTTGACGCTCAACCTGGCCCGCAATACCGATATCCTGGCCGAGGTCGCGAGCCTGCCCGACGGCCCCTTCACGGTCGGCTTCGCCGCCGAGACAGAGGCCGTCGAGCACTATGCCGCGGGCAAACTCCAGGCCAAGGGTCTGGACATGATCGCCGCCAACCTGGTTGCCGGCGAGCGAGGGGGCTTCGGTGCCGAAGACAACGCGCTGATTGTGCTCTGGCGCGACGGCGGACGGCGTGAATTTCCGATGATGCCCAAGGCACGCCTGGGCGTCGAACTGGCGACATTGATCGCGGAGCGCTATGCAGCATGCCTTGCAAGTTAAGATCCTCGATCCCCGTCTGGGCAGCGAGTTTCCGCTGCCCCACTATGCAACCGACGGCGCCGCGGGGCTCGACCTGCGGGCAATGCTGACGGGACCTTTGAGCCTCGCCCCAGGCGCCACCGAACTGATCCCTACGGGCATGGCAATTCACATCGCCGAGCCCGGGCTTGCCGCTATGATCCTGCCGCGTTCCGGGCTCGGCCATCGGCACGGCATCGTGCTCGGCAATCTGGTCGGGCTAATCGATTCCGACTACCAGGGCCAACTCTTGGTCTCCTGCTGGAACCGCGGGCGGGACGATGCCTTCGTCATCGAAGTCGGCGACCGCATCGCACAGATGGTGTTGGTGCCGGTGGTGCATGCGGAGCTGGAGATCGTCGACGAATTCTCCGCCAGCGCGCGTGGCGCCGGCGGCTTCGGTCACAGCGGTCGGCGCTAGTCCATGCCCTATATCATGTGCCCTGCCATGTATAGGTGCGATGACGCGCGATGTGCAATCGCACGGCTGTTGGCGAGTGCGCCCAGCCTGATCCGGCGGGGCCGATGAGCCGGCACAACGAATGGGCCATGCCCGCGCGCGACGCCTCAGCGGATCACGACACGGGCTTTCGCATCGCCGCTTATTGGTGGGTTGCGTACGCGGGTGCCGCGGGCGTCTTGTTGGCGGCGTTAGTGGGACTAACTTGGCTGTTCGCCGGCCAGCAGGCGGAACTGTTTGAGCGTCATCTGCAGGAAACGTCTCAGTTACTGGCGCAGGACCTGGGCAGTCGCACCGCGGCGCTGGCGAGCCGTTTGCAGCGCTGGCGAGCTGACGAAACCTTGCGAATGGCGCTATTGGACGGACGCGACGAGGTGCTGCACGCCAAGGAAGAAGCATTGGCATCGCTGTACCCGGACGTGACGGGGGTCGTGCTGCTGCGTTTCGCCGACACGGTTTCCGGCGGCCCGCCGGGCGAGCGGCTGAGCTACGCGGGCATGGAGATGGCACGCTCGGTCACGCGAACCGGCCTGATCTCGCCATTGGAGGCGCATCGTGTGAACGAGCACGATGCACACTTGGCGATTGCGGGGCCGGTGATGGACGCCGCCGGAGAGCAGGTACTGGGCGTGGTCCACCTGATGCTGCCGTTGTCGCTGCTGCCGATGGCGGACGAACTGCAGGGCTCGTCGGTACGGTACGCGTATTCCCAGCGCGTCGGCGATCAACTGGTGGCGGTCGCCTCCAATCGGCCGGACAGGCCGGATGGTGAGACGGTTTCCACAAGCATACCCGTGGCCGGCACCCACTTGCTCTTGGCTGCCGAGGGCGAGCCCCCCGCACGGCTCTCCACTGACCTGATCATTCGGCTTGCGGCATTCACCGCAACAGCGATGGTGCTGCTCGGCGTCGCCCTCTGGCTGCCGTATCGCCGACATCGGCATGCTTTGAAGGCCGACTTGGGGAGCATCGTCGGGCTGGCCGAGGATGCCTCTAAGCGGCTTCCGCTGCGTACTACATGTAGCCGCCTGTCGGAGTTCCGGCCGGTCCTGGCCGAACTGCGGCGCCTGTTCTGGGAATCGTCGTCAGCACCCCCGGCGGCACTCGGCCCGGCTACGGGGCAGTCGGTGGTGGTCGATCACCGGGGACCGATCACATCGAGGATGCCGGCGGAGCGGACGGACGGCGCGGGGGTCGAAGCCGGAACCAGCGCCCTCCCCGATCCGAAAGCAGCACAAGACGCAGAACCGGTTCCCTCGGCCCCGCCCGCCGAGCCGGCAACGGCGATGGCGGATGCCATGGCTACCACGGCGGTGCCGGCCGGTATTTTCCGCGCCTACGACGTGCGCGGCCTGCTCGGCTCGGAGATCAATGCAGCGGTCATGCGCCAGCTTGGGCTGGCGGTGGGTAGCGCGGCACGCGAGGTCGGCGGCAATAGTTGCCTCGTCGCACGCGACCAACGGCCGTCGGGCGCGGCCCTGTCGGCAGCGTTGGTGGACGGGCTGAGAGCCAGCGGCTGCGACGTGATCGACCTCGGTATCGCGCCGACGCCAGCGCTGTACTTCGCAGCACATCGCCGCGGCGATTGCTCCGCCGCCATCGTCACCGCCAGCCATAATCCGGCCCGATACAATGGCCTGAAGGTGGTTCTCGGCGGACGGTCCGCCAGCGCCGAACAGATTCTCGCGCTGCGCGAGCGCATTCAGCGCGGCGATTACACCACTGGTGCCGGCGCCTACCGACTAGACTCCGTTTTCGACGACTACCTGGCCGAGATCGAGAACGACGTCGCCGTCGCACGGCCTTTGAAGGTGGTGATCGATTGCGGGCATGCGTCGGCGTCGCTGGTCGCACCACGGCTTTACCACGCCCTCGGCTGCGATGTGATCGAACTCGACTGCGACCTGGACCCGGCGATGGCGGATGCGCACATGCCTGACCCGTCACAACCGCAGAATCTTTACACGTTGGGCGAGGCGGTGATGGCCGCCGGCGCTGACGTCGGCCTTGCGTTCGACGCCGACGGCGATCGGCTGGGGGTCGTCGATTCCAGCGGGCGTTTTATTGCGGCGGACCGCGTTTTGATGCTGCTGGCCGCGGATGTATTGGCGCGGCATCCCGATAGCGCAATCGTCTACGACGTCAAGTGCAGCCACCAACTCCGCAGCGAGATCCTACGCGCTGGAGGGCAGCCGGTGATGTGGCGCTCCGGCCATAGTTTTTTGAAACAGAAGATGCACGAGCTGGACGCACCGCTGGGGGGCGAGCTCAGCGGGCATATCATTTTCCGTGAGCGTTGGAACGGGTTCGACGATGCCCTCTATGCCGGCGCCCGCGTGCTGGAGTTGCTTGCGCTGGATCCGCGCCCCAGCGCCGACCTGTTCGCCGAACTGCCCGCCGCGATCGGCACGCCGGAACTCTTCGCGCCGCTGCCGCCGGGTGAGGCTCAGGCCGTGATGCAGGCGGTGCTCGGCATGGCCGAACGGCTCGACGGCGTCGAGGTCACCACCATCGACGGCCTGCGGGCGGAATTCGTGCAAGGCTGGGGCTTGGTGCGGGCTTCCAATACCCAGCCCGGTCTGGTGTTTCGCTTCCAGGGAGATGACGATCAATCGCTGCAAAAGATCCAAGGCCTGTTCCAGCGCATGATGCAGCTGGTTGCGCCAAGGCTCGAGCTTCCATTTTGACCTTACCGCCGTCACGACCCGACGGCGGCGCTCTGCCGATGAGGTAATACCCATGTCCCTGGCCGCCGAACGCGCCCGTAATATCGCCCGTGTCCTGATCGAGGCGCTGCCCTATATCCGCCGCTTCGCGGGAAAGACCATGGTGATCAAATATGGCGGCAACGCCATGGTCGAACAGCGCCTGAAGGACGGCTTCGCCCGAGACGTGGTGATGATGAAGCTGGTCGGGCTGAACCCGGTGGTGGTGCATGGCGGCGGGCCGCAGATCGGCGCGCTGCTCGAGCGTCTGGGCAAGGCCAGCGAATTCGTTCAGGGCATGCGGGTGACCGACAGCGACACCATGGACGTGGTGGAGATGGTGCTCGGCGGTCTGGTCAATAAGGAAATCGTCACCCTGATCAACCGGCACGGAGGTTCCGCCGTCGGCCTCACTGGTAAGGACGGCGACCTGATTCATGCGCGCAAGTTACTGCTGCGTCGCGACGCGCCCGAGTTAGCTGCCCCCGAGATTATCGACCTGGGTCATGTGGGCGAGGTCGAGAGCATCGATGCCGGGGTCGTAAACATGCTGGTGGGGGGCAACTTCATTCCCGTCATCGCCCCCATCGGTGTCGGCGACGACGGCTTTTCCTACAACATCAACGCCGACCTGGTCGCCGGCAAGTTTGCCGAGGTGTTGCATGCCGAGAAGCTGATCCTGTTGACCAATACACCAGGCCTGCTGGATGCCGACGGCAAGTTGATTCGGGAACTGGATGCCTCCCAGGTGAATAAGCTCGTCGAAGACGGCACCATCCACGGTGGCATGCTGCCGAAGACTCGGTGCGCGCTGGAGGCGGTGCAGGCGGGGGTCGCAGCAGCGCACATCCTGGACGGCCGTGTAGAGCATGCTGTTCTGCTCGATCTCTTCACCGACGAGGGTATCGGCACCAAGATCCGTCGCCGATAGCACTGCCGGCTCTGGGGCGGACAGCGCGCACGGATCAGCGCAGGGCCTGCGCTGTATCGAGTTCGCCCAGGTCTTGCGCCTGCGGTTCCCCGGACTCGAGCGTCGCCCGAAACGCGTTCAGCACTGCCAGTCGCGGCTCGGTACGGCAGGCCTCGGCACTCGTGTTATAACTGCTGCATTGCAGGTCGAGAAAGATCGTCGCGGAACTGCGGTTCGGATTCCAGATCCGCGAGACCGTGAGTGCAATGTCCTTGACCGCAACCGGCGCCTGCGTCATGGCAACATCGTCGCCCGCCGTCTCGATCGGCACCGTGGCATGGTGCTGCAAATAACTCAGCGCCTGCTGCCACATCTGGTCACATTCCCTCGGACCATCGCATTCGATCAAGTTGGCCAATTCCGATGGCTGCCGGACCTCTTCCGCCCTTGGCGCATCCTCGGGGACGTCCTTCAATTGGCGGAAACGTTTGAGATCTCGCGCAAAGGTTTCCTTGACCTCCTGCTTTTGCTGTTCCCGCTCGAGGATCTTCGCCATCGTCTGATTCAATGCGTGCTCCGTGGCCGCGATACGGCCCCGCAGCTGATCAGGTAACGGCTCCCCCGCGCGTTCCAATTCGGCCGCCTCGCCCCGCAGTTGCGCCAGCCAGTCCTGTTGCCGGCGCAGGCTGCCCTTGGTCACCTGAATCATGACATCGATGGCCGAGAGCTTGCCGTCGCGGACCATGAGCATGTCATCAGTGTTGCGAAAGGTGCGCAGCAGCACGCTATCTTCGGCCTTTTGCTGTTCGATCAGGCGTTGTTGTTGCGCGCGCAGACGCTCCAGCTCCCGCTCCCGCTGAATCTCTTCCAGTTTTTTCGCGGGTGCTACCGTGCGCACGCGCATGCCGTCGTCGGAGAGTTCGACGTGCCCTTGCTCGACCTGACTCGCCGGGATCTTGTCGGTGTAATTGACATTGCCTTGTTCGTCGACCCAACGATAAAGCTGTGCACCCTGAGCGCAAACGGGGGCGCCGCCCAATGCGACGACCAGGGCGAATGGCAGCAGTGGGGCAAACGCGGCCAACCTATGGCCGACCTTGATCGTGCGGCGCCACTCCGCGGCGTGCAACATGTGTTGGACGGCGACCTGGGCTCGATTTGGCGTGGTGTTCATGGTCGTTTCTCGGTCATTGGGCAATCCTGTGTAGGCTTCACGCGACCCAGCGCGCAAGCCGTGCCCGATGCCTATGGCGCGGCACCGGGCATCCCTGGAATCCCTAGCCTCAATCTAGCGCTGATCGCGCCCGAGAACTGCGAAGACGCGCATGGTTCGAGCATTTCACCCTGGCGTAAATCGGCCCCGCTTGTCGATCTTCATGGCTCCGACGTGGGGGCAGCCGTTGCCAGCCGGCGTAGGCGATCTCTGTCGAATCGCCTTAGCTCGTCGGCGCGACACCATAGCGGTCGCGATAAGCCGCCAGAGCCTCACTGAAGTTGCTCTGTGCATCGTCGCCCTCGATATAGGCGATCAGGTCGTTCAGCGTGGCGATACTCACCGTGGGCAAGCCGAATTGTGCTCGGATCTCGTCGATAGCGGAGCCGCTGCCGCTGCCGCGCTCGCAGCGGTCCAGGGCGATCAGCACCCCGCACGGGGTTGCGCCGGCGGCCTCGATCATGGCCACGGATTCGCGCACCGAGGTGCCCGCGGTGATGACGTCGTCGATGATCAGCACCCGTCCGGCAAGCGGGCTGCCGACGATCTGGCCGCCCTCACCATGATCCTTGGCCTCCTTGCGATTGAAGGCGTAGGGCAGGTCCTGGCCATGGTGTTCTGCCAGTGCGATGGCCGTGCTCGCAGCCAACGGAATACCCTTGTAGGCTGGACCGAACAGCAAGTCGGGTTGCAGGGGCGAGCGTGTCAGCGCCTCGGCATAGAAGCGCCCCAGGCGCGCCAGACTGGCGCCGTGGTTAAATAGCCCCGCGTTGAAAAAGTACGGACTCTGACGCCCGGATTTGAGCTGGAACTGGCCGAAGCGCAGTACGCCGGTGTCGATTGCGAATCGTAAGAAATCGTGCTGGTAATCTTGCATCTGTCCGCCTCGCTAAACCAGCTCGCATGGTGCCACGATCCGCCGCCGGACTGCATCAGATTCGACGCCTGCCGCGGCCCCAGAGACGGGGCCGTGGACCGACGCAGAGCCCGAATGTTACACGTTCACTTCAGAACTATGAGTCGCTTGTTTCGCGATCAACCAGACCGGGGAGGTCAGCCATGACTACGCTATTGCTGACCGCTTTCCTGGTCGGCCTGCTCGGCGGCGTGCACTGTGTCGCCATGTGCGGCGGCATCGTCACCACGCTAACCCTTGGCCTGGCGCCGGAGCGCCGACGCAATATCACCGCGCAACTGCCGTTGCAGCTCGCCTACAACCTCGGGCGCATCGTCGGTTACAGCATCGTCGGCGCATTGATGGGAGGGCTCGGTGCGTTGCTGATGCAATCCGGGGCGCTGCAGTGGGCCCAGCGCGGCCTGTACGCCCTTGCTGCCTTATTTATGATCGCGCTGGGGTTGTATCTGGGGGGCTGGTGGCGGGGGCTGGCCTATGTGGAGCGTGCCGGTGCGGTGCTGTGGCGCCGACTGGAGCCGCTCGGTCGACGCCTGTTGCCGATTCGTTGCTGGTGGCAGGCGTTCGGAGTCGGCCTGATCTGGGCCTGGCTGCCCTGTGGTCTAGTCTATAGCGTGCTGATCCTGGCACTCAGCGCCGGCGGGCCGATGCAGGGTGCGGTGCTGATGCTGGCCTTCGGGCTCGGTACGCTTCCGAATCTACTCGGTATCGGCCTGCTGGCCGGTGCCGCGGCCCGGTATGCCGAGCAGGTCTGGTTGCGAAGCGTCGCCGGTGTGCTGGTGATCGGTTTCGGGCTCTACGCCCTGTGGCAGTTGTTTGTTTAGGAGGCCTTCTTCTCAGGACTCGCCCATGATCGACGGCAGTCGTTGCGGCGAATCGATGCGCAGCGACTTGATGCGGGCATGCGCACCGCTGACCAGCACCACCTGCTTGCGCGGGACGCCGAAGATATCGGCGAGGAATGCGACCAGGGCAGCGTTGGCCTTGCCGTCGACGGGCGGTGCGCGCAGCCGTACCCGCAACGCGTCGCCGACGGGTTCGTCGAGCGCGTCGGTACGGGCACGCGGCTGCACCCGCAGGCGCAGCAGCAACGCATCACCGTCCCATCGATACCAGTGCATAGCCGCCGAGGCTTGGTGTGTTTCGGCGTCGTGCCTTGTGCTAGATCAGAACGGACTGCCCGCCAGCATCTGCAGCGGCGGCAACAGCAGCATCTCCAGCAGCACCAAAGCGATCATCGCGACCATGGGCGACAGGTCGATACCACTGATGGGCGGAACCAGACGCTGGGCCGGGACCATGATCGGGTCGGTGATCCGGTTCAGCAGCGCCACCGCGGGGTTGTAGGGGTCGGGGTTGACCCAGCTCAGAATCACGCGGATCAGGATGCCGAATAGGAAGATGCTGATCATGAGGCCGACCAGTGCCGGGATTGCCCACAACAGCGCAGCCAGTGGGTTGCGGCCCAGGCCCAGCAGCATGGACAGCAGCGCAAGCTCCAAGGCCTTCAGCAGCCAGGCCAGGACGAGCGCCGAGAGGTCGAGCCCGCCGTAGCCCGGGATGACCTTGCGCATTGGCCGCAGCACCGGGGAGGTAACCTTGACGATGAACTGGGAGATCGGGTTGTAGAAGTCCGCCCGTGCCCATTGCAGCAGGAAGCGGATCATGACGATGGCGATGTACAGCCCGAACAGCGTCTTGACCAGAAAGATCAGCGGGTTGGTGAAATAGGCCTCGGTCATTGATCGTCTCCAAGCAGTCTTGATAGCTCCGCGGCCCGCTGCCGCGCCGCGGCGACGGCGCGGCTGATCAGTGGCTCCAAATCGCCCTCCGCGAAAGTCAACAGGGCCTGTTCGGTAGTGCCGCCGGGCGAGGTGACGCGCTGCCGCAGCTGTTGTGGTGATTCATCGCTTTCCACGGCCATGCGCGCGGCGCCCAACGCAGTCTGAATGCTCAGCAGGCGTGCCGTGTCGGCGTCGAGACCCTGCTCGATGCCGGCCTTTTCCAGCGCCTCCATGAACAGGAAGAAGTAGGCCGGGCCGCTGCCCGAGATGGCGGTGACGGCGTCCAGGTCGGACTCGTCCGCGACCCAGCGCGTAAGGCCGCCGGCACGCATGATCTCCTCGGCCAGGTTGCGCTGTTGCGGCGTTGCAACCGGGTTGGCGTGCAGGCCGATGGCACCGGACTGCACCATCATGGGTGTATTCGGCATGGTGCGCACCACCGCGAGTTCTCGCCCGAACCACTGCGCGATGCTTGCCTCGGTCACCCCGGCCATAATCGAGATCAGCAGCGGTGCCGGTTCCGGCAGGGCGGCGGCCAGGTCGCGACAGACGTGCGCGGCCACTTGCGGCTTGATGCAGAGCACCAGCACCTGCGCCGAAGCGGCGGCAGCCGCGTTGCTGGGTGCCGCGTTGATGCCGAAACTGGCGGCGAGTTGCTCGCGCTTCTCCGGCACCGGATCACTGACCGTCAGCAGCGACGGCTCGTGACCATCGGCAACCAGACCGGCGATCAGGCTATGGGCCATGTTGCCGCCACCAATGAAGGCGACGCGCGTTCGAGTCATTGACATGGTTGGATCGTGGACATTGCAGATAAGTGAAAACCCCGTCGTCGCGAACGTTACGCGCGACCGAGCGTCGTGCGGGCCGTGTCGATCGCCCAGAGATCCCGGCAACAATCGATGACCGCAATGGCCCCATCAGCGATGCCTGCGGCAGTCAGGGCAGCAGTCTGGTCAGCCATCAGGGCGACGGTCGTGACCCAAAGATCGCGGTCCCGACCCGGACTATTGTAGCGCCCTCGGCAATGGCTGCCTCAAGGTCCGCGGACATGCCCATGGACAGCGTCGACAGCGGTAGGCTAGGCGTCGCCAGCCGCTCGCGCAGTGCCCGCAGCGCGGCGAAGGGTCGCCGCTGGCTATCGAGGCCGACGCTCGGGGCCGGCAGCGTCATCAGTCCTTCGATGCTGACGCCATCGATATCGCAGCAGGCGGCGATGAACGCTTCGACCTGCGCTGGCTCCAGCCCACCCTTACTGGCCTCGCCACTGACGTTGACCTGCACGCAGAGCTTCAGCGGACCCAGCTCCGGCGGGCGCTGGCTGCCGAGCCGGCGCGCGTGTTTGAGATCGTAGACGCTATGCACCCAATCGAAACTGGCCGCGATGTCGCGGGTCTTGTTGCTCTGGACGCGACCGATGAAATGCCAGTGCAGAGGCAGATCATTCAGCTCGGACTGCTTCTCGAGCGCCTCCTGGGCATAGCTCTCGCCAAAGGCCAATTGCCCGGCCGCATAGGCCGCGGCGATCTTCCGCGCCGGCTGGACCTTGCTGACGGCAAGCAGTTGGACGCTGCCGGCGGCGCGGCCGAAACGTGCTTCGGCCTCGGCGACGCGTTGCCGCACAGCCGTTAGGCCGGTGGTCACGAACTGTTCGTCTATCGACACCAGAGGCCCCCGTCAGGCTTCCCGGCTGGCGAGCCGCTCGACCAGTTGTCTGAGGGCCTGGCCGCGATGGCTCAGGGCGTTCTTGGTGGCCGCGTCCAGTTCGGCGGCGCTGCATCCCTGATCCGGCACGAAGAAGACCGGGTCATAGCCGAAACCGTTGTCGCCGCGGGGCACGGCCAGGATGCGACCCTCCCAGGTCCCCTGGCAGATCAGCGGCGTTGGGTCGCCGGCGTGGCGCATGTACACCATCACGCACTGAAAACGCGCGCCGCGGGCGTCCGCCGACATACCGTCAAGGGCCTGCAACAGCTTGTCACAATTGGCGCGATCGTCTGCGCCCGCGCCGGCATAGCGGGCTGAGTAGATGCCCGGTGCACCATTCAGTGCGTCCACCTCCAGCCCGGAATCGTCGGCGATCGCCGGCAGACCACTTGCCTGGGCCGCATGCCGGGCCTTGAGGATGGCGTTCTCGACAAAGCTGAGCCCCGTCTCGTCGGCCTCGTCGATGCCGAGTTCACCCTGAGGTTGCACCCTGATGCCCACCGGCGCCAGCAGCTGGTTGATCTCGCGGACCTTGCCGGCGTTGTTGCTGGCGAGCACGATGGCGCCTTCGGCAGGGGACTGTTGCATGCTGGTTTGCTCCGCCGCGGTTGCTTGCCGCGGTTGCAGATAGTACCGGGTTTGATTCCGGCCGTGATGATCCTGGCTTCGGGATTGCCCGTCGATCGCGGAACAGGACCAAGAGAATCTCGAGCACCGAACGCGATGACTCGGCGAATAAATTCGCCCCGACACCTGGAGCAACGGCCGCAGCTCGGATTATTGGCGCGGGTGCCCCGTAAACTAACCTAGATCCGGTGTTTGAACCACGAAGAGCACGAAGGGGTTCAGCAGGATACGCACGTCGCGCCTGCACCCTGGGGGTGAGCCAAGCGGCAGCGAGGCATGCCTTCAAACCTTTCTTTTCTTCGCTTTATTCTTCGTGTTCTTCGTGTTCTTCGTGGTGAACTACTCTTTTTTGGATCAAGCAGCCAGCGCTGCGCGCTGCGCGGCCAGTATCTGCTCGATGCCGGCGCCGGCCAGGTCAAGCAGCGCGTTCAGTTCCGCGCGCGAAAAGGCCTTGTCCTCGGCCGTGCCCTGGATTTCGATCAGACCGCCATCGCCATCCATGACCACATTCATGTCAGTCTCGGCGTTGCTGTCCTCGGCATAGTCCAGGTCCAGCACCGGCGTGCCGCGGTAGACGCCCACGGAGACCGCTGCGATCTGATGGCGGATCGGCGAATCGTTCAGCGTGCCGTCGTGCTGGAGTCGCGCGATTGCGTCGCTGAGCGCAACCCAGGCACCGCTGATGGCCGCCGTGCGGGTACCGCCGTCGGCCTGGAGCACGTCGCAATCAAGCGTGATGGTGCGCTCGCCGAGGGCGTCCAGGTCGGCGGCGGCGCGCAGGGAGCGTCCGATCAGGCGCTGGATCTCCAGCGTGCGTCCGCCCTGACGACCGCGCGCTGCCTCCCGCTGGGTCCGCTCGCCGGTAGAGCGCGGCAGCATGCCGTACTCGGCGGTGATCCAGCCGCTGCCGCTGCCACGCAGGAAGCCGGGCACGCGGTCCTCGACACTGGCCGTGCACAAGACCCGCGTGCCGCCGAAACTGGCGAGTACCGAGCCCTCCGCATGTTGGGTAAAGCCTCGCTCGAAGCAGATAGGGCGTAACTGATCGGGGCGACGGGTGGATGGACGCATCGGGATTTCTCTCAGCTGTTGGGTTTGCGCCATGCCTTCGCCGCGCGTGGGGGCGCACGCGGTCATCAGGCTGGCGTTGAGTTAGGTGTGATTCAAGTCTGAGCAGACACTGTATCGCGGTTCGTCTTGGCGGCTCATGGTTTTGGAGCAAAAAGCGTCCGCGTGGGAAACGCGCGCGCCTCTTGATGCTGACGCAGGATGTCCAGCACCTGCCCCGCGTCCTGGGGGCGACGCTGGGAATCGAGGTCCATGCAGCGGTCGATCAACTGCGGTAGCCACGCTGGATAGCGGCCGCGCAGCGCATTGACGGCGGGTTCGAGGCTGTCTTTGACGACGCGTTCGTGGGCCGGTTGCGGTGGCTGGCCATCGAGACAACAGCGCAGCGATGCGCCGATGGCATAGACGTCCGTCCAGGGGCCGATGTTGCCATCGCGCTTGTATTGCTCCGGCGGCGAATAGCCTGGGGTGATCACTTGGCTTCCGGCGCGGCTGTTGTTGTCCATCAGGTGCACCGCGCCCAGGTCGAGCAGCAGCGGGTCATGGCCGGTGCGCAGGTGGATGTTGCTCGGCTTCAGGTCCAGATGCAGCATCGAGCGCGAGTGCATCAGTGCCAAGGCGTCCAGCAAGGGCAGTAAGATGCGAAGCGTCAGCGTCATGCTCAGGTTGCCGCGTTGACGAATCAACTGACCGAGGTTGCGCCCGCGCTCGTACTGCATCACGATGTAAGCAGTATTGTTCGCCAGAAAGACGTTCAGCACGGCAACGATGTGTGGGTGCCTGAGCGAGGCCATCGCCTGAGCCTCCTGAAAGAACATCCGGCGGCCTCGATGCAGATTTTCGAGCCGAGTTTCGTCGAGCGGAACCAGCCGGCCGCTGTCGTCGCGCCGGGCCAGGCGCTTCGGCATGAACTCCTTGACCAAGACCTCGTCACCCGTCTCCTCATCCTCTGCCAGGTACACCAGGCTGAAACCGCCCTTACCGATGTCTTCGACCACGCGATAGCGATCGATGCGGGCACCGGGCTTGAGATTGTCGCGCAATCGAGGCATTGGGATAGAGTGGTCGAACAGTGATCGGGGCGAGCACCGCACCGTTGCAGCGGGTGGGTAGAGTTGCGGGTTGCTCGGGCCTGGTGGCCCTAGCCGGTCATCGACCTAACGGTAGGCGGCCACGCCATCTGGGACCGGCCTCCGCCCCGCCTCAGGTATGATAGCCACATTCGACCGCCCGCCGACAGGAGAAATCTACCCATGACCAAAAGCATGACGGCGTTCGCCCGCGAGGTCGCCAGCATCGAGGTCGGCGAGTTGACCTGGGAATTGCGTTCCGTTAACCACCGCTTTCTGGAGGCGCATGTGCGCCTGCCGGAAGAACTGCGCGGGCTCGACCCGAAGGTCCGCGCGCGCCTGTCCGCGCGACTCAATCGCGGCAAGCTGGATTGCACGCTGCGCTTCGTGCCGCAGCCGGGCGCGGACGGCGATCTCAGCATCAATCGTCGCCTGATGGAACAGGTGCTGAAGGCGGCGGATGAGATCGCCGTTCGTCTTGGCGAGCCCGCCACACCGCACGTATTCGAACTGTTGCAGTGGCCTGGTCTCTTGCAGGAGCCACAACGCGACATGGACGCCATCGCCAGCGCCGCCATCGACTTGCTCGACCGCACGCTGGACGATCTGGTTGCCGCCCGCGAGCGGGAAGGCGCACAGCTGCGCGCCTTGTTGCTGGAGCGTTGCGACAAGCTCCTCGAGCGCGTCGCCGAAGTACGCGAGCGCCTGCCCGAGGTGCTCACCGGCATCCGCCAACGGCTGCGTGACCGGCTGGCCGAGCTGCAGGTGGAGCTCGACCCGGCGCGGTTGGAGCAGGAGATGGCGCTGCTGACGCAACGCCTGGACGTGGACGAAGAAATGGACCGCCTGCGCGTGCACGTGACCGAGGTACGCAAGGCCTTGGAAGGCTCCGCTCCCGTGGGCCGGCGCCTCGATTTCCTGATGCAGGAACTCAACCGCGAGGCCAACACCCTCAGCTCGAAATCCTCGGATGCCGCGCTGACCCTGGCCGCCGTGGACATGAAGGTGCTCATCGAACAGATGCGCGAGCAGGTCCAAAACCTGGAGTGATCCCCGGAGTGAGCAACATCCCAGTACCCAACACCCCGGCTAGCCCCTGGGCTTCCGCACCGTCTTCTGCCCATCCTCCGGCAGCGGCCGGTACCCTATTCGTCGTGTCGGCGCCGTCCGGTGCCGGCAAGACCAGTTTGGTGCGCGCCCTGTTGGAATTAGACCCGACGCTGCACCTGTCGGTGTCCTACACGACGCGCCCGCCGCGGCCCGGCGAGGTGGATGGAGAGCACTACCATTTCACCGACGCCAAGCGCTTCGAGACGATGGTCGCCGATGGCGCCTTCGTCGAGTATGCGCGGGTCTTCGGAAATGCCTACGGCACCGCCGAATCGGCATTACGGGCCGTACTCGAGCGCGGTGAAGACCTGCTACTGGAGATCGACTGGCAAGGTGCTCGCCAGGTGCGCGAGCGGCTGCCCGAGGCCGTGTCGGTCTTTGTCATGCCGCCGTCATTGGCGGCACTGGAACAGCGCTTGCGCGGCCGCGGCCAGGATACGGACGAGGTCATCGCCGGGCGCATGGAACGCGCCCGCGACGAATTGTCGCACTATCCGGAATATGACTACTTAGTGGTCAATGACGCGTTCGACACGGCACTGACACAACTCGCGGCCATTGTCACCGCCGAGCGCATGCGCCAGCCGCGCCAGGCCGCACGCTACAGCCAGGATCTGGCCGCGATGCTCGCACCAGGCTAGCGTTCACTGCGCGGCGCCACCACGCGAAATGAATCGGTAGCGCATCCTCAAGGAAACAGCGTGTTGCAGTAAGCTTCAATCTCCCCTGCGGTGCATCGCACACATTCCGATCTAACAACGCCGCCGACCAGCGCGTCCCCACTGAAGCCAAACAAATACCGGATGAGCAACAGGCCTTCTGTGAGCGCATCGGTGGCGCCGCTGCCATCAACGTCAAGGCCAGGTCGGATCTGGGCGATGTGCGTAGTGATCACCCCCGGATCGCACCGCGCACAGCGACCCCCGATCGCCCCTGTGATCAGGGCATCGCCAGTGAATCCGAACCGGGTGTCGAACACGGCGTACATGACGGTCTGTTCGCGCTCCGCGCTGAAAATCAGCGAGAACGGAAACCGTTGCGTGAGGCACCGGCGGAACGTTGATCGGACGCGGGGATATTGGTTCGGGTTTGCTTCGATGCGCTCGATAGCCGCATCGAGTTCGTCGAGAAACTCATCACCGAGCCCTGCCCTGCCCTGCCGTTGCTCGCACCAACTGTAAGCACTCTGCAGTTCAGCAAGCGCGCGGCTGGTATAGGCGGTCTTTACCGTCGGTTTTGCAACCCGGCATGGACTTCTTCCGCGGCATGCAACCGCTCAGCCCCGTGGCGATACTGCCGCTCCCGCCTGTCCAGCTCCGCTTTCTGCCATTCGCTGAGCGGTGGCGCATCATCCGACGCGGCGATACTGTCCCAAATCTCCTCGACGACGCGCAGCTTCTCGTCTACGGACAGGGTACTGGCTTCGTCAATCAGTTCTCTGGCCTGCATGGTGGGGCTCCGAGGACATTTTCTTCTGTGCGGTATAGCGAATGCGTGCATGGCGCTACGTATGAAACGGGGTCCGTATGTGGTCAACACGAACGCCCACATCGCTCGGGTCTTGCGCACACGCGAAGCGCCAAGGCCATGTCTGCTGCCGGGTCAGATCGAGCCAACGGTCAGTATGTCAGCCCGCCTGTGCGTCTGAACCTTCGGCCGCGTGGATCCGAACACCTTGCCCGGCCGACCGATAGCGGCCCTCACCGACGCGCGCCCGCGAACTTGGGGCTTCGTCGTATCGCTGGTCCTTCCAGCGCCGCGATTCGGTGAAGACCGCGGTCTGATCCGCGAGCTTGCCGCCGGCGAAGACCTCCGCGGCCGAAATCACGGTGGGTTCAGCGGTCCGCAGGAGTAGCGAAACGAAACGAGTGGCGAAGTGGGAACCTGGTCTTTAGCGAATCAACGCAATCTCCACGGGCGAGTCAGCCAAGCGCATCGCGATGGGCTCCGGGTCGTGTCCATCGCGAGCGAATCGACCAAGCGTCTCAGCGAGGTTGAAGGTGGAGATACAGGCATCGCTGATGGCCTTGGCCACGATCTCGTGCCTGGGTTCTCGAAACAGGAACGCCAGCAGCGCCGACGCATCCAACACGATCATTCGCTCTGCGCCTCGCGTCGTCGCTCCGCAATCAGGTCATCCACGACTTTGGACGGCTTGTCCGCGCCGTACAAGTCATCCACCATTCCTTGCAACGCCGTGAGCGCCTGCCGGCCGTTCGATTGCCGGCAGGCATTCGTCAAGATCTCCCGGGCCTCTGCTTCCATGCTGCGGCCCGAGCGTGCCGCCCGCACACGCAGGCTTGCATGGACCGAATCGGGAAGATTGCGGACATTCAACGTTGCCATGGACGAGCCCCCTGGTGTTGCCCCCTGGTGTTGCGAAGAGAGTTGAACGCGGCGTAGTCAATGCTGGCGTTGATATCAACGGCTCTTCGCGGTCTCGACTTGTTTGGGTTTGCCGTAACCTGGATGACCGCAGCGGCAGGACGAAGCGTTGACAGAATCGCAGCGCTTCGCCAGCGAAGACTCGGCGCTGGTAACCCGGGCGGACTTGCAGATCGAGTCGGCACCAATAAAGACCGACCTGACTGTCGTCAACTGGATGCTCGGTCTGCTGCTTGGAGGGGTCGCGGCTTTGGTTGTGAAGAGTTGTTGTTAACGCTATACAACTAGCCCGCTCCCAAGCCGACGCGCTGTCGGCAAGACAGCCTTCACCCCGGCCACCTACAGTGGGCTCGCCCCGCGTGCCCACGCGCAACCGTCTTTGACACTGACACCGGATAGAACGGCGACCCTCCACCGAATCAGCATCCCTCCTGGCGCGCCTCGCCTTGCCTCTTACGGATTCTTCGCGTTGCCCATGTTCACACGGGAATTATCTGGTATGTTGTCTAGTCGTATCCCCCGTGACTTCGCGAGCGCGAAGCGCGTGCGCGGCTAGTCGATGTGGAGTTATCCGCAACACTGGTCGGCGTCGCGCGTTGCCGCATTCTACTCACCCCGCGCTGACGCCACCGAATTTAGGAGAATTTGTAATGGCCCGTATTACCGTCGAGGACTGCCTCGACCACGTCGATAACCGGTTCGACCTCGTGCTGGTCGGCTCCAAGCGTGCACGCCAGCTTGCTAATGGCGTCGAGCCGCTACTACCGTGGGAGAATGACAAGCCCACGGTGATGGCGTTGCGTGAGATCGCCGATGGTCTGATCAGGCCGGAGATGTTGGCCGAGGCCGACCGGGCGGCGGAAGATGCCGCCGAGGCGCTGGAGAAGGCCCTCGCCGAGGAATTCGGCATGCACCAAATGGATGACGACGGCGCCAAGGCCGCCGCTACCGACAAGTGACCAGGGTTCGTCGCCGACCAGCGATTGCGACCGGGCGATGTCGCGCGCAAGCGCCCAAGTCCGCAACGCACCGTGCGGCGTGCCGGCTATGGCGCGGCGGCTGATCCGCGATGCCCGCCACCGCCCTCGACCCCCACCAGCGAGCCCGGATTGTGCAGGACTCGGTCCGTCGCCCGAACGATACCAAGACCGAAGGCCAGGCCGATCCCCATGCCGACCTGGAACTCGGCGACACCGATGGCACACAGGCGCAGCCAGCCGCCGAAATGCAGCACAGCGATACAGGTGAGCAGCAGGTGCCAAAACCCCGCTTCCTGATCAGCGACCTCTGTGCTTACCTCGATACCTATCTGACTGCTGAGCAGGTCAGAGAGGTCTATCGCGCCTATCTGTTCGGCGCGGAAGCCCATCACGGCCAGCAGCGCCAGACCGGTGAACCGTACATCTACCACCCCATCGCGGTGGCGCGCACGCTGGCCGAGATGCGCATGGACCACAAATGCCTGATGGCGGCGATCTTGCACGACGTGCTGGAAGACACTGGCATGTCCAAGGAGGAACTTGCGGGCCATTTCGATGACGAGATCGCTGATCTGGTCGACGGTGTCAGCAAACTCACCCAAATCGACTTCAAGTCCCGCGCCGAGGCCCAGGCCGCGAGTTTCCGCAAAATGATGCTCGCCATGACGCGCGATATTCGCGTGATCATGATCAAACTCGCCGATCGTCTGCACAACATGCGCACGCTCGGAGTCATGCAGCCGGAAAAACGCCGCCGCATCTCCCTCGAGACGCTGGAGATTTATGCGCCTATCGCCAACCGGCTTGGCATCAACAGCGTGCGCCTGCAACTGGAAGACCTTGGGTTTCGGCACCACTGGCCCTGGCGCTATCACGTGCTGGAGCACGCCGTCTGCCGTGCGCGCAAGCATCAGCATGAACTCGTGGCCAACGTCGAGACGGCCATTCGTCGCCGACTCGCGCAGGAAGACATCTCCGGCGAAGTCATCGGCCGCGAGAAGCATCTCTACAGCATCTACAACAAGATGCAGAACAAGGCGCGTGCGTTTCACGACCTGGTCGACGTGTTCGCCTTTCGCGTCACTGTCGACCGTGTGGATACCTGCTACCGGGTGCTTGGCCAAGTCCACAATCTGTACAAGCCGGTACCAGGGAAGTTCAAGGACTACATCGCCATCCCCAAGTCCAACGGCTACCAGTCACTGCACACGGTCCTATTCGGCCCGCACGGCACGCCGATCGAGGTGCAGATTCGCACCCACGACATGGAGCGTATCGCCGACGCGGGCATTGCCGCCCACTGGCTCTATAAGACCGCCGGCGAGGGTGGGGGCCCGCGGGCGCTGGCCGATGACTGGCTGAAGAACTTGCTGGAGATGCAACGCGACTCCGGCGACTCACAGGAGTTCTTGGAGCACGTCAAGATCGACCTGTTCCCGGACGAGGTCTATGTGTTCACCCCAAAGGGTCGCATCATGGTGCTGCCGAAGGGGTCGACGGTCGTGGACTTCGCCTATGCCATCCATTCCGATGTGGGCAACACCTGCGTTGCCGCACGCATCGACCGTCGGCTGGCTCCTTTGGGCACCGCGCTGCACAGTGGCCAGACGGTGGAAATCATCAATATGCCGGGGTCCAAGCCCAACGCCGGATGGCTCAATTTCGTCGTGACAGGCAAGGCGCGTGCGAATGTCCGCGGCTACCTCAAGAATCTGCAGCGGCAGGAGGCAGAGGCACTGGGTCGGCGCATGCTGAACGCCGAGTTGGCCGCATTCGGCACCGACCTGGCCCGCATCGGTGATGAGCGGTTGGTCGCCCAGGCGGAACAGCTCGGCCTGGCCAGCGAAGGCTCATTGTTTGCGGAAATCGGCCTTGGCAATCGTCTGCCAATGCTGGTCGCGCGGAGCCTCGTCGGTGCCGATGCGACCGAGCAGGCGACACTCGCGCCAGCGCCGGAGCACGGCAGTGCGCGACGTCTCGCGATCCGCGGCACCGAGGGCATGGTGGTGCACTTCGCGCGGTGCTGTCGGCCTATCCCCGGCGATCAGATCACAGGCATATTCAGCCCCGGCAAGGGCATCGTCGTGCACCGCTGCGAGTGCCGTAATCTGGGCGAGTTCCAATCCAAGCGCGACAAGTGGCTGGAAGTTGAATGGGCCGAGGATCCAAAGGCCGAGTTCGCCACGGCCATCCGCGTGGAGGTCGGCAACCGCCGCGGCGCCCTGGCCACCATCGCCGCCGCCATCGCCGAGCAGGGCTCCAACATCGAGAACGTGCAGTCCCGCGAGAAGGACGGCATGACGACCACCCTGGATTTCACCATCAACGTTAAGGGCCGCGACCACCTCGCACTGATCATGCGCCGACTGCGACAAATTCCGTTGGTGATGCGAATCGTGCGCCTGGCGCGCTGATAGATCTCCGCAAACCCTGCTAGTGCGGTCGTTGCGCCGCTTCGCACCTCGTTGTGCCGGCGATAGCCGACCCTGGGCCTCAGGGCGGCGGCCGGGTAGCTTTCCGTAGCTGGCACCGAATATCTCGTTGTATCCGAAGCTTGCACACCTACCTGTAGGTGCGACTTCAGTCGCACAGAAGGTATTGAAAGGGCGACTGAAGTCGCCCCTACGCGCGGGGCAACTGCCGGATTGCGGCTCAAGGGCCTGCGCTAACCTAGCGGTGCGGGAACCAGCGCCAAACCGCGCAGGTTGCGCGAGAACCGCTCCAGGGCGTGGATACCCGTGGCTTCAGCCTGCTGGCACCATTCCTGAAGCTGCCTGAGCAAGTCTTCCTGGGACGGGGCCCTGCGTTCCCAGATCTGGCGGAGTTGTTCGCGGAACTGATAGACCACGCGCAACTGCTGACTCTGCTCCAGAATCTGCTCCAGACGTTGACGCCCTTTATCGTCGAGTCGACTGGACTCCCGCGACAACAGCCGAGTGGCGCGACGAGCAACTAGCCGGCAATGGCGCTCGCTACGACAGAGTTCATCCCGCGTGACCGGGTGCAACACCTCGCGGCTGAAGCGCCGAATGACATGCATTCGGCCGACGATGACGGCCTTGAGCGTTTCCAGGTCGACGCTCGCCTTACCCTCGATGAAGCGCGGCTGCGGGGCCAGCTTCTTGACCCTGGCAAGGCCGACGGAACGCATTAGGCGAATGTAGAGCCAACCCAGATCGAATTCCCACCAGCGGGCGGAAAGGCGCGCGGAGGACGGAAAGGCGTGATGGTTGTTGTGCAGTTCCTCACCGCCGATCAGCACTCCCCAGGGCGACACGTTGGTGGACGCGTCCGCGGTTTCGAAATTGCGGTAACCCCAAAAGTGTCCGACGCCATTGATGACACCGGCGGCGAGCACGGGTATCCACAACATCTGCACGGCCCAAACGGTGAGGCCATAGACCCCGAACAAGAGCAGATCCAGCACCAGCATCAGACCGCAACCCTGCCAGCTGTAGCGGCTGTAGAGGTTACGCTCCAACCAGTCATCGGGCGTACCGAGCCCGTAACGATCCATATCGGCGCGGTTGCGCGTGGCGGCCTGGTAGAGCTCAACGCCCTGGCCGAAGACACGACCCAGGCCAAACACCTGGGGGCTGTGCGGATCGAGTTCCGTTTCGCAGTGGCCATGATGCTTGCGATGCACCGCGACCCATTCCTTGGTAACCATGCCGGTGGTCAGCCAAAGCCAGAAGCGGAAAAAATGCATCACCGCCGGGTGCAGGTCCAGCGCACGGTGCGCCTGGGACCGGTGTAGAAAAATCGTCACGGCGGCGATGGTGATATGCGTCATGACAAGCGTGACAATTACGACCTGCCATAAGGGGAGATCGAGGACTCCGTAAAGCGACATTCATGTTCTCTCGGTTGGTGGGTGCGGTGCTGCCCCGGCATGGACCAGGTGCCACTAAGAATCTGGCCCTGGTTGACTCAGGGTGCTGCGCCTAACGTTGGTTCGGCTGCGGTTTGTCGATGCCTGGACTGCGGCCGGCTGCGCAACGACGCCAGACTATAGCCAATTCCCCAACTTGGCACCAGGCACGACCCGGATCGGCGCGGTAAATTCCCAGGTAGCAAGTAGTGGTATTGCCTAGTCTGACTGCCGACGTAGAAGGAGGTTCCCGGCCGTGTCGCGATGGGCGCGCCATCCCGCCGCGAGCCAGGTGGTGGCGACCTCGTCGAGTATCAGCGCCGGACCGTTCAGCCCACGCTCTGCGCCCAGCCCCACAGCCGCGCGTGCCAACACCGGAACCGCCGCGGCGTGGCCAACGACGCGGACATACCGCCCCTGCGCTGGCTCGCTCTTCGCCGCCGGCAAGGTCACGGCATGCGCCGGCGCGGTGAGGCGAAGCCGCAGGTTGACCAATTCCAACGGCAGGTCGAGTCTGTGGCCGTAGCGGGTGCGATGCAGCTCGGTAAAGGCTTGGGCCGTCATGACCTTGCCCCGCCAAGGGAGGTTGAGGGTATAGGATTGTCCCCGGTAGCGTAGGTCGACACTCTCCTCACGCGCCAACGACGCCGTATCGATGCCCTCCGCCGCCAAGGCGTCGGCCCCTTGTCGCGCCAAGGCGTCGAGCCCCGCCGCCACCTCGGCATCGTTGCGAGCCGCCAGCGGACCAAGCCAGGTGCGGGTCAACAGCCGCCCCGGCGGTGCCACCAGCATGCCGAGCGCCGATAGGACGCCGGCACGCTCCGGCACCAGTGCCAGATCCATGCCCAGCGCCTCCGCCAACGCGCACACATGCAGCCCGCCAGCACCGCCGAAGGAACACAAATAGGCCGACCGCGGATCGATGCCCCGCTGCACCGAGATCACCCGCAGCGCGCGAGCCATCTGCTCGTTTGCGAGTTCGATGACGCCGCTGGCGGCCCGCTCAGCGATCTGCGAGCCGTTCAGCCCCATGGCGACCCCTAGCCGGGCCAGTGAGTGCCGCGCCGCTTCCGCATCGAGCCGCATGCGTCCGCCGAGAAAGGCGTCAGACAACAGGCGCCCAAGCACAAGATTGGCGTCGGTCACCGTAGGTTCGCTTCCACCGCTACCGTAACAGACGGGCCCCGGATCGGCGCCGGCTGACTCCGGCCCCACCAACAACGCGCCACCGGCGTCGAGCCGTGCGATCGAACCGCCGCCGGCACCAATGGTATGCATGTCCACCATCGGCACCGCCACCGGCCAGCCAGCGATGCGGCCCTCGGTGGTCAGGCGCGGCGTGCCGTCCACCAGCGCGACATCGGTCGAAGTACCGCCCATGTCAAAGGTCAGCATGCGCCCAATGCCCGCGGCTCGGCCAACGAAGCCTGCTCCCACCAAGCCGCCGGCAGGGCCCGACAACAACAACCGCACTGCCTGATGCGCTGTCTGCGCGGCGGCCACCGCTTCACCGCTAGACTGCATGACCGATATGCGCGCCCCCGGCAGCGCCGCCTGCAGCCGACCGATGTAGCCCGCGACCACCGGTCCGACACGGGCGTTGAGCCAGGTGGCAATGCCGCGCTCGTATTCGCCGAGCAGCGGCAGCACCTGGGACGAGCGGGAAACGAAGGCGCCCTCCGGCAAGACATCGACAATCGCCCGCTCGGCACGGTCGTCGAGATACGAGAACAGCAAATTGATCGCGACCGCCTCCGGCGCCAGCCGGGACAGCACCGCGCGCAACTCGACAAGGTCTTGCGGGGTCAGCGGCTCGACGACGCTGCCGTCCGCGGCGAGCCGCCCGCCGGTCTCGACACAGAGTTCCGGTGGCACTGGCGACAATCGCTCGTCGGGCTGTAAATCATACAGCCCGGCGCGCGCCTGACGGCCGATGGTCAAGACGTCCGCCAGACCGCGATTGGTGATGTAGGCGGTGCGTGCGCCCTTCCCTTCCAGCACCGCATTGGTCGCCACAGTCGAGCCATGGACGATGCGCCAGCGCGCGAGATCCAAGCCCGCGGAAGGGTCCGGCATCGGCGCGTCCAGGGAGACCGATAGGCCGCGCATGAGATCGGGCAGCAGCTCGGCGATGCCCTGCAAAATCGCACGCTCCGGCGTTCTTGGCGTCGACAGCACTTTGTGCACGCGCAGACCACCGTCGCGCCAAAGCACGAAGTCGGTAAAGGTGCCGCCGGTATCGATGCCGATCAGCATGGTCGGCAGCGGCACAGCGGTGGCTGGAACGGCATGTACGTCATCCTAAGTCTCAGTGTTTGTGCGCCTGTCCGCCGCCGGTGCCTGCTTGCGCTCACGTTTCACCAACGCCGAACATCAGTCGTCCCCGGAACCCGTGACGCATGAGAGTCCGCATCATCCATTCCCCGATTCACCGACGGTTGCGGCGCGATTGCTGCCAGATCTTCGCGTCGGATGAGCAATGCCTTCCACCCGCCAAGGTTACCGTCTCGACGGCCTCTTCGTTTCACCTTGGCGAAAAACAACCTTTGACATCCGAATCGAAGGTAGCGAAACAACAACCCGCTCGCAACGGAGCCTTTCTCCGTGGCGAAGCCATCCGCACCGTGAATACTTCACTCTTTTAGTGAGGCTTTGTTCCCCCTGCGGCCAATCACGGCGCCGTATTCTCCCTCTCAAGGCAAGACGCCTAACGACGTTCGACTCGCAAACCGATTGAAGTACTTAAACGGGAGACCCTGACCATGTACAAGACCATGCCCCTCACCGCACTCCTGCTCGCCACCGTGAGCCTGGCCGTTACCGCAGCCCTGGTGACCGAACAGGACGAGCCGACGCTACCAGGCTCCGTCCAGACCTCGTCACTGTCGGCCAACGACAGCTGGGATCGGCGTGGCTCCCGCGATTACAGCGCCACCACGACGCCAGCGGTCCCGACCGCAGCGTTCGATCAGCCGCGACGCGGCGAGCGAACACCGGCGCCGATCATCGCGGGCAACGCCACGGACACCCCGGACGATTGGGCACGCCGCGGTACGCGCTAACCCCGGCAATCACCGCGCCGCGCACCTGCGGCGACGAACCTGCGCGACCTGCGACTGGTCATTCCGGCCATTCGCAGGTCGCGCAGGTTGGCGGCCATTATCGTTTGATCTCTCACCACGCGCTGGCGTAGTCTCCTGGGGCGCGCAGGTCTCCTCTGCTCATGCTCCCGCATCGGGCACGACTTCCGCGAGGTTCGCAGTCCGGCGACATTTGCCATTCGTCGGCCTGGACCGAACACCACAATAGCGCAGGGCCGAGCATCTCGACCGAGGGCGCGCGCGAGCGCCAACACGGTCGCAGGGCATCGGCCCCGCCTCACTAGACCAGGAGGAAGATCATGAACAAAAAGCATGCCCTGCTCGCCGCCATGCTCGGCACACTGAGCCTCACCGCCGAAAGCGCCAGCTTCATGGATGCGAGTTGGGCCTCGCAGCTCTGCCAGGCTTGGAACAAGAGCGCCACCCTGACCGGAAAACTCGGCGGAGATAAGTGGGCCGCCAACAATGCCGGCCGCGGGTACAAGACGATCCAACTGTACCGGGACGAATGCGGATTGGGCAGCAAAGTCGAGTTGCAGATCTCGGACAAGGACGGGAAGGCCAGCTGTACCTATGGCGGTGCGGTCAAGAACAAGGATCCCGACTACAAGGTGGATTACCTGATGCACGCCAGCAACAAAAATTGGACTTGCATGGGCGAAGGCTCTTTCGGTTGCGGTGCCATGGGGGCTATGACCACGGGTAAGCTCAAGTTCAGCGGCCCCAAGGGCGAGGCCATGGGCGTGATGGGGCCGTTCGACGAATTTTTGGTACTGACAGGCAAGGTTGGCGGCGACAAGGACGCCTGCCCATAGCGCAAGCTCGGTCACGGGATGGCCGATTGCCGGCCATCCCGGCCACGTCCCGGTCGGCGCGGAACGCCCGTAGGGGGAAGGAAGCGCTGCGATTCTTAAAGCACCCAAGTGCTTGAATATGGATCTCTCTACGATCAGGCTCCGGGAATCGCGGAGGTGACATAAAAAGCCTGTTCTTATACCCTGCTTGATTATCCCGTCCGCCGAGTCCCCTGCCCCATGCGCTTCGAAGTCAGTGATCGAGACATCAAGAAGGCGAATATCCCGCACGAGATTTTTTTGACCAATCTCATTGGCAACCACATTTTGATGGCGGTTGCCGCAGGTGGCATCGCCGGCAGCTTTCCGTGGGTGATGGCGGCGATCCCGGTGATCTCGTTCGCCATGCTCGGCTATACCCTCTGGCGGGCGCGCCAATCCTTAACGCGGGATCCCTGGTACGTGATGTGTCATTGGCAGGTCTGCGCCAGACGCAGCCGCATCTTCATCGTTATGCTGTTGTTGCTACTGATGGTCGTAGCACTGGGCTGGGCCGGCCATGTCTACGGCGGTATGATGAAGGAGGCGATGATAGCGCTGGTGGTCGGCGCTGGAATCCTGCCTGTGATGGGGACGATACTGGTGCTGATCATCATTGAGTCCGACGCCCTGTACCACGCCAATCAGGCAAAACTGCCTGACTGGGTGGTTGCCCGCTTTCCGAATCCAGACGCGAAGGTGATCGCAGACGACCCAACCGCGCCGGCGGTTGGTTAGCGCAATCGGCTCACACCTTTGCCCTGCGCAAACAACCCTTTCGCCGAGACAACGGGTTGCGAGGAACGCGCGAAGGCTGACGCTAGCCTACTCGGTCTTGCTGCCCGCTTCCGGCGACGATTCCGGTGCGGACTCAGACTCCGATAACGCCGCCGCATTGCTTGCTGAATCAGCCTTTGTCTCTTCGGCGACGAGCTGATTCACCACCTCGAACATCTTGGCCGTGCTGCCGGTTTGCGTGGCGCTGGTGACAAACTTGCCATTGACGACGATGGCCGGCACGCCATCGATATTGTAACGACGCACCAAATCGCCGGATTTACGCACCTTCATATCCACCGGGAACGAGTTGTACGCCTTTCGGAAGGCCTCCTCGTCAATGCCCTGTTCCGCGGCGAAGGCGATGATCTCTTGGTCAGTGAAGATCTTGCGCCGCTCGGTGTGGAGCGCCTTGAACAGCGGTTCGTGCAGTTGATCCAATTGGCCCAGCATCTCGGCGGCGTAGAAGGCCTTCGCGTGGGGCACCCAGCGCTGCGCCGCCGCCGCGGGCATGCGTCGGAAGCTTACCCCGTCGGGTTTGGTGGCGAGCCACTGCTGGATGGGCTCCTCCAGGTGATAGCAGTGCGGGCAGCCATACCAAAACAGCTCCAACACCTCGACGTCGTCACCCTCCTCAAGGCGTGCGGGCTCCTGCACGACACTGTAGTCAATCCCCTCGTCGATACCAACGTCGATCAGTTGGGCCGAGGAAGGTGTCGGCGTCAGCATGGAGGCGGCGACAAACATGGCCAGCCCAAAAAGACCGCCAAGGTGGTCTCTGGTCAAGATCGGAACGTTGGGTCGTGCAGTCATCAAGGATTCTCCTGTGAAAATAGGGCGCCCGCGCTTGCCCCGCTGGGGACGCCGCTGGCGGAAGTAATGTATGGGCGGCCGGAGCCGTAACCGAAGCCCACGCGCGTCATGCAGCGACCGGGTGCAACAAATAATCCAGCACCAGGCCGAGAAAAATGGCCATGCCGAAGTAGTTGTTATTGAGGAATGCGATAAAACAACACCCCGGCTCGCGCGTGCGAATCAGCCACTGTTGCTGCGCTGCCAACACCGCCGCGGCGCCAAGCCCGCCGAAGTAGGCCCAGCCGCGCCCGGCGGCAAGGCCGACATACACCAGCAGCGCCAACATCAGCATCTGCAGCAGGCCGATGATCAGGCGGTCGTAGCGACCGAACAGGATGGCCGTGGACTTGATGCCGATCTTAAGGTCGTCGTCGCGATCGACCATGGCGTACTCGGTATCGTAGATCAACGCCCAGATCACGGTACTTGCGAACAACACCCAGGTCCAGCCCGGGATAGCACCTTGAATGGCGGTGAAGGCCATCGGCACCGCCCAGCCAAAGGCGGCGCCGAGAAACAACTGCGGCACGTGGGTAAAGCGCTTCATGAACGGGTAGATCATCGCCAGCGACACCGCCACCACCGACATGGCCACCGTCTGCCAGTTCAACAGCAGCACGAGGCCGAACGCCGCCAGGCTCAGCAGCAGGAACACGCCGATCGCCTCGACCGGTGAAATCAACCGTTGGGCCAGCGGTCGGGCACTGGTGCGGGCCACATGGGCATCGAAGTCACGATCGGCGAAGTCGTTGATGGCGCAGCCCGCGGAACGCATCAGCACCACGCCAGCAACGAAGATGACCGCGACCTGCCAGGGCGGGCGGCCTTCCCCTGCCAGCCACAAGGCCCACAGCGCCGGCCACATGAGCAAGAAGATGCCGATGGGCTTGTGTAAGCGCACGAGCTTGACGTAGGCATCGAGGCGTTCGCGCCAGGTTGGCGGCCTAGGGGTTCCGAGCTTGATCTCCGGGAGCGACATGCTGATTGAGGCAACTGCTGGCTGACTGACAAACTGACGGGGAGCACGCCATCGCCGGTGCGCTGGTCCCAAGGCGAGCCGCGGATTATGGCATAGGGAGGAACGCGACCGCAGCGCCGGCGGCCCACGCCAGCAATTCCAAATTTGCCCTGATCCTATCGTTGGCCTGGCGAAGTTTAGCCAGCCACGGCCGCTGTTACGGAGCTAAAGCTCCGTACTCCAGGCGTAAACTGGCCAAATTTGAAATTGCGGGGCATACGCAGCCCGCCTCACACTCGGCCATACTCCTCGCGGTCACCAAGCCAACGGCGGATCATCGGCGCCACGTGCTCCGGCCACTGGGCCAACATGCGGTCGGCGCCCTGCTGCGCGGCAAACACCAGGTGCTTGTCCCGCAATGGGTCCGCGAGGCGGAACTGCGCGCTGCCGGCCTGCCGGGTGCCGAGCACCTCGCCGGCACCGCGCATCTTCAGGTCGGCATCGGCGATGGCGAAGCCGCTGGTCTCGCGGCGCAGGATGGCGAGCCGCTCGTGGGCTGCGGCACTGAGCGGCGGGTGATACAACAGGAGACAGAAGCTCTCCACCTGGCCACGGCCGACGCGCCCGCGCAGCTGATGCAGTTGGGCTAGGCCCAGGCGCTCCGGATTCTCGATGATCATCAGGCTCGCATTGGGCACGTCCACGCCCACCTCGATCACCGTGGTCGCCACCAGCAGATCCAGGTCGCCGGCCTTGAAGGCGGCCATCACCGGCTCGCGCTCGGCGGCCTTCACTCGACCGTGCACTAGGCCGATGCGCAGCTCCGGCAGGCTCTCGCTCAGGGCCGCCGCGGTGTCCTCGGCCGCCTGTGCCTGCAACGCCTCCGACTCCTCCACCAGCGTGCAGACCCAGTAGGCCTGCCGGCCACCGGCGCAGGCCTGACGCACCCGCTCGATGACCTCGTCGCGCCGAGTGTCCGGCACGGCAACGGTGGTAATGGGCGTGCGCCCCGGCGGCAGCTCGTCGATGATCGACAGATCCAGGTCCGCGTACACCGACATCGCCAGCGACCGCGGGATCGGCGTCGCGGTCATGATCAACTGATGCGGCGTGCCGCCGTCGCGATGACCCTTTTCGCGCAACCGCATGCGCTGATGCACGCCAAAGCGGTGTTGCTCGTCGATGATGGCGAGGCCGAGTTCGGCAAACACCACCTCGTCTTGAAACAACGCATGGGTACCAACCACGACCCGCGCCTCGCCGCTGCCTATACGCTGCAAGATCGCGGCACGCTCGGCGCCCTTGTGCCGACCGGCGAGCCAGGGCACGTCCAGCCCCAGGGGCTCGAGCCAGCCACGCAGGCTTTGCAGGTGCTGTTCCGCGAGTAACTCGGTCGGCGCCATCAAGGCCACCTGATGTCCGGCCTCCACCGCTTGCAATGCGGCCAGCGCACCGACCACGGTCTTGCCGGACCCGACATCGCCCTGCAACAGCCGCATCATCGGCAACGGTTGCGCGAGATCGCTGGCGATCTCGTCCAGCACCCGCTGCTGCGCGCCCGTGAGCCGAAAGGCCAGCGATGCTAGCAGGCGCCCGCGCAGTGCACCATCGCCCTGGAGCACGGGCGCCGCGACCTCGCGTCGGCGCCGACGCAGGCGCCGCAGCGCCAACTGATGCGCCAACATCTCATCAAAGGCGAGTCGCAGGCAGGCCGGATGACTGCGCTCCAGCAACGCCGCCACCGGCGCATCCGGCGGCGGACGGTGCAGATAGAACAGGGCCTCGGCCAAGCTCGGCAGCCGCAGCGGATTGGCAATCGCCGATGGCACCCAGTCGCGCAGGCCGTCGGGCGACGCCGCCAGCAGCGCCAGGGCCTGATCGATCAGGCCACGCCATGAGATCTGCTGCATGCCCTCGGTGGAGGGATAGACCGGTGTTAGGGCCTCGCCAACCGCGACTGCATCCGAGTCCTGTTGCTGCTGCACCTCCGGGTGCACCATCTCCAGTGACTGCGGACCCTCGCGCACCTCACCAAAGCAGCGCAGTGCGCGACCGCGGCCCATGGCCTCGGACTGCGCCGGCGAGAAGTGGAAAAAGCGCAGCATGATGCCGCCGCCGCTCGCGTCGTTGATCCAGACCTTCAACGAACGGCGGCGGCCGAACGCGATTTGGGCATCACTGATCACGCCCTCCACCAACGCCTCGTCGCCGGCGCGCAACTCGCTGAGGGGCCGCAAGCGGGTGCGGTCCTGATACCGGCTGGGCAAGTGAAACAGCAGATCCTGCACGGTTGCGATGCGCAGCCGTTGCAGCCGCTCCAGCATCCGCGGCCCGACTCGCTTGAGCCGGTCGACCGGGATCTGGTCCAATGCCGTCTGAGGTGAAGTTTGGGGGGAGTCCGTCGCCACCGGTGCGGACCGATTCAGTTGGCAGCCGGAGCCGGAAGATGATTGCACAACACCACTTCGAGGTCGCGACCCGCGGGCGCGGCACCTACGACATCACGCGCCGGGTAGCCGACGCCGTCCGCGGCAGCAGCATTGCCACCGGGCTGTGCCATGTGTTCTTGCACCACACCAGTGCGTCGCTGATCCTGTGCGAAAACGCCGACCCCACCGTGCGGCGCGACCTGGAAGCCTTCATGGCGCGTCTGGTGCCCGACGGCGACCGGCTGTTGGAGCACACCGACGAGGGGCCGGACGACATGCCGGCGCACATCCGCGCCATCCTGACCAAGATGGACCTGACGCTGCCGATCAGCGCCGGGCGCTGCGCGCTCGGGACCTGGCAGGGGATCTACCTGTACGAGCATCGCACGGCGGCGCACCATCGGCAGGTGACCGTGACACTGCAAGGCGAAACCTGAACTGGGAGCGCCGGCCTTCCGACCGGCGCGTGATATGGGGTCGATGCAATCAACGGTGCCCCCGTAACTGGAGGCTCGAACCTGCCTGCGCGTCGACTGGAAAGTCGGCGCTCCCGAAGGTGCATCCGCCGCATCGACCACAGCCACCCACTCAGCCCGCCGGCCCCACCGCCAACGGTTGCTGCGTCACCCGCAGGGTAGGCCCGCCGCCGCCTCGGCGTGCGCGCAATGACTGCGCCAGCTGATGGACCGTCATCGCATAGTAGGTGCTGTGGTTGTAGCGGGTGATGACGTAGAAGTTCTCGAACCCGAGCCAGTATTCATAGCCACCGGCGGCATCGAGCCGCAGCAGGCTCACCTGCTGATCCTGTGGCAGCGCAACGGCGGGACGCAGCCCCTGTGCCTGTAGACTACTCACCGAGTAGTTCGTCTTGAAACCGGTATCCATGCTCTGCGGCAGACCAGACCCGCCGGAGGCCCTAGCCGTCACCTGCTGCCCCGTCTGCCAGCCGTGCTTGTTGAAATAGTGGGCGACGCTACCGATGGCGTCTTCCGGGTCCCACAGGTTGCGGCGACCGTCGCGGTCGAAGTCCACCGCGTATTTCTGGTAGCTCGACGGCATGAACTGGCCGAGGCCCATGGCGCCGGCGAAGGAGCCGACCGGTTGGAACGGATCGACGCCCTGTTCCTTGGACATGATCAAGAACTGCTCCAGTTCATCGGAGAAGTAAGCCGAGCGGCGCGGATAGTCGAACGCCAGCGTCGACAACGCATCGACGATGCGATGCTTGCCCATATAGCCGCCCCACTTGGTCTCGATGCCGATGATGGCAACAATGTATTCCGGCGGCACGCCGTACTGCTGCGAGGCACGGTTCAGCGTCGCCGCGTGCCGGCTCCAAAACGCATCGCCCTTGCCCAGCATATCGCCCGTGATGTGCTTGGACCGATAACGCGTCCAGGCGCCGGTGGGACCCGAGGCGGGCTTCCACTGCCGATTCATGTACTCCAGTATCCAGGGGTCGCGCTTCACCCGCGAGAACACGGCCACCAGTTCCGATCGGCTAAAGCCCTGGCGTTGCATGCGGTCGATGAATGCCTCCACGTTGGCACGGCCGGCATAGTCTCCGGACACCAGCCGCGGCCCGTTAGTCACCGCGGAGCTGGCGCCGCGGGTTTGCTCGGCATAGACATCGAGCCGCGCCAGCGACGTGTCGGTCGGCGACCGATCGGACAGCGAGCGGCTGACATCGCTGCGCACCAGACGCGGTTTGGCCTGTGCGGTGGACACCGTCGTGTCCTTGGTGGGCTTGGACCCGCAGCCGACCAGCGGCACGATGACACTGAACGCGGCAATCAACGCAATCAAACGCATGAGCTTCCCCGCAGAATGAGTAACTTGTGGCGCAATGCTAAACTGAACGCGAACCATTAGCGAGTACCGCGAAACAGACAAGAGGCGGCGGATTGCGGATCAGGCGCCGAGCACCAGCACCGCATCCATCTCCACCGCGGCGCCCTTGGGCAGCGACGCGACACCAATCGCGGCACGAGCCGGGTAGGGCTCGCTGAAGTACTCCGCCATGACCTGATTCACCAGCGGAAAGTGCGCCAGATCGGTGAGGAAGATGTTCAGCTTGACCAGGTCCGACAAGTCGCCGCCGGTGGCGCGGGCCACGGCCTGGAGATTATCGAAGACACGCCGAATCTGCGCCTCCATGTCGCCGTCGACCAGCTCCATGGTCGCCGGCACCAGCGGGATCTGCCCGGACAGATACACGGTATCGCCGACGCGAACGGCCTGGGAATAGGTACCGATGGCCTGGGGTGCCTGATCGGTATGGATGATTTGCTTGACCATGGGATGCCTCGGTTTACAGTGGTCAGGGGCACGTGACAATTGCCGCGTACCCCAGCGAGTCTCGTAGTCTCGTAGGATGGGTAGAGCGCAGCGAAACACATCGAGCTTCGGAATGGGAGGGGTCTGAACGATGGCGACAACGGACCCGAAGTCCCGCAACATAGGCGACTGCTCACAGCGGGTCAATGCACGAGCAAAAGCGCGGCATCCCTGCACGCCAAGCATACGCGCGGCTCGATTCTGGCCACCCCCTGCGCACCCGTACCTCAACCAAACAGCCGCCGCCACCAACGCCGCCGGCCCTTCGGCACCAGCCGTGTCGCCGGCAGATCCACCGGCGGCAGTTTACTCATGACCCAACCCGGCAGCGGCGGATTGTCGCTGAAGCCGCAGACAACGCCGAGATTGTTCGGATCGTAGATCTTGATCAGCGTCGGGTTGACGAGATCATCAGCGTAGACGATGCCGCAGAAGTCCTCGTCGTGCTCGGCCCGCAACAGTCGGTCGACCTCGTCGACAAAGTGCAGGACCCGCGCCGCCTCAGACGGCGTGCTCGGCGGCTCTTCGCCGACGGCATAGAGGAACCAACCGTCCCCTGCCGCCTCGCGTACTCGTTGCCACAGCGCGTCGAGCTGATGCCAGCGCAGGGTCGACGTAAAGCTGCCGCGGAAGGCTTGGAGAAACGGATCGATATGATCGGCGGACGTATTCATCAGCAACAGTCTAAGCCGGCAAAGCTGGAACCCAAAACCGTGATCGAGGATTTTCGGTATAGTCGCCACAGCCTAACCGGAGATGTAACCGCAATGTCAGCGCTTTATCAGTCCAACCTCACGGGTCTGCCCCTGATCAATCGGGGTAAGGTTCGCGACATCTACAGCGTCGACGACGCCCATATGCTGATCGTCACCAGCGACCGGCTATCCGCCTTCGACGTGGTACTGCCCCAGCCGATCCCGGGCAAGGGCGAGGTGCTGACGCGGGTCTCCAACTTTTGGTTCGCGCGCACGGCGGAACTGGTGCCGAACCACCTGACCGACATCGACCTCGCGGAGGTCGTACCCGACGCGGAACAGCGCCGTCTGCTCGGCGATCGCGCGCTCGTCGTGCGCCGCCTCAAGCCATTACCCGTTGAAGCCATCGTCCGCGGCTACCTGATCGGCTCGGGCTGGAAGGACTATCAGCGCAGCGGCGCCGTCTGCGGTATTGCACTACCGGCCGGCCTGCGCCAGGCCGACCGCCTGCCGGAGGCCATCTACACGCCGTCTACAAAAGCCGCCGTCGGCGACCACGACGAGAATGTCAGCTTCGGCCACACGGCAGACCTGATCGGCACCGAACTGGCCGAACAGATCCGCGCGGTCAGCCTGGGTATCTACCAACAGGCCGCCGCCTACGCACTGACTCGCGGCATCATCATCGCCGACACCAAGTTCGAGTTCGGCATCGACGACGACGGCACCCTGCACCTGATCGACGAGGCCCTGACCCCCGATTCATCGCGCTTCTGGCCGGCGGACCAGTACCGCCCCGGTATCAGCCCACCCAGCTTCGACAAGCAGTTCGTCCGCGACTATCTGGAGACCCTGGACTGGGACAAGACCGCGCCGGGCCCGGAACTGCCCCAGTCGATCATCGACAAGACCGCCGCCAAATACGCCGAGGCGGAACGACGGCTCATCGGCGACACTTAGCCAAGCGCCGCATGCCGCGGCGCCACGGTCTCAATCCGCCTGCTGCGCCTGAATCGCGGTAATGGTCACGGTGTTAACGATATCGGTGACGGTACAGCCGCGACTCAGGTCGTTGACCGGCTTGTTCAGGCCTTGCAGCACCGGCCCGATGGCCACGGCGCCGGCACTGCGCTGCACCGCCTTGTAGGTGTTGTTGCCGGTATTCAGGTCGGGGAAGATGAACACCGTCGCTTGCCCCGCCACCTCGCTGTCGGGCATCTTCGAGCGGGCAACGCTGGCATCCACCGCGGCGTCGTACTGAATCGGCCCTTCCAGCTTCAGGTCCGGGCGCAGGCCGCGGGCGATGCGCACCGCCTCGCGCACGCGCTCCACGTCCGCACCCTTGCCGGACTTTCCGGTGGAGTACGACAACATCGCCACCCGCGGCTCAATGCCAAAGGCCGCCGCGGTGCCAGCGGAGGTGATGGCGATGTCCGCCAGCTGCTCGGCATCCGGGTTGGGATTGACGGCACAGTCGCCATAGACCAGCACCCGGTCCGCCAGACACATGAAGAACACGCTGGAAACCAACTTGGTGCCCGGCTTGGTCTTGATGGTCTCGAACGAGGGCCGAATGGTGTGCTGGGTCGTGTGGGCGGCGCCCGAGACCATGCCGTCCGCATCGCCCGTGTACACCATCAGCGTACCGAAATAGCTCACGTCCAGCAACGCATCCAGGGCCATCTCCTCGGAGATGCCCTTGTGCTTGCGCAGCTCGTAGTAAATGCCCGCGTATTCGCTACGCTTGGGCGATGTCACCGGGTCCATGATGGTGACGCCCTCAAGGTTCAGGCCCAACTCACCGGCACGCCTCTGGATCTTGTCCGGGTCGCCGAGCAGGACCAGATCGGCGACGCCGCGCAAGGTCAGGATCTCGGCGGCGCGCAGGATGCGCTCCTCGGTGCCCTCCGGCAGCACGATGCGCTTACACTGCGACTTGGCGCGGTGGATCAGCTGGTATTCGAACATCAGCGGTGTCAAGCGCTCGGACTGATGCAGCGCGATACGCTGCTGCAAGTCCTTGATGTCGACGCTGCGCTCGAACATGCCCAACGCCGCGGCGATCTTGCGCTCGTCGCCCGGCAGAATCGTCGACTCAACCTGGTTCACCGCCAGCGCGGTGGTAAAGGTATCGGAGTCCACGCTCAGGATGGACACCTTGTTGCGCCGCAGGCCGCTGAGCAGCCGCTGTACGTTCTCCGCGGGCTGCAGACCGCCGGTCAGCAGCAACCCCGCCACACGCGGAAACGACGCAGAGACATCCGCTGCCAGACTCGCCAGGATGATGTCGCTGCGATCGCCGGCGGTGATGATCAGACAGCCGTCCTCGATGTAGTTCAGGAAGTCCGGCACCTCCATGGCGGCGATCCTGTAATTGGTCACCACCTGGTTCAGTGCGTCGCCCTCACCACAGACGCATTCGCCGCCAAGCATCTTGCTGATCTCGCCAATCGTCGGCTTGCCCAGGGCCTCGTTCTCCGGAAACACATACAGCGTTTCCGTCTTCGGCAACACCGCACGGGCGCGGCGCTGCACAACGTCAACGTAGTCGGCGTGCACACCGTTGACGACGGTGGCCAACAGGTCGCCGCGACGGATCAGCATCGACTCGTGCGCCATCTGAACTGCATGCAGGGCCTCATCCGGGCTGCGCCCGAAGCCCTTTACGACCACCACAATGGTACAGCCGAAGTTGTTGGCCAGATCGGCGTTGAAGTCGAATTCCAGCGACGGCACCAGACCGTTGTAGTCTGTGCCAGCGCACAGCACGATGTCGCATTTCTCATCCAACAACATGTACTTGTGCAGGATCAACTTCAGCAGTTCGTCATAGCGTCCCGCCGCCGTTAGCTCACGGGCCATCTGCACGGTGCAACCGTACAGTTGCTCGGCCGGAAACGGCAGGTCGTAGCGATCCCGTATCAGACTGGTCAGGTTATCGTCCTGCGGATTTTCACCGACGATGGGGCGAAAGAAACCGACGCGCCGATTGATGGCCGACAACAGCTCCATGAATCCCAACACCACGACGGACTTGCCGCTGCCTGAACCGGCACCGGCAATATAGATACTCTGCATCGAACTGCTCCAACAAAACTGGCCAAAAAAACAACGAGATCAAAACGGCTTACGAAGCCGAGCATGATGCCGCAACGGCCGCTACTGCATGTTAACGGGTGTTTACAAGGACCGCCCCATGGTACACACTTGAGACGGTCGTTCGGGGGTAATAGAACACGAGCCTGCGCGGTACCAGAACTGCATCCGCGCTCCGCGCATCTGATCATGCTAACGGGTCATGCACATGGAACAAGCAAACGCCATGCACAAAGTCAGCCAAGCCAAGCGAGCGATCACCCGCAGGACAAGCGCCGCCCCTGTCATTTGCATCGTTCCCGTACTCTTCTTTATCGGCATCGGACTCGCCGACGCGCTCGCCCACAACGCCTTGGCGCAGGCGAGCGTCTATCGCTGCGTCGCCCCGGACGGCTCGGTGGAGTTCCGCCAGCGGGCCTGTCAAGCAGCCCACGGATCAACGCAGATCGAGATCGAAGACAACCACACCGGTTGGGTTCCGCCCGCCGCTGAGGAACCGGCGAAGTCGGACACAAAGAAACGCACTAAGAAGAGGCAAGCCGCAAGCCCTGCGGATGACAAGGACCGGTATGCGGACCGCTGCTGGTCGAAACAGCAACAGATCGAGCGCATCAACACCGAACTGCGTGCCGGATACTCACCGCAGCGGGGCGTCAAGCTCCGCCGCCGTCGCACGGAATATGAGGCGTTCCTGAGCCGCTACTGTCGCTGACGAGACGTCAGCCTCGACCTCACAGCCATTGTAATGGGCCACACCGAACAAACCTAAAAAATAGGTTTTTCAGAAAGTTGTCAGAATCACAAGGTCGGTCAAGCCTGACCGGTACGGTGACGAAGGCCATCCGTTGACCGGCTTCGGACCCTAAACCATACTGAGGCAGAGGCCCTTACCAGCGACGATACCGGATCATGGCGACCGTTCAACATCATATCCTTCGCGACTCCGTCGGCACCAGCGATTACGATCGGGACCTGGTTTCCTGGGCGATCGAGAACGCCGCCCTGCTGCGAGCCGGCAAGCTCGATGAGATCGATGCGGCGCACATCGCCGAGGAATTGGAAGACTTGGGCAAGAGCGAACGCCGCGCCTTGGGAAGCCACCTGCGGAGTGTCGTGATGCACCTGCTGAAATGGGAGTTCCAGCCAGACCGGCGCAGCGGCAGTTGGCGCTCGTCCATCGACAACGCCCGCGCCGAGATCGCCGAAATCCTAGACGACAGCCCAAGCCTACGGCCCACGCTGGCGGTGCAGCTTCAAAAGGGCTACGGTTTGGCGCGGAAGAACGCGATTTCGGAGACCGGATTAGCGCCGGAAGTCTTCCCGGAGAACTGCCCTTATCGTCTTGAGCAGATCCTGTCGGATAGTTTCTGGCCGGGTGAGTGACCTTAAACAAACGCGTAACGGTTCACTCATAGCGCGAACAAGTCCCGCTTTCACATACCGACGACGGAGGGCTGAGAGCGGCCAATCCGATTCTCTCGGCAAGCACCGACGCTTGGTGCACAATAGCCACGGACGCAGTCATCAACCATTGGAGTCCCGACCATGCCGGAAATCACCGTCCACTTTCAGCCCCCATCGGACTGGGTCGAACCGGTGATGCTCCACTTCTGGAATCGCATGCCGAACAATGGTGCCACCGAGTGGCCAGGGCTACCGATGGAGCCAGCACAAGAACACCCGGGCTGGTATTGCTACCGTTTCGAAGACACCAGCCGCGTGCATCTGGTCTTCAACGACGGCGACGGCCGTCAGAGCCCTGATCTGGCGCGCGAGCGCGACGGCTGGTTCTCCTTCGACACGCATTGGCGCGATGCACGGCCGACGCCCGCTTCTACACAACCGGCAGCGCCCATACCCGCACAGCCGACCAGGTCCGCGCCGGCCACGGCCAACGCAGCCGACGGCCGATCAGTCCCCCTGGCTCCTGACCAGCAAAGCCTCGCGCCCCGCCCCATCGAACAGCGCACGGACTTCCGCGAGGAGACCATCTACTTTCTGCTGACGGCGCGTTTCAACGACGGGGATCCTTCCAACAATTTCTTCTGCCGCGACCGCATCCGCTTTGATGCCCAGGGCAACGCGATCGACCCCCACTGGCGCGGCGACTTCAAGGGCCTGATCCAGCGCCTGGACTATATTCGCGATCTCGGCTTCACTGCCATCTGGATCACGCCCCCGGTCGAGAACCGCTCCGGCCTCGACTATCACGGCTATCACGCCTACGACTGGACCCGCATCGACCCACGACTGGAGTCCCCCGACGCCACCTATCAAGATCTGATCGACGCGGCGCATGCCAAGGGCATCAAGATCATCCAGGACGTGGTGGTCAACCACTCCTGTCAATTCGGCATCCGTGGCAAGGTCCATATCGACCATCTACCGATCAAGTACTACGTCCCCCAAGGTTCCGAGCAGGGACGGGTGGATCACGGCCCCTATCAGGGACATCTGGGCAACTACGCCTGGCCCCATGGGGACGACATCGACAATCCCGTCGCCCCGGAGTGGTACCGTCAGCGCCACGAGAGCGATGCAGAGGGGATCGAACCACTCGTAGACCCCAAGACCGGCGAGACCGTGCCCAAGCCCGGCTACGACCCCGGCCGCTTCTTCGGCATCGATGCCAACGCGCTGGACCCGGACTGGTACCACCAAGACGGCTTCATCTGCGGCGGCGACTGGGAGAGCCAGCACCCATTGCAGCAGCGCCACATGGCCGGCGACTGCATCGACCTCGCCACCGAGCGCCAGAACGTCAAGGACTACATCATCCAGGCCATCAACCGCTATCTCGACATGGGCGTGGATGCCTTGCGCATCGATACCGTCAAGCACGTCGAGCGCGGCAATCTGCTGGAATACATCAATGCCTGGAAGGCGCACAAGCCCGGCCTGTTCGTGTTCGGCGAGAACCTGGTCAAGGGCTACGGTTGGGGCGATCTGGGCGGCGGCGACAATGGCCCGAGCCAGATCCGACCCTGGTGGTACACCCGACTCGGTGACGACCCGCGCGACCCTGCCAGCGGCGCCGACTCGGGCTTTCCGCAGCTCGACTTCGGCCTGTTCTCGACCTTCCGCGATACCGTCAGCAAGGGCACCTATGGCGGCACCGGCCAGATCCTGTCCATGGACTGGATCTACGGCGACGTCACCCAACTCGTCACCTTTTTGCAGAACCACGACGTCGGCCCGGATAACGACTTCAAGTACCGCTTCAAGGGCGAACAATGGATGGCGGCCGCGGCCTACAACCTGATCTGGACCGCCCGCGGCATCCCCTGCCTGTACTTCGGCGAAGAGATCGAGTTCATGCACGGCGCGCCCCAGGACATCGAGGGGGAAAAGGATACGCTGGAGTCCACGGGCCGCGCCTACTTCGGCGACCACTTGACCGACGAGCGCGTCGGACAGACCCAGGCGCACCCCATCTACCGCCACATCCAGCGGCTGAATCTGATTCGCCGCGCCATCCCGGCGCTGCAAAAGGCCCGCATGACCCAGGTCGGCGAGTGGGGCAGCGGCATGCACTTCGTGCGCGACCTCAGCGACCAGGGCAGCTATGTGGTGATCGGGCTCGCCATCGGCTCCGACCAGCAGGTCGAGATCGGCGACATCCGCCCCGGCCACTATCGCGACGCCGTCAGCGGCGGCGAGATCGACTCCAACGGCCACCTAAGCTTCGGCGTGAAGGCCAATTCGGCCGGAATCTGGGTGCTGGACGGTCCCGGCAAGGTCGGCGAGGACGGCGTCTATCTCCGGTGAACCACTGGGAGCCGAACGCGAAAGCTGCTACCGTTCCGCCTCCGCGCTACCCACACGCAACAAACCCGCGCGGCGAAACAACGACACCGACAACGGCGCAGGGCTGACCCAGAGCACACCGCCATGACCCAACTGCTATCCCTGTCCCGCGCGGCCCGCCTGGCCGGTGTCACCCGGGCAGATTTGCAAAAGCGCATCCGCCGCGGCGACATCAAGACCTTCGAAGGCGAGGTAGCGGTCTCCGACCTGCTGCGCGTCTTCCCCAGCGTGAGTCTCGAGAAGACCGGCATGCTGGAGCAGGTAGAACGGATCAAGGCCGATGCGGTGCCGCGTAGTTACGATGGCGACACCACGCTGCCCAGTGCCGAGGTGCTGGTATCACGCATCAAATCTCTGAGCGAGGCGCTGGTGCAAAAGGTCGCCCTGGTGGATGCGCAGGACGAACTACTGGACGAAGTGCGCCGCCGCCTGAACGACGTCGCGCAGGCGCAGTCCAGCCCGGAGGCCGCCGCCCTGCTCGGTTGGCTCGACGATCGCCGCACCGAGATCGCGACTCGGCCGATTGAGGCAGGCCGCTCTCGGTTATTCGCCAAAGACACCTTCCTGCGCATCATGTCAGCCAGCGTCAAGATCATTCCCAGTGGTCACGAGTTCTTCGTCGACGGCACCGAATCCATTCTCGAGGCCGCCGTGCGATCGGGCCTGCGCATGAGCTACGGCTGCTCCAGCGGAAACTGCGGGTCGTGCAAGGCGCGCGTCGTCTCGGGTGAGGTGTGGAAGCTCGCGGAACACGACTACGTCTTGAGCGAGCGGGAAAAACAGATGGGTTACGTGCTGACCTGCCGAAACACCGCGGTGACCGATGTCGTGCTCGAGGCCGCTGAGGCACACACCGTCGACGACTTGCCGGAACAACAGATCAGCGCCCAGATACGTAAGCTCGAGCCCGAAACGGCCGACCTGATGCTGCTGCACGTGCAAACGCCGCGCACCCAGACGCTGCGCTTCATGGCCGGTCAGCGCGCGCGCCTCAGCCTGAACGATGGGGCAACGGCAGAATTGCCCATTGCCAGCTGCCCGTGCAACGGCCGCAACCTGCAATTCCTGGTGCGACGCGGCAGTGACGCCTTCAGCCAAGACGTCTTTGAGCAGGCCAGCGCGCGCCAAGGGATCGAGGTCAGCGGTCCCTATGGACGCTTTATCCTCCATGAGGACGCCACCGAACCCGCGGTGTTCGTCGCCGTCGGTGACGCCATTGCCCCCATCAAGAGTCTGATCGAACACGCCATCTCCATCGACACCATCGAGGCATTCCACCTCTACTGGACCGTCGACTCAGCCGACGGACACTACCAGCGGGGTTGGTGTCGAGCTCTGACGGACACGCTAGACAACTTCAGCTTCACACCGCTGGTCGGCGCCGATGTTGAGCAACTCCTCTCGCGCCTACAGACGGATCTACCGGGCCTCACCGGGCTGCGCTTCTATCTGGCAGGGCCCGCAAGCATCGTCCCGCCCTTGGCGCAGCGACTCATCGACGCGGGCGTCAGTCAGGACCAGATCGTCGAGGAAGAACTCTAGGGTTCAAGTTTCGGCGGCAGCCCTGACGGCTAAGCCTTGCTCCAAGGCAATCGCCTAAGGCGTGCTGCACCGATCCGTCGCGATCGGGGCTGCCGTCCATGATGCCGTCTATTCAGGCAGCAACCCTGGAATCAGATCGACGATTCTGCCGCGCGGGCAAAAACACCGTGCCTTTCCCGAAGCGATTGATGGCCTCGTTACGAACCCAAACAGGCGCTTCGTTGTAGAAACGCACGTAAGTAAAACCGCAGTCGCCCCGCTCGATGCTCGCGACCCATTCTTCAAAATCGTCTTCTTTGTTCATCTTCACCTCCTGCATCAGGCCCGTTAGGCCTGCTCCAACCCGATGGCCGCCGCTGCCGACATCTGGGTCAATTCTTATTGTAGGACCGTTATCGCGCTGACTTGATCCCGACGGCCCGCGAACAAAGCTAGCGGGATCTTGCCGCAATACGCGCTTCGTCCATTAGACGACGTGGACAAAGCCGGCGCAACCGCGATAACTATGCCCAGGACACATGAACGACAGCGTAAACCGGCGGCCCGTCAACCTGGTCTGGTTCAAGCGGGACTTGCGGGTCACCGACCATCGTCCACTCGCCCAAGCCGCAGAATCCGGTCCATGCATCTGCCTTTACGTGTACGAACCCGAGCTGCTGACCCATCCGACCACCGACGCCGCCCACCTGGATTTCATCGCGGCATCGCTCACGGAATTGGCGCAGCAACTCGAACAGCGCGGGGGACGGCTGGTAACGCGCACCGGCGGCCTACCGGACGTCTTCGAACGCCTCCACGCTGAGCGGCCCATCGCCCGGATCTGGAGCCATGAGGAGACGGGGCTCGGTGTCACCTTCGAGCGCGATCGTCGGGTCCGAGCCTGGGCACGCCGGCTCGGCGTGGAATGGATCGAGCTGCCGAATCACGGCGTCTTCCGTCCACACCCGGAACGCGACGGCTGGTCCGCCCGTTGGCGCCGCCGCATGGCGGAACCGATCACGCCCGCCCCAGCTCGCATCGACGGCGTCGACGGGCTCGCCAGTGATGGCATCCTGACCGCCGCGGAACTCGGCGTCACCGGCGCACCTCGGCCGCAGGCCATGCCCGGCGGCATCCGCGCTGCCGACGAGACCCTCGCCGACTTCCTTAAACAGCGCAGCCGCGGCTACCAAGGCGACATCTCCAGCCCGGTCACGGCCTGGACCTCGAGCAGCCGCCTGAGCCCGTACCTTGCCTGGGGCAACCTGTCGCTCCGGCAGGTCTATGCAGGCCAGCCGCGCCCGCGTCGACCAATTGCGCGACCGACCGACCCCGGAGCAGCGCGACTGGGCCCGGTCCATCGAGGCCTTCGTCAAGCGGCTGCACTGGCACTGCCACTTTATTCAAAAGCTGGAAGATCAACCCGACATCGAGTTCCGCAACCTCAGCCGCGCCTGCGATGGTCTCCGCGACGAACGGCCCAACCGGGCCTTGCTGGACCCCTGGTGCCAAGGCCGAACCGGCTATCCGCTGATCGACTCCTGCATGCGTGCCCTTCACGCCGGCGGTTGGATCAACTTCCGCATGCGCGCCATGCTGATGAGCTTCGCCAGCTACCACCTTTGGCAACACTGGCGCGAGCCGTCGCTGCACTTGGCACGGCTGTTCCTCGATTTCGAGCCTGGCATCCATTTCTCGCAGGTGCAGATGCAGTCCGGCACCACGGGCATCAACGCGGTGCGTATCTACTCGCCGGTCAAACAGGTGCGTGATCAGGATCCCGAGGGCATCTTCATCCGTCGCTGGTGTCCAGAACTGCGCGGCGTGCCCGATGCCTACCTGCCGCGCCCCCAGACCATGCCGCTAAGCGTGCAACAGACCGCCGGCTGCATTATCGGCAAAGACTATCCTGCCCCCATCGTCGACAACGGCCAGGCCTACATGAGCGCCCGCCGACGCATGCAGGCCCAGCGAGCGAGCGCCGCGGCGCGCCAAGAATCCGCCCACATCTACCAACGCCACGGCAGCCGCAAGCGCCCGCGCACCACCTCCGGTCTAACGGAGCCCAAAAAACCTGCAGCTCACTGATCGACGGCGAACACAAGTCACTGTCTGCACTTAGAGTCGATGCCTTCCGGATGCTCGCCGCCTGACCGTGGAGCGATGCCCCGGCGGGGTGCCTACACCAGGCGTTCTGACGGTCAGAGCGTCGTTCCGCATGAGCGATTCCGCGAGGGCGGACTATGCTTTGAATCAGCAACCGCTGGCCGGCCCGAGCGACCGAGCAGAATCGCCGACCGACGGTTCCCTGAGCGCATTTCTTAAGCAACTTGCGGAGGCTGATGTGATCGAGGAGTTAACCGGACTGCCTGAGAACGTGATTGGATTCAGTGCCCACGGCAAGGTCACCGCCCGAGACTACGAACTGCAGGTCGTCCCCGCAGTAGAGCAAGCGCTGGTATCCCACGACAAGGTACGGCTGCTGTACCAGCTCAGCGACGACTTCGACGGCTTCGAGGCGGGCGCCCTGTGGGAGGACGCCAAGGTTGGACTCAGTCACCTCGCGGCCTGGGAGCGCATCGCAATGGTCACCGACCTGGAATGGATTCGCATGGCGACGAAGGCGTTTGGTTTCGCCATGCCCGGAGAGGTACGGGTGTTCAGCAATGCCGAACTGGGGGCCGCGCGGGAATGGCTCGCGAGCTAAGGCGATTGCCGGAGACTTTCATACCAGATGACACAGGATTGACGTTCGCCTTCAAGGAGCGCCGGCAGGAGGCTAGACATTGAACCGGAAGTGCACGACGTCGCCGTCGCGGACGATATACTCCTTGCCTTCGCTGCGGAGCTTGCCGGCCTCCTTGGCACCCTGCTCGCCCTTGCAGGCGACGAAATCAGAGTAAGCAATGACCTCGGCGCGGATGAATCCGCGCTCGAAGTCCGTGTGGATCACACCCGCCGCCTGCGGACCGGTCGCGCCCCGAGGGATGGTCCAGGCGCGCGCCTCCTTGGGACCAACCGTAAAGTAGGTCTCCAGCCCCAATAGGCTGTAACCGGCGCGCACCACGCGGTTCAGGCCCGGCTCGTCCTGCCCCAGGTCGGCCAGAGAACTCGGCCCGTTCGGCCTCGTCCAATTCGACGATCTCAGACTCGATGGCGGCGCACACCGGCACCACGATCGCCCCCTCGGTGTCGGCGTGGGCACGGATGCGGTCGAGCAGCGGATTGTCAGCAAAGCCGTCCTCGGCGACGTTGGCCACGTACATGGTGGGTTTGGCGGTGAGCAGGAACAGCTCGCGCAGTGCGCCACGCTCGTCGCTACTCAACTCCATCGCACGCACCGCGCGGCCCTCGTCCAAGTGCGCCAGCACGCGTTCAAGCAAGGCCTTGCGGACCAGCATGGACTTGTCGCCGGTCTTGGATTGCTTGACGGTCTTATCGAAGGCCTTGCTGACGGTCTCCATGTCCGCCAACGCCAACTCGGTATCGATGACCTCGATGTCGCGGATCGGATCGACCCCGCCGGACACGTGAATCACATCGTCGTCTTCGAAGCAGCGCACGACGTGGGCAATGGCGTCGGTCTCACGAATATTGGCCAGAAACTTGTTCCCAAGCCCCTCGCCCTTGGACGCGCCCGCCACCAAGCCAGCGATGTCGACGAACTGCATCGTGGTCGGAACGATCTTGGCCGACTTGCCGATGGCGGCGATGACGTCGAGCCGCGCGTCGGGCAACGGCACCACCCCGACGTTGGGATCGATGGTGCAGAACGGATAGTTCTCGGCCGCGATACCAGACTTGGTCAGCGCATTGAAGAGGGTGGACTTACCGACGTTGGGCAGTCCGACGATGCCGCATTTGAATCCCATGGGTGTTCGCTTCCCGATGCTCGGGCATGGCCGAAAAAGCCCATTAGTTTAGCGCAACCGACGGTTGCCTGCTTGGCCAAACCACGGACTGCGCCGAGCAGGCCGGCCACTGGAAGCACCGGTTTTCGAGCGGGCGCGCTGTAGCGTCGCAAGGCCTTGGTGAGTCCGCGGGAAACAGAGCGAAACACCCGCCGACGCGCCGTGCCGACAGGAAAGTCGGCGCTCCCGGTTCAACAGCCCTCACTGATCTCGCGGTTGTAGACGTCCTGGAAGCGGACGATGTCGTCCTCGCCCAGGTAGCCGCCGGACTGCACCTCGATGATCTCCAGCGGGATCATGCCGGGGTTCTCCAACCGATGCGATGCGCCCACGGGGATGTAGGTCGATTGGTTCTCCGCAAGCAGGAAGCTGCGGTCGTCGCAGGTGACGCGCGCGGTGCCGGACACGACGATCCAGTGCTCGGCGCGGTGGTGGTGCATCTGCAGCGACAGCGACTCCCCCGGATTCACGCTCAGGCGCTTAACCTGGTAGCGATCGCCCTGACCGATGGACTCGAACGCGCCCCAGGGCCGATGCACGCGCTGGTGGTGACGGTGCTCGCCACGCTGGGCGTCCTTCAGGTACTGGGTGACGGCCTTCACGTCCTGGGCGCGATCCTTGCTCACGACCAGCACCGCGTCGGGGGTCTCGACGATGATTAGATTGTCGACCCCCACCGCCGCCACCATGCGCTGCTGGGCGATCACGAGGTTATTCGACGCATCATGGACGAAGGCATCGCCGTCCAGGACGTTGCCGGCCTCGTCCTGCTCGCGCACCTCCCACAGCGCTGACCAGGCACCCACGTCCGACCAACCCACGTTCAACGGCAGCACCAGTGCCGGATGCTCGGCGACGGCACCGGCACCCGACAACCGCTCCATGACAGCGTAGTCGATGGAATCGCTGGGGCAATTCTTGAACTGCTCGGCATCGAGACGCGTGAACTCGCCATCGCGTCGCCCGTCGGCGATGGCTGCCTCCACTGCCTGCAGGATGTCGGCGCGGAATCGGCCGATCAGGTCCAGCCAGACCGAGGCGCGCAACATGAAAATACCGCTGTTCCAGAGATACTCGCCGGACGCGAGATAGCCTTGTGCCGTCTCCAGATCTGGTTTCTCGACGAAGGCATGCAGGTGATACGCCGAACCGGTCAGTTCGGCATCCGCGTGGACAGCACCCTGGCGAATGTAGCCATAACCCGTCTCCGGCTTGCTCGGCACCACACCGAAGGTGATCACGGCGCCCTGTTCCGCCAACTTGCAGCCGTCGGCAACCACGCCGCGAAAACCGGGCTCATCGGCGATGGTGTGATCCGCCGGCATCACCAGCAGCACAGGATCGTCGCCGGCATTGGCCGCAGCCAGCGCCGCCAGAGTCAGAGCCGGCGCGGTATTGCGCCCGACCGGCTCCAGGATGATCGACGCAGCCTTGCGCTCCAGCACACGCAGTTGCTCGGCCACCAGAAAACGATGTTCCTCGTTACAGACGACGACGGGCTCGAGCACATGCAACGCTTGTCGGGGATGCTCCTGCGCAAGGCCATCGAGCCGGCGGACTGTTTCCTGCAACATCGTGTAATGGCCGGTCAGCGGCAGGAACTGCTTTGGGTAGGCTTCGCGAGACAGCGGCCAAAGCCGGGTTCCGGAGCCGCCGGACAGAATGACGGGTTGCAGTGACATGAGCTTCTCTCGTGCGGGTCGCTTGGATCGTGGACGGATTAGAACAAGCGCCCCCCAAAACGGTCAATTGGGAGACGGTCAATTGCGCTGCAAGGCCCACGGCGGCCGCGGCAACGGATACGGCCGCGTGGTCTGGTATCCTTGCCGCGGCAAGATCGACGTCGAACATCATCGACGGGCGAGCGCGATCACAACAGCCTGACAACAAGCCGGCCGCGGCAGACCGACCGACACGGAGATAGGCGCAGTGGCAGCTCACCGCCCGGACCGCGCAGCGCAGTCTAGAACCAACCCCGAGATACACCTATGCCCCGCCCAGTCAAACCCCGCCCAGTCAAGCCCCGCAAACCCAAGACTCGCCCAGCCGAACTGTCTCTCGCGGCCATCGCGCTGGCAATTTCGCTCGTGAGCGCGCTTTTTGCGCTGCCAACCGTTGCCGCCGAAGCCACGGTTCCAGGCGAACTGCGATTCGACTGCCACGAGCAACCCGGCCTCAAGGTCGTGGTCGGCGCGGATGGTCGAATCGCGTCCGAAGCCGCGCCTGCCGCCACCCCGAGCCCGGTCAGGATCCACATCATCAACCTTCAGCATCGCACCTCCGGACCCGAGATCCCGGCGCGCATCGACAGCAGCGACGACACCCTGACCGCGAGCACGGCGACCTGGCAGCCAGGCAACAGCGTAAATGCCGACAACGGGCGACTGCGCCTCGACCTGACCGATGGCAACCTCTACCTGGTCACGCCCGCATTCGGCAACCAGGCTCAGTTTCGGCGTTTCACTTGCGCCGCGGCGAGCGCAGACTCGCGCCAACTGCACTACCGATGCGAAGCTGGTTTCGAACTCTGGATCGATCCCGTCAAGGCGAAGGACGGCAAGGCCGAGGACGGCAAGTCGGCCAAGATCCGATACACCGGCGGGCACTTGAATCTGCCCGAAGTCTACTCGGATTCTGGCACGCGCTACGCACGCGACGGCAATGCGCTGTGGGTCAAAGGCGACGAGGCCCTGTTCCAACTGTCGGGCTCCGAGCAACGCCGCTGCACCATCGCGGATTAGCGCGCACCGCCTACATCGGCCGACAGGGTTTCCCGATGGGAGAGCCGTCGTGGCCGTCGCGCGGCCCTTGCCTCCGAGAGGGCCGGCGCCGGTGTCGCCGCTGAGCGCATCATGGCATCATACGGCACGATATCGGAGCGGGCCGCTCAGCAATTTGGCAGCGCGCCAGCGTCAACCCAACTTCGCGTCGGCCCGGTGTCGGGCAAGACCGACGCTCATCCTGTAGTGAGTCCTGCATGAAGATCCTGATCGTCGGCGGCGGTGGCCGCGAACACGCCCTGGCCTGGAAGGCGGCGCAATCGCCACTCGCGGAGCGGGTGTTCGTGGCCCCCGGCAACGGCGGCACCGCCGACGAGGCCGGCGTAGAGAACCTGCCGATCGCCGCCACCGACATTGATGGACTGGTCGCCTTTGCCCTTGAGCAGGCCATCGACCTGACCATCGTCGGACCCGAGACGCCATTGGTTGCCGGCATCGTCGATCGATTCAAGGCCGCCGGGCTGCGCTGTTTCGGGCCATCGCTGGAGGCCGCCCAACTGGAAGGCTCCAAGGCCTTCGCCAAAGACTTTCTCGCGCGCCACGCCATCCCGACGGCCGCGTATCGGACCTTTACCGCACTCGACCCAGCGCTAGACTACCTCCGGCGCGTTGGTACCCCGATCGTCGTCAAGGCCGACGGCCTGGCCGCAGGCAAGGGCGTTATCCTGGCCGAGAACCTGACCACGGCGGAGGCCGCGGTGCGCGACATGCTCGGCGACGGCCGCTTCGGCGACGCCGGCCGACGTGTGGTGATCGAGGAATTCCTGCGTGGCGAGGAGGTCAGCTTCATCGCGATGGTCGATGGCGACCACATCCTGCCTTTGGCCTCGTCCCAAGACCACAAGGCCCGCGATGATGGCGACCGGGGGCCCAACACCGGCGGCATGGGCGCCTATTCCCCGGCCCCGGTGGTGACACCGGAACTCCACGAACGCATCATGGCCGAGGTCATGCGACCAACCATTGCCGGTCTCGCCGCGGACGGTATCCGCTATATCGGCTTCCTGTACGCGGGCCTGATGATCGACCACGAAGGCGCGCCCCGCGTGCTCGAATACAACTGCCGGCTCGGTGATCCGGAGACCCAGCCCCTGCTGATGCGACTGCAATCGGACTTGGCGCAACTGTGCATGGATGCGCTCGACGGCCGGCTGAATGAGAGCGAGCCGCGCTGGTCCGAACAGACCGCCCTCGGCGTGGTCATGGCCGCTGGCGGCTATCCCGGCGACTACCGCAACGGCGACGTCATCAGCGGACTTGCCGCCGACTTGGGCCCCGACACCAAGGTATTTCACGCGGGCACGCGACAGGAAGGCGGCGCCGTGGTGACGAGCGGTGGCCGCGTCCTCTGCGTCACGAGTCGGGGAGCGGACATCATGGAGGCGCGCGATCGCTGCTACGCGGCCGTCGAGCACATCCATTTCGACGATGCCTTTTGTCGCTCCGATATCGGCTATCGGGCGATTGCGCGTGCAAAGCGGGCGTCCTGACGTCCACGCCGGCCGCTGTGCGAGCCGCTGCCAGCCCGGCTGCCAGGAACGCAGCCTAGACGGAGCTTGAGCGTTCGGGACAGAAATCGCCTAAGCTGGCGGGGCGACTGCCGGGTGCGCATCCAAGCTCGGCAACACGCGCGTATTTAGGAACTCGATTAGCGCGGAAAGCTCCGGATACTCGGGCTGCAATGCCACCACGTACCCGAGTGTGCGGGGTAGGTACTGTAGGTAGTCGCCGCGGCCATCGCGCAGCTGCAAGCGGCAAAAGATACCCGCGGCCTTCAGATGACGCTGCACCCCCATCAGGTCGAACCAGCGCAAAAAGCGCGCTTCCTGATCGACACGCAGCACGCCGGATTGGGTCGCAAGGTTGCAATAGCCCCTGGTCCAGTCGATCACCCGCGCACGCGGCCAGTCGACATAGCAGTCCTTCAGCAATGAAACGAGGTCATAACTGACCGGGCCGAGCACCGCATCCTGAAAATCGAGGATGCCCGGATTGGCCGGTTCGGTGAGCATCAGGTTGCGGCTGTGGAAATCCCGATGAACACACACCGCCGGCTGCTCCAGGGCGCTCTCGATCAGCAGCGCATAGGCGGCGTCAAGCATGGCGCGGGTTGCCTCGTCGATGTCCATGCGCAACAGCCCGGCCAGCAGCCACTCGTCGAAGATGCCCAACTCCCTGGCCAGGAACGGCGCGTCGTAATGCGGCAAGTCGATCGGCGGCACCGCCGCCTGAAGCATGACCAACGCGCCGATGGCATCCCCATACAGACGATCGACATTGTCGGGGCGCAGGTGGTCCAGGTAGAGTTGTCGGCCGAGATCACTAATCAGCAAGAAGCCGCGCTCGCGGTCCTCTGCGATGATCTCCGGCACGTTCAGGCCGATCGCGCGCAACGCCTGCGCCAAGCGCACAAAGGCCGCGTTGTTCTCCTTGTCCGGCGGTGCATCCATCGCAATCAGCGACCGGCCGCCCTGGTAAAACCGCCAGTAACGGCGGAAACTCGCATCTGACGACGCCGCCGACAAGATCGGTTGGGCCCCGTCGAGCACCTGCTCCAGCCATTGCACCAGTAATCCATGACGTTCCGACAAAACAACCCCCAGCGCCATCTTGGGCGAGCATCCGGCGATAAACGCGGCAGACTATCAGATTCGGCGCTGATTCAGACCTGCCTGAGTCTTCAATTGATGCCGCGCCCGGAATGTGCGAACTTGTCAGACTTTTTCCGCCGCTGGCGTTCCCCGACAGGTGACAGTCGCCGGCACCTAGCTCTTGTCTGGATCCATGCCCACGCTGCATCGTAGAACAGCTTTCCTCGTCGGTCTGGCCAGCCTGCTGATGTGCGTTGCGGCGATTGCCGACACGACCGATCCGGCTGCCTCGCCGCCCTCACCCGCCGAGCCCGAATCGGCACCACCGACGAGCACCCCCAGCGCGGGACCGGCAAGCCTGCCGCCAGCCCCGAACATGCTCGACGACCAGCGCCTGGCGCCCGTCATCAGCCCTTATACAACGCCCTATCTCCGTCCCGCCCTTAGGGCCGCTGCCCCGGCCGACAGCCAGTTTGATGCGGACCCGGATGCCGAGCCACTGTGGGTGCTGCCCGAACATCTGATCCCGAAGACCCCGACCGGCATTCCTGGGGCACGGATGACGCGCGACCGCGGTTACCTGGATTCCCCCGAGACCATCGACGGCATTGCAACCGAGCCGCTGATTCGCGACTCGGGACGCCTCGACGAGGGACTTGGCTGGGATTATTGCGGCCCGCGCACGCGACGCTCACCAGCCACCCCAGAGCCCGCCTCACCCGCCAAAGGCGACCCTATCGACGTGGACGCGGGCGGATTGACCTACCGACAGGACACCGATGTGATCGACGCCACCGGCGGCGTCACGCTGGCACGCACGGGGCAGCGTGTCGAGGCCGACAGCATCAGCTACAACCGGCGCACCGGCGATGTGCTCACCAACGGTTATACCTATCTGGAGTATCCCCGCGTTCGCATCCTGGGCATCGACGCGAAGTTGAATCTCGACAACAACCAGGGGCGCATCGACAATGCCCAGTATCGACTCAGCGGTCCGATCAATCTGCGCGGGCGCGCGGACGTCGCACATATCGACAGCCCTGAAGTGACGCGATACGACAAGATGACGTACACCACCTGCCCTCCCGGCAGCGACACCTGGACCCTGCGCGCCAGCACGCTCAAGCTCGACCAAGACACCGGCCGCGGGACGGCAACCAACGCGCGGTTGCGCATCCGCGGCATCCCCGTGCTGTATACGCCGTACATCGACTTCCCCATCGACGACCGCCGCAAGAGCGGGTTTTTGATGCCGTCCATCGGTTCATCCGATGCAAATGGCTTCGAGGTCATCACGCCCTACTATTGGAATATCGCACCAAACATGGATGCGACCCTGTACCCTCGTTACATGAGTGAACGCGGTCTCATGCTGGGTGGCGAGTTCCGGTATCTGACCCCTCGTGACAAAGGTACTATCAACGCCGAGGTCATCCCCAACGACGCCCTGTATGAGGACGGCGCCACCCGCGCCGCCTTCAGCTTCGACCAGGAAGGCCTCTTTTTTAAGCGGTTAAGAACCGCAATCGACTACAGCGTCGTCAGCGACGACCAGTATTTGCAGGATCTAGGCAACAACATCGACGCCACCAGCACCCGTTACCTGACACAGCGGGGAGACGTCACCTATCTCGGCCAAGGATGGTCATTGTTGACTCGGGTCCAAGCGTTCCAGACCGTCGACGAGACCCTGAATCCAGGCTCACGCCCCTATGGTCGTCTGCCACAACTGCTGTTCACGTTGCGCCCACGCACCCTCGGTCCGGGTCTGGTCGCGGGCATGGACGCGGAGTACGACTTCTTCGATCACAACCACAAGGTCCACGGCCAGCGCGTATCGATGCTGCCAAGTCTGAGTTGGCCGCTGCGACGCAGCTACGGCCACATCATCCCCAGCGCCAAGCTGCATCTGTCGAACTATGCGCTGACGGATCAGGTCGCGGACCTGCCATCCGACCCCAGCCATGCCATCCCGACCGTTGATGTCGACAGCAAGCTGATCCTCGAGCGCGATCTGTCCTGGCTCGGCACGGCGTCGCTGCAGACCCTGGAGCCGCGCCTCTATTATCTCTACACCCCTTACGTCGACCAGAGCGAAACGCCGGTCTTCGACAGCTCCGAGCTGACGTTCAGCTTCTCGAACCTGTTCCGCAGCAACCGCTTCACGGGCCGCGACCGGATTGGCGACGCCAATCAGCTGACGGCGGCCCTGACATCGCGCACCCTGCGCGCCGACAACGGCGACGAATTGTTCCGCCTGAGTCTGGGTCAGATCTTCTATTTCGCCGATCGCCGCGTTCAGATTAGAGGCCCGGAAGAGACCACCGAACGGTCGCCCTATACCGGTGAGCTGGCGGCCAATCTTTTCGAAAACTGGTACGGCCGTGCCAGCTTCGAATGGGACCCGAACCTGGAAGAGGAACAGTGGCAGCGCCGCACGCTGCAACTGGAATATCGCCACCCGGAAGATCGCATCTTCAACTTCGCCTATCGCGCAGACGACAGCGTGCCCGAGCCCAACCGCTACGAAAATACCGACATGTCCTTTCGCCTCCCCATGGGCAATCGGGTCGAGATCGTCGGCCGTTGGCTGTATTCGATGCTGTATGACGAGACCGTGGACGCCTTCGCCGGCATCGAATACGGCAAGTGCTGCTGGCGGGTGCGCCTGCTCGGCCGCCACTTCAAGCGCAGCACGGACGACCCGGCGAGCATGTCCGTGATGCTGCAGGTCGAGTTGGCGGGCCTCGGCGCCATCGGCAACCCTATCGGGAAATTCTTGGAAAAAGAGATCTATGGCTACCAACCGGACTAGCAGGTTTTGGTTCGAATCGGGGTGTCAGCGGTTATCGCTCGCGGCACTCGCGAGCCTGTTTCTGACCAGCAACCTTACCAGCGCACAGATTCAGCCGTTGGACTCGATCGTCGCCGTCGTCAATAACGACGTCATCGTGCAAAGCGAGCTGAATACCGAGATCGACCTGGTGTTGCCGGAACTGAATGCGCGCGGAACCGCCATTCCTTCGCAGGCGGTGCTGCAAAAGCAGGTCTTGGAGCGGCTGATCCTGAAACGGCTACAACTGCAGCGCGCCACGGATCTCGGCGTCGAGGTGGACGACGAGACCCTCACCAGCGCCATGACCGGCATCGCCGGACGGAATGGCCTGTCGCTGAGTCAGCTCCGTGAAACCCTTGAGGCTGGCGGCCTTTCTTTCGACGACTTTCGCGAAGACACGCGGATGCAAATCCTGACATCGCGACTGCAGCAGCAAGAGGTGCTGCAGAACATCCGCGTCAGCGACGCGGAGGTGGACCGATTCCTGAAGCAGGAAGGCGACAGCCTGATCGAACGGCGCGAAGTGCGCTTGCAGCATATCCTGGTCGCGCTGCCCGACAGCCCCACGAGCGCGCAGTTGGAGAGCGGGCGACAGAAGATCCAGGGGCTATTGAAACGCATCCGCGGCGGCGCCGCCTTCGCCGACGTCGCCGCCGCCAACTCCGATGGCCGACGCGCCCTGGAGGGCGGCGACCTGGGTTGGTTCCCGATGGCGGAAGTGCCGTCGCTTGCCGTCGAGCCGGCCCGCACGCTGGGCAAAGGCCAGGTTTCCGATCCCATTCAGAGCCCGAGCGGATTTCACCTGATCGGGGTTTCCGACATCAAAGGCGATGCCCCCGAGCCGACGTCACAGACCAATGCCCGACACATTCTGATCCGCACCAACGAGGTCGTAGGGGATACGGATGCCAAGCGCCGACTCTCACAGCTTCGGCTGCGCATCGTCGGCGGCGACGACTTCGGCACCCTGGCCCGCGCGCATTCCGACGACACCGGCTCAGCCCTGAAGGGTGGCGATCTCGGCTGGGTCAACCCCGGCGATACGGTGCCCGAATTCGAAGAAGAGATGGACAAGCTGGCCCCGAACGAGATCAGCCAGCCATTCCAAAGCCCGTTTGGCTGGCACATCGTACAGGTGCTGGAGCGGCGCAAGCAGGACACCACCGACGAGCTGCTGCGTCTGAAGGCGCAGGACGCCATCCGTGAGCGCAAGGGTGAGGAGGCCATTGAGCTCTGGCTGCGGCAGCTGCGGGACGAGGCCTACGTCGATCTGCGCCTCGATACCGGCTCGGACCTGTGACCCAGACTGTAACCCGATCTGTGAGGCGAACACCCGGGACAATCTCGCCGGGCGGCGACACGGCAAGCGTCGGCGACGAACCTCGCGTACCGCATCAACCTCTGCGCATCGCACTGACACCCGGCGAACCCGCCGGCATCGGCCCGGACCTTTGTGTCATGTTGGCACAGCAAGGCAACGCCGACGAACTCGTCGCGATTTGCGACCCCGACCTGTTGTCGCAACGGGCGGATCGACTCGGCTTGCCGCTACACCTCCTGCCGGTCGACTACGACAGCCGGCCGAGGGTCCAGCAACCTGGCATCCTGCGCATCGAACCGAGTGCAAGGGCCCCAGCCGAGGTCGTACCAGGCCGGCTCGACTCGGTCAACGCCGCCTATGTGCTCGACACCCTGAGGCTCGCCTGCGACGGCTGTCTCGGCGGTCGCTTCGCGGCGCTGGTGACCGCCCCGGTGCACAAGGGCGTTATCAACGACGCCGGCCTACCATTCACTGGACATACCGAATTCTTCGCCGAGCGCTGCGACGCCGACCCGGTGATGATGCTCACGGCACCCGGCCTGCGGGTCGCGCTCGCGACCACCCATCTGCCCCTGCATGCGGTGGCCGCCGCGGTGACACCGGAGCGATTGGAACGTGTGATCGAGATCTTGGAGCGCGAACTACGCGAGCGCTTCGGGCTGCCACACCCGCGAATCCTGGTATGCGGACTCAACCCGCACGCCGGTGAGGGCGGCCACCTGGGTCACGAGGAGCGCGAGGTCATCATCCCGGTGCTGGAACGGCTACGGGCGCGTGGTATGGATCTCCGGGGTCCGATGCCGGCCGATACGGCCTTCGTGCCAACCCAGCTGCAGCGGGCGGACGCGGTGCTGGCCATGTATCACGATCAGGGCCTGCCGGTGCTCAAACATCTCGGGTTCGGCCAGGCCGTCAACGTAACCCTGGGACTACCCATCATCCGCACCTCGGTTGACCACGGCACGGCGCTCGACTTGGCAGGGAGTGGACGGGCCCATATGGGGAGCCTCAAGGCGGCGCTGAGCCTGGCCGCCGAGATGGCACGGCACAGTGCGCAGAGCGAAACCGACGATTGAGCGGCAATCCATCATCGGAAACGGCGCCGTCGTCACGCCGGTAGGGTGATGTCCGCTAGGCCCCGATACGCTCCCGCACCAACAGCGCCACGTCCAGCGCCTTGAGCCCCACCGCGCCATGCACCAGTGGCCGGGTACCGCGACGCACGCAGTCCACGAACGCGGCGATCTCCAGATCCAACGGCTTCACCGGCTCCACCGCGATGCGTTGGCGGGTAATCTCCGGACGTGCCTGGTCCGGTCGTGGCACCGGCACGGCGATGTCCAACGTCTGCGAGACGAAGTCGAGGGACAGATAGCCGCGCGGCTGGAATACGCGAATACGCCGCGTGGGTTTGTCGGAGACACGGCTCGCGACCACGTTCGCCACGGTCCCGTTGACGAACTCCAGGCGCGCATTGGCGATATCCAGGTGCTCGGTGAGCACCGGCGTGCCGACCGCGCGCACGTCGGCCAGGTCCGCATCCACCAAGGAAAGAATGATATCGATGTCGTGGATCATCAGGTCTGAGACCACGTCCACGTCGGTGGCGCGCTCGGTGAAGCCGCCCATGCGCTGGGCCTCGATGAAGCGCGGGGCGTCGATACGCCGGGCAAGCTCCATGATGCCCGCGTTGAAGCGTTCCAGATGGCCGATCTGTAGGATGGCCCCGGAGGCCTCCGCCAGCCGCACGATCTCGGTACCCTGCTCCCTATCCGGCGCCACCGGTTTCTCCAGCAGCATATGCACGCCCTGCTCGAGGTAGGGCCGCGCGACATCAAGATGCACCGAGGTGGGCACGACGACGCTGACCGCATCGACCTGGCCGAGCAAGGCGCTCGGGTCGCCGAATGCAGCACACCCCGCTTCCGCCGCCACTGCTTGGGCCCGCGCGGCATCGACATCGGCGACGCCCACGAGATGCACATCCGGCAGACGGGAGTGGATCAGGGCGTGAAAGCGCCCCAAATAGCCGACGCCGACGACGCCGACACGGAGCTTGTCCGGCATGGACGGCGGAATGGGGTGGATCACGGGGTCGGTCATGGGCATACGCCTCGTTGCTCTGGAAGGCAACGTCCCACGCGAACAAGCGTTGGCTATCGGCTAGCCGCCAACGCTTGGACCGGCAGGGGTTTGCTTGGCCATCGGCGGCGAATCACCGCCATAGTAGAGCTTCACCTGGTAGGCCAGTGTCAGAGACATGCCGATCGCCAGCACGGTGATCAGAACCGAGAAGGTATCAAAGCGACGGCGTCCGCGTTTACGAATCATTGACAAACTAATCTCGGCCGAAGAAGTAAAGTGGTCTCTGAAGTATAGCCTACAATAGTTTGACAGAAATGCGAAGACCTGCTGATGAACGCGGCGCGCCTGACTTGGCAATTTGGCGCGCGCTGAAACCTGTTGGCGAACGCGCACCGCCACCGCGGAGGATGCGGCACCCGTTTCTTGACCCTGCGCCGCGCAGGCTGGAAAAGTGGAGTCCAGACGCAAACCTAGCTTCATATTATCCACGATCAGCCCGCTGCTGTCTCCCGCCCCCAGGCCGCAATCCTTCCCCACTGACGAACCACATGAACAGCAGCATCTCCAGTTGGTCGATTCGCCACCCAATCGGCGTCATCATGCTGACCCTAGCCGTCATGGTGCTCGGGGCGTTCGCGCTGGAGCGGCTCAACGTCGACCTGCTGCCGAGGATCGTCTACCCGGACGTACGCGTACGCGTGCTCGACCCCGGCGTCCCAGCCAAAGTGATGGAAGACGAGATCACCCGGCAACTCGAAGAACAACTCGCCATCACCGAGGGGGCGGTGGCGGTGCAATCGCGCAGCAGCGAGGGACGCAGCGCGGTCGACCTCTCCTTCCGCTATGGCGCGGACGTCGACCAGGCCTTGCGCGACGCCAGTTCGCGGCTCGACCGCGCCAAACGCTTCCTGCCGGACAGCATCGATCCACCGGTGATCTACAAGCGCGACCCATTCCAACTACCGGTGGCCGAATATGTGGTCAGCTCGCAACTACTCGATCCAGTCGAACTGCGCGGCTGGGTGGACTACGAACTGAGTCGCTCGTTGTTGACGTTGCCGGGGGTCGCCGCCGCGGAAGTCGGCGGCGGTCTCGAGCGCGAGGTGCGGATCATTGCCGATCAGTACCGTCTGGCGGGGCTTGGGCTCGACGTGCTCGACCTGGAAGAGATGCTGCGCCAGGCCAACCGCGACGTGCCCGCGGGCCGCCTGCTGATGCCCTATGGCGAGATCAGTGGACGCACCGGCGGGCGCTTCGACGACGTGCAGCAGATCATCGACCTACCGCTGCCGGCGGAGGGCCGAGACGACCCGCTCAGCCTGTTGCGTCTGGGGGAGGTTGCACGCGTCATCGACGGTGCCGCCGAGGAGCGGCTGCGCATTCGCCTCGACGGGGCGCCCGGGATCAAGCTGTCGATCCAAAAGCAACCGCTGGCGAACACCGTATCGGTGGTGGATGCCGTGGATGCGGAACTGGCACGCCTCAGCGAACAGGGCCAGGTCCGCGACGATGTCCGCATCGCGAAAGTCGACGACCAGGCCCGCTACATCCGCCATGCCCTCGGCAACGCGGTCAGCGCCGCACTGGGTGGTGCCGCCCTCGCCATGCTGGTGGTGTATCTGTTCCTCGGCAGCGTGCGCCGCACACTCATCATTGGCAGCGCTATCCCCATCGCCGTCCTGGTCACCTTCATCCTCATGGCCAGCTTCGGGCTCAACTTCAACATCATGACCCTCGGCGGACTCGCGCTCGGTATCGGCATGCTGGTGGACAACACCATCGTTATGCTGGAAAACGTCTACCGCCACCAACGCGGCGACCATTCCGACGACGGCCCCGGCAACCACTCGGGCAGCGAGGCCGCGACCAAGGCAGCCCGCGAGGTCACCAGCGCCATCGTCGCCTCCACCTCCACCAACCTGGCAGCGGTACTGCCGTTCCTATTCATCGGCGGATTGGTGGGCCTACTGTTTCGCGAACTGATCTTCACCATTTCAGCGGCAATCCTCGCCTCGATGATTGTGGCGCTGACGCTGGTTCCGGCCCTCGCCGGACGTCTGCCAGCCAGCCACGAGGGACTTGTTCGGCGCGGTATCAATCGCGTCATGGAGGTCTTGCAACGCGGCTACGGCAAACTGGTGGCCTGGCTGCTGCGAGTGCAATGGCTGGTCATCGCCCTGTTCGTCGCCGCCCTGGTCCTGACCGTGCCGGGCTTCTTCACCGGCAAGCAGGAGTTCCTGCCGGCGCTCGACGAAGGCGACGTGCGCATCAGCCTGACCGCCGACACCGGCGTCAATATCGAGGAGATGGACGCGCTGACCCGCCGCGTCGAGGCCATTGTCGCCGCCCGACCGGAGGTTCGTGCTGTCTTCACCACGGTTGGCGGCTTCGTGTTCGGACGATCGAGCTTCGAGAACAGCCATCGCGCAAGCCTGCAAGTCCAGCTCGCGCCGCTGGCGCAGCGCGGCGGCATCAGCTCCAAGGAATGGATCGCCGCAGTGAAGACGGAACTCGCCGATGCAGGCATCGCCGGGCTCAAGATCTCTCTGTACACCAGCGGTATCCGCGGCATTCGCTTCAACCGCGGCGACGACGACGTCGGCCTGCGCATCAAGGGTCCAGACCTCGACACGCTGGTACGACTGGCGGATCAAGTGGTTGCCCGTTTGAAATCGGTGCCAGGCTTGAGCAACGTCCAGCATTCCAACGAGGATGTGACCCAGGAACTGTCGATCAGGGTCGACCGCCGACGGGCGGCCAGCTACGGGCTCGACGTGGAAGACGTCGGCAGCGTGCTGCGCTACGCACTGGACGGCCAGACCGTAACCGACTTCATCGACGGCGACCGTGGCATCGACGTGCGTCTGCGCTTGGACCGAGACGATGTGGGCACCCCGGGCGACTTGGAATCGATCCTGCTGTTCAGCAAGACCACGCCACGCACACCCATCCGCCTCGGCGATCTGGCAGAGGTGCAACTGCTGCCGCAACCCACCGAGATTCTGCGCGATCGCCAGCAGCGGGTGGTGGAGATCACGGCCTCGTTGGGCGGCGAACTGACCCTGGAACAGGCGATTGAGGCCGCGTTGGCCGCGGCTGACGGGGTCGATCTGCCGCAGGGCTACGCACTCTACGAGGCGGGCAGCCTGGAGACCCTGCAACAGGGCCGCGACCTCGGCCGCCTGTTGCTTGCTCTGGCCCTGTTCCTGGTGTTGGTGGTCATGGCGGTGCAGTACGAGTCGCTGAGGAACCCGCTGATCATCCTGCTCTCAGTGCCGTTCACGCTGATCGGCGTCGTGCTCGGGTTGCAATGGACCGAGACGCCGTTGTCGATGCCGGTCTGGCTCGGGCTGATCATGCTGGCGGGTATCGTCGTCAACAATGCGATCGTGTTGGTGGAGTTCATCGAGCTGCGGCGCGACCGAGGCGATGACAAATCCACAGCCATCGTCGCCGCGGCACGGCTGCGGCTCAGACCCATTCTAATGACCACGCTGACCACCGTCGTCGGTATGCTGCCGTTGGCGCTCGCCGTCGGCGAAGGGGCGGAGATGCTCCAGCCCTTGGCCATCGTCATCGTATGGGGCTTGAGCTTCTCGACCCTGGTATCGCTGCTGCTGGTACCGATGATCTATCACCTGCTCGGTGCTGCGGCCCCGCCGCAAGCGCGAGCCATCGCCGAGAGGCCTATGGCGGTATAACCGCCGCGGGTTAGGCGACGCGCTCGTTGCTGCTCCGAGTGTGGGGGCGAATTCATTCGCCCAGTCGACGCCTTCCATGCGACTCCGGGCGCGCGATCCATTGCGCTCTACTGGATCGTCAACGCGAACCGCCGACGCCAGGCAGCAGGGCCGGGGTCGACAGCCTAGCGCTGGCGCTGGCGGCACCGGCGGCACGGCTCGAATCCCCATCGCGTCCCGCATATAGTGCGGGAAGTCCGGATTCAGCCAGCCGTCGCTCGCAAGCTTCGAGGCCGGTGGCCGCAAGCGCGAGGTATAGTCCAGTACCGCCGCCTGCTGTTCCGCGGAAAAGCCCGCGATCTGCTCCTGCATCTTCGGATCCGAATTCTTGCGTTGCCCGCTGCGGATCTGATCGAACTGGCGCATCAAATAGGGGTAATGCTGACCGGCGATGGCCGGAATATGCTCCTGGACATCGCCCTCGCCGGCAGCGCCATGACAGTCGGTACAATTTTCGGCGTAGAGTTCCTCCCCCAGTGCCAAGCTCGTACCCGGGCCAACGCCGTTGTGGGGGGTCATCGGCAACTCTGCGACGTAGGCCGCCACATCGGCGATCTCCTGCGGTCCGCCGAGAATGCCCGGCACGGAGAATGGATACATCAGCGGGTTTTCTCGATTTCCGGCTCGGAAGTCCGCAAGCTGCTTGATGATGACCGTGCGCAACTGCCCGGCGATCTGCGGATAACTGCCGTCGACGCTCCCCCAGCCCTCTGGCAGGTGGCAGACCGCACAGGTGAGATAGACCCGGCGACCATTGTCGAGGCTGGGTTCCTTCCCCATCACCTCGTCGTACTCTGCCTGCGCGATCTCCGCAGGCGATGCCGCGAACCCCGCCGGGGCACTCAAGCACAAGACCAACGGCCACAACCATGCGGCGCGCCTCGTGGTGGTATTCATGCTGTCCTCCATCAATAACGACGGAACCCGACGCAACGCGGGGGCAACGGTCATCCGGTCCGCCAGATACGGTTTTGCCGACGCGCTTCTACCGGCGCGGTTCGGCCGCTGCGATGCAAGCCCTCGCTCGGCCCGCAGGACGAAGCGCGAGAGCCCTACCCGGGGGCGTCAGGGCGATTGGCGCGCCTTAAGGGTGTTGGTGACGTTGGCATGGAAAATGGCTTTGTGCACATCGCCCAAGGTCAGCATGCCCACCAGCTTGCCCTCTTCCGCAACCGGAATGCGGCGAAAATTGTGCCGGACCATGACTGTTGCCGCGCGCAACAGGTGCATCTCCGGATCCACCGCCACCGGGTTCGGAGTCATCAGCTCCGCGACCGTCTGCTCCAGCACATCGCTGTACCGGGCCATCTCCTGATCCAGGTCGACCGTGGCCATGCCATGGGCGATCATGTCTTCGATCTTCGGGAACAGGCTGTGCAAGACGTCCTTCTCGGCGATGATCCCCACCAGCATGCCATCGCCATCCACCACCGGCAGGCCATGGTATCGGTGCAGACACATCTGCGACGCAACCTCCATGACCTTGGTTTCGGGTTGGACCGCTCGCGCGGCCGCCGTCATCGCGTCTTTGACTTTCATCGTCGTTCCTCCTCCCATCGTTTATAGATCGTAGCGCAGCCCGAAGGCGCCTCCAGCGCGAGCGCGTCGGCGAGCGATCACTTGGTCATCCCGCCAAGCAAGGCCGGATGGTCAGGCCATCGAGTCGGGCCAAATGGCCATGGCGACGAGTATAGCCGCGTCGCTGCCCGGAGTCTCTCATCGGACGCGCCCCGACCGTTCGTCGGATGACCATTTCGGCACTCCCGCGCCGACACGGCTTTTCCACCTGTGGACGCAGACGACGCTGCGCACCGCCGAGGCCCACAACAGCGCGTTCCAGGCTCACTTAAGCCAAAGTTATCCACAGGCTACGCACAGCCTACACACGGGCTTTCCACCAACATAATCACAATATGTAGTGGTTGACAGCATTCCGACACCGTATATATTCCACTCGCAACAGCTTGCCCGTTCCGTCCACCTCGCCCTGGTGGGCGATCGGAACAGAACCACCAAGAACCACGCAAACAGAGGAGCGACCCATGGCCGCCGGCACCAGCTTTGATCCATCGACGACGGGCCTGGACCCAACGGAAGGAACGCCGCGAGACGCGACGGCAGACGCTCAAAAGCCGGCGCCGACGACGGTGGAGCAGTCGCCTCCCGACATCGCCGCCCACCAGCCAGGCAAGGTCCAGGTCATCCGCCGCAACGGCAAGGTCACCCACTTCGATCCCAACAAGATCAAGGTCGCGATGACCAAGGCCTTCCTCGCCGTCGAGGGCGGCAACGCCGCCGCGTCCAGCCGCATCCATCACCGCGTGCAGGAACTCGCCGAGCAGGTCACCGCCGCACTGACCCGGCGCCTGCCCGGCGGCGGCACCGTGCACATCGAAGACGTGCAGGATCAGGTCGAGCTGGCGCTGATGCGCGCCGGCGAGCACAAGGTCGCCCGTGACTATGTGCTCTACCGCGAGGCGCGCGCTCGCGAGCGCGCCGAGAAGGCTGCCGCCACGGCACCGGTGCAGCCGCATGGCCTCAGCGTCACGCTCACCGACGGCAGCACGCGGCCGCTGGACACCGAGCGTCTGGCCCGACTAGTGGACGAGGCCGCGCGCGACCTTGACGGCGTCGACGCCCAGGCCGTGCTCAGCGATACCCTGCGTAACCTCTTCGACGGCGTAAAGGAATCCGACGTAGGCCAGGCCCTGGTCATGTCTGCCCGCGCCATGATCGAAAAGGAGCCGAATTACAGCCAGGTCGCCGCGCGACTCCTGCTTGACGTGATGCGCCGCGAGGCCCTCGGCCTGCTGGACATGGCGGTTGGCGTCGAGACCCAGGCCGACATGGGCGAGCGCTACGCCGACTATTTCAGCGCCTACATCAAGCACGCGGGCGATCTGGAACTGCTCGACAAGCAACTCGGCCGCTTCGACCTGGCCCGCCTTGGCGCGGCGCTGCGGCCCGAGCGCGACCTGCAGTTCACCTACCTAGGCCTGCAGACCCTCTACGACCGCTATTTCATCCACACCGCCGGCGGCATCCGCTTCGAGTTGCCCCAGGCCTTCTTCATGCGCGTTGCGATGGGCCTGGCCATCAACGAGATCGACCGCGAAGAGCGCGCCATCGAGTTCTACGAGCTGCTGTCGTCGTTCGACTTCATGAGCAGCACGCCGACCCTGTTCAACTCCGGCACCCTGCGCCCGCAGCTCAGTTCCTGCTATCTGACCACGGTGCCGGACGACCTCGACGGCATCTACGGCGCAATCAAAGACAACGCCCTGCTGAGCAAATTCGCCGGCGGCCTCGGCAACGACTGGTCGCGCGTGCGCGGCATGGGCGCCCACATCAAGGGCACCAACGGCAAGTCTCAAGGCGTGGTGCCATTTCTGAAGGTGGCCAACGATACCGCGGTCGCGGTCAATCAATGCTTCGCACCGAACACCACCGTGTTCACCGGCGACGGCCCGAAGCCTATCGCCGATGTGAAGACCGGCGATCTGGTCTTAGGCCAGCGCGGTCGCTACCGCGAGGTGACCGAGCACTTCGTCTATGCGCAAAAGGACGCGCCGATGGTGCAGGTGCGCGTCAAGCACGCGATCAACGAGCTGAATGTCACCGCCGGGCATCCGTTCTGGGCGATCAAGGGCGTTCCAAACGAGCAGTCCATCGAGCGCACGTTGAAGCAGATCGACAGCGGTCGTTACTATCCGGATTGGGTCGAGGCCGGGTCGCTGAGCCGTGGCGACTACGTCGCGCAAGTCATCCCCAGCGAAGTGCTGCCCGTGCCCGGCATCACCGAGGCCGATGCCCGTTTCTACGGCATCCTGCTCGGCGACGGCCATCTGACCCGCGGTTACGAATTTGGCATCTCCGGCAATCCCGCCCGCGATGACGGCCACCTGCAGTTCGTCCGTGACTATCTGACCGAGCGCGGCATCCACTATTGGGAAAACGCGCGCGGCACCAGCTACCTGCAAATCAAATGGTCCGTCGGAAAGGGTCTGGCCCGCTGCGCGACCACCGGGCAATGGATCGGCCAGGATCAGGCCAGCCTGCCCTTCACCGAGGCGGACCTCTACGACGCCAACCGCAACAAGCGCATCGCTCGACGCTTCAGCCACCTGCCCCACAACCAGGCCTTGGCCCTCATTCAAGGTCTCTTGGAGACCGACGGTGGCATCAGTCGGCCTGATGCAAAACGGCCTGATGCAAAACGGCCTGAGATCCACTTCACCAGCACGTCGGCAGCGCTGGCGGAAGGTCTGCGTTATCAGTTGCTTCGCCTTGGTGTCCCCTGCGCGGGCCAGTACCGCGAGCGCGAAAATGCCCACGAGGGCACCCGCTCCGACGGCAGCGTCGTCTCGTTCGCCGGTACAACGCGCGCCTTCGACCTGCGTATCCCGGCCGCAGGGCCGATCGCGGACCTGGTCGGCGTGCCGGCGCTCACCAAGCAGAACTGGTTCCGCCTCGGCAACTGGATCTTCACCCGCGTCAAGGCGGTCGAGTCCATCGCGCCGGTCGAGACCGTCCACGACCTCAAGGTCGACGGCGACGAGAGCTACATGACCGCTTGTGCGCTGGTGCATAACGGCGGCAAGCGCAAGGGTGCGGTCTGCGCCTATCTAGAGACCTGGCACGTCGACATCGAAGAGTTCCTGGACCTGCGCAAGAACACCGGCGACGACCGCCGCCGTACCCACGACATGAACACCGCCAACTGGGTGCCGGACCTGTTCATGAAGCGCGTCGCCGAGGACCAGCACTGGACCCTGTTCTCGCCGGACGAGACGCCGGACCTGCACGACCTCACCGGCCAGGCCTTCGAGCAGGCCTACCTGGCCTACGAGGAGCGCGCCCAGCGCGGCGACATGCGCGTCGGCAAGCAGGTCAAGGCCGTCGACCTGTGGCGCAAGATGCTGGCCATGCTGTTCGAGACCGGCCATCCGTGGATCGCGTTCAAGGACCCGTGCAACCTGCGCTACACCAACCAGCATGTCGGGCAGGTGCACAGCAGTAATCTCTGCACCGAGATCACGCTGCACACCAACGATCAGGAGATCGCGGTCTGCAATCTGGGCAGCGTCAACCTGGCCAACCACGTCGGCGAGCGCGGTCTGGACACCGACAAGCTGAAGAAGACCGTCGGCACCGCGCTGCGCATGCTCGACAACGTCATCGACTACAACTTCTACAACGTGCCCCAGGCGCGCAAGTCCAACCTGCGCCACAGGCCCGTCGGCCTGGGCCTGATGGGCTTTCAGGATGCGCTGTACAAGCTCGGCATCGCCTACGCCAGCCCCGAGGCGGTGCAGTTCTCCGACCAGAGCATGGAGATCCTGAGCTATTACGCCATCCAGGCCAGCACCGATCTGGCGGAGGAGCGCGGTCGTTACCAGAGCTTCGACGGCAGCCTGTGGAGCCGCGGCATCCTGCCGATCGACAGCATCCAACTGCTGGCCGAAGGCCGCGGCGGCTTCCTGGAGATGGACACCAGCTCCACGCTGGACTGGGATCGGCTCCGCGAACGGGTCACGAGCATCGGCATGCGCAACTCCAACTGCATGGCCATCGCCCCCACCGCCACCATCAGCAACATCGTCGGCGTCAGCCAGTCCATCGAGCCGACCTATCAGAACCTATTCGTCAAATCCAACCTGTCCGGCGAGTTCACCGTCGTCAACCCCTACCTGGTCGCCGACCTCAAGGAACGCGGCATCTGGGACAGCGTCATGGTCAACGACCTCAAGTACTACGACGGCAGCGTGCAGCAGATCGACCGCATCCCGGACGACCTCAAGCAGACCTACGCCACCGCCTTCGAGATCGACGCCCGCTGGCTGGTCGAGGCCGGCAGCCGCCGCCAGAAATGGCTCGACCAGGCGCAAAGCCTGAACCTGTACATGAGCGAGCCCAACGGTAAGAAGCTCGACAACCTCTACAAACTCGCCTGGGTGCGCGGCCTCAAGACCACCTACTACCTGCGCTCCATGGGCGCGACCCATGTCGAGAAATCGACCATGGACGATGCCACCAAGGCGAATCGCTTGTCGGCGGTTGGGGGGAGTTACGTCAGTATGGATAAGGGGAAATCGAATGGGTCCGGCAACGGCGCAAGCGCGCCCGCGGCTTGTTCGATTTTGGACCCGGAGTGTGAAAGTTGCCAGTGAGGGAAGACTGCGAGCGCCGGCTTCCAGCGGCACGCGCCGCGCAGCGCGCTGCTGGCACGGCCGAACAAACTATAGGCATCAGCAATAGGGGTCCGACCCCTTTTTTGGCATCATGGAGCGGCTGGCCGTCGCCGAACGGTCATCAGCAATAGGGGTCCGACCCCTTTTTTGGCACGAAAGAGAAACGGAGAACTGAATGTTAGAAGCACTTTGGTCTGTCGAATTTTGGTCAAATGTTAGAACTCTTGGCGCTGGAGTAGTAGAAAAAATGGGGGTCAGACCCTGCAGATCCTTGCCTAAACCTAAGGGTGAAGAGCGAGCTCCCCATATCCGAGGAAATGGGGGACAGACCACGTTTAATCGCAGGACGAAAATCAGCGAAAATCAGGGACACACCACCATTTCTCTTCCCGACTGACAGACACTTCGACTGCTGGGCCAACAGGTCTAAGCACACGCTTCGTGCAGGGCCGGAAGAAAGATATCTCGCGCAGAGACGCAAAGACGCAGAGAAAAGAGGAAGCCTGAATCATGACGTACACCGAAGCACCAATGCGGAAACTTGTATGGAGCATTCGCTCAACATAAAACAGCTCTCTTTCTTCCCTTTGCGCCTCTGCGTCTCTGCGCGAGCGATAACGGGGTCACACAGACACGCGGGCAGGCCTTGCTTTTTGACTTTTTTTCCGCCTGAAATCTGAAAGATAGCAACTAACTTTTTATAAAACCTATTTCTAAAGAGGCTCTCGCGGAGCAGCGGAGGTAAAGAGATTCCCCGCCTCATCTTCATCTCAGAGCCTCCGTGCCTCCGTGCCCCCGTGTGAAAATATGAATCTAGATGACCGACCAAGCGATGATCAAGACCCATAGAAAACGACGCCGCAAACCGACATCATTCAGGTATTAACCAATGCCAAAGACAGCACAGAAAATCTACCAGTTAAAGGTGACGCTGAAGGGTTCCAAACCACCCATCTGGCGACGCTTCCTCATCGCCAGTTCGGTCACGCTTCCCGAGTTGCATGGCGCCTTGCAGGTCATCATGGGATGGACCGACTCTCATCTGCATCAATTCACGGCTGGAGGACGGGAGTTCGGCGTACTTGACCCGAATTTCGGGTTGGATGACGTCACGGATGAGAAGGGAGTCAGGCTAGACCGGCTACTCGCCAACGAGAAAGACTCCATGCGCTACGAGTACGACTTCGGCGACGGCTGGGAACATGTGATCTTACTGGAGAAGGCGTTGCCACCCGAACCCAACAAGGTTCTCCCAGTCTGTATTAAGGCCAAAGGGGCATGCCCGCCGGAGGACGTTGGCGGCCTGTGGGGATATTACAATTTTCTGGATACGATCAAGGATCCAAAGCATTCGGAGCACGAAGAACTCAAGGAATGGGTGGGCGGGGATTTCGATCCCGACGCCTACGATATCGACTGGGTCAACCAACAGCTCGTGGCATTTGATCGGGCTTAGTGCAGGTACCGCATACCGCCGACGACGTAGCGGCCTTTGCTGTCGCTCAGGCCATAGTCTTGGACGACGCGTAGAACGTTCGCGGAGACAGCCCTCATGGCAAAGATCAAAAAGAAACTTACTCCTGCTCAAAAAAGAGCCAAGAGAGCGGCAAAAGCAGAGAGGCAAAAGAAGTATACGTGGGTCTTCATGAACGGAAAGCAGGTTAGAGTGAAGCGACCTGAAACAATTGACGGCATGGATGTCGATGAATTTATTAGAAGGAATGCGGATCCGATCTGGTTACACCAAAATGAAATGTGGGAGTATATAGATCAAGGAGAAGAAGACGAAGAAGAACGGGCGGGGTCGGAGCAAGCCGCAACAGAACTGGCCAAACCGCAATCCCGTGAACATGCCTAGCCAGCTGGAAAAGGTTGGCATCGGGCGGCTGGCTCAACACTCTACAGGTATCTAGATGGCAAAGTGCCCCGTCTGCAATTCACGAAAAGGCAAGAGACAGTGTTTGATCGCCGAAGCACCGATCTGCAGTCTCTGTTGCGGGACCACGAGAACCGCGGACGCATGCGCGGGCTGTAGCTTTTACCAGGCGCCCAAGCGCGACTACAACTCGGTGCCTGCCTATACCGTCTCGGAGATGGACGGAAACGAAGAACTGGAGCGCTGCGGGAACGCGATCGAAGGGGCCTTGTGCGCATACGACACAAGACAGGAGAACGCGCTGACCGACAAGGACGCGATCAGGATCATCGAGTTATTGATCGATCATTATCATTTTGAGGATCAGACCATCGCTGAAGAAAGCCGATTGCTCCAAGACGGCGTTGAGCAGGTTGAACAGGCGATCAAAGAGGATTTGGCGGGCATCAGCCGCGAAAGGCTCGTGAAGGTGCTAGGGGTCATTCGTTTCGTTGCGCGGCGCAGGACGAAACTGGGAAAGGAATATATGCAGGTGATCCACCAATATGTCGGGCTGCGCGTGGCACCGGGGATCCGCGCTCTGTCCGGGTAAGGGTTGAGCATTGTCTTGGTTCGAGGAATAGTCCGCACAGCGGATCCTGCCAGGAGCACCGTCGCTGTAGGGTCCGCTGTGCGAACCTTCCCCGCATTTGTTGACATCGAGACACTGGTTGATCTCGCGCATACGGCGCCGAAACTGCAATGAGCACAGAAAAGATCAAAGTTCCAAAGGCCATGGCCGAGCGTTACGCGGCCATCACCGCGTTGACCGACGCCTTCTGCAACGAGTCGAAACGGATACGCGACCTGTTGCGGATGGGGATGTTCGATCCCGATTGGACCCTGCCGTCGCGGCTGGCCGATAACCCGAGGGTCTGGCTGGTCGCGATCGATGGTTTCGTTCTAGACGCCCGCTCGCTGAAGCGCGACCAACAAGCCCTGCTGCATGCGGCGGGACTAATTCCATTTGTCCATGCAGATCGAAAAGCGGCCAGCGACGGCTGCGAAGACGGTGCTTGACCATGAACTACAACGCCATCCTGGAAGCACTGAACCAGGCCAGCCTGTTCGAACTGCACCGACTCAATGCAGCAATCCGCAACCAGCTTGAGGACCCCGCCCGAATCCGCAAAGTCAAGCAGGCACTGCGTGTCGGACAGACGATCACCTGGTTCGATGAGCAAGAGAACCGGCTAGTGGAGGCACGGTTGCTGGAGATCAGGCGGACGCGGGCGCTGGTTCAGAACATCAGCGACGGTAAGCGCTGGAATATCCAGTTCTATCTGATCAACGTCGACGGCCAGGATGTGGAGATCGCCGCGCAAGGCCGACGCAAACTGGATCGAAATAGCCTCAGCGTCGGTGATCAGGTCGCCTTCAAAGATCGCCACGGACATGAGCGGTTTGGCGAGGTCGTGAAGTTGAATCCCAAGTCGGCGGCAGTGATGGTCGGCACGGTACGCTGGCGAGTCTCTTATGGGCTTCTGATGCCGGTCATCGACGGCGACCTGGGTGGCGCTGATCCGCACGCGTTGCCAGGGGATTTCACCAAGCTACCGAACGATGATCATCCCCTGCTTCCGACACAGGCGCCCCAGGGCAGCCTGTTCGCGGACGACGCCACTCGGCATGACGAACCAAGCCAGCGTGACTAACGTTTAAATCATGCCAAAACCCATGACGACATTGCGCCGCGCGCGCCAGCAACAGACCGACTTAGAGGCAACGCTATGGCCGCAGGCGCATTGGGGACAGGCATCCCGTGGTGGGATCTACCGGACTACGGGCGGGTGGCGATCGTCCTCGCGGGCTTGGTCACCATTGCGGGCCTCGGCACATTTTTGGTGCGGCTTCGCCAGCGAGGAACGGCGCAGGACTCGCATGCAGCCCTCACTGATCCCGGCGAGCGGCAGCCAAGCCTCCGACACGGGATCGCCACCCAACCAATGGCGCCCGCAATGAACAACCGGCCCGCAGAACAGGAGCACAATGGTCATCAGGAGTTGCCGACGCAGGCGCCGGACCCGGTGCTGCGCGTCCTACATCGGATCATGCATCTAGCGACCTATGTGCTCGCCATCGCGATGGTCGTGGTCATTTTGGAAGGTGTCGTGAGCGTGATCCACACGCTGTACCTGAGCATGACGACGCCGCCATTCTTCATCGTGCCAGACATCGTCAAGACCTTCGGGGCCTTTCTCGCGGTGCTGATTGCCTACGAGATCTTCGCCAACATCACCCTCTACATCCGTTCGGACGTCTTCCCGGTGAAGCTGGTTGTCGCCACCGCGGTAATGGCCGTCGCCCGAAAGATCATCGTCCTGGATATGGACGAATATACGGCCCTGGATCTCATCGGTATCGGTGCCGTGGTGCTCGGACTTGGCGTCGCCTACTGGCTCATTTCTCAGGCGGACATGCGCTGCGGGCCGGCACGCTCCAGCGCCGTTGATACGCCGACGCCGGGTGGCCCGCATGAGTAGCAATCCCATGACGCAGCCGGGGACCAGCGGTGACGCCATGCAGCGACCGATCGGCCGGGCCTTGGCGATGCGCCGTCCGCCCCGGGATGGTGCGTTACCAGTCCGCGGCGTGGTCGCGCGCGTGGAGCTGCTCGGCGGTGGGAAAAACGATCGTGCCAGCGTCGTCCACCAGATGGATCGACAGGGTTGGACAGCCCTCGGCGATGGTTCGCAGGCGAGCCTGGTCGGCGATGAGTCCACCGGTGGACGCGGCCTTGAGTTCGCCGTTGGGTCGGTCCTCACGGAACAGCTCCGGATTGGAGACCCAGCAGGTGCCGCAGCCAATGCAGGAGGGTTGGTCGACGTCGAGTTTCTGAATCATGGGCATAGCAATCGGGGCAAAGCGGCGGGGCGGTCGGTGAAAGCGGAGATTGTAGCCCAACAGCCCCGTTCCCTGACCTTGACCGACCGCAACCCAAATGCGATTGATGCCATTCCGCCCGCGGCTTGGCGGGCGAGTTGCCAAGGCCAACCCCTCATGCAGCGGCAAGGCGGGCAGCGATGATCCGCACTTGCCGCATCTGGCTGCTTGGCGTCGTTGTGGTGGTGCTCGCCGCGGGCACCACCTTGATGATGGCGGCACGCGCCGAGAACCGCGGCGAGGCAGACTCGCTGCTGTCCGCGTTGTTGACGGCGCCCGCCCGGCCGATGCCGCCCGGCCCGCAGCCCACCGCCACAGCCGCCGATCGCAACAGTACGGTGGACCCAAGGTTGGCCTCGCGCACCGATGCGGAGTTGGCCATGGCCCAGGCCAAATCGAATTCACAGCGAGCCGGGCGCTGATGCCGCTTGAGCTTCGCACCGTCCACCGCAAAACCATCACCGACACACCCACAGGAGACCCACCAATGTTGAACTGGGACGACCCTCTCGCCGCCGCCAAGCCGCGCACCCACAACGCGCCGCCACAGATCGACGCAGCGCCGATGGACGGAGCGGACGACGATTTCGCGCTGCCCCCGACGGTCGGCCGCTTGCAACCGCATACCACCGACGGCCATGTGCGCCCGGGCCAGGGCGTGGTCGCCAACGAGGCGCTGATGAACACCGCAGGCGCCGCGCCGGTGGTCAACCCCAACCCGATGCCGGCACAGCAGTCGCTACTCGATGAGCAATCGCCGGCCTTCGCCCCAAGCACCACGACAGCGCCGACCGCCGACTACGACGATGCCCAGGGCGGCTATACCGGGCTGGAGGATCTCGAAATGGGCGCCGGGCGCGTCCGGGTCGACGACAAAAAGATCATCAACTGCCACGCCGATCTCAATCAGCTAGTCCCGTTCAAGTACGACTGGGCCTGGCAAAAATACCTCGATGGCTGCGCCAATCACTGGATGCCGCAAGAGGTCAACATGAACGCGGACATCGCGTTGTGGAAGGACCCCAACGGCCTCACCGACGACGAGCGCACCATCATCAAGCGCAACCTGGGCTTCTTCTCCACCGCCGACTCGCTGGTGGCGAATAACCTGGTGCTGGCCGTCTACCGCCACATCACCAACCCGGAGTGCCGCCAATACCTGCTGCGCCAGGCCTTCGAGGAGGCACTGCACACCCACGCCTATCAGTACGTAGTGGAAAGCTTAGGGCTGGACGAGGGCGAGATCTTCAACATGTACCGCGAGGTGCCGGCGGTGGCGCGCAAGGCCGAGTGGGCGCTGCCCTTCACGCAGTATCTGGCCGATCCGCACTTCCACACCGGCACGCCGGAGAACGATCAGAAGCTGCTGCGCGAAATGGTCGCCTTTTACATCATCTTCGAGGGCATCTTCTTCTATGTCGGTTTCGTGCAGGTGCTGAGCATGGGACGGCGCAACAAGATGACCGGCACCGCCGAGCAGTTTCAGTACATCCTGCGCGACGAGTCCATGCACATGAACTTCGGCATCGACGTGATCAACCAGATCAAGATCGAGAACCCGCGCCTTTGGAGCGAGACCTTCAAGCAGGAACTGGTCACCATGATCCGCGAGGCGGTGGAATTGGAGGCGCTCTATGCCCACGAGACCATGCCCCGCGGCGTGCTCGGCCTCAATGCGCCGATGTTCGAGGAATACCTGCACTTCATCGCCAATCGACGCTGCGCGCAGATCGGCCTGCCGGAGCAATACCCGGGCGCGACGAATCCGTTCCCGTGGATGTCCGAGGTGCTGGACCTAAAAAAGGAGAAGAATTTCTTCGAAACGCGCGTCACCGAATACCAGACCGGTGGTGCCCTGAACTGGGATTGATGGCTGCTCGTGCTCCGATGCCCGCCCATCGGAGCCGCGGTGCGGTATGGGTGCGTAGTAGGCGCGGTGTGGTGCGTTGTAGGTGCGGCTTCAGCCGCACAGTACGCCTCAGCTGTGCTGCTGTTGTTACGGCGTTCGCAGCGCCACACGTTTAACCAGTGCGGCCGAAGCCGCACCTACACCGCACCTGAAACGGCGAAGCCAGCTGGGCGGGCGGCGCTGCGGGGGATATCAGGCGGCTTGGGCGGGGATGTGGTCGTTGGTGCCGATGACGGCGTTGAGCTCGTCGCAGTAGACCAGCGAGGGTTTAAAGGCGGCGGCTTCCTGCTCCGTCATGCCGGCGTAGCAGCAGATGATCACGCGGTCGTTTGGGGATGCCTTGTGCGCGGCGGCGCCATTGACCGAGATGATGCGCGAGCCAGCCTCGGCACGGATCGCATAGGTGCTGAAGCGCTCACCATTGGTGAGGTTGTAGATGTGGAGCTGCTCATACTCACGGATACCCGCCAGACGCATCAGGTCCTCGTCGATGGCGCACGAACCCTCGTACTCCAACTCCGCGTGGGTGACGCAGGCGCGGTGCAGCTTGCACTTAAGCAACGTCAATTGCATGTCCGATACCTCCCGGTGGACGGGTTCTGACCCCGTCGCGTCTAAGCGTTAAATCTGTCGTTCGATGACGCCCGCGGCAAGGCCTGTTCGATAACCACATCGGACGAAGCATTTTGCTGCGGTGCAATATAACGATCATTGTCTCAGTGCAATGATCGGTATTGCAACCAAATATTCACTGGGCGCAGCCCGCAGTCAACCGCTAGGCCGGGTGGTTCAAGCGCGCTCAGCGGTCACTGACGCTATCGGTAGGTCGATCTCGAGGTTGTCGATCAGCCGCGCCTTTCCCAGGTAGGCCGCGGCCAGCACCACCAGCGCGCGATCGCCGGGCCGCGCATGGTGGAGGTCCGCGCGTCGGCGCACGCTGATATAGTCGGGCTTGAAACCGGACGCGGACAGCGCGCGGGCGGCATCCCATTCCGCATCGGCTGGCGTCTCACCGGCCTTCAGCGCGTCGGCCAAGCGCTGCAGTTGCGCCAACAGCAACGGCGCTTGCGTCCGCTCCTCCGCGCTCAAATAGCCGTTGCGGGAGCTCATGGCCAAACCGTCTGACTCGCGCACGATCGGATGGCCGACGATCTCCACCGGCAGATCGAGCTCGGTGGCCATGCGCTGGATCACCAGCAACTGCTGATAGTCCTTGACCCCGAACACCGCGACATCCGGCTGCACCATGTTGAACAGCTTGGCGACGACGGTGGCGACGCCGCGAAAATGCCCCGGTCGACTCGCGCCGCACAGCATGTCCGATAGCCCGGGGACTTCGACGAAGGTCTGGCCATCCCGCCCGTTCGGGTACATCGCCGATTCATCCGGCGCAAATAGGCAGTGATTTCCTGCCTGAGCCAGCATCTCGGCATCGCGCTGCAGCGTCCGCGGATAGGCATCCAGGTCTTCACCGGGCCCGAACTGCAAGGGATTGACGAAGATGCTGGTCACGACCCGATCGCTCCGTGACAGCGCATCGCGCACCAACGCCAGATGCCCGGCATGCAAGTTACCCATGGTCGGCACCAGGCCAACCCGCAGCCCGGCTCGACGCCAATCCGCAACTTGGGCACGCAACACTGAAATATGTTGGATGGTCAGCATCTGCATGGGCTCGCTCCGGCGATCTTGATTCAGAACGCGATTGAACCAAACCGCCTTTGGATCAGAACAAGGATGAATCAGAACAAGGTCTGTTCCGGCCCCGGAAATGTCCCGGACTGCACGGCCGACACGTAGGCGGCAACGGCATCCGAGACGCTGCCGCCGGCGGCCATGAAGTTACGACTGAAGCGCGGCGGGCGCCCGGGGGTCAGGCCAAGCATGTCGTGCAACACCAACACCTGCCCGTCGCAGCGATTTCCGGCGCCGATGCCAATCACCGGGATCAGCAATTCCGCGGACAGGCTCGCGGCCAGATCCGCCGGAACACACTCCAGCACCAGCATCGACGCACCCGCATCCTGAAGCGCCAACGCGTCGGCGCGAATGGCGGCGGCGCCCGCCTCGTCTTTGCCCTGGTAGCGATAACCGCCGAGCTGATGCACCGACTGCGGCAGCAAACCCAAATGGGCACACACCGGCGCACCAAAGCGGGTCAGCAGCCGGGTGGTTTCCACCGTCGCACCGGCGCCCTCCAGCTTGACCATGGTCGCGCCACCCTCGCCCATGAGACGCTCGGCCGCCGCCAAGGCGCGCTCCGAAGACGCGTAGGTCATAAATGGAAGATCGGCGATGATCAGCGCATGCTCGCTGACCCGACTGACGCATTGGGTGTGGTAGACCATGTGATCGAGCGTCACCGGCACCGTGGAGGCATGGCCTTGCAATACCATACCGAGGGAGTCGCCCACCAACAGCACATCCACACCGGCGTGCTCCAGCACACGGCAAAAGGCCGCGTCGTAGCAGGTCAAGCAGGTGATGCGCTCACCACGTTGTTTCTTGCTGGCCAGGGTGGCGCTTGTGGTGCGGTCGACGGGCATCGGCGTCCTCGTTGGCCTTATCGTTGGGTATCCGGGGTTTCGGGCCGCGCTCGCACGGCGAGCCCCGTGGGACATCGGGCGCTCAGAATATAGCGGCCGGCGCCGACTTGCTAGACCGGTCCTTGATTGGCTTGCAACAGGGCGGCATTTGCCACGCCGCGAAGGCATGGCGGCACCGGCGACCGCGCTCAGTCGCCGGACTGGGCCTCCCCCGCCTCCGCGGCGGGCTTTGATTTGCGCCG
>CAVOSE010000018.1:0-28522 GCA_963698775.1 uncultured Gammaproteobacteria bacterium
TAAAGGCCGTTGTCGGCGAATTGGCCCTGGGGATAGCGGACCAGCATCGACGTGAACTCCTGCTTGGCCTCCGGGTATTTGCGCTCCTTGAGCAGATCGAACGCGGCACGATAGGCCTCCCGTTCGCCGCCCTCGGTGGTCTCTGGCGACGGCAGCGCGAGGGTACCGCCGCTGCTGCTGCCACGCCCTAGGGCGCCAATCCCCTGCTGCGGCGGTGGGGCAACGATGGGGGCCGAGGCGTCGATGCCGCCATCGCCGGCAGTGTCAGCGATCGGACCCTCCGCGGACTCACCGGCGCCCGCATTTCCGGCAGTAGGCTCCGCGCCACCCCCTGAGCCGGGAACGGCGCCGGGATCAAGGAGCCCGTTGGTGCGCCGGCATCGCCGCCCGGCAGCGGCGGCCTAACCGGACCGGCGCCGAATCCGGCAAAGCCGCCGCGGTCCATCTGTTGCATCCGATATTGCTGCACCTCGACCTGGCCGCGCAATTCCTGGACCTCCTGCTGCAGCCGCTGGAGTTGCAACACCAAGTCCGACAGGGCCTGCTCGTTGAGCATGCGTTCCAGGCGATCGAGCCGGGCCTCGGTGCCGCCGCCCAGAGCGCCACCACCGAGTGCGCCGCCACCGAGTGCGCCAGCACCGGGCGCCGCGGCGCCGCCGTAAGGCAGAGTGCCCTGGGTCTGCGCACCGACGGGCGGCATTGCCGCCAGAGACAAGAGAATGGCGCTGGGCGCGAGGAGGCGAAGGAGTCGTCGGCGCATTTTCAGATACCTTGGTTCAAAGACGTCGATCGACCAGTTCGACGCGGCGGTTGAGCGCCCAAGCCTGCTGGTTGTGGCCAGGATCGGCCGGCCGCTCCTCGCCATAACTGAGCCTGCTCAGCTTATCGGCGGGCACGCCCTCGGCCACCATGAAGCGCTGCACCGAGTCGGCACGGCTGTCGCCGAGCGCCAGGTTGTAATCGCGCGTCCCCCGCTCGTCAGTGTGCCCATCCAGCGTCACCCTGGCCCCGGGCGTGCGATACAGGTAGTTCGCGTGCACGCGCAGCAAATCCAGATATTCGGGCTTGATCGCGGCGTTGTCGTAGTCGAAATAGATCACCTTCCGATACAAGGGGCTGGAGGGATCGTCCAGCGGCGACAAGGGCTTGGTCTCCAACGGCCGCGTGACGGTGCCGACATCGCCGCTTGGACGATTCGTCGCGTCCAGTCCGCCGCGCTCGGCGCGGACGCGGGCTCGGGCACCGATGCGGGCGGCTTCGTCGCGCAACCGCTGACGACGAGTGCCGTCGCGAACAACAGTAAGGACCGGCGCAGGCACTGGGTCACGGCTTGGCTCCTGAAATGGCGAGAACGGGCATGTGGGGGAGGTCGATGATGGGCGTCATAGACACGAAGCTACGACGGCTCAGCGCAGCAGTGGCGACCACGCGGGCTCACGCACCTCACCGGAGTCCTGGGACAACCGCTGGCTGGCGCCGCCGCCGATAGGCTTGACCGCGAGCACGCCGCGGCCGTTATTCTGGGTAGCGTAAATTACCATGCTGCCATTCGGCGCGAAACCAGGCGACTCGTCCAGCGAGCCGCTGCTGACATAGCGCCGCGAGCCGCCACGGGCGTCCGTCACCACAATGCGGAAGCTGCCGCCCTCGCGGGTCACCATGACCAGCGAGCGGCCGTCCGGCGCATAGGACGCGGCGGCATTGTAGTCGCCCTCAAAGGTGACGCGCTCGGCCGGTCCGCCGGCCGCCGACACGCGGTAGATCTGGGGCTTGCCGCCGCGGTCGGACGTGAACACCAGATGGCTGCCGTCCGGCGAGAAGGCCGGCTCGGTATCGATGGCGTAATGGTCGGTCAGCTGGGTCAGCGCTCGCGTGCCCAGGTCGAGCACATAGACGTCCGGATTACCGCCCTTGGACAGCGTCATGGCAAGTCTTCCGCCGTCCGGCGAGAAGGCGGGCGAGCCATTGATGCCGTCGTAGCTGGCAATGCGCTCGCGGCGGCCGCTGGCCAGGTCCTGCAGATAGATCGACGACTGCCGGTTCTCGAACGAGACGTAGGCGAGCTTGCGACCGTCCGGCGACCAGGCTGGCGCCATGATCGGGTCGGCGGAGTCGACGATGGTCTGTGGATTGAAGCCATCGGCATCGGAGACCCGCAGGGTCACGCGCGACTTCGGGCCGCGCCCACTGGACGTCACGTAGGCGATACGGGTGGCGAACACGCCCGGCTCGCCGGTGAGTTGCTCGTAGACCGCATCGGCGATGCGATGGGCGGCATGGCGCAGGCCCTTTTCCGTCGACGGCACCGAATTGGACAGCAGCTTCTTGCCGCTGAAGGCGTCGAACAGCTGATAGCGCACCATGTAGCCGCCCGCCGGATTCGGGGCGATCTCCCCCACCACCAGGTTGTTCATCGACAACAGCTGCCATTCGCGGAAGTCGATGTCCTCCTGGCGGTGGGGCGTGACCAGCATCTCCCGGCGCGACATCGGTTTGAAGCGGCCGCTGCGAGCCAGGTCAGCGGAGATCACGGAGGCGACGTCGACACTGGGCCGGGCACCGTCGAGGTCGCCGAAGGGCACGACGGCGATGGGTTGTGCGCCCTCGACCCCGCCGGTGATCTCGATGGTGAGTTTGGCCGAGGCCGCCGCGCTGAACAGGCTGAATACGATCAGCCCGGCGATGACGACCGCGAAGGGCCTCTGGATCTTGTGATGGGATTTCATGGTGACGGCCCTTTAGGGTCGGGATCTTCAGATTGAAGTCTTCGAACAGCTCGAATTCGCTGCCGTCCGGCACCGGCAACGGCGACGCCTTGTTGATGGCGACCACCACGGACTGGTCGAAGGCCGCGTTGCCGCTGCCCTCGATAACACGCACGCTGTCGGGCACCACATAGCCGCCCGGCTCCGACGCCAGGTTCACCACCGCCGGGTCGCTGCGCGAGCGCCGACGGTCGCACCCAAAACTGCCGCACGCGACTCTGGATGGCCGGCACCCACTTGTTCGCAGTCTGTTGCCGCGCGCGGCCATGCGCTGCTCCGCGGCAGCGTCCAGCCGGCTGCGATCGGCAGCCAGTTCCTCGGCCAGCGCCGCCTCGAGTTCACGCTCGCGGGCTTCGACCTCGCGCCGCTCCTCGGCGGCCCTGCGTTCCTGCTCCAAGCGGCGTTGTTCGGCCTGCTCCGCCTGGCGCTGACGCTCCCGCTCAGCGTCGCGGCGGGCCTGTTCCTCGGCACGGCGCTCGGCCTCCAGGGCCGCTTCGCGCTCTGCCTCCCGTTGCTGGCGCGCCTGCTCCTCGGCGCGGCGCGCGGCCTCCTCGGCCTCACGCTGCTGGTCGTGCCTCACGCTCCTGGCGTGCGGCCTCGGCGGCCTGTTGCCGACGCTCCTCGGCCTCCGCGCGACGACCGCCTCCTCTGCAGCCCGGCGCTCGGCCTCCTCGGCCACCTTGCGGCGAATCTCGTCCTCGGCCTTGCGCCTGGCCTCCTGTTCCGCGCGACGCTCGGCCTCCTGCGCCGCCTTGCGCTCGCGCTCCTGCGCGGCCAAGCGGTTGTACCTCCAAACTCGGCCTGGCGCTGCCTTTCCTGCTCACGTTCGCGCGTGCAATTCGGCCTGGCGCTCTGCCTCCACCCGCTCGCGCTCCGCCGCCTGCTGGGCGGCCAACTCGGCCGCGGCCACCTCCTGCTCCAGCGACGGCGCGGGGCCAGTCTGGGGCTCGGCTTTCCAGAGTGGGAACAGGTGTTGGTTCCGGTGCTGGCTCCGGTTCCGGTTCTGCCTCCGATTCTGGCGTTGGATCACGCTCCGGAATCGGCCTCGACGGCGGCGCCGCACGCAGCGCCTCGATACGCCGCTCAATGTCCCGGCGTCGCCGGCATCCGTGCCTGCACCATGTTCTCGAAACCGCCCACGTCCTGATTGCGCACCAGCCAATCGACGCCGGTCAGCATCAGCACTAGCAGCGTCAGGTGCATGAGAAAGGACCACAGGTAGGCCTTCGGATAGCGCTTCAGAATCTGCCACATGGCGGTCCGTCAGCGCGAGCCGTCCACGGGCGGGCGTGTCACCAACCCGACGCTTGGCGCACCGGCGGCCTGGGCCGCAACCATCGCATCCACCACCAACCCGTAGTCCACCGAGGCGTCGGCCCGCAGCATCACCGGGGTCGCCGGGGCAACGTCGAGCACGCCGCGCAGGCGCTCATACAGCAGTTGCTGGTCCACCGGCAGCAGATCGGCATCGCCGAGATCCACATACGTGTCGCCGAACTGATCGACGTGGATCACCACCGGCGGCGAGCCCTCGCCGGGCTGCGGCTGCGCCTCGGCCTGGGGCAGGTCCACCCTGACGCCCTGGGTAATCAGCGGCGCGGTGACCATAAAGATCACCAGCAGCACCAGCATCACATCGATGTACGGCACCACATTGATGTCCGCCATCGGTTTGCGGCGGTTGCGGCGTTCCTTTTGTTTCACGGCGCTCGTCTTCTCATGGCGCAGGCGTGGATCGCAGGATCGGCTCTTTCCTCATGCCGCGCTCGCGACGCCGCGACGCCCCTGGCGCTGCAACAGCGTAGAGAACTCTTCCATGAACTCCTCGTAGCGGTTGTTGAGTCGCTCGACCTGGTTGGAGTAGCGGTTGTAGGCAATCACGGCGGGAATCGCCGCGAACAGGCCGATGGCTGTAGCCACGAGGGCCTCGGAGATGCCCGGCGCCACCAGCGCAAGGGTCGCTTGCTGCATATTGCCGAGGGCATGAAACGCATGCATGATGCCCCAGACCGTGCCAAAGAGTCCCACGTAGGGGCTCGTTGAGCCTACCGTCGCCAAGAACGACAGATTCGACTCCAGCCGGTCCATCTCGCGGCTTAGCGCCACACGCATGGAACGCTCTGCACCCAGGGTCACGGCCATGGTGTCGTCCGGCTCGGTCTTGCGCAGGCGCACGTATTCCTTGAAACCGTTGCGAAAGATCGCGGCCAGCCCGGTCAGCGCCTTCTCCTCTTGGCCGAGTTCTCGGTACAGCGCGCTCAGATCGCCGCCCGACCAGAACTGCGCCTCGAAGTCGTCGGCCGCGTTCCGCGCGCGTTTAACGACACGCGAGCGATCGAAGATGGCGGCCCAGGACAGCACCGAGGCCAACACCAGGATCAGCAGCACCAGCTGCACGACCAGACTGGCGTTAAGCACCAAGTCCAACAGGGAAAGCTCAGAGCCCATCAATACTCTCCGACTGAAATGGGGCCCATCACGGGATCGGGGCCGGGAGCGGGATTCGAACCTGCGTGTGAGTCGGCGGTCGTCCCGATAACAAAACCAGAGAGCGCGGCCAAGATGCCCTGAGGCATCCGCGTTGGACGCATTCGCTCCGCGTCTACGCAGGCGACGTTGACGCTCGCCCGGCAGCAGAGACTGCCGTCCGCCTCACGCAGCACCGTCTGCTCGAAATCCAGGCTTGCACGACCCTGCCCAGACAAGCGAGAGGTCACCACAAGGAGGTCATTGAAGCGCGCCGCGCCGCGATACTCGATGCCCATGCGCCGCACGACAAACAGCACGCCCTGGTCCGCCCGCAGCCGATCCTGCTCGAAGCCGAGGGCCCGCAGCCACTCGGTCCGCGCTCGCTCCATGAAGTGCAGATAGGTCGCGTGATAGACGACGCCGCCCGCGTCGGTATCTTCGAAATAGACGCGCACCAGCCAGCGGAATGCCGCCGACGGCTCGGTCGCAGGGTTCATGGCGCTGGTTCCAGTGCAAAAAATCCCACAATCATAGCGAAAAGCTGCCGACAAGACAGGCTGGATTGACAAATCGGTCGATGAAACAGGAACCGCCGACCTTCCTGTCGGCGCTTCGCACGCCGCGCGCCGGTTGGAGAACCGGCACTGCAAGTTCAGGCGGTAGGCGGGTCGAACAGGTCCGGCATCGGTGCCGCGTCCGTGCGCTGGGGTGGACGAAGTCCGAGGTGCTGGTAGGCCATCTGTGTCGCGACGCGTCCGCGCGGCGTACGCATCAAGAATCCTTGCTGGATCAGGAACGGCTCCAGCACGTCTTCGATGGTACCGCGTTCCTCGCCGATGGCCGCGGCCAGACTCTCGACACCCACCGGACCGCCATCGAACTTCTTGATCACCGCGTCGAGCAGCCGCCGGTCCATATGATCGAAGCCAAGCCCGTCCACCTTGAGCATCCCCAAGGCCTGATCGGCGACAGCGCGGGTAATGCGCCCGTCAGCCTTGACCTGGGCATAGTCACGCACCCGTCGCAACAGCCGATTGGCGATACGCGGTGTACCGCGCGAGCGGCGGGCGATCTCGGCCGCACCGTCGGGCTCGGTCTCGATGGCCAGGATCTGCGCTGAGCGCCGCACGATATGGGTGAGATCCTCCGCGGAATAATACTCCAGCCGCTGCACGATACCGAAGCGGTCGCGCAACGGGGAGGTCAGCAGACCCGCTCGGGTGGTCGCGCCGACCAGCGTAAACGGCGGCAGATCCAGCTTGATGGAGCGCGCCGCCGGCCCATCGCCGATCATGATGTCGAGCTGAAAGTCCTCCAGCGCCGGATACAGCACCTCCTCCACCACCGGGCTCAGGCGATGAATCTCGTCGACGAACAGTACGTCGCCGGACTCCAGGTTCGTCAGCAGCGCGGCCAGGTCGCCGGGTTTCTCCAGCACCGGCCCAGAGGTCTGGCGCAGATTTACCTGCATCTCGTGGGCGATGATGTGCGACAGCGTGGTCTTACCGAGCCCTGGCGGACCGAAGATCAGGGTGTGGTCCAGCGCCTCGCCACGGCCACGAGCGGCTCCGATGAAGATCTCCATCTGCTCGCGCACCGCCGGCTGGCCCACATAGTCCGCCAGCCGGCGCGGTCGGATCGCGCGGTCGAGCGCGCTGTCGTCGTCTGCGGCTTCAGGGTCGATCAAACGGTCTGGATCGGTCATCGGGAGTTCCGGCCGAGGCGGGTGCAGGCGGCAAGATAGCACAGCAGCCTGAACCGCCGTTTATCGATCGGACAACTTCCCGTCTGGACTGTCGTTCCTGGTCCGACGGATTGCCGAACATCGCCCGCCAGGGCTTGAGCAGGCTCGGGGCCATTGGCAGCCGCAAGCCCTTTGCCCAATGCAGCTCGCTCGCCAAACCCCTGAAAACCCAGCGGGAATTGACGTGCCTTTGTCCCGAGTGCGAGCGAACTTTCTGTCATCTTTAGGCTCTGATTTCCCGAGCTTCATAGAAGCTTACTGACTCCTTGTCGTGTTCCCCGCCTTTGGCGGGGTTTTTTTTGGCCCAGGCGTGGGATGATGGGAAGGGGCGGCTTTCGAAACGCCCTATTCGACTGCTGGCGAGCGTTCTTGACGGTGCGATTGCCGCTTATCGCCGGAAGGATTGGCCCGGGGGCAGGCCGACGCGCCGACTGAACAGTCGGCGCTTCCACTGCCTCCCGGCGCTTCGAGCCGTATCAGCCACCGCTCATGAACATGGTCATCATGAGCTTGTTCAGGCGGCCGACAAAGGCGGCGGGATCATCGAGCTGACCGCCTTCGGCGAGTTGGGCCTGGTCGAGCAGGATCATGCCCAGGTCGTTGAACTTGCCGTCGTCGGTCTCGGATTCCAGGCGCTTGACCAGCGGGTGGTCGAGGTTGATCTCCAAGATGGGCTTTTGGTCCGGGGCATCCTGGCCGACCGCCTTCAGCACGCGCGCCAGGTTGGCGCTCATGTCGTGCTCGCCAACGACGATACAGGCCGGGGAGTCCACCAGACGGGTAGAGACGCGCACCTCCCCTACCCGCTCGGCCAGCGACTCCTTCAGGCGCTTGAGCAGGTCGCCGTGTTCCTTCTCGGCCTGTTCGGTCTTTTCCTTCTCTTCCTTGTCCTCCAGGTCGCCGAGGTCGAGCTTGCCCTTGGTGACCGACTGCAGGTGCTTGCCCTTGTACTCGTGCAGGTGCGAGACCAGCCATTCATCGACGCGGTCAGACAGCAACAGCACCTCGACGCCCTTTTTCCGGAACACCTCCAGGTGCGGGCTGTGGCGGGCCGCGGCGGGGCTGTCGGCGGTGATGTAGTAGATCTTGTCCTGGCCTTCCTTCATGCGCTCGATGTAGGTGTCGAGCGACACGGTCTGGTCCGTGCCCTCGGCCGCCGAGGTGGAGAAGCGCAGTAGCCCGCCGATCCGTTCGCGGTTGGCGAAGTCCTCGCCGGGACCTTCCTTTAGAACGCGGCCAAACTCGTTCCAGAACTCCTGATACTTCTCCGGCTCGTCCTTGGCCATGGTCTCCAGCAGGCCGAGCATGCGTTTGACGTTGGCGCCGCGGATGGTGTCGATCTTGCGGTTGTGTTGCAGGATCTCGCGGGAGACGTTCAGCGGCAGGTCGTCGGAGTCCACCACGCCCTTGACGAACCGCAACCAGCGCGGCATCAGCTTGTCGGCCTCGTCCATGATGAACACGCGCTTCACGTACAGCTTCACACCGTGCGTCTGCTCGCGCTCCCACATGTCCCAGGGGGCGCGCTTGGGCAGATACAACAGCGCGGTGTATTCGTTGGTGCCCTCGACGCGGTTGTGCACCCAACTCATGGGCTCTTCGAAGTCGTGGGAGATGTGCTTGTAGAAGTCCTTGTACTCGTCGTCGGTGAGCTCGGACTTGCTGCGCATCCATAGCGCGGTACCGCGGTTGACCTGCTCGAACTCGGGCGGCTGCTCGGTCTTGGCCTCGGCGTCCTCGGCTTCCTCGCCTTCCTTGTCGGCGTCAGTCTCGTAGCTCTCCTTCTCCATCTCCACCGGCATGGCGATGTGGTCGGAGAACTTGCCGATGATGCTGCGCAGGCGCCAGGCGTCGGCGAACTCCTTCTCGTCGTCCTTCAGGTGCAGGATCACGTCGGTGCCGCGGCTCGGCTTGTCGACCGTCTCCAGCGTGTAGCTGCCGCGACCGTCCGACTCCCAGCGCACGCCGTGCTCGCTGGTCAGGCCGGCGCGGCGCGAGATCAACGTGACCTTGTCGGCGACGATGTAGGCGGAGTAGAAGCCGACGCCGAACTTGCCGATCAGGGCGTTGTCGTTGGCCCCACCTTGCTCACCCTCGCCTTTGGCGCTCTGCATGGCCTCGACGAAGCGCCGCGTGCCGGAGCTGGCGATGCTGCCAATGGTCTCCGTGACCTCTTGACGACTCAGGCCGATGCCATTGTCGGAGATGGTCACGGTGCCGGCGTCCTTGTCGACCAGCACGCGCACGCGAAGATTTGGGTCTTCTTCGAGCAGTTGTTCATCGGTCAGGGCCTCGAAGCGCAGCTTTTCGGCGGCGTCGGAGGCGTTGGAGATCAGCTCGCGGACGAAGATCTCCTTGTTCGAATACAGCGAGCTGATGACCAGGTCTAGCACCTGGCTCACCTCGGCCTTGAATTCGAGGGTTTCCTTATGGGCATCTACGGTCATGGTGATGGGTTACCTATTTGGTTGGAACGCTACAGGTTCAAAATGTTGGGTTCGATGGATTGAGGTCGGAATTCGAAGCGGTTGGCGCGGGGACGGCGATCCGTCGTCCGCGCGCGCAACGCAGCCGCTACAATGGTGCCGATAAGCACCGCGCGCTGGGTCGATAGCGGCGAAGTTTTAGAGGCAAACCAACTCGATTTCAAGGGTAATGAAGATGGCAGCGACGATCGTCAACACCACACCGTTCGACGACCAGAAGCCGGGCACCTCGGGCCTGCGCAAGAAGGTCAAGGTGTTCCAGCAACCGCACTATCTGGAAAACTTCGTCCAGGCCATCTTCGACACGCAGCCCAAGCTCGACGGCGGCACGCTGGTGGTCGGCGGCGACGGGCGCTTCTACAACCGCGAGGCGATTCAGGTCATCCTGCGCATGGCCGCGGCCAACGGTGTGACCAAGGCGCTGGTGGGCCAGGGTGGCATCCTGTCCACGCCGGCCGCCTCGTGCATCATACGCAAGTACAAGACCCAGGGCGGCATCATCCTATCCGCTAGCCATAATCCGGGCGGGCCGGACGAGGACTTCGGCATCAAGTTCAACATCGATGCCGGCGGCCCGGCGCCGGAGTCGGTGACCGATGCGATGTTCGCGCGCACCAAGACCATCGAGCAGTACCGGACCATCGACGCCGAGCCGGTGGACCTCGACCAGATCGGCGCGGTGATGCTGGGCGACATGACCGTGCAGGTGCTCGACCCGGTGGCGGACTATGCCGACCTGATGCAGACGCTGTTCGACTTCAACGCGATCCATCAGCTGTTCAATTCCGGCAGCTTTCGCATGCGCTTCGACGCGATGCACGCGGTCACCGGCCCTTACGCGAAAGAAATCCTAGAGCACCGCCTCGGCGCCGAGCCCGGCACCGTCATGAACGGCGTGCCGCTGGAGGACTTTGGCCATGGCCACCCGGACCCAAACCTGGTGCACGCCCACGAGCTGGTGGAACTGTCCCACGGCGCCAGCGGGCTCGACTTCGGCGCCGCCTCCGACGGTGACGGCGACCGCAACATGGTCATCGGCCGTGACTTCTTCGTCACCCCTAGCGACAGCCTCGCGGTGCTGGCCGCTAATGCCCACCTGACACCCGGCTATAAGCACGGCATCGCCGGCGTCGCCCGCTCCATGCCAACCAGCCAGGCCGCCGACCGCGTCGCCGAGGCGCTGGGCGTGGAGTGTTTCGAGACGCCCACGGGCTGGAAGTTCTTCGGCAACCTGCTCGACGCCGGGCGCATCACGCTGTGCGGCGAGGAGAGCTTCGGCACCGGCTCCGATCATGTACGCGAAAAGGACGGCCTGTGGGCGGTGCTGTTCTGGCTCAACCTGCTGGCGGTCAAGCGCCAATCGGTGGCCGACATCGTCACCGAGCACTGGCGCCGGTTCGGTCGCAACTACTACACCCGCCACGACTACGAGGCGGTCGACAGCGACGCCGCGACCGGCCTGGTCGACCACCTGCGCATCCTGCTGCCGGACCTGCCGGGCAAACGGCTCGGCGACTTCACCGTCGCCTACGCCGACGACTTCAGCTACACCGACCCGATCGACGGCAGCGTGTCGGCCCGGCAAGGCATCCGCATCGGCTTCGACGGCGGCTCACGCATCGTCATGCGCCTGTCCGGCACCGGTACCCAGGGCGCCACGCTGCGGGTCTACATCGAACAGTACGAGCCGGACCCGGCCAAACACGACCAGCCGGTGCAGGATGCCCTCGCACCGCTGATCCTGATCGCTCGCGAACTGGCGCAGATCGAGGCGCGTACCGGCCGAGCCGAGCCGGATGTAGTCACCTGAGGTAGAAAGCGGGTCGTGACCGCCGGGGTTGGTTTCAAACCGTGCTTGGTGGTGATGCTGGAAAGAGACTGTTCACCACGAAGTGCACGAAGTGCACGAAGAAAAACGAAGAAGAACAGGGTGATTGAGACGCGTGTAGCTAATCTCTAGCGCACCTGCAGGGTGACGCCCGAAGTCTACCCGTATCATTGAAATCCTTCGTGCTCTTCGTGTGCTTCGTGGTGCAACCCACTGATTGAGGGTGATGTCTTGGGCGGGCGTCTTCGGCGGCGAACGAAAGCCCCCTTTTCGCATTCGCCGAGATCGCGGCGGCTTAGAGCTGATCCAGAATCCGCCTGCGGATCGACTGGTATTCCTCAGCGCTGATCAAGCCCTGCTTGCGCAGCCCCTCCAGTTCCTTGAGGCGCTCGGCCGTCGCCCCACTTCCCTGAACGGCCGGTCGCCCCGCCGCGAGCCGCTGTGCGGGCACCGTCTGTGGCGTGGTCAACAGCGGCGCGTCAGGGCGGCATTCCAGGTCCACGGTCAGGCTGCGCTTCAGTAGGTCATTGTCGACCTCCATGGTCTCGGGCGTGCACCCTGTCCGCTCCAGCGTCAGGGTGCCTTCCCGATGCCAGTCGAGGCCCTTACGCTTGTGCGGAAATACGCGATCCGCGTAGATTTGCATGGGCGTGGTCCCGATCGCCTGGCCATTTGCCAACACGGTCGCGCCGGCCGGGTCAGACCGAATCTTGACGGGGATAGACAAACAGCCCTGCAGCGTCAGCGCTAGGGCGGTGGCGCCGAGGACGGCGACCTTGGATCGAAGAGTAGTCATGTAAGCTTATGTTCCCAAAATCGACTTCGCCTCATGCAGGCGCTCGCCATCATTGCTGGCAGACGCTATCATACTGCCGATGGTCTTGCATGACGAGGCGGTTCGATGCCGCAATTTCAAATTTGGCCAGGTTACTCCGGGAGTACGGAGCTTCAGCTCCGTAACGGCGGCCGTGGCAGGCCAAACTTCGCCTCGCCAGCGATACGATCAGGGCAAATTTGGAATTGCTGGGTTCGACGAGGAAACATCATGGCGAACTTGAGCGTGCGAAATATCGACGATGAAATAGTCGCGCAGTTGCGGATGAGGGCGGCGAAACAGGGGCTTTCGATGGAAGAGGAGGTGCGCCGCATCCTCAGGCAGGCGGTGGCCGCGCCGGAGCGGCTGGGAGACTTGGCGGTCGAGCTCTTCAGCCCGGCATACGCCGGCCCACGGCTCGAACTTCCGGAGCGCGAGACTCATGACCCCATGGGCTTCACGGAATGATCGTGCTCGATACCAACATCGTCTCCGAGTTCATGACCGCGCCGCCGGCGGCGCAGGTGCTGGCATGGCTGAATGGCCAAAACGCGGCAGACCTCTACCTGACAAGCATCTCTATCGCGGAGATCTGTTTCGGATTACATGCAATGCCGAAAGGCCGACGCCGTCAGTTGCTGGTGGATCGCTTCGAACAGTTCCTGACGACCGCCTTTGAGTCGCGCATCCTATCGTTCGACCAAGACGCTGCACGCACCTATGGAGCGATCCGAGGGCAGCGAAGGGCATTGGGTCGCCCTATGAGCAATTTCGACGGTCAGATCGCGGCGATTGCCAAGACAAGAGGCTTCTGCCTGGCGACCCGCAACACGAAGGATTTCGAGGATTGTGGACTGGAACTGATCAATCCGTTTTCCCTTGCCGGATAAGCTGAGTAGCCCGGTCGATTGGCTCAACGGGCAACTCCCAGATCCCGGAACCCGACGGCCTCGCCAACTATTCCCTTCCAGCGCTGATCGAGGAGTTGGACGCGAAAAACGCTCGCTGATGGCGACGTTCCGTCTAACCCGCAAGGCGCGCGACGATCTAAAGTCGATCGCGCGCTATACGCAAGAGTGTCAGGACAGATCTCGATCCCGCGGCAACCGCCGGCGCAGGCCCTCGACGAAGGGCCCCGACCCGAGGAAGACCCGATGAAAACCGGATGCAGGAACTTGCCTCATGATCGATTCCGAACATGCACGCTCGCGTGTGCGCGAACAGTTTCCCTTTCTGATCGACGCGGCTGAGGGCTTCGATGCCCGCTTCTTTCCGGAGGTTTCGCTGGTCTCGCTGCCCGCGGGCCAGTCCATCGGCGAGCAGGGCAGCACCTGCGCGGCGCTGCCGCTGGTGGTCTCCGGTGTGGTTCGGGTCTATCGCCTCGGCGAGAACGGCCGCGAGGTGACGCTCTATCGCATCCACGCTGGTGAGAGCTGCATCCTGTCCGCGTCCTGCCTGCTGCAGCAGAGCGCCGGTTTCCCTGCTTTTGCGGTCTGCGAGACGGACGTCGAGGCCGTGATCGTGCCCAAAGGCAGGGTGCTCGACTGGCTGCGCGAGCAGGTGTTCTGGCGCGATTTCGTCTACGGCCTGGTCAGTCAGCGGCTGGTGGAGGTGATCGAATTGCTCGATGCCGTCCTGTTTCAGCGCCTGAATGTGCGCCTCGCCAGCTTCCTGCTGGACCGAGCGGACGGCAGCGACGCCGGCGTGCAGATCACGCATCAGGGTCTCGCGCGGGAGCTGGGTTCATCCCGTGAGGTCATGAGCCGCCTGCTGCGCTCCATGGAGGAGCGTGGTCTGGTCCGCGTCGAACGCGGGCGGATCGACGTGCTGGACCCCGTCGAGCTGGCCGAGATGGCGGGCGAATCTTGAACTGCGTCCGGTGTCCTGACCCTTGGTCCGAAGGCCACCAGCAGCAAAGGCGGATGCTATCCATTCAATCGCGTGACTTTGTCACCGACATCCGATCGGCCTGGCTCTAATCTGTCCTCAGCCTGCCGCTTGGCAGCTCAAGACCTTCGCATTCAGAACCCATTGGAGCAGTTCCCATGACCAAGAACGTCGGCGGCATCGACCGCATCCTTCGCATCATCGTCGGCCTCGCCCTGATCGGCTGGGGCATCTTTGCCCAGAACTGGCTGGGCGCCATCGGTATCGTCCCGCTGGCCACCGCCCTGATTGGCTGGTGCCCGGCTTATCTGCCGTTCGGCATCAACACCTGCGATGCTGATACCTCCAAGGGATAAGCCTCTGGCCCTGTCCGGATTCGTCCCGATAGGGCCACTCTGGGCCGGTCTCCTATGGGGCCAGCGCCGACCCCGTCACAAATGCTCATGCGGTTGCCCACTGTTAGACTCCAGGGACAGTCAACAACCGGTCGCGAGCAATGCGATCGCAAAACGTGGATCAGGATCGAACAATGAGCGTCAAAGACAGCAACGGAACCGAACTGAACAGCGGAGATTCCGTTCAGGTCATCAAGGATCTGAAGGTCAAGGGCACGTCGGTGACGCTAAAAAGGGGTACGGTGATCAAGAATATTCGTCTGACGTCGGATGAAGAGGAAATCGAGTGCAATGCCGAGAAGGTCAAAGGTCTCGTGCTCAAGACCTGTTTCTTGAAAAAGGCGTAAACAGCGGCCGCTCTTTTGTCTCGCCTTGCGCATCCTCCGCACAACCCGGCTGATCCCAAGGGCAGGAGATAGGGTCTTGAATCTTGTGCAAAACACAAGACCCCGTTCTCGGTGTTCCTCTGGACCCCCTTCTCTGTTTCCCTTCTCTGCTGCGGTACCCGCGTGCGTGCCAGAACCCGCGACGTTGACGCCATTCGGGCATGACTTTAGTCTGGTCGGAGACGATCCGATCGTCGTTCTCGCCATGATGCATGGCAGCCGACACCCGCGTGCCTGGCAGCAGAGGTCTTGAGCCTGTTCGGAGGTTGGGCGCAGCGGCCGGAGGGTCAGGTCTTGTGTTTCGTGTGGGCCGGAGCGTCATGTGGGCCGGAGGATCAGGTCTTGGGTTTTGCATCGCCCCGTCTCCCTCGCCAAAGTTGCCCTCTAATCGGCGTCGCCACGCCCCACCAACGGATCGCCCCTCTCACCATCACGCCCATCCAGCAAATCATCCGGCGGCAGCCCGCTCTCGCCGCGGACGCGCAGGTGCAGCGCGGCCTTGGCCATCAGATGGGCACCCACCGGGGCGGTGATGAACAGGAACACCGCGACCAGGATCTCGTGCAGCGACAGGCCGTCTTCGAGATGGCTGAAGTAGACCGCTGAGGCGACTAGCAGGCTGCCGACGCCCAGGGTCGTGGCCTTGGTGGGGCTGTGCAGGCGGCTGTAGAAGTCGCGTAGCCGCAGTAGCCCGAACGAGCCCAGGGCGGTGAACAGGGCGCCGATGACGATCAGCGTCGCCACCAGCAGCTCGGTGATCAGGTCCATCGGCAAGCCCCCTTTGGCGTGTTCACTCGATGATGTCTCCGCGGGTCAGGAACTTGGCCAGCGCGACGGTGCTGACGAAGCCGATCAGCGCGATCAGCAGGGCCGCCTCGAAGAATAGGTCGTTGCCCAGATGAATCCCGAACAGCACCAATAGCGCAACGGAGTTCACATACAGGGTGTCCAGGGCCAGGATACGGTCCGGCTTGTCCGGGCCGATGACCAGCCGCGCCAGCGACATCAACAGCGCAACGCTGACGAGCAAAAAGCCGATGCTGAGGGCGCCGGTTAGGATCGGGCCGGTGACGGCCACCGTGGCAACGGCGGGGTCTGTCATCAGGGCAACGGATGCTTCGCTCATCAGGGCTCCAGGGCCTCCAGCAGCGGCTGTTCATAGCGTTCACGGATGGCGGCGATGATCGCGTCCGGGTCGTCCGCCTGCAACGCATGGATCACCAGCTGGGTGCGATCGGCGCTGAGGAAGGCAGACAGGGTGCCCGGTGTCAGCGAGATGGTATTGGCCAGCAGGCTCAGGCCCACGTTGCCGCGCAGGCGCATGGGCATCAGGATGAAACCCGGCTGCAGGCGCCGGCTCGGACCGACCACCAGGGCGGCGACGGCGACATTCGCGATCAGGATGTCCCACAGCACCACGCCGAAGAAACGCAGCAAGGTCAGCGGTTTGTGGATGTGGACCTGGGCTTCCCAGAAGCGCGCCGTAAACAACGGGATCAGCCAAGCCAAGACGACGCCGAGCAGCACTTGACCGATGCTGACGGAATTGACCAACAGCAGCCAGAGGCCGAGCAACATCAGCGACAGGATCGGATGCGGCAGGATCTGCTTCACGACGTCGGTCCTCCCGTCGCGTCGCCCAGCACGGCTTGGATATAGCCGGCCGGATCGGCGAGTTGCAGGGCGGTGGCATGCACAAAGGCGTAGATCGGCCCGGCGTAGACCACCAGCGCCCCGATCAGCACCGCGAACACCATCACCGGCACCAGAAAGGCCATCTCCGGCAATTTGGCGGCGCCGGTGTTGGGATCGGTCTTGAAGAATAGCGTGCTGCCTGCGCGCACCACGGCGGTCAGGTTCAGTAGGCTGGTGATTAGGACGACGGCAAACAGGGCCGGCATCCACGGATTGCTTATGCCAGCTTGCAGGATCAGCACCTTGCCGATGAAACCGGACAGAGGCGGCAGACCGACGACGGCCACCGCCAACACCAGGAATAGGCCGCCGAGTAGATTCGCCGCGGGCAGCATCGGCCCAGCCTGCAGCCGGTCGCGGAAGTGCCCGCGGGTATCGGCGACGTTGTCGGTGAGCAGGAACAGCGCGGCGGCGATCAGCGTGGAGTGCAGCAGATAATACAGCCCGGCGGTCATGGCCTCGACGCCGCCGATGCCGAAGGCGGTGAGCAACGTGCCGGAGGACACCACCACCAGATAGGCGACCAACAGCGCCAGTCCGCGACTGGCCAGCACGCCGACGGTGCCGACGACGATGGTGACCAGCCCGAGCGCGAACAGCAATGTCTGGACCAACTCCGCCAGGCCCTCGGCACCGGGCGCCAGCACCAGGGTGTAGACGCGCACGATGGCATAGGCACCGACCTTGGTCATGATCGCGAACAGGGCCGCGGCGGCCGGCCCGGCGTTGGCATAGGCCCCCGGCAGCCAGAGCTGCAGCGGCGCCAGGGCTGCTTTGAGCGCAAACACCAACATCAGCAGCAGCGCGCCGGCACGCACCAGCTCGCGATCGTCCGCCGGCAGCGCGGCGATGCGCAGCGACAGGTCAGCCATATTCAGCGTGCCGAGCACGCCATAGAGGGTGCCCACCGCAAACAGGAACAGCGCCGACCCCACCAGGTTGATGACGACATAGTGCAGGCCGGCTCGGCTACGACCGGCGCCGCCGCCGTGCAGCAGCAACCCGTAGGAGGCGATCAGCAGCACCTCGAAAAAGACGAACAGGTTGAACAGGTCGCCTGTCAGGAAGGCACCGTTGAGGCCGAATAGCTGAAACTGAAACAGCACATGAAACTGTCGCCCCTTGCGGTCGCTGCCGTGGATGGCGTGCAGCATCACCAGCACGGCCAGCACCGAGGTCAGCAGCACCATCATTGCCGATAGCCGATCGGCCACCAGCACAATGCCAAAGGGCGCAGGCCAGTCGCCGAGCCGGTAGACCAATTGCTGGCCGTCGAGGACCGCGAGCAGCAGCATCAGGGAAACGGCGAACAGGGCCTGCACGCCGAGCATGCTCAGGTTGCGCCGCAGCAGCGTCGCGCTGCCGCGCAGCAACACCAGCAGGATGCCCGCCAGCAGCGGCACCAGCAGCGGCGCGATGACCAGGTGGTTGGACAGGGTGCTCATCTGTCGCGCCCGCCCCGCGGTTCATCAGCACGCCCGTCGACATGATCGTTACCCAGATCGGCGCGTGCCCGCAGTGCCAGCACGACGACGAAGGCGGTCATACCGAAACCGATGACGATGGCCGTGAGCACCAGTGCCTGCGGAAGGGGATCGGCCATCGCAGTGAGTCCGGGCGCGATGATCGCCGGCTCACCGATGGTGAGGCGCCCCATGGAAAATAGGAATAGGTTCACCGCGTAGGACAGCAGGGTCAGGCCCAGCACTACCGGAAAGGTGCGGGCACGCAACAGCAGATAGACGCCGCAAGTGGTCATGAGACCGACGGCGCCGGCGATCAATGCCTCCATTAGTGCTTATCCTCCGTCTTCACGGCAACGCGCCCGGGAGCCGTTTGCTCGCCCAAGCGGACCAGGATCACCAGCGTGATGCCGACCACGACCATCAGCACGCCGATGTCGAAGACCATTGCCGAGGCCAGTTCCAGATCGCCGATCAGCGGCAGATGGAAATGATCGTGGGCGGAGGTCAGGAACGGGTGGCCGAAGTACAAACTGACCAGGCCGGTGGCGGTAGCGGTGAGCAGGCCGAGGCCAATCAGCGGGTGCATTTGCCCGGAGATGCGTCGTCGCGTCCAGTCGATGCCGTTGGCCAGATATTGCAGCACCAGCGCCACCGCCGCGATCAGGCCGGCGATGAAGCCGCCGCCGGGCAGGTTGTGCCCGCGCAGCAGGATGAACACCGCCACCAGCAGCGCCAGCGGCAACAGCAGGCGCGAGAACGTGGCCAAGATCAGCGGCTGCCGATCCCAGCTCCAGGGGTGCCCATCGGTGTCGCGCTCGGGCGCTTTGAGCCGCAGGCCACCAAGCAGCATGTAGATGCCGATCGCGGCGATGGCCAATACCGTGATCTCCCCCAGGGTGTCGAAGCCGCGGAAGTCCACCAGGATGACGTTGACCACATTGGTTCCGCCGCCGCCGGGCACGCTGTTTTCAATGAACCAGTCGGCGATGCTGTCGTACGGCCGTGTCAGTACCGCCCAGGTGAGACCGGCGGTGAGCAGGCCGACGATGGTGGCGAGGCCGAGATCGCCGATGCGGCGCAACCAGGAAGACTCTTTCGGCGTCGTTGCCGGCAGGAAAAACAACGCTAGCAGCAACAACACGATGGTCACGACCTCCACCAGCAACTGGGTCAAGGCCAGGTCCGGCGCGGAGAACTTGACGAACGCCAGCGACACCACAAGCCCGACCACACTGAGCAGCACCAGCGCGGTCCAGCGCTGGCGGTGCATGATCAGCGTACCGATCGCGCCGACTGCCAGACAGAACGCGGCGGCCAGGGTGACGGGGTCCAGCGGCGTCAACGGCAGCGGTCCGCGCAGCGTGATCCCCCACAGGCCGGCGATGACGGCCGCGGCCGCGGCCGCTAGCGTGACCGCGATCATGCGTTGTAGCGAGGCGCGGTTCAGTCGGGCATTGAGCCAGGCGGCGAGGTCGAGAATCCCGGTCTCGATGGCGATGAACACGGCGCGGGCGTCGAACCGCCCGAGCAGCCAGGCGTGGAAGCGAAACAGCGGCTCGCGCACCAGATAGATGCCAAGCCCGCCGAGCAACGCGATGGCGCTCATGCCCAATGCCGGCGTGAAGCCGTGCCACACCGCAAGGCTGTACTCGGGCAAGGGCCCCTGCAGGGTCGCCCCGGCCGCCACCGCCAGCAACGGCCCGAAGGTGAGGCCGGGGAAGATGCCGACGGCGACGCAGATCACCACCAACACCTCCACCGGCACCTTCATCCAGCGCGTCGGCTCGTGCGGCGTGCGTGGCAGATCGCCGGGGCCGCTAAAGAACACGTCGTGAATGAAACGCAGCGAATAGGCCACCGCAAAGGCCCCTGCCAGGGTCGCCACCACCGGCAGCACGATCGCGCTATCCGCCACCGAGGCCATGAAGACGGTCTTCTCGAAGAACATCTCCTTGGACAGGAAGCCGTTCATCAGCGGTACGCCGGCCATGGCCGCGGCCGCCACCATGGCCAGCAACCCGGTGTAGGGCATGTACTTCCACAGCCCGCCCAGGCGGCGCATGTCGCGGGTGCCGGCCTCATGGTCGATGATGCCGGCGGCCATGAACAGCGACGCCTTGAAGGTGGCGTGATTCATGATGTGGAACACGGCGGCCACCGCCGCCAGCGGCGTGCCGATGCCGAACAGCAACGTGATCAGGCCCAGGTGGCTGATGGTCGAGTAGGCCAGCAGCCCCTTCAGGTCGTGCTTGAACAGGGCCGAGTAGGCGCCGAACAGCATGGTAAAGAGCCCGGTCGGTGCCACCAACCAGGTCCAGGCGGCGGTATCGGACAGCGCAGGGAACAGCCGCGCGAGCAGGAACACCCCGGCCTTGACCATGGTCGCGGAGTGCAGGTAGGCGCTCACCGGTGTCGGCGCCGACATCGCGTGCGGCAGCCAAAAATGGAACGGGAACTGCGCGGACTTGGTGAACACGCCGAGCAGGATCAGCACCAGCGCCGGCACATACAGCGGATGGGCATGGATGACATCGGCGGACGCCAGGATCACGCTCAGGTCGTAGCTGCCGGTGATCTCCCCCAGCAGAAGGACGCCGCCGAGCAGGGCCAGACCGCCGCCGCCGGTGACCGCCAGGGCCATGCGTGCGCCCTGTCGTGCCGCGCTCAGGTTGCGCCAGTAGCTGATCAGCAGGAACGAGCTGATGCTGGTCAGTTCCCAGAACAGCAACAGCAGCAGCAGGTTCTCCGACATGACCATGCCGAGCATGGCGCCCATGAACAGCAGCATGTAGGCGTAGAAGCGGCCCATCGGGTCGCGCTCGGACAGATAGTAGCGGGCGTAGATGATCACCAGCAGCCCGATGCACAGGATCATCAACGCGAACAACAGCCCAAGGCCGTCCAGTCGCAGGCTCACAGACAGACCGATCGCGGGCACCCAATCCAGTTGCCACAGCAACACGTCGCCCTGCATCACCTCCAGCCCCGGCAGCACGAGCAGCGCCAGGGCCGTGAGCGTGACGGCGCCGGCCACCCAGGCCGACGCCAACCGCCCGGAGCTGCCGGCCCAGGAGGCGAGCAAGGCACCGACGAATGGGATCAAGACGATCGGCAGCAGATGGTTCATCGATACAACGTTGGCGCAGCGGTATGACGAGGTGATGGCTGAGCGGAACGACGGTCGCGACGCGGTTCAGGCAGCGCAGCCTAACGAGAGGCGGCGGCCGCGGGTCCACTCGACGGCTGGGCACGGTACCCGTTTATCGCCGTTTTGGATAGGACTAATGGGCCTTGCGACGACCCTCAGCGGCGACAGACGTTCCGGCAGTCGCCGAAAAAAGACCAAAAACTATCCGGGAGTAGAGCAGCCGTCAAGATCCGCCAAGCGGCGTCAGCCAGCGATTCCAGATTTGCTTTGATCGTATCGCGGGCGTGGCGAAGTTTAGCCTGCTACGGCCGTCCTTACGGAGCTGAAGCTCCGCACTCCCGGCTTAACCTCGCCGCATTTGAAATTGCTGTAGCGGCGCTGGCCATGATTGCCGAGTTGCCAAAGACAACGCGCCCGCTGTGGTGCAACAGACTCGATACGGACCCGTCGGAGCCCCGTGGGAGCGATTTGCAATCGCGACGGCCAGCGCGACAACGGCTGCGGCGGACCCACTTCCAATCCACGATCGACACAAGGTTGCAATCCATTCCGCGTGACATATTTTCAGCACTGTGCGCAGCGGACCTTCTGCAGCGCTACTTTACACAACGAAACTAATGGGTGATTCCACTATGAGCAAGCGTTCCATCTCTGGCCTATCTGTTGCCCTGTTCGGTCTGGCCCTGATCTTCGGCGCCGGCAGTGCCCTCGCCGGTGACGGCAAGAGCTGCGGCGGCAAGAAGAAGGACGGCGAATCCGCCGTCGTCGTGACGCCGGACCTGCCGCGGGCATAACGCGGTATCGACGCTGCCGCCTCTAGCCGGCGGCAGTCGCTCAAGCAAGGCCCTGCCGATGTATCGGTGGGGCCTTTTCGTATCTGATTCCTGCGCCTATGCCTAGCGAGGTTTCGCCTCAGACCGACGAGTCACGGATCATCGGTATCGGTATCGGTATCGGTATCGAAATCGTGGCGAGTGGCTCGATTTCGATTTCGATTTTGAGGTGCCTCGCCTGTCCGATGACGTACCAAAACTTGACTCGTCTGCAAGCATTTGCCGCCCTCAGGCAATTTAGTTGCGAACCTTGGTCTGCGTTGTGTCGTCTGACGCCGTGGGCGCGCAGGGCGGGGCTGCTCGGTAGAGGCTCAGCTACCGGCCGGTACCCCGACGTCCTTGGCCGGGTCGAGCCCTTGCCGGCGGACATAGAGCAGCAATTCCTTGGCGCGGCCCATCGCCTCCGCCATCGCGCGCAGGTCCTTCTCGCTGCCGTCCTCATTCGGAAATTCCATCCATTCGCTGCCGTCCAGGGCCTGAAAGCCCATGCTCCAGTCGCGATATTGGCGCTCCGAGACCAACTCCTCGAACAGCAGCGCGACATTGCCGTGCCGCGGGTCCTTGCAGATGTGCTTGAACAGCTCCCTGACGGTTTCAGCGTCGCCTTCGAGTACCTGCAGGAAGTGCTGGCCCTGAAACAACAGCAGACCGGTGACGCCGATGCCGGCGTTATGCTTGCGGGCGTAGGTCAGGAGTTCAAGCAGGTCTTGGCGCTGCATCTCCCGCGTGGTCGTGCTGGCGTAACAAAGTTGAAAGGGCATGCTCCAGATCTCCGGTTGCGCGTCGTTTTTCGATCTCGATTCTACGCCAGCTTCTGCTTCAGTATGTCGTTGACCTGCTGTGGATTGGCCTTGCCCTGACTCTGCTTCATGACCTGACCGACAAAAAACCCGAACAGCTTGTCCTTGCCGGCGCGGTACTGCTCCACTTGGCCCGGGTTGGCAGCGATGATGGCGTCGATCATCTGCTCGATGGCGCCGCTGTCGGTGATCTGCTTCAGCCCCTTGGCCTCGATCACGGCGTCGGCGTCGCCCTCGCCCGCCCACATAGCCTCGAACACCTGCTTGGCGATCTTGCCGGAGAGCGTGTTGTCCTGCATGCGAGCGATCAGACCGGCGAGTTGCGCCGAGTTGACCGGGCTGTCGGCGATGTCGCGGTCATCCTTGTTCAGCGCCGCGGCCAGCACGCCATTGACCCAATTGGCGGCCAGTTTGGCATCGCCGCAGCTGGCCACGACCGCCTCGAAATAGTTGGCCATGGCCAGGCTCGCGGTCAGCAGCGCGGCATCATAGTCAGTCAGGCCGTATTGTTCGCCGAAGCGGTGGCGCATGGCGTCCGGCAGCTCCGGCAGGTCGGCGGTGGCGGCGTCGATAAAGGCGGCGTCGACCTCCAGCGGCAACAGGTCCGGGTCTGGAAAATAGCGGTAGTCGTTCGCCTCTTCCTTGCTGCGCATGGAGCGGGTCTCGTCCTTGTTGGCGTCGTACAGGCGCGTCTCCTGCACGATGCTGCCGCCGTCTTCGAGGATGTCGGCCTGGCGCTCGATCTCGAACTCGATGGCCTTTTGCAGAAACTTGAACGAGTTGATGTTCTTGATCTCGGCGCGGGTGCCGAATTGTTGCTGCCCCTCGGGGCGCAGCGAGATGTTGGCATCGACGCGGAACGAGCCCTCTTGCATGTTGCCATCGCTGATGCCGATCCAGCGCACCAGTTGGTGGATCTTTCGGGCGTAGGCGACCGCCTCCTCTGGCGAGCGCATGTCCGGCTCGGAGACGATCTCCAGCAGTGGAGTGCCAGCGCGGTTCAGGTCGATACCGGTTTGGCCGTCAAAGTCCTCATGCAGTGACTTACCGGCGTCCTCTTCCAGGTGCGCGCGGGTGACGCCGACGATTTTTACGCTGCCGTCGTCGAGGACGATCTCGACCTCACCCTTGCCCACCACCGGCAGCTCGTACTGGCTGATCTGGTAACCCTTGGGCAGATCGGGATAGAAGTAGTTCTTGCGCGCAAAGATCGAGCGCGGTGCGATTTCGGCACCGATGGCGCGGCCGAAGCGCACCGCACGCTGCACCGCGCCCAGGTTCAGCACCGGCAAGACACCGGGTAGCCCGAGATCGACGGCGCAGGCCTGGGTGTTGGGCTCGGCGCCGAACGCGGTCGACGCACCGGAGAAGATCTTCGATTCGGTGCCGAGCTGGGTGTGGATCTCCAGCCCGATGACGGGTTCCCATTGCATCTTGGTCGTTACCTGATTGGTTGGAATATGGGATCAGAACATGGCCACGGATCGGCGCACCTGCGTCCAGCGGGTCGGGAGCGAGCGAAACCGCGGAGGGGCGGTGCGCGGCAACGGGCTCGAATCCAGTCGGCCTTTATCATCCACGGCGGTCGGCAAGGGGCAGTTCAGAAACAACAAAGACATCACCGCGGACACAAACAAACGACGAAAAGCGCGAAACTACGCGAAAGCAGTCGTAGGGTGGGTCAAGCGAAGCGGACCCACCAAACTCGCTACAGCGCGCTTTCTAAATATCAACAGGCCCTAGAACGCACTTGTGTGCCGAGAATTTTCGCGCTTTTCGCGTGTTTCGTCGTTCAAAGAAGATGTACCGTTTGCCGTTGAGAAGCGTTACTAAGGGTGCACCAGCCACCGTGATGCCGCAAGCGCGGACGACCGCCGAAAAGGGCTCGGTCAGCCTTCGGCGGCCGTTGCTTGCACTGCCGGCGCAAGGCAAAGTGCATGTTGTTCACCAATGGCCGTGTGGTCCAGGAAGCCGGACTGGAGCAAACTTTGCAGATGCCGGCGAAGGCCGGTGACGCTAATGTCGGCGTTGTCGGCGAGCGGTCGAGCGCCTTATGGAACAGACGCAGGGTGGCTTTCGGAAGCACGGCACCGGCTGCTGTCTTGGCGGCGTGCGTCGAAGCCTCAAGGTAAATGACTTCATCGCAGTGAGCCTTGACCAGCGGATTCATATCCGCACGGGTACCCGCCACGATGACGGTTCGGCCTCGTTCTCGCAGCTTGGAGAACAGGGGTGTGTAGTCGCTGTCGCTCGAAGCGACGACGAAGGTATCCACGTGCGGCATCGTCAGCGCGACCTCCAGGGCATCCACCACGAGTCTGATGTCGGCGGAGTTCTTGCCCTTGTTACTGTGCTCCGGGAGTTCCGTCAGATCGACGGCGTGTTCCAGCATCTTGCGCTTTTGGGTGCTGAAACGGCCCCAGTCGGCGTAGGCGCGCTTGATCAGCAGGCGACCACGACTGCGCAATTCAGCCGTCAGCCCGCCGATATCAAGCGTTCGGTGAGAGCCGAAGTTCTCGAAATCGATGAATAGCGCAATGTTGACCTGATGAGTTTCCATGGCGTGTGTTCTGGGCCGAGTGTCGAACGATGGGTCCATAATATCAACGACGCCGGCGACACGGGTGGCCGGCTTCCGTCTCTGCCGCGAAACTACCCCTTTGCCGCGCATTTCCGGGCAAACTCCCGAGCAACCTTCAACGCAACCAGCTGACAAGCACCAGCAATATGGATCAACAACACAAGACCCTGTCGATGACCCTGCTAATGACCCCGGACATGGCCAACTTCTCCGGTCATGTACATGGCGGCGCGACATTGCGACTGCTGGACCAAGCGGCCTACGCCTGCGCATCGCGTTACTGTAATCACTACGTCGTGACGATGTCGGTGGATCAGGTGTTCTTTCGCGAACCGATCCACGTCGGCGAGTTGGTGACCTTCCTGGCCGCGGTGAACTTTACCGGCACCACATCCATGGAGGTGGGCATTCGTGTTCTGGCCGAGGACATTATCCATAAGACCACCCGCCATGCGATGACCTGCTACTTCACCATGGTGGCGGTGGACGAACAGGGGCGGTCGGTTGCGGTCCCGCCCCTGCTAATCGAGACCCCGACAGAGCGCAGGCGTCACCAGGGTGCGCTACTGCGTCGCGAGTTTCGACGCGAGATCGAGGCGCGTAACCGGGCCATACGCGAAGCATCGACGAACCCGAACCGAGCCCTACCCGACCACCAAGAATCCAGGTAAGAAAAACCAGCAAAAAGGGTTTTCTCTTATAAATCAATTAAAAGACAAAGGCGAAACCAGCCCAGCGGCTGGCAGCTCATAAAAATATTTTATAAAAAAGGCAGCTTCCCATAAATATTTCTTGCAATATTAGAAAATCATGATATTCTTTTTCTCATCGGTGGCAACGCGGCCCCCGACTAACCACCAACCAAACTGAATTTCTAGAGATCAAAAAATGAACAAGATCATCAAGGCTGCTGCTGTCGCTTCCCTGGTCCTGACCTCCGCCTCTGCCGTCGCCTGGGGTAACGGTCCCTTCAACGGTTTCAACAACGGCTTCGGCGACATGGCCAACCAGGTCTTCGGCGATGGCTTCGGCGACGGCAATGCCGACTTCAACATGAGCATGAGTGGCAGCGGTAACGGCGGTGGACGCGGCTACGGTCGCGGCTACAACCGCTACCAGGGCTACAACGGCTACCAGGGTTACGGCTACGCCCCGAACTACGGCTACGCGCCCAACTATGGTTACGCGCCGAACTACGGTTATGCCCCCAACGGTGCCGGCTACCCCGGTGCACCGATGGCGATGACCGGCCCGCAGGGTCCGGTCGCCCCGCAGGCTCCGGTTGCGCCGCAGGCTCCGGTCGCTCAGTAACAACGAGCGATATCCGACCTCGGCACCGCGGTGCCGAGCGAAAAAGAGGCCCCGCGAACTTCGGTTCGCGGGGCCTTTTTCGTGCATGCTGCCGGCGATGGCCATGACCTATCGGATGCGCTGGGTATTGGGGATGTCTTTCCCTCGGCGAGGCCCATCGTTTGCGCCGCCATGCTCGCGGCCGATCCGCCGGAGTGAACGCCTAACAACTGACACTCGGCGAGAGCGAACGGCGTTAACATCGTCCGTTTCCAAGAACAGCAAACCGACGCGCCGAACCACGGCGCCGTCCCCACGCACCCTATGACCGACCTCATTGCCGACGCCCGCCGCTTCGCCACAGAGGCGCACCAGCGCATCGATCAGCGCCGCAAGTACACCAACCAGCCCTACCAAGAGCATCTGAAGGCCGTCGCCGAGCTGGTCGCCAGCGTTACCGACGACGCCGAGATGATCGCTGCCGCCTGGCTACACGACACGGTCGAAGACACACCAGCGACTTTCGGTGACCTGGAGCGTACCTTCGGCCGTGCGGTGCGCGACCTGGTCGCCGACCTCACCGACGTCAGCAAACCCAGCGACGGCAACCGCGCCGTGCGCAAGGCCATCGACCGCGGGCACCTGGCGCAGGCATCGGCGCGGGCGAAGACCGTCAAGCTCGCCGATCTCACCGACAATTGCACCGATATCTGCCACCATGACGCCCGCTTTGCGCGGGTCTATCTGGTCGAGGCCGCGGCGCTGCTGGAGGTGCTGGGCGAAGGCGACCCGCAACTCTACCGCTGCGCCCAGAAGGCACTGGCCGCCTGCGCCAGGCGCCTCGGCTTGCCAGAGCCACCGCAAAGCGCGCCGATGGACGAGCATTGGCAACCGCGCGCGCAGTTGAACCTGTCCCAGCGACGGGCGCTGCGGTTGTTCACCGAGGCCTTCACCGCCAGCGAGATCGCGCGCCCGCTGCGCTCGTTCGACAGCGAGCATGGCGATGAGGCGCTGCGCTCGCTGGCGCTGCGGGACGACCTCGATGTGGCCGGCGTTCGCCGCGGCGGACTCTGCGCCGGTTATCTGTGCCCGCGCACCGACGCGGCCCGCCCGCGCGACGAGTTGCTGCGAGCCTTCGCACCGGCACAGGTGGTGGCGCGGGATGCGTCGCTCGCCGAGGTCGTGCATGTGTTGACGCACTACGACTTCTGCTTCGTGACCGCGATGGGTGACGTCGCCGGCGTCATCACCCGCGGCGACATGCAACAGCCGGTGGTCCGCATGTGGCTGTTCGGGATCATTACCTTAATGGAGATGGAACTGCTCGAGCGCATCCGCGAGCGCTGGCCGGACGGCAGCTGGACCGCGCTGCTCTCCACTGGGCGCCTGGACAAGGCGCAGACCCTGCTCGAAGAGCGTCGCCGCCGCGGCCATCAGCCGGACCTGGCCGACTGCCTGCAGCTCAGCGATAAGGCGCAGGTGCTGATGGAAGACGAAGAGCAACGCCTCGCGTTCGGCCTGCGTACCAAGGGTGCCGCCAAGCGCGTCATCAAGGACTTGGAATCCCTGCGCAACAACCTGGCCCATGCCCAGGACATCGTGACCTACGATTGGCCGCAGATCGCCCGGCTGGCGCGGCATATCGAGGAGCGATTGCGTCAAAACGGCGCCAGTTGATCCGGACTCCAACAAACGGCGCGGAACGGTTTTACCCGTTCGGCGCGGCGCTTGTGACGACGCACGAGAGGAAGACGCGTTGATTCGCGATCAATTGCCCGGGTCCGGCGCGTCTTGCGCATGACCCAACCACCGGTGCGTGATGCCGCGACTGGGCACTTGGGTTTGCATCGCGGCAGCTTCGGAACGGGGCTGCACCGCATGCTTGACAATACCGGGGAAGCGGTCTTCCAGCCCTGCCATATCGGCAACCAACTG
>CAVOSE010000019.1:0-54616 GCA_963698775.1 uncultured Gammaproteobacteria bacterium
TGGCCGCGACACAGGTCAACGTCGTCAAGCGGGTTGTCGTCATCGACACCTCCGATGAAAAGAACCAGCCGTTGTGCCTGATCAATCCCGAGATCCTCGCACACGCCGGCGAGGAACAGATGGACGAAGGCTGCCTGTCGGTCCCCGGCTTCTATGAGAGTGTGACGCGGGCGGAGCGCATCACGGTGCGCGCCCTCGACCGCGATGGCCGGCCGTTCGATCTCGACACCGACGGCTTGCTCGCGGTCTGCGTTCAGCATGAGATCGATCATCTCGACGGGCGCTTGTTCGTCGACCACATCTCGTCGCTGAAGCGTCAGCGTATTCGCAAGAAACTCGAAAAGGAGCAACGCCAAGCCCAGCCGGAAACCGCCAGTGCGGGGCGTAGGCGCGCCATCTAAGGTCGAGCGACGGCGTATCCGGCCACCGGACGACACCCGACACTTGTCCATATTTGCGCCGCCTCAACCGGGCGCGCGACCCCATTTCGGCCACGCACTGGAGGGTATCACGGCAGCCACCGTTTCAGTCCCTACATCAGTACGTATGCCGCTTCTTGCCCACACTCGGAAGGCCCGCTAGTTGCAGAGTCCCAATTCCAACCCGCGCATCATCTATGCCGGTACGCCCGACTTCGCGGTCGCACCGCTTCAGGCACTGCTCGCCAGCGACTACAACGTAGTCGCCATCTACACGCAGCCGGATCGGCCCGCCGGGCGCGGTCGCAAGCTGACGCCGCCCCCGGTCAAACAGGCCGCCCTCGACGCGGGCATCGACGTGCGGCAGCCGGTCTCGCTGAAGGACCCGCAGGTCCTGGAGGAATTACGCGCAACGGATGCGGACGTCATGGTGGTTGCGGCCTATGGTTTACTGCTACCGCCCGCTGCGCTCGACGCGACCCGCCTGGGATGCGTCAACGTCCATGCCTCGATTGCTACCGCGCTGGCGCGGAGCCGCGCCGATCCAACGCGCCATCATGGCCGGCGATCGGACGACAGGGGTCACCATCATGGGCATGGAAGAGGGTTTGGACACCGGCCCCATGTATCTGACAAAGACCCTGGCCATCGAGGCAACGGACACGGGCGGGACGCTGCATGACAAACTTGCCCAAGTCGGCGCGCAAGCGCTGATCGAGGCGCTTCCGGGCATTTTGGATGCCTCCGCCGTGCCACAACCGCAGGACGATGCACAGGCGACCTACGCATCGAAGCTGTCAAAAGAAGCAGCCTGGATCGACTGGAAACGTCCCGCGATCGAGATCGACCGACAGGTGCGCGCCTTCGATCCCTGGCCCGTGGCACAGACCCGTCTCGGCCCCGATGCTTTACGCATCTGGTCCACCCAGCCGATGGACGGCAAGACCCTTGCTGTTCCTGGTTTCGTGCTGGCCGCTAACCGGGCAGGCATCGATGTCGCAACCGGAGACGGCATCCTGCGCATCACCCGGCTGCAACCCGCCGGCAAACGGGTCATGAGCACAAAGGATTTCCTCAACGCCCGCATCATGAATGGAGAAACACTTGGCTGAACAGGCGACCAAGGTGCCTCAGGGCATGCACCCGCAGGGTGTCCGGGTACGGACCGCGGCCGCTCTGACCCTGCGTGCCGTGCGCACCGATGGAAGATCGCTGACCGCCGCGTTAAGCGACGTCGCAAGGCTCGAAGATCCCCGTGACAATGCCCTGGTGCAGGAGATCAGTTACGGTGCCCTGCGCCGCCTGTCCCGTCTTGAGGCATTCTGCGAGCTGCTGTTGCGCCAGCCATTCAATGCGGCGGATCGGGATGTGGAGGCCTTGGTTCTGATCGGGCTCTACCAGCTCGATGCGATGCGGATCCCGCCCCATGCGGTCGTTTCTTCGACAGTCGATGCCACCCGCGCCTTGGGCAAGCCCCGCACCGCTGGTCTGGTCAACGCGGTGCTGCGGCGGTTTTTACGGGAACACAGGGTACTGGAGCAGCGTATCGCCAAGCGTCAGGAGGCCAAGTGGTGGTTTCCGAGTTGGCTGTTGAAACGCCTGCGCTCCGATTGGCCGGATGACTGGCAGGCGATCGTAGAGGCCAGCAACGGCCATCCTCCGATGTTCCTTCGGGTCAACCTCAATAAAATCAGCCGTGCCGACTACGCCGCAAGGCTTGCCGCCGGTGGTATCGTCGAGGAGCCCGCTCCCCTGGTCGCGGCGGGCCTATTGCTGGACAAACCGATTCCAGCGGAGCTGCTCCCGGGTTTCGCCGATGGTCAGGTCTCGATTCAAGACGCCAGTCGCCCAGTTGGCGGCCCAACTGCTCGATCCGCAAGCCGGCGAGTCCGTGCTCGACGCCTGCGCGGCCCCTGGCGGAAAGACGGCGCACCTGCTCGAGTCCTCGGGTAACGAAGGCCGATGTCACGGCTATCGACATCGACCCCGAGCGCCTGTCCCGGGTACGCGAAGGCCTGGACCGTTTGGGCTTGACTGCCCGCGTCGAGCAGGGTGACGCCGCACGGCCAGCAAGGCGCTTGGGCCGATCGCAGGTACCGACGCATCCTGCTTGACCTACCCTGCTCCGCCACCGGCGTTATCCGCCGCCACCCCGACATCAAGTGGCTGCGCCGCGACTCGGACATCAGCAACGCGGCATCAAACGCAGGAATCCTGACGGTCTGCTGGGAATTGCTGGAACCTGGAGGACATCTGCTCTACGTGACCTGTTCCCTGCTGAGCCAGGAGAACGAGCCAATGCGCATCTTCCTGACCGCCACGCCGACGCCCGTGAGCTGCGCATCGCGGCGGACTGGGGGTTCGAGCGCAAGCACGGGCGCCAGACCTTGCCGACGATCGGCGGGGGCGACGGCTTTTACTATGCCAAGCTGCAAAAGTCCTCGTAATGGCCCCGCGCTCACCGCAGCTTGCGTCTGTGGCGTTCGCAGCCTGCTGACACTCGCCTTTATCGCCGGCCTCGCCGCGAAGTTTCAGTGTCCAAGGTCGAGACGCTCCTCGTCGACGACAACTACTACCTGGATGCACAGATCGATTACGGTTTCAGCGAGCGGCCCTCGAGGCCCTCGACAACGGGGTGCCGTTGACGATGGAGGTCCACGTCCAGGTTCGCGCGCGGACGCATGGATCTGGGACGAAAGCCTACTCGATCAGCGCCTGCGCTACCGAATCCACTACAAGCCGCTATCGGAGCGCTATCAGGTCACGCCTGCCCGGTGAGGCGGCCGTAGCTTTGTCACGCGGGATGCGGCCATGACCGCGCTGGGTGAGATCCATGGCTTGCACTCGTGGGCCGACAGCACGGCTCGATCCGGAACTCGACTACGAGATCCATATCAAGGCCGCTCTCGACACCGAAGAGCTGCCATTACCTCTGCGTCCGATGGCCTACCTGCTGCCATCCTGGCAACTCTCCAGCGGTTGGACCTCATGGCCGCTGCAACCCTAGAGGGGAGCCGATTCGCAGACTCGGCGCACTCCCCGTCGCGCACTGATGCTCGTGGCGTTGTTCGTCGCCCTGTCGCTGATGAGCGATGCCGTGCAGAACTCCGAGTAGTTGAGCCGCGTCTTCGTGCCGCTGCTGTCGTTGGTGCTGATCGGGCTGTTGCGCTGACCTTGCTGGTGGTGCTCAATGTCGTCAAGCTGGTGGTCCGCTACCGACCCCAATCCGCTGGCTCACGACTGACGGGGCGCCTGGTCCTGTTGTTCGCGCTGATCTCGCTGCTGCCTGTTGGCGTCGTCTACTACTTCTCGCTGAGCTTCCTGTTGCGGGGTATCGACAGCTGGTTCGACGTCGAGATCGACCGCGCCATGCAGGACGCCCTGACCCTCAATCAGGCCTCGCTGGATCTGAATCAACGGGTGCTATGACGTACAACACGGAGTTGCTCTCCGGTATCCAGGATCGATCCTCCACCGCGCTGGCCCTGAGCCTCGGCAGCATGCGCCGCCAGGCCGGCGCACTGGAGCTGACCGTGTTCGATCCCAAGGGCCAGGTGCTCGGCACGGCCATCGACGACCCCACCCAGCTGGTCCCGGATCACCCGGAGCGCGAAATCTTGCAGGGTCTGCGCATGGGGGTCGACTACGTCGGCCTCGAGACCAGCGACGACGGCGAATTGATTGTCCGCGTGCTGGTCAGCGACCCGCGCGCGCGCCCGATGCTGTTGCAGGCCATCTTCCCAACCTCGGCACGCATCAGCGAGTTGGCGCAGAAGCTGGAGGACGCCTACAACCGCTACAGCGAGCTCTCCTACCTACGACGTTCGCTCAAGTTCAGCTTTTCGTTGACCCTGTCGCTGGTGCTGGTGTTCGGGCTCACGTCCGCGCTGTTGGCGGCCTTCGCCACCGCCCGGCGGCTAGCTGCACCGGTGGCGGACATCGCCCGCGGCACCCGCGCGGTGGCCGAGGGCAACTACGAGCAACAACTGCCTTTGCCGGCCCACGATGACGAACTCGCCTTCCTGGTGGCGTCTTTCAACGCCATGACCAAGCGAATCGCCCAGGCGCGCGACCAGACCGCCCGCAGCCAGCGCGCGGTCGAAGAGCAGCGCAGTTATCTGCAAACGGTGCTGCGTCGGCTCTCCAGCGGCGTCATCGCCTTTGACGAGGCACAGAATCTCGGGACGCTGAACCCGGCCGCGCGTCAGATCCTACGCCTCAGCGAGGAGTCCGATGCACAACTCTCGCTGGACGGTTTGGAGGCGGCCCACCCCAGGCTTATCCACTGGGCCGAGACGGTGCGCCGATCCATCGCCGCCGGGCTGGAGTGGCGCGAAGAAGTGACGCTGATCGGCAACGACGGCCGCCAGGTACTGATGTGCCGCGGCAGCCCGCTTATCAGCACCAGCGGCGCGGCAGTGGGGCATGTGGTGGTGTTTGACGACATCACCACGCTGATCCGCGCCCAGCGCGACGCGGCCTGGGGCGAGGTGGCCCGCCGGCTGGCCCACGAGATCAAGAATCCGTTGACCCCGATTCAACTCTCCGCCGAACGCCTGCGACACAAGCTGCTGACGAAACTGCCGGAGCCCGATGCGCGCGTGGTCGACCGCGCCACCCACACCATCGTGCAGCAGGTCGAGGCCATGAAGGCGATGGTCAACGACTTCGCCAACTATGCCCGCGCGCCGCAGATGCAGGAACAGCCGTTCAATCTCGACGCCCTGGTGGCGGAGGTGCTGGAACTGTATCGTGCTGGAGCCAATCAAATTTCATCGGACCTAGATGCCGAAGGCGCGTTGGTCCGCGGCGACTCGAAGCGGCTACGACAAGTCATCCACAACTTGCTCAAAAATGCCGGCGAGGCCCTGGAAGGGCGCGATGACGGCCAGATCCGCGTCTGCACGCGCCTGATCCGCGACAGCGAATCGCCGGCCATCGAGTTCAGCATCGCCGACAATGGCGGCGGCGTCCCTCAGGATCTGCTCGATCGGCTGTTCGAACCCTATGTCACATCCAAAACCAGAGGCACCGGGCTGGGGCTAGCCATCGTCAAGAAGATTATTGAGGAACACGGCGGTATCATCGCCGCAGAGAACGCCGAACTCGGGGCACGTTTCACCGCCAGACTACCGGTTTGGCGAGACGACCCATCCGCTTCGGTGACGCCGATCCGGCAAGCAGGAGAACCATGAGCGCGACCCATATCCTCGTCGTGGACGACGAGCCCGACATCCGCGAAACCGTACAGGATATCCTCGAGGACGAGGGTTACACCGTTGCGAACGCGGAGAACGGCGAATCGGCCCGGCACGCCCTTCGCGACCGAAAGCCTGACCTGATGCTGCTCGACATCTGGATGCCCGACCTGGACGGCATCAGTCTGCTCAAGGAGTGGGCCGAGGACGACGGTCTACCCTGCCCGGTCATTATGATGTCCGGCCACGGCAACGTCGAAACCGCGGTCGAGGCGACCCGCCTGGGTGCCTACGACTTTCTGGAAAAGCCGCTGTCGATGGCCAAGCTGTTGCTCACCGTCGAGCGTGCCTTGGAGGCGGAAAAGCTCGAACGCGAGAACGTCGGCCTGCGGCGGCGTGCACCGCTAGTGCATGAACCGGCTGGGCGCTCCGCCGCGATGCAGCGTTTGCGCGAGCAAGTAAAGCGCATCGCCCAGCACGACACCTGGGTGCTGATCACTGGTGAGGCCGGCTCCGGACGTGAGACCTTCGCCCGCTTTCTGCACTCCCAGAGCGCGCGCAAGGAACGCCCCTTCATTGACCTCGGCGTCTCCGGGATCGCGCGCGGCAATGCCGCGCGTGAGTTGTTCGGCAGCGAGGAGGGCGGCCACGTCCATTACGGGAGCCTAGAACAAGCCGCGGGCGGTACGCTGCTCCTCGACGAGGTGGCGGACATGGACCTGGAGGCGCAGGGACAATTGCTGGGCGCCCTCGACACCGGATCGTTCCTCCGGGTCGGCGGTAGCGACCCGGTCGCGATCGACGTGCGCATCATCGCCGCCACCCAGCGCGACCTAAAAGAAGAAGTCCGCTGCGGCGATTTTCGCGAGGACCTGTTCTACCACCTCAACGTCGTACCGCTGAACATCCCGCCGCTGCGCGAGCACGCAGAAGACATTCCGGATCTCCTGAATTACTACGTCGACTATTTCGCAACCCACGAAAAATTGCCGTACCGGCGCTTCAGCGTCGGCGCGCAGAATTTCCTGCGCAACTACAGCTGGCCCGGCAATATCCGGGAGCTGAAGAATCTGGTCCAGCGAGTGCTCATCCTCGGCGCCGGCGACGAGATCACGCAGAACGAGGTGGAGACGGCGCTCGGCTCGGCGCCACCGGTACCCACGCTACCGCTAGAGGGCATGGTCTCTTTCGACCAGCCCCTGCGCCAGGCCCGCGAACAGTTCGAGAAGGCGTACCTGGAATACCAGCTTGATAAACACATCGGCAACGTCAGCAAAATGGCTAAAGAGGCAGGCATGGAACGGACGCACCTGTATCGCAAGCTTCGCTCCCTGGGCATCGAGATCAAGGAACGTCGGTGAACACCGACGGCATACAGCAGCGAGTCAAGCGTAGTCAGGTGGCGTTTCCGAACCGCGGAGTTCCTTGCGCCGCCAGTTGGCGCGCCCGCCTCCACCCTCAGCGCGCCACCGGTTTCGCATGAAAATCCTGATCCTCGGCGCTGGCCAAGTTGGCACCTCGGTGGCCGCCAACCTGGTCAGCGAGGCCAACGACATCACCGTGGTGGATACCGACGGCGCCCGTCTGCGCGAGCTTGCCGACCGCTTCGACCTGCGCACGGTGCAAGGCCATGGCGCCCATCCGGACGTGCTGCGGCGCGCTGGCGCCGAGGACGCGGACATGATCATCGCGGTGACCAACAGCGACGAGACCAACATGGTCGCCTGCCAAGTCGCCTACACGGTGTTCCACACGCCCACCAAAATCGCCCGCGTGCGCGCGCCGAGCTTTCTCGAGCAAGAGGAACTGTTCGGCCCCGATGCCCTGCCTATCGACGTGCGCATCAGCCCGGAGCAGCTGGTCACCGACTACATCCTGCGCCTGATCGAGAACCCAGGCACGCTGCAGGTCACCGACTTCGCCGGGGGACGCATGCGCCTGGTGGCGGTGCGCGCCTACTACGGCGGCCCGCTGGTGGGGCACGAGTTGCGTGCGCTCTACGACCACATGCCACACGTGGACACTCGGGTAGCGGCGATCTATCGCCACGACCGTGCCATTCAGCCGGAGGGCGATACCGTCATCGAGGCCGACGACGAGGTCTTCTTCGTCGCCGCCCCGAAGCACATCCGCTCGGTGATGAGTGAACTCAGAAGGCTGGAGAAGCCCTATAAGCGGCTGATCTTTGCCGGCGGAGGCAACATCGGGACGCGCTTGGCCCGCGCCACCGAGCGTCATTATCGGGTCAAGGTTATCGAGCGGGATCTCGATCGCTGCAAACACATCGCCGAGGCCCTGGAGCGCACCATCGTGCTGCACGGCGACGCCGCGGACGAAGAACTCCTGCTGGAAGAGAACGTCGAGGATACGGATGTCTTCTGCGCCGTTACCGACGATGACGAGGCCAACATCCTCTCAGCGATGCTGGCCAAGCGCCTCGGCGCGCGCAAGGTCATGGCTCTGATCAACCGCACCGCGTACGTCGACCTAGTACAGAGCGGCCCGATCGACATCGCCATCTCGCCACAGCAGGCCACCATCGGTAGCCTACTCAAGCACGTTCGCCGGGGCGATGTCGTCGTGGTGCACTCGTTGCGGCGCGGCGCCGCGGAGGCCATCGAGGCCATCGCCCACGGTGATCAGAGCTCGAGCAAGGTGGTCGGGCGCCCGATCGAAGCGATCAACCTGCCCAGGGGGGCCAGCATCGGCGCCATCGTCCGCGGCGACGTGGTGATCATCGCCCACCATGACACTGTCATCGAGCCAGAGGACCACGTGATCCTTTTCCTCCAGGACAAGCTCAAGGTGCCCGAGGTGGAAAGGCTGTTCCAGGTCGGAATCACGTTCTTCTGATTGATGAAGAAATTCGTCGCTGTCCAAAAGGTGCTGGGGCTACTGCTGATGGTCTTCAGCGTAACCATGCTGCCGCCCGCGGCGGTGGCGCTGCTCTATGGCGATGGCGCAGGGATGCCGTTCATCTACGCCTTCGTACTCATCCTCGGTATTGGCACGCTGATCTGGCTACCGGTCGCGACCAAGCATCGGGAACTTCGCCTGCGCGACGGTTTCCTGGTGGTGGTGCTGTTCTGGGTGGCCCTAGCGCTCTCCGGCGCGCTTCCGTTCTGGATTTCGCCGGTGCCGGATCTTTCGCTGACGGACTCGATCTTCGAGTCGATGTCGGGCCTCACCACCACCGGCGCGACCGTGATCCTCGGCATTGACGAACTCCCGCATTCCATGCTCTGGTACCGGCAGCAGCTGCAATGGTTGGGCGGCATGGGCATCATCGTACTGGCGGTCGCGGTCCTGCCCATGCTCGGCGTCGGCGGCATGCAGCTCTACCGAGCCGAAACGCCGGGGCCGGTCAAGGATGCCAAGCTGACCCCCCGCATCACCGAGACCGCCAAGGCACTCTGGTACATTTACCTGGGACTGACCATCTCCTGCGGCCTCGCCTATTGGGCGGCCGGCATGTCCGCGTTCGACGCCATCGGCCATGCCTTCTCCACCGTCGCCATCGGCGGCTTCTCCACCCATGACGCCAGCATCGGCTACTTCGACAGCACGCTGATCGAGATGATTGCCGTGGTCTTCATGCTGCTCTCCGGGGTCAACTTCGCACTGCATTTCATCGCCGTGCGCAGCCGCAACCCGTTGGTCTACGCCCGCGACAGCGAGTTTCGCTTCTATCTGTTCTTGATGGTGCTCGTCACCGCCATCGTCACCATAACGCTCTTCCGGACCAACACTTACATCGACTGGGGCGAATCCTTCACCAAGGGGTTGTTCCAGGTCGTCTCCATCGGTACCACCACGGGCTTCACCACGGCGGAGTTCTATGTCTGGCCACCATTCACGGAGATCCTGCTGCTGTTCCTGGCCTTTGTCGGCGGCTGCGCCGGCTCCACCGGTGGCGGCATCAAGGTAATCCGCTTCCTGTTGCTGATCAAGCAGGGGCTGCGCGAAATCGGTCGGCTGATTCATCCGAGCGCGCAGTTGCCGGTGCGCGTGGGCAAGAAGGTCATCAACCACCGCGTCGTCGACGCGGTCTGGGGGTTTTTCTCGCTCTACGTTGCCGCCTTCACCTTTATGTACCTGGCGCTTGCGGCGACCGGTCTCGACCTGATGACCTCATTCTCGGCGGTGGCCGCGTGCATGAACAACCTCGGCCCTGGGCTAGCCACGGTCGGCGCCGATTACTACGACATGCATGACACCGGCATCTGGATCCTGTGCTTCGCGATGTTGCTGGGACGCCTGGAGGTCTTCACCCTGCTGGTGTTGTTGACACCCGCCTTCTGGCGACGGTGAACCAACCGCGTCAACGCATCCAACAACCGCGGAGGCGCAGCCTATGAGTGCGATACCAAGCAGTTATCGAAACCTGATTGACCCGCTGATCGATGCCGCTCGCGGCTTCGTCGAGAACGGAGAGACTCTGGCGCCGTTCGCATTCGTCGCAAACCTATCTGGCGGCGGCGCATTCCCGGTCATGCTCGCCACCGGCAGCGAAGAGGCGAAGGACAACTCTGCCCGCGCCATCAAACAACTGGCCGAACTCCACCAGGCCGACTTTGTTTTCACCATCATGGAGGCGTGGTCACTGCCACGGGAACGGCTCGACGAACTGGACGCGATTATCGATCGCTACGGCTCCATCGGCGAGTCGCCGTACCGCCTCGACGTGGTCTCGCTGGCGCTGGAGACACGACATGGCACCTGGGTCGCGCAAGTGCCGATCGAGCCGCTGACCGCCAAAAACGGCAGTCGCACCTTCGGCTCGCCGCGCTTTCAGCACTTCACATCAGCGCAAGGTCGCTTCGCCGAACTGCTGCCGATCAAGCATGACGACCTCGGCCCGCCCAGCACCCTGCACTAGCGTCCATCACTGCGAAATCCTGCCTCCGCTTCGTGGTGCAACTCGCATTTTCAGATTGATGCATCGAGGCGCACCGGTTGTGGCCGTGCCGGGCCTCGACTATTCTTCAGCAGCGAACTGGACGGCGGATTCAGTGCCTAACGGTTCAATACAAGATATCCGCCTGAGTCTCCGCCACGGTTCCAGCGAGGGTATGAGTCCGCCGCCCAGCGCTCGGCCTCTCGATCCGAACCATGCACCCCATCACGTGCGGGCAGGAGTCGTTCATCCATGAGGCCACACGCCGACACCGATATGCAGCAGACGCGAAACCCGCCATGGCATCCTACGCACCAACCCACGCGCCAACCCCTGGCGGGCTTTTGCCTGTTGGTGCTGTTCGCTCTGCTGTCGGGGTGCGGCCGTGAGACACCGTCGGTCACGGTGACCTTCGATGCCTTCGGCGATATGGTTGATGTCAAAATGGCGCAAGTCGAGCGCGCCCAAGCCGAAGAGGCAGCGGATGGCATTCGGAGTGACTTTGCCGCTCTTGAACAAGATCTGAATACCTGGAACGACGGGTCCATGGCCATGGTGAATCGCCTGCTTCCCACGGGAGAAAGCTTCCTCGCGCCACCCTCCGTACTCTCGCTGATTCGACTCAGCCAACGTTATTCCGACTTGAGCGATGGTCTTTTCAACCCCGCCATCGGCAAGCTGATCGCACTCTGGGGATTCAACGTGGAGGTGCCCGAAGGCATGCGACCGCCTCCCGACCATGCCATCGGACAGCTACTGAAGGCGCACCCTCAGATGTCGGATATACAGATCGACGGCTCGCAGCTTCGCGGACTTAATAGTTCACTGCGTCTGGACTTTGCACCGCTCATCCGAGCCTATGCGATCGATCTCGCCATTGCCCGCCTGCGCGAGGCCGGAGTCCATCATGCCCAGGTGCAGAGCGGCTCCGATGTGCGTGCCATCGGCAACCGCAGCGGTCAACCCTGGCGCGTCCCAATTCCGCGGGCAACCGGCTCCGGGGTCTTTGCAACGCTCAATATTCAGGGCGGCGAGAGCGTCGTCACCCGCGCCGCCCATGATCGGGACTGGATCTACCAAGGTGTCGCGTACCACCAGATCCTGAATCCCCGCAACGGGCGGCCCGCCCGCGCATCCCAATCGGTGACCATTGTGCACGACGAGGCGACAGCGGCAGCTGCCGCCGCGATCGCGCTGTTTGTCGCCGGTCCCGAAGAGTGGCATCGGGTGGCATCAGCCCTAGGCATCCGCCACGTCATCTTGGCGGACAGCGAGGGAACGGTGCACATCACCCCGGAACTGCGCGAACGCCTTAAGATTGTCGATCGCACCGTCCGCATCGCAGTCAGCCCGCCTGTCAATCCGCCGATCCAGAGCGCGACCTTCACACCGCCACTGAGCGCACCCTTTGTTGCGGTATTGCGGCCAGCCGAAACCCGAGCCAATTAACGTCCCCGCAGGCGCTTTGTTGGCGCCCGTCAGTCCGCGGGACAGGATCAGACGTTGACGCCTTGCACCGGATTCATATCGTCAATGTCATTATCACCCCCGTCTGACGCGGCTTCCTCCCGCTGCAATCGCCGCAAGACATCCCCTGGCGAGCCGGTGTGTTTCGCGAGTAGGTCGTAGGCGACCGGCACGACAAACAGCGTGAAAACGGTTGCCGCCAGCACACCGGCGAGGATGACGGTGCCGATGACGGCGCGGGTCTCGGCACCAGCGCCGCTGCTGAGCAACAGCGGCACGGAGCCCGCGGCGGTGGTGATGCCAGTCATGACGATGGGGCGCAAGCGCACATCGGCGGCCTCCAGCAGCGCGGCGCGAAACTCCTTGCCCTGATCACGCAGCTGGTTGGCGAATTCGACGATCAGGATGCCGTTCTTGGCCGATAGCCCCACGAGCATAATCAGACCGATCTGACTGTAGATGTTCAGCGTCTGGCCGGTCCACCACAGGCCGAGCAGCGCACCGGCCATCGCGAGCGGTACCGTGAGCATGATCACGAACGGATGCACCCAGGACTCGAACTGGGCGGCCAGAACCAGGAACACGACCACCAACCCAAGCACGAACACGAACAGGATGCCCTCGGCGCTATCGCGGAAGTCGCGGCTCTGGCCCTTATAGTCGATCTGCGCCTGCTCCGGCAGCAACTCGCGGACCTTGGCCTCCATATAGCTCAGGGCATCGCCCAGCGCGAGATCGTCGGCCAGGTTGGCCTCCAACGTGATGGCGCGGATGCGGTTGTAGCGGTTCAGGCTCTGCGAGTCGGCTTGCTCGGTGATGCTGACCAGGTTGGATAACGGGATCAGCTCGCCGCTGCGCTCGGAGCGCACGTACAGGTTGGCCAGGCTGCCGGGGGTGCGCTGGGCGTCGCGCTCGCCCTCCAGGATGACGTCGTATTCCTCGCCGCTCTCGATGTAGGTGGTGACCTTGCGCGAGCCGAGCATGGTCTCCAGCGTGCGGCCCGACGGTACCGACCTTGACGCCGAGGTCTGCCGCGCGGTCGTAGTCGATCTGCACACGCAACTGCGGCTTGGTCTCCTTGTAGTCCCAGTCCAAGCCGACCAGGCCGGGGTTGTCGGCCTCGACGGCCTTGACCAGGGTGTCGCGCCACGCCGCCAGCTCCTCGTAGCTGCCGCCGCCGATGACGAACTGCACCGGTTTGGCGATGCGCGCGCCGAAGCCCTGGCGCATGACCGGGAAGGCCTTGACGCCGGGCAGGTCGCCGAGCTTGGCCCGGATCTCGTCCATGATCGACCCAGCCGGAGCGCGCTGGCGCCGAAGTCGTTCAGCACCATGATGACGATGCCGGTGTTGAAGGCGGCGCCGCCGCCGAAGCCGCGCGGCGTGCGCACCAGCACGCGGATGGCCTCGCCGGACTCGGCGTAGGGCAGCAGCCGACGCTCGATCTCGTCCATGTACTCTTCCATGAAGCCATAGGAGGCGCCTTCCGGGCCGTTGACCAGCACGAAGAAGGCGCCGCGATCTTCCTTCGGCGCGTATTCCTGCGGAACCTGCTGGAACAGCCAATAGGCAGCTGGCGATGGTCGCGGCGAAGCGCGATCAGCACCAGCCACTTCTGCCGCAGCAACAGGCGCAGCAGGCACCGTAGCCGCGGCGTACTCGCGCGAAGACCCAGTCGACGCCGGCGCTCAGGCTGAACCGTCGGCCTTCGTTGCCGTGCGCCTGCGGCAGGATCTGCGAGGCGAGCATCGGCGACAGCGACAAGGCGACGAAGGTGGAGAAGATCACGGCCGCGGCCATGGTCAGCGCGAATTCCGAGAACAGCCGCCCGACATCGCCCTGCAGAAAGGCGATCGGCACGAACACCGCCACCAGCACCACCGTGGTCGCGACCACCGCGAAGCCGACCTGCCGGGTGCCGCGGAAGGCGGCCACCAGTCGCGTCTCGCCGTACTGCTCCATACGCCGGTGGATGTTCTCCAGCACGACGATGGCGTCGTCCACCACCAGGCCGATGGCCAGCACCAGCGCCAGCAATGTCAGGATGTTGATCGAGAAGCCCAACGCATAGAGCACCGTGAAGGTCGCCACCAGCGACACCGGCACGGTCACGGCCGGCACGAGCATGGCCCGCACCGAGCCCAGAAACAGGAAGATCACCAGCACCACCAGGCCAATGGCGATACCGAGCGTCTTGTAGACCTCCTTGATCGCGTCCTTGACGAACACCGACGTGTCGTAGCTCTGCTTGATCTCCATGCCCTCGGGCAGGCTCGGGTTGACGCGGGCCATCTCGGCCTTGGCGGCATCGGCGACGGCGATGGTGTTGGCGGTGGATTGCTTGATGATGCCGATGCCGACCATCGGCACGCCGTTGCCGCGGAAGAAGGTGCGATCTTCCTCGGTGCCGCGCTCGACCCGCGCGACGTCGCCCAGGCGCACCAGATAGCCGTCGGCACCCTGGGCCAGCACCAACTGGCGCGAAGTCGGCGGCATCGCGGAAGCTGCGATCAAGCCGCACCGTGAACTGCCGGTCGATGGACTCGACGCTACCGGCGGGCAATTCCAGGTTCTCGGCACGTAATGCGGCCTCGACGTCGGCCACCGTCAGCCCGCGTGCCGCCAGCGCGCTGCGATCGATCCAGACCCGCATGGCATAGGTCTGATTGCCGCCGACCCGCACCCGCGCGACGCCGTCGAGCACGGAGAAGCGGTCCACCAAATAGCGGCGGGCGTAATCGGTGAGTTCCGGCACGGTCATCCTGTCGCTGACCAGGTTCAGCCACATGATGACGTCTTCGTTGCTGTCCACCTTCTGGATGTCCGGCGGCTCGGCCTCCACCGGGAGCTGGTCGAGGATCCCCGAGACGCGGTCGCGAATGTCGTTGGCAGCGCCGTCGATATCGCGGTCGATGTCGAACTGTACGGTGATCTCGGAGCGACCGTCCTGGCTGCTAGATTCAACGGTGCGAATGCCCTCGACGCCGGCGATGCGGTCTTCGATCAGCTGCGTGATGCGGGTCTCGACCACGTTGGCGGCGGCGCCGGGGTAGACGGTCTCGATGGAGACCACCGGCGGATCGATGTCGGGATACTCGCGCAGCGGCAGGCGATCGAAGGCGACCAGGCCGAAGGCGACCAGCAGCAGCGACATCACCGTGGCGAGGACAGGGCGGGTGACGGAGATGTCCGAGAGCTTCATGGCCGCACTGCTCGATCTGCCCGTCTAACCGCAGCCGTCCGCGTCGTTCGAAGCGTCATTGGTCGGCCCCCACGATATCGCGCAGGTCACGGGTACCGTCGTCCACCGCCAATACGCGCAGCGGCTGTCCGGGGCGGACCTTGTCCTGACCCTCGGTGACGACCTGGTCACCGGCGGTTAGGCCGTCGCGAATCTCCACGATGCCAGGCTCGCGAGTACCGATCTGCACCTGCAGGCGCTCCGCCGTCGGCCCATCGTCGCCGTCCACCAGCCGCAACACAAAGTGATTGGTACCCTGTTGCATCAGGGCCGATTCTGGCACCACCAGCGCCTCGCGCGGGTCTAGCAGCAATTCTACCCGGAGCAGCAGTCCGGGCCGCAGCGCCCGTGCCGGGTTCGGCAGCAGCGCCCGTACCTGCACCGAGCGGGTCACCGGGTCGATGCGGCTGTCGATACCACGAACGACGCCGTCGAAAACACGCTCGCCATAGGGCCGCGCGCGGGCCTGGATCTCAAGGCCCGCTTTCAGTTGCGCCAGGTACAGGCTTGGCACCGTGAAGTCGAGCTTCATCAGACTGTCATCGTCCAGCGTCGTGATCAGGTCGCCGGGCTCTACCAAGGCCCCGCGGCTGATGTTGCGCAGGCCGACAACGCCATCGAACGGCGCCTTCACCACCCGATCCGCAAGCCGCGACTCCAACGCCACCAACACCGCGCGCGCCGTGTCCAAATCGCGCTTGCGCTCGTCGAGCAGCGACTCGGAGGCCGAGCGCTGCTTGGCAAGGGAGCGCACCCGGTCATATTGGCTCCGGGCCTCGGCGACACGCGCCTGAGCCTCCTCCAGCAGCGCGTGCTCCTCGGCGCTGGTCATTTCCACTAGCAGGTCGCCCTCACTGACACGCTGACCGTCATCGAAGTGCACGACGGAGATCGTCTCGGTGACGTTGGACGTGATGGCGACCGATTCGTTGGCGCGCAGCGTGCCGAGTGCCTCGACGCGCTCGGCCAAGGGCGCCGGTCGCGCCTCGGCGACAATCACCGGCACCGAGGGAGGCGGGCCGCCGGCATCGCGGGGCTGGGCATCGACGCGGGGTATGGCCAGCAGTGCCGAAACGGATAGCAGAGCAGCGGTCCGTACCGCGGGGCGCATCCGGCGCAGTGAACTCAAATTCATGGACGGGTCCTGATAGCCACTCGTAATAGAGCTGTGCCGGCAGAGGAGCGCAGGCACAGCCAAGTGATATGCTTTCCGTCAGGCCAAGATCAAGCCTGCCTCGGCACGGCTCAGCCGGGGCTCCATGACGCCAATGCGCAAAACGGATTGAAGATGCCGAAACCGAGGAGATGCAAGTCCGTTTCTTGGGCAAGCGACCTCGCCTCAAAGGCATGTTCCGATCAGCTGCTTGCGGTAGGCGCTCGGCGCCATACCTGTCCAGCGTCGCACGGCATTGGAGAAACCGCTGTGGGTAGAGAAGCCGGTTCGGAACGCGATTTCCGTCATGGACAGACGCGGATCGCGCAGACAGTTCTCGATCAGTTCACGCCGGGTCTGCTCCGCTAGGTCGCCGAAGCTAGTTTCCAACGCCCCAAGACGCCGTTGCAGGGTGCGCACGCTGAGGTTCAACCGCCCGGTCGGCGTCGTCCAGATGCAGCACGATGCCATTGCGCTCCGACGCGAACTCGACGCTACAGCCGAAAAAGACGTCGAACTCGGCGGCGCAGGGGTTGGCGTCGTGGTGAAAGCTGACCGCGAGCGGCCGCAGCTCCGGGCCGACGTTCCAGCGGCACATGGTCATCAGGACGGTCATGGCGACATGCGCGCGTTCCGGCTGTGCGAGCGCCCCGGGCTCCAGCCGCGTTTCCACCAGCAATTGGTCGCCGCTCTCCTGGAGCAGAATCTCACGTTGGTCCGTTAGCAGCCGCAGGTAGCGTGTCAGGCGCTGCAATGCCGTGCGCAGGCTCGGACTCGCCAACCATGCGTAACCCAGCGCGCCCAGGTGCGACGGGTGCAAATGGCGCGCGGCGTGCAGCCCGAAGCAGGGGTCGTCGATCTGCTCGGCGGCCAGCGCCCAGAGCCGATCGGCGGTCTCGTTCGGCAACCGCAGGTCCGGGTCGCCGATCCGCTCCGGTGGGATGCCACAGGCCTGAAACAGCCTGGTCGGGTCGAGTCCGTAGCCGGCGACCATCTTCCAAAGCAGGCCAGTTGCCGGCGCAAAGTAGCCCGCTGGCATAGTCACAAGTCCCCGTGCTTAGGGTTGTTTCGATCCGCTCGGCGGCGGCTGGCCGCGCCCTTGGCGCGCGTGAACAAACGCTTGGCGCGGCGAAGAAAGCGCGGCCTCGGTGTTGAGCGTAGCTTCTCGTCTCACCGTTACGGCCTGAGCACGGCGCTGATCGCGCCGGTGCCTGTCGCCGAAAATCCAGCCGCAACCCTAACCGAGGCTCACGATGCAAACAACGAAAAAGACCCTGCTCGCCGCGTCCGTCACATTGGCCCTAGCGCCCTTTGCGTCCGCGCTGGCCGCGGATGCCTACGTTGCTGGTAAGACCTATTCCGGCGGCGACCAGGTCTGCTGGCTTGGTGATCTGTATCGCGCCAAGTGGTGGGCGGGCACCGACGATCTGCCCACCGATGACGACGCCGTCGCCGAGCCTTGGGAGACCCCTTGGGAGCGTCTCGATAGCGCCACCGCGGAGTGCGGCGGCGTGGCCCCCGGCAACCGCTCGCCCGTGGTGCAGGCGTCAGCAACCCCGGCACCGCTGGACCCCAGCGGGCAGATACCGGTCGAATTGTTCGCCGAGGCCAGCGATGCCGACGGCGACGCGCTGACCTATCGCTGGAGCCAGGTGCCCAATGCCGCGCCGTCGGTCAGCATCCAGGCCGCGGATCAGGCCATTGCCGGCGTCATCTTGCCCGAGGCAGTCCAGCCGGTGGCTTACGCGTTCAAGGTCACGGTCAGCGATGGCCTGAGCACGAGCACCGAGACCGTCAGCGTGGTGCTGCAGCCCCTGCCCGGCAATCAGGCACCGGTGGCGGCGGCGGAGGCCGACCGCGCCGAGATCATCGGCGCCAGTGACGTATTGCTGTCCGCCCTCGGCGCCAGCGACCCGGACGGCGACTCGCTGACCTATCAGTGGCAGCAGCTCGCCCCGACGACACCCGAGGCGGTATTCGACGACCCGACCCTGGCGCAGCCGAGCGCCTCGCTGCCCGCGGCCAGCGCCGACACCAGCTTCGTCTTCGAGGTCACCGTCAGCGACGGCGGCTTGAGCAGCACCGCCCAGGTGACGGTGAACCAACGGCTGAGCGGCGGCCAGCCGCTGGCCTGCGCCGGTTGGGATGCCGGTGCGGTCTACGTGGAGGGCGACGTCGTCAGCCATGCCGATGACCAGTGGCAGGCATTCTGGTGAACCCAAGGCGAACAGCCCGGCAGCACCGGCGAGTGGGGCGTCTGGCGGTTGGCCGCCGCCGATGCGGACTGCGCTGGCGGCACCGATCCCGGAACCGATCCCGGCACGGACCCAGGTACCGATCCGGGCACGGACCCAGGCACCGATCCAAATGGCACCGGCCCGACCGTCGTCGCGCTCAGCGACCTGCTCGCCGCCGAGGCGACATTGACCAGCAGCCCCGAAATGGCGGCCGTGCGCGCATCCATCGCCACGCTGGACAATGCCGCGGTGGAGGCCATCAGGGCCGAAGACCCGGCCAATCCGGCCAACGTGCAGCGGGTCGAGGCCATCGTCTCCGTCGCGGACTGGGAGTTCCTGTTCCCGCGCCGGGCGCCGGAGTACACCTATGAGCACTTCCTCAAGGCCATCGGCAAGTTCCCCGCCTTCTGCGGCGATTACGCCGACGGCCGCGATGCCGACGCCATCTGCCGCAAGGCACTGGCGACGATGTTCGCGCACTTCACCCAAGAGACCGGCGGGCATACGGTCGCGTGGCCGGAGCCGCAGTGGCGCCAGGGTCTGGTCTATTTGCGCGAGCTGGGCTGGAGCGAGGACATGGCCAACGGCTACGGCCTGTGCGATACCGACACCTGGCAGGGCGAGCGCTGGGCCTGCGCCAGCTTCCCGCAGGGTCACCCGAGCGCGGGCGCGTTCAAGAGCTATTTCGGCCGCGGTGCCAAGCAGCTGAGTTACAACTACAACTACGGTCCGTTCTCGGAGGCGATGTTCGGCGATGCGGCCACCCTGCTGGAGCAGCCCAACCTGGTGGCCGATACCTGGCTCAATCTGGCCAGCGCGGTGTTCTTCTACGTCTACCCGCAGCCGCCGAAGCCGTCCATGCTGCATGCCCTGGACGGTACCTGGGTACCCAATCAGCATGACCTGGACGGTGGCCTGACGCCCGGCTTCGGCGTCACCACCCAGATCATCAACGGCGGTATCGAATGCGGCGGCAGCGCCGAGCATGCGCAATCCCTGAACCGCATCGACTACTATTTGAACTTCGCCGACTACCTTCAGGTACCCGTCGCGCCCACGGAGGTGCTCGGTTGCGCGGACATGCAACGCTTCGACACCAGTGGCAACGGTGCGCTGGACATCTACTGGGAACAGGATTGGTCGCGCCCCAATGCCTGCAAGACGGTCAACTACCAGACCGCCTTCTCCGCTCTCACCGACGGCGACTACGTCAAGTGCGTCGTATACTACTTCGACGTGGAGGTCGACTACGACGACTAATGTCGCGTCCGAGCCGATAGCCGTTCCGGGCGGACTGATTTCCGCCCTCCCCGACCTTGGTTGAAACCCGCGAACCCGCAGGCGGGTCCGCCAACTTCAGCCGGTCCTCGGCTCTATGCTCGACCGGTCGTGGATGTCGGAAACGCGTCGCGGCGGCTAGATTGATAAGCGTCGTTTCTAACCATGCCCGGTCTTGCGCTGTTCAAGCAGACACGACGCACTGCGACACCGCGGCCGAAATTGAATCGTCACACTCAGCCTCTACCATACGTTGGATGGCAAAACACCGTTTGTCGCCGTGCCACAGCCGGGAACGGATGGCACCAAGAATTATCCGGGCTTCGCGCGCGCCTCCACCATTCGAGGACCCCGCCACGCGTGGCCGGAATTCGACCCCGGCACGCCGCCACGGCCGTCGGTTGTAGTGATTACCAGGGCCAACGAAGGCACAATCGGCAGCTAACCGCGCAATGTGCGGACGCCGTCACCCCGTTCAGCGGCGCCATCAGCCAATGTAGTAAGGAAGGAGCCAAATCAGGAGAGACCCTCTGGTCATCGATGGACAGCGTTTGAGGTCTATCAAGGCATTCGTTGGCCACCCTGGAAACACAAGCGGATCTCATTTACCCTCTTGCCCGACGTATTTTCTCAGGTTCGACCAAATAACGACGAGAGCACATGCCATGAGCACCGAATCGGAGCCAGTCAAGCAATCGCTGCCTAATGGCGTGATGCTGAACGCTTACCCGGACAGCGTCGGGGGACGCCTGTCAGATCTGGTGAACCTACTCAAGCGCCCAGAGCTTGAAGGCGCCTTCTCGCTGCTGTACATCCTACCGACCTTCTTTAACAGCGACCTCGACCGCGGCTTCTCGATCATCGACTATGGCCTCAACCGCGACCTCGTCTCGCCGCAGGACTTGCACGACCTGGACGAGCTCGGGGTCATGTTCAAGTTCGACCTGATCCTCAATCATCTGTCCGTCGCGTCACCGCAATTTCGCGACCTGCTCGAGCATGGCGACGACTCCGAGTACCGGGACTTCTTTGTCGACTGGAACGCGTTCTGGGCCGCCTACGGCGATCCCGACGATGACGGCTGCGTGATTCCCCATGAAGAGCATCTGCAGAAGCTGTTCATGCGCAAGCCCGGTCTGCCGGTTCTCAAAGTCGGTTTTCCCGATGGCTCCGCGCGTCCTTACTGGAATACCTTCTATCAGCAGGTCAGCTATCGGCCGGTCTCCGCCCAGGCGCTGACTAGCATCGACGGCGTCACGGAGCAGACCGCGACTCAGATCGCATCGGTGGTCAATACCGCCATCGAGACCGGAACGGACATCGAGCACATGGACCTCGACGGCTTCGCCTACCTCAGGGACCAGATTCGGCCCATCCTCGAGCACAACCGCGACTATCTGGGGCAGATGGATCTAAATGCCGGCTCGGAGAAGGTCTGGACCTTCTACGACCAGACCCTAAGGCAGTTGCGCGCCTATGGCGCCAAGATTATCCGCCTGGATGCCTTCGCCTACTTGCACAAGCAGCCGGGCGAGCCGAACTTCTTCAACAAGCCCGGCACCTGGGACTATTTGGAGCGGCTCAAAGGGATCGCGGCAAAGTACGACCTGATCATCTTTCCCGAGGTGCACGCGGAATACGGCAAGGGGCTCCACACCGAAGTCGCCGAGAAGGGCTTCCCGATCTACGATTTCTTCTTCCCAGGCCTGGTCATTGATGCGCTGGAGCGTGGCACCAACGGGCATCTGCTGCACTGGATCAACGAGGTGACCAGCCAGGGGCTCGAGACCATCAATATGCTCGGCTGCCACGACGGCATTCCGGTGCTTGACCTGCGCGGGGCCGAGGTCGACGGCGTCCAGCGTCCAGGCCTGCTCGACGACGCCGAGATCGAAGCCGTCATGGACCGCATCATCGAGCGCGGAGGCAGGGTCAAGAACCTGTACGGCCCAGACGGGAAGAAGATCTCTTACTACCAAGTCAACGCGACCTTTTACAGCGCATTGGGCGAGGATGATCGCAAACTGTTGCTGGCCCGCGCCATCCAGCTATTCATGCCTGGCATCCCGCAGGTCTGGTACCTCGACCTGTTCGCCGGTAGCAACGACTACGCGGCAGCGGACAACGGCGGCGCCGCTGGGCACAAGGAGATCAACCGCACCAATCTCAGCAACGACGCGATCGCCGAGCGGCTCACCTGGCCCGTCGTCCGCGATCAACTCGCCTTGATCGCGCTGCGCAATGGCTCCGTCGCCTTCAACGGCAAAATGGTCATCAAGCCGACCGAGCCGCACCGCCTGCACGTCCGCTGGGAACACCAGGGCTGCACCGCCACCCTGCAAGCAGACCTGCGCACGCATAGCTTCAGCGTGACTCAGCGCGATGCGGTTGGCGCCGAGACATTGATCTCGCATTTGTGGGACGATTGCGGGGGTACTTAGAACACCTCACCGGTGTTAAACGGAGCCAGATGCCGAAGATCACCATAGCCCCGCTCGTGACGATCGAGCGGTGGGCACTGCTACCCTGCATGCTCGCCATGCTGTTGTTGCTCTCCAGCTGCTCGAGCATGCGGCTCGCATACAACACCGCGGACTTTTTCATCGGGAGCTACGCCGACGATTACTTGGGCCTCGACGGCGAACAGATGGAGCGTTGGTCGCCGACGTTGGAAGCCACACTGGCAAAGCACAGAGAGCAGGAATTACCTTATCTGGCGGCGTTCTTCGACAGCGCCCAGAATGAGGCCCGTAAGGGCTTCACCGAGTCTGGCGTCACTTGCCTGCTGGACCAGTTCGAGCGCATCTATCGCCGCCACTTCACCCTTGCCTCGCAGGCCGCGGCCCCATTACTGGCGGCTCTTGACAAACGGCAGATCGACGCGTTGGAGCGAACCTTTCGCAAGGAGGCCAGAGAGGACGCGGAGGACAGCGGTCCCGCCTATACCGACAAGCGTCAGCGCAAGCGTGCTAGACGCTATGAGAAAAACATGCACTGGTGGATCGGCGATCTCACCGAAGCGCAACGGGCGATGGTGCTTGAGGTGACTTCGGGCATGCCAGAGAACGCCTCTTGGTACGCGTATCGCGATGCCAAGCGTCGGGAACTGATCGCGCTGTTGCGCAACGGCGCCTCGGCATCGCGCATCGAGCGCTTCCTGACCGATTGGCTAGTCGATTATCGCGACTTGCCGACTTCACTGGAGCGCGCCCATCGCGAGCTGCGCCAAGCATTAACGCAACTCTTGGTGCGGTTGGACGCCACCCTGGATGCAGAGCAACGCCGCAAACTCATCGAACGATTGGTTCGGTTGCGTAGCGACTTCATGTCGCTCCAGCGCGGCGCTCGGATGGCGCCGACCGGATGCTGAGCGAGCAGGTAAATCCACGCCCCTGAGCGGCGCCTAGCATGCTCGGCTATGCCCCTGCCGGCGCGACACCGAAGTCGGGCGAAGACGCAAGCAAGATGGTGCGAAAGTCGACAGAAATCGCCTAAGCTGCACGGACCACCCGCGGCGACAGGGCTGACTTTCGAGGTGCCCCCCTAGCGAGGATTCGCCTCAGGCCGACGAGTCGTGGTCGCCGCTTTGGCAAGCTTGGCAGCGATCATCGTTGTCACAATCGTAGTCGGAGAGTCGGCCTTGATCATCGTTCCGGCCGGCTGAGCAACTGCCTCTGTAGTCAGGCCATCCTGGCCTGACAGTCTCAGGGCTGGAAGCCCTGACTACAGACATGAACAAGCGATCGGCCGGAACGATGATCAAGGCCGGAGAGTCGATGACGACAACGACAACGACAACGACGAACTTGACTCATCTGCAAGCATTCGGTGCGCCCAAGCAATCTAGTCAGGGCTTCTTGTAGACCATCACGTCTCTATAGTCAATCTTCAGCCATTTCATGACCCCGTTATAGGATGGCTTGGTTTCGACTAGCTCATAATTTTCATCACACAGGGCCATCACCCGAAGGTTCCGCCTGGTGTTGTTCGTCTCGATCACAAGAAAGCCGTCAGCATTCAATAGCGCATCGATCTTCTTAAATATTTCATCGGCTTCCGCTCTGATATGCGCGATGACCGCCATCATGACAATGGTGTCGAACGTTTCGTGGGGGTCGAACGCCTCGAAGGTGTTTATCTCGTAATGCAGGTTCGCGTGGCGCCGCTGAAGCTTGATGTAATCCTTCTCAAAATGCCTGTTGGGCTCGAGCAGGGTATATTTCTTCGTTTTGGGATAGTATTTTTCGAACAAGGCGCCCTTGTTCGGGCCCGCTTCCAACACATTTCGTCCCGTGAAATACTTCTCGAAATCGTACATATAGTTGCGATATAGGCAGAATAAGTAACTCTGCCTGATGTAGTGCGTGTGTTTCATAGTTAGAGCTTCTCTATGCGGGACGACTTGGACAAGACTCCTCGCTGATGATCCGACAGATTTCGGGCCTGCCTAAAACGCCGTTTAATCGACTTCTTGATAGCCTTTGAGACGGCGCTGATTCGACTGATCGGCGTAATGAGATACATCACAAGCTTGACATGATTCGGAAATATTGTCGCGACTCGTTTGCGATGGGGTTGGACATAAGCGGAGTGCCACAGCAGGTGCAGCCGCACTTGGTCGCTAAATTTGACAAGAGGAAAGAGTGGATTAGGTTTCCGGCAGCATGTCTCAAAATCGATCAGCATCGGCTCGTTGCTGTCCGTGATAAAGATGTTGGAGCGACGCAGATTCCCGTGTGCAAACCCCAAGCAATGCAGCTGATGCACGATCTCTAGAATCCGGAGACAGAGGTCTTCACCAATAAAACGATGGCCGTTCAGCGATTTCCCCGTCACCCTTTCCATGGTCAGGCTGTTTCCGTTCGAACTGATGAATTTTGGAGCACTTTCAAAACCCAGGCGCTCCAAATTCATCAGGCATTCGGCTTCATGGCTGCAGCAACGTGTTGCAAGTAGCGAGAACGGAGTTCCAACAACCTTCGTCACGTCCATGCGATCGTCCACCAGAATGACGTAATTCTTCTTGATTAGATTCTTAAGTTGCAAGATTTCGCGCCATGATGTCGTGGTGAAGGGCCTGCGCCCGGCGTAAGTGATGTTCGTCGTCGATCTCGGCCCACAGGAGATCGTCTACGCGATGACAGAACACGGGAGAATCGGCGGCCACGGCCACTAGGGCATCGGTTTCATAATCGACTCGCAGGCTGCCGGTAAAGCGCGTCTCCGCCCAAGCACAGATGTCGCGATACAGTCCGTAGGAGATCTTGCTGATGCCAACCAGTTCACCGGCAATCTGCTGTTGCGGCAGTGAACGACGTTCCTTCGACATCGCCGTGAGCTGCCCCTTGTCGGCGGCCACATAGACTTCGTCGCCAGCGCCCGTGTAACCGGAGAGTAAGACCGCACTGTCTTGATCCAGGCTCAGCAGCGCATCGAGTGCCCGATATTCATAGATCAGGTCCGACTCGAGGAGCAGAAACGGCCCAGTGATCTCCGGCTGGGCAAGATAGAGCGAATACATACTACCCGAATCGGCATACAGGTCGTTGTGGACGGTACGCACAAGGCCGTCGAATTCCGCTGCCAAATCCAGGTAAAAATGCGCCAAATGCCCGGTGACGATCACGATATGCGTGATCCCGGCGCGAGATAGCTTCGCGATAGAGCGTCGGATAATCGGTTCGCCATCGAGTTCGATAAAGCCCTTCGGGGCCGCCTCGCCCAAGTGGCCGAGGCGCGTACCCATGCCCGCGGCAAGGATTACGGCTTGGGAAATCGACATCATGCAGATCGCTCACTGAACATGTCCGAGAGGGCGGTGATCAAACGATCCATATCGTCGTCGCCGATGTTACCCATGGTGCAAATGCGAAACATGGACTGGTACAGACCGCCTTGCCCGGCGTAGATGATGAAGCCCGCGTCGCGCAGGGCGTCGTGCAGGCCTTGGTAGTCCCAGCCGCTGGGTATCCAGAACGACGAAATCATCGACGAATAGTCCGACTCCTCCAGCACCAAAGCGACACCGAGACCCGCAAGGGCCCGGCGCAAACGTCGCGACAGTTGGCGGTACCGATCCCGCCGCGCCGACCAGCCACCCTGCTCACGCAACTCGGCCAGCGCCTCATCCAGCGCGAAGCAGGCGTGGGTGGCCTGCGTAAAGGGTGAGAACCCCGTCCGCTGATCGCTCTGGTAGCTGGCGAGATCGAGATATAAGGCATCGGCTTGAGACGATTGGTCTGCGAAACAGTCTTTGCGAACTAGCACAAGCGCAATGCCGACGATGCCGTGCAGACATTTGTTTCCGGTGGAGGCGACCGCCAGCAGGCATGGTTCCGTGAAGTCGATTGCTTCCGCGCCGAAACTTGAGACCGCGTCGAGCAGCAGCCATTTTCCGTAGCGCCGACAGAGGTCCGCAAGGCCTCGAATATCGTTCAGACGCCCGGTCGTGGTTTCATTGTGGACCGCGACCACGTGCGAGACGGTGGGGTTCGCTTGTAGTGCGGTTTCAACCGCAACGAGATCGATCGGGCACAGCCAATCGGCCCGGACCTCCGTGAACGGCCGCCCGCGCACGCTCAGCATCCGGGCGATGCGCTCGCCATACACCCCGTTGCTCAATATCAGCGTCTTTCCGTCCTTCGGGGCCAGACTCGCGACCATCGCCTCGACGGCGCTGGTGCCCGAGCCCGTCAACAGCAGAGGGTCGAAGCCCGCGTCGGCCGCGCCGTAGATATCCCCCAGTTCGGTCTTCAGACTCAGCATCAACTCGGCGAAATCGGGTTCGCGATGACACATGTCATCGCGCAACAAGGCATTTCGCACCCGCGGCGTCAGAGACACCGGTCCCGGATTCAACAACAGGGGCCGCCCTAGCATCGGCCCTCACCGAGTGTTTGGCGCAGGCGCGCCGCGACCTCGACCGGCGTGACCTTGGGCCGGGGAAGATTGTCCGTCACGCCTGGCCGGATCTTGAGATGCAGGAACGTCAACTCGTTACCGCTTGCAGGCAGCCTCTCCGCCAGCGCCTCCGCATCCTCGATATGCGCGACAGCGGGGTAGCCATTGGCCGCGGCAATGCCACAGAAGTCAACCGAGTGCGAAAGCGTGGACTGCCCACCGGTGGATTCGTGCCGTTCATTGTCGAGCACGATATGCGTCAAATTCGGCGGTCTCTCATAGCCAATGGTGGATAGCGCCCCCATCCGCATCAGGAAAGAGCCGTCGCCATCGACGACGAAGACACGCCGGTCTGGCCGAGTCAGCGCAAGCCCCAGCCCGAGACTGGCGACACACCCCATGGAGCCCACCATATAGAACTGGTTGGGGCGGTCGTCGCAGGCGTACAGCTCCCTGCCGGCATAGCCGGTCGTCGCCAGAATCAGGTCGTCCGTCCCGGTGTTGGCCTGAATGGCCTCCAGACAGGCCTTGCGACTCGACAGGGGCGTAGCGCTCGCAGATCCGGCAACGGCCTTCCGGCAAGGGCGGTGCTTCGGCGCCGAGCGCAGGTCATGGCTCGCCACGCTGCCTTTGCGCATGACCAACGCGAATGGCCGTTGCGCGCGCGCGAAATGGTCGATCACTCGATCCAGCACGACGCCGACATCGGCCTCGTCTGTCGGGAAGTAGGCCCAGGGTATCTCCATCAACTCCAACATCCGCGTGGTGATCGCGCCCATCAGTTCGTGCTGAGGCTCGTCCGCGGGCCCGCCGGGCTCCCCCCTCAAGGTCACGATCAACAGCACCGGGATCCGAAACACATAGGTCAGTGAAGTCAGCGGATTGACCGCATTGCCGAGCCCTGAATTCTGAAACATGGCAATCGCCCGGCCACCCGCCAACGACGCGCCGGCCGCAATCGCAACTGCGTCACCCTCATTGGCCGCGGCCACATAACGGGCGCCTGGATCATCAATCACATAGTTGATGAAGGGGGTCAGGTACGAGCAAGGGACTCCGCTCCACAGGCTAAACCCGCGGTCCCTGGCGGCTTGGCCGAAGGTCACTGCTTCTATCATAGTTTTGACTATAGAAATTACCGGCATGGAGCAAGTCGTCCAACGAATCGACGTCGAGCCAATGACCGGTTGTATAGAGGGCTCGGACGTCCTGTCCCGACGACACCAGTGCGTTGATGAGATCAGGAACCTTGGCGTCTCGCTGGCCGATGACTTCGACGACCGAGCGCCCGGTCTCGAGCACAAGAGGAACCATTGTTTCGGAAATCTTCAAGAACCCCATCCATTCGCCGTCAATCTGACCTTCAGTCAGATCGCCGCTAATCCGCTCGACCAGAATACGGGATGAGAACGCCACGCGGTTATAGGGGCTGGAACAGCTTGCGTAGTCGGCATGGCGGTCCCGGTTCGCGCTGTATCGCCAGTTGGTGTCAATGCCGACCGCCAACGCATCGGCAGACTCGGACAAGATTTGAACTATGTACTTATTGAATAGCACATCGCCATAACTGACGATCCAACCACCACTGGTATCGCTTGCCTCCAGCCCCTCGATCAACGAGACGAGTTCGCCTGTTTCGGCGAATCGATCATTATCGACGTAGGTTAAATTTGGCAAATTGACCGCCTCCTTGCAGTAGCCGCGTACGACAACGATCTTCTTGATGCCGATCGCGTTATAGGCATCAACGATATGCGACAGCAACGGCTTGCCTGAAACGTCCACCATGGTCTTTGGGCGGTGCAATGTCAGTTCGCCCAGCGCTGCGCCGCGCGACGCGGCGAGCACCAACGCCTTCATGCCTTGCGCATTCTTGGGCAAATAACGCCTTTCGGCTTCTCGGAGTTCCACGGCGCCCTGTAACCGGAACACCTCCGACACCGGAACCACACGGTCTTCGACGGTCAGCAGATTCTGTTGCTGCATCAAAAAAGCGGCCGTCTCCTGCATCGCGGCAATTGCCGACCGCAACAGCTGATTAGCCCAGATGACAATCGAAAAGCGATGCGCGCGGAACACATCGGTGGGTGTCGCATAGTACTTTGTTGGAACGATGACCACGGGGCAGCGGTCGCCCCATTCCTGTTTGAATTCCAAGACCTCATCTGCAACGCTCAGGGCAGAATGAATCAGAATGGCATCCGCTCCGGCGGAGAGATAAGCCTCCGCGCGTCGCAGCGCCTCGTTCAAGCCCCAGCCCGCAATGAATGCCTCAATTCGAGCCACGATCGAAAAATTGTCATCCGATTGCGCATCCTTTCCCGCCTTAATCTTGCCGCAAAACTCGTCGATCTCCGCCAACGGTTGCGCATCTCCTCGGATAAAGCTGTTGGTCTTCGGGAACAACTTATCCTCGATGCAGACGGCCGCGATGCCGCGCTGCTCAAGCTTCTTGACCAGGCGCTGCATATTGTTAAAGTTGCCATATCCGGTATCTCCATCAAGGAGTATCGGGATACTGGTCGCGTCCGACATGAACTCCAACATTTCAAGGACCTGGGTCCAACTGGCTTCGTTGTTGTCCCGGACGCCGTACTGCGCGGCAAGCGAAAGGCCACTGCCCCAGATGCCCTGAAAGCCTGCCTCTTCGACAATCTTGGCGCTTAGTCCGTTATGGGCCTCGCAGATGAACGAGAGTCCGTTGCCGTCGAGCAATCGCCTGAACTGAACAGTCTTTTTGTCCAAAAATGGTCCTCGGATAAACCACGGCACGGCGACGCTGTTGGTCGCGTAAACGCGCAGGATAGCGACTTAGAGAAAATTTTACGAGCTTGTTACAGGCTGAGAGAGTTAAACAGCGACCATGTTTCTTGCTAACCCAAAACGACTCAAGCGACGCATCAAGCGAGCGTTGGGCCTAAGGACCGAGCGGCCGCCGTTTCAAGGCCGCTACTACCGTCGCGCTCGAAGATTGCTTCTGGACATGGTCGATCTCTTCAACGCGGCCGATCTGCCGTACCGGCTTGACGCGGGGACACTGCTGGGCATCGTGCGGGACGGCGATCTGATTCCCTGGGACAACGATATCGACCTGATGCTGCCTGCGTCGGCGGTTCCGCAGTTACGACGCTTGTATCCGCGGATCTTCCTGCTGGGGTGGAAGGTGTCGCACACCTATACCATGCCGTTTGGACATGATGCCTGGGAAGCGGGAGCCCCACGGGTGATCAAGATCCGAAGTTGGAACCCATGGTTATTTGGCCCCGGGTCCACCTTGATGGACATCACCATCGTGCACCGCTATCAAGGGACCTATTCCTGGGAGATGGCGAAGAAGGTCTGTCGGGTCGACGCAGCTCACTTCGATGATGCTGAATTATTGGCATACGCTGGTCGCGCGGTAAAGGTTCCGCGCGATTTCGAGGCCTATCTGACACAACTCTACGGCGACTGGAGAACGCCAGACCCGACCTTCCGCCACGATCAGGTTGGCATCATCAGCGACCGCCGCAACGGCTAAGGAAACACTAATCCGCCCCCATCCCCGCCCGCACACAACGCAGGATGCCGTACTCATATCGACCCTGCAGTGCGTCGAACACCGGCTTCAACGCCATCTGGGCATCCGGCGGCACCTGCTCGAAGGCGAACCGAATCGCCTTGACTTCGTCTTCGCGGAGTTGAATCACGTCGTCCAGGCCGAGTTCGCCTTCCTCGATGCAGCGCGACAGATGCGTCCAGACCGTGGTCGGTTTGATGCCGCGCTGGCTGGCGATGGCCTCGACGCCATCGCCTGCGCGGAACAGCGCCAGCGTATCGCACACGGTGTCGCTGAGCCCGGTGTCCGAGAGACGGCCGCCGCGCGCTGACTCGGACGGTGTTATACGCAGCGGTTTGTCCGGCAGCGCCGGCACCTTGTCCGGGCGGCCATGCTCGGCCTGATGCGCTGCCAACACATCCAAGAAATCCGCCGCATAGCGCTCCAACTTGACCGCGCCGACGCCGGTCAGGCACGCCAGTTCGGCGGCGTCGCGCGGGCGGTAGGTGACCATCTCGCGCAGCGTGACGTCCCCGAACACGACATAGGGCGGTACGTTCTGTTCCAGGGCGAGTTCCCGGCGCCGCCCGCGCAGGCGCTCCCACAGCGCATGCGCCTCGGGGTCGGCGGGGGCGACGACGGGGCTGGATCGCTCACTGCCACGGCGACGCTTGCGGTCCGGATCTTGGCGCAGCCGCACTGGCTGCTCGCCACGCAGCACCGGGCGGCTCTGTTCGGTGAGCCTGAGCCCGCCGTGACCCTCGACGTCGACCTGCGCAAACCCAGCGGCGACCAATTGTCGATAGACCGATTTCCACTGATCGGCGCTGAGTTCCTTGCCGATGCCGAAGGTACTGACCTGGTGATGACCGAAACGGCGCATGCGCTCGTTGTCCTTGCCCAGCAGCACGTCGGTCAGGTAGGTCACGCCGAAGCGCTGTTCGGTGCGGTAGATGCAGGACAGGGCCTTTTGCGCCGCGACGGTGCCGTCCCAGGTCTGCACCGGGGTCAGGCAGGTGTCGCAGTTGCCGCAGGGCTCGGCCAGCGCCTCGCCGAAGTAGTTGAGCATGACGCGGCGGCGGCATTCGGTGCTCTCGCACAGGCCGACCAGGGCATTGAGCTTGTGGAGCTCGACGCGGATGAAGCGCTCCTCCGCCGGCGAGTCCTCGATGATGCGCCGCAGCGTGACCACATCGGCTAGGCCGTAGGTCAGCCAGGCGTCGGCAGGGAGCCCGTCGCGGCCGGCACGGCCGGTCTCCTGATAATAGGCCTCGACGCTTTTCGGCAGGTCCAGATGGGCGACGAACCGCACATCCGGTTTGTCGATGCCCATGCCGAAGGCGATGGTGGCGACGACGATGACGCCCTCGCCGCGCAGGAACTCGGCCTGGTTTGCACGACGCCGATCCGCCGACAGTCCGGCATGATACGGCAGCGCGTTAAATCCTTGTCGCTTCAGAAACTCCGCGGTGTCCTCGACCTTCTTGCGCGACAGGCAGTAGACAATGCCAGCATCCTGCGGGTGCTCAGCGCGCAGGAACTCCAGCAATTGCTGGCGCGGCTGGTTCTTCTCGACGATGCGATAGCGGATGTTGGGACGGTCGAAACTGGAAACGAACTGCTGCGCCTGGGCCAGACTGAGTCGTTGGATGATCTCGTTGCGGGTGGGAGCGTCGGCGGTGGCGGTAAGCGCGATGCGCGGGATGTCGGGCCAGCGCTCGTGTAGTCGGTTGAGCTGAATGTACTCGGGGCGGAAGTCGTGCCCCCATTGCGAGACGCAGTGGGCCTCGTCGATGGCGAAGAGGGCCACGCCTGCGCGATCGAGCAGAGCCAGAAAGCGTTCCGTCAGCAGCCGTTCCGGGGCGACATAGAGCAGATCGAGTTCGCCGGCCAGCAACGCCCGCTCCACACGACCCTGTTGATCCAGCGGCAACGACGAATTGAGAAAGGCCGCGCGCACGCCGAGCTGCAGCAACGCGTCGACCTGATCCTGCATCAGCGCGATCAGCGGCGAGACGACGATGGCGGTGCCATCGCGCAGCAACGCCGGGATCTGATAGCAGAGGGATTTTCCGCCGCCGGTGGGCATCAGCACCAGCGCATCGCCACCGCTGGTGACGTGCTCGACGATCTGCCGCTGGGCACCGCGGAACTGTTGATAGCCGAAGACGCGGCTCAAGATATCGAGCGCGGTTGGCGGCGTCGGCGTCATCGATTACCCTCAAATTCCATGCCGTGAGGCGAGCGGTAGTGGATCGGATCAGTGCGAGCGGGGGAGCCTACCGGGGCACGCACATCAGCGCATCCGCACCGCGTCCAAACTCACAACCGACTCGTCACCCACCACCTCGGCGGTGTGCGTCACATGCTTCGGTACGACCATTAGGTCGCCGGGTTCCAGCACAATCTCTTGGCCGGACATGGTCATGCGAAAGCGGCCGGACAGCACACCATCAATCTTATCCACGCCGTGGTCATGCGCTGGGAAATAGGTGCCGGGCGGATAGTCGTAGCGGCTGACGCTATAGCCCCGGTCTTCGAGCTTACGGCGCATTGCCGCCTCCGTCAGCGGACCATCGCGCTCGCTGTGCCAATGTTCGATCTGCATGGGGCTGGTCCAGGTTGACTCGTCTACAGACCATTGTAGTTAAACGCACGCGGATCGTCATGGAACGGCAACGATCGCTGCGACCGTCTCAACCCCGCTCTCAACAGCAGGCGCGCTTCACAGGGTCGCGAAGAAGGCCGATACCCGCTGCACCGCGAGGGCCAAATTCTCCTCCCAGGTGCGCCCGGAGGCCTTGCGCGGCTTGAAGCTGTGCTCGCCGTCGTCGATCCAGGCCAGGGTGCAGGCGGGACTGAAGGCGACCTGTTCCAGCTCGTCACGGCGCCCAAAGGGATCGCGCTCGCCTTGGCAAATGAGTGCCGGCGTGCGTAGGTGGGCCAAGTGTTCGCCCCGGAAACGCTCGGGCTTGCCGGGTGGATGGAATGGGAAACCGAGACAGACCAGACCATCGACGCCAGCATCGTCAGCGATCAGGCTGGCGATGCGCCCACCCATGGACTTGCCGCCGATGACGAGTCGATCCGACGCGGCCCGCTGCGTCTCGACCAAGACGCGCAGCGCGTCCAGCAGCACCGGCTCGCGGTCCGGCGGGCGCCTACGTCCGTCCGCCTCCATGCGGGCCATGTATGGAAAGCGAAAGCGCACCACCCGCACGCCGGTGTCGGCGAGTCCCGACGCAATCTGCCGCATAAACGGCGACGCCGGTCCCTGACTGGCGCCATGCGCAAGCAACAGCAGGCAGCGCGCATCGTCGGGGCCGTCAACGATCAGCCCATGATTGGCGGCAGCGGACGTCGACGAAGATGCCCGTTGGGCAACAGGTTGTGCCATTGGCTTGAGAGGCGTTCCAGGAGGGTGCATGATCGCTCAGCGGTATCGTCGGCGCATTACATGCGCCAACCCAGAACCGAATGTTCCCATAACCGAGCTTAGGAGGTGCACACCCGATGAAGGCGATCCTGATGCGTGAGCCGGGAGGGCCCGAAGTCCTGACCGAGACCGATCTGCCGATGCCCGGCATTGAGCACCCCACCGATGTGCTGGTGCGCCTCGCCGCCGCTGGCGTGAATCCCGTCGACACCAAGATCCGGAGCCGCGGTACGCTGCTGCCCGAGACCCTCACCGCGGTGCTGGGCTGTGACGGTGCCGGCGTGGTGGAAGCGGTCGGCGACGGCGTGCGCCGTTTCAAGCCCGGCGACGCGGTCTGGTTCTGTCACGGCGGTCTGGGCGGACCAAACGGCAACTATGCCGAGTACATCGTTGTCGACGAGGCGGTCGCGCAGCCCAAGCCCCAGTCGCTGGACTTCGTGCATGCCGCCGCCGGGCCGCTGGTGCTGATCACGGCCTGGGAGGCACTGCACGATCGCGCTCGTATTCATGAGGGGCAGACGGTGTTGATCCATGCCGGGGCTGGCGGCGTCGGGCATGTCGCGATCCAGCTCGCTCGCCTGGCCGGAGCGCGCGTCGCGGCCACCGTCAGCAGCCCAGAGAAGGCGGATTATGTGCACAGCCTCGGCGCCGAGTGCGCCATCAACTATCGCGACGAAGATCTGGTCGATGCGATCGCGGACTGGACCGAAGGCCGCGGCGTCGACGTCGCCTTCGATACGGTAGGCGGCGACGTCTTCCGGCGGACCATCCCGGCGATGGCCGTTTACGGCGACCTGGTCACCATCCTCGACCCGAGCCCGGCGGATCTAAAAGAGGCACGCAACCTCAACCTGCGCATCAGCCTGGAACTGATGCTGACACCGCAGCTGCGCAAGATGAAGGACGCCATGGCCTATCAGGGATCGATCCTGCGCCGCTGCGGCGACCTGTTCGATCAGAGCAAGCTAGAGATCTACGTCGGCAAGACCTTCCCGTTGGCCAGCGCCGCGGAGGCCCACCGGAGCCTCGAGGCCGGCGGCACCAAGGGCAAATTGGTCCTGACCATCGATCAAGCCGCCGCGCCATGATGCAACCGACAATCGCCGAGCGCCCGCGCGTCGCTGGTATGGCATGATTCGGGTAGCCATCCTGGCCGATACCCATGGACAGCTCGACCCCCGCATCGACGACCTGGTGCGCGGTTGCGATATCGCCGTGCATGGCGGCGACATCGGCAACGCCGGCATTCTAGCGCGGCTGCAGCCGCGCTCCGGTCGCGTCTATGCGGTGCGCGGCAACAATGATGTGCCGCGCAAGTGGCCCGAGCACGAGCGGGGGTTGCTGGAACAACTGCCAGAGCAGGCGACCGTGGAACTGCCCGGCGGCAGTCTGGTGATTGTGCACGGGCACCGAACGGCGGCGGCCGGACGCCACAAGCGACTGCGCCACCAGCACCCCGAGGCCCGCGCCATCGTTTACGGTCATAGCCATCGGTTGGTGACGGACTGCGAGGCGCTGCCCTGGGTGCTGAATCCGGGCGCCGCCGGCCGCGCGCGCACCTTTGGCGGACCTTCCTGCCTCATCCTGGATGCCGCAAGGACCGGCTGGCAGGTCGAGAGCCATCGTTTCGACCTCGCCCGCGCCGGAAGGAGCAGCGGCGACGGCCGCGGGCGACCGCGCAAGGCAGCCGGCCTCGCAAGCCGACAAGCAACCGTTTGTCGGATTCAGCGATGATCCGATGGAGTTTTCCGGCAGCATCGCGAATCTAGGCTATCCTCTGCGGTAACGAACGAACTCACATGGTGAGCCCAAAGCCCCCACCAAGGGCACGTCTCGGGATTGCCGAGACACACTGAGGCCGGCATCAATGCCGGCCTTTGCTTTTGGCCGATCACTTTCGCGCTAACGCAATCAGGTTTTTTGGACCTGACAGTATCCGGGTCGGGCGCCCGGGCTACGCGGGCAGAACTCTGGGCGAGTTGGCCACCAACGCATCCGGTTGAGTCGCCCGCGCCAATCCCGCTTCGACCCCGTTTCAGCCCGGCAGCCACATCCTCGCAAGACGCCGAGCGGCTTCCAGGTGTCGTTCCAGGCTTCCTCCGCAGACTGCTCGCTGCCCTTGTCGATAAGGGGCTGAAATGGGGTGCTGCGGCCTGCCAAGCACCAGGAGCGACCGGGCAACGCGTCGAGGCTATACTGCGACCCACTACCGACCGCCTGCGCGAGGCCAAGCACCCCATGAACCACCGCCATCTGACGCTGATTGCTCTGTGCCTCGCGCCGCTGCTGGCAGCTGGCCAAACCTCGCCGACAGAACAAGCGCAAGCGGAATTTCCACAACAGCAAAATGCCGCCGATATGCTGCTGGCCTGCGCCTCCAGCCGCCTTTCCAGAGTCGGCAGAGAACGCCGGCGCTATTGCGCCGGCTTTGTCAGCGGTGTCGAAGAGGCAGTCCGGCTAATGGAACCGGGCGACCCTAAGATGGGCGGGGCACATACGCGCATCTGCACGCCCGAGGACATCAGCGCTGGCGCATTGGCCGAGGTGTTTATCAACTACGGTGCCAACCACGAGGGCGAACTCCCAGACCCTGCCGCCTTGGTCGTCCTGCATGCGTTGCAGTCCGCCTACCCCTGCCCAGAGCCCTAGCCGCAAGCAAAGGCGATTTCTGTCAAATAGCCTAAGATGCGGCGCATGAGCGGCAACCCATCGAAACCACCAAAATCGCTGTTACGCCAAGTCGGCCGCGCCATTGCCGACTTCGACATGATTCGCGACGGCGATCGCATCCTGCTCGGCGTCTCCGGCGGCAAAGACTCGCTGTCGCTGCTTGAGATTCTGCGCCATCTGCGGACCTATGCCCCGGTGCGCTTTGAACTCGCAGTGCTCACCGTCGATCCACAAGTCCCCGGCTTCGATCCCCAGCATCTGCGGGACTACTACGACAGCATTGGCGTGCCATGGCATTACGAGCGACAGCCCATCATGGAACAGGCCAAGGAGCACATGGATGGTGACTCGTTCTGCGCCTACTGCTCGCGCATGAAGCGCGGCATCATGTATCGCATCTGTCGCGAGCAGGGGTACAACGTGCTCGCGCTAGCTCAACACCTGGACGACCTGGCCGAGAGCCTGATGATGTCCATGTTCCACGGCGGCCAATTGCGCACCATGAAGGCCCACTACCGCAACGACGCCGGCGATGTGCGCATCATCCGGCCGCTGGTGTATTGCCGCGAGCGCCAGACCGCGGCCTATGCTGGTACGGCCGCTCTTCCCGTCGTGCCCGATAGCTGTCCGGCCTGCTTCAGCATGCCGACGCGACGGGACCAGATGAAGACGCTGCTGGCCGAGCAGGAGCCGGGCAACCCGCACCTGTTCGCCAGCCTGCTACGCGCCATGCGGCCGCTAATGTGGGAGGGTCCTGCGCCCTAATGACGAGACTGTGCAAGTATTCCTGAAATCCCCGGAAAGCCGACCGACCGTAGGATGGGTAGAGCGCAGCGAAACCCATCAATCAGCGACTTAGGTGGTACGCCGCATGGGTTTCGCGGCACTCTACCCATCCTACAGCGATTACTTGCACAGCCTCGACGCTTGGGGAAGGGGTGGCGGCGCGCACGACCAGGGCACTCAATCGCGCCAGCGGTTCAGTATTTCCATGCAGATCCGATTCATCTCCCGCGCACGCTCGGCGCTGCCGGCCTCGGTGTAGGCGCGCAGTTCCGGGGCGTTGCCGGAGGGTCGCAGATGGGCGATTTCGCCGGTCTTAAAGGTAATCCGTAACCCGTCGGTGCGGTCGACCTCCGCAACCGGCCCAAGGTACGCGCCGAACATCGCCTCCAGTGCCCGTTTGTCGGCAGCCTGGTCACCAGTATCGAATGCTGCCAGCCGCGCGCTGCTAAGTTCGGTAGGAAATGCCTTGATGCGGTCGCTGTCGGTGAAACGGAGCGGCAGGTCACCGGCAAGGCGCGACACAGGCTTGCCGGCGGCATTGGCGGCGGCGAGGACGGCAACCGCGACGATGACCGCGTCGCGGGTCGGCAGCGCGGACAGCCGCTTGCCGTCGCGCAGAATGTCGGAGTCGGTCAGGAAACCGCCGTTGGCTTCGTAGCCCACAACCGGCGCGATGCCGCGCGCGCTGAGCTGCTGCATCGCCGCGACCACATAGGGCGAACCGATGCGGGTGCGCACCACCTGATCGAACCAACCGCTACGCTCCACGGCCGTGTTGGAGCTAACCGGCGTCACCACGGCAACGGCACCCAGGGCGCGGGCGCAGAGGATGCCGGCAATGTCACCGCGCAGCCATTCGCCGTGCTCGTCGCCCACCAATGGACGGTCGCCATCACCATCGGCAGAGACCAGCGCGTGAAACTGTCCCGGTGCCGCCCAATCGCGCGCCAGCGCAACGTCCTCCGGACGGATGGCCTCGGTATCGACCGGAATGAAGTGTTCGGAGAAGCCCAGTCGCTCGACCTCGGCACCCAGTCCGCTCAACACCTCGTAGCAGGCTTCGCGGACAACACTGGAATGCTCGTACAGTCCAATGCGCATGCCCGCCAGGCAGTCGGCGGGAAAGAAATCAAGAAAGCGGGCGACATAGTGATCATAGGCGGCGCGCTCTTCCGGCGGCAGGGCCGACACGGTCGGCTGACCGTCGGCATCGCTGAAGGCGCCGTCGGCATCGAACAGTGCAGCCGGCAGCGACACGTCCTCGGCTCGAATGCACTCCTCGTCGTCCTTCAGGATCTCGCCGCTAGGCAGATTGAACTTGATGCCGTTGCGGTCGTCGGGGATATGGCTGCCGGTGACCATCATGGTCGGCATCGCCTCGCTGATACCGTAGGCGGCAAGCGCCGGCGTCGGAATGCGGCCGAAGTTGCGCGGCTTGCAACCTGCCGCCGTGATGGCTCGGGCGCAAGCCGCCATGATGCGCTCGCTACTGGCGCGAAAGTCACCGGCGATGCCGACGTCGTCGCCGATTTTCAGCGCGCCGCTGCCAAGCAGATACTGCACAAAGCCCAGGGCGTAGGCGTAGCAGACCCGGTCGGTCATATCGAGCACGCGTCCGCGCGCACCACTGGTGCCGAACTTGACGCCACTCTCCGCCATCAACTCGCCGATATGCATGATTGCCTCGTCCGTTCGCACTTTGTTTGGAACCCAGAAGGGTCTGAACTTGCCTGCTTAGGCGATTGCCCGCTTAGTTTAGCAATCCCTGATGGTCACTCCCCAAGATTCGTCTGGAAACTGGTGATCGATGTCGAAAACGGAGAGAATCACCACTGAACGCAAAACATAAACGAAGCGTCAACGGCAACGTCGCCCGCGGTCAAGCCAGCAACCTTAGCCTGGGCGGTCTTGGCCTTCGTCGCGCAGCGGCAACACTCTCGACAGGTAGCAGGATATGAGCGAGGAAAGCACACGGTCCGGCGATCGCTCAACACCCGCAATCCTGCTCGTCGACGACATCCCAGCCAACCTCCGCGTGCTCTACGAGAGTTTGAACGGACGCGACTACCGCCTGTTCATCGCCAACAGCGGAGAACAGGCGCTGGAGGTCACGCGGCGGTCGCATCCGGACCTGATACTGCTCGACATCATGATGCCCGACGTGGACGGCTTCGAGGTCTGCCGGCGGCTCAAACAGGACCCGGCGACCGCCGATATCGCGATCATTTTCCTGTCGGCGCTGGACGACACCGCCGACAAGATCCGCGGACTCGAACTTGGCGCCGTCGACTACGTCACCAAGCCGTTTCATCCGGACGAGGTCGCGGCCCGGGTCGAGACGCACTGCAAGATTCTGCGTCTGGAACGCGAACTGGCCAACCGCAACCGCCAGCTCAAGCTGGTCCGCGACCGAATCCTGAGTTCCATGGCGGAAGGCATCGTCGGACTGGAGGCGGACGGCTCCATCAGTTTCGTCAATGAGGCCGCGGAGCGCATGCTCGGCAGCGCCGCGAGCGACATCCTGTCCCGCGTGCAAGCGGACTGGAACCCACCGGAACTGCGTCAAGCCATCAGCCGTATCCTGGAGGAGCCGGTTGACATCGGCTTCGACGAATTGCCGCTAAGCCGGCCGGATGGAAGTACGTTGCCGGTTGAGTTGCGGATCGCGCCAATCTGCGCCCGCGAAGGTGTCGAGGGCGCGGTACTGGTCATGCGGGATCTGAGTGAACGGCGGCGGGTCGAGGCCAAGCTGCACCGCACAAGCGACGCATTGCGCCAATCTCACAGCAAGCTGCGGCAGGCGCAGATGCAGCTGATCCAGGCGGCAAAACTCGAATCCGTCGGCCGCCTCGCCGCCGGTGTGGCCCACGAGGTCAAGAACCCGCTCGCGATCATCCAACTCGGCCTCGACTACCTGGAACCCGTGCTCGCGCATGACCCCGTGGCAACGGAAGTCCGCCAGGATATGCTGCATGCGGTCTCGCGCGCCGATACCGTGGTCCGCGGCCTACTCGACTTCTCGCGCGAGCGGCCCTTGGATTTGCGCCCGCATGCGATCAACGAGATTCTCCAGGAATCGCTCAAGCTCGTGCGTCACGAGCTTACCCAGCGCAACATCAGGGTGGAAACCGCGCTGGGCGACGATCTGCCCCAGCGCCGTTTCGACGCCGACAAGATGCAACAGGTGTTTCTCAATCTGTTCATGAACGCGATGCACGCGATGGAGCACGACGGTCTATTGCGCGTCGGCAGCTCGCTGGCCAAGGTCGACGATGCCGATCTCGGCGGCCACGCCCGTGAGGTGGGCTTTGCAGCCGACGATCAGGTACTCCGCATCGTCATCGAGGACAGCGGTCCCGGCATCAAGCCGGAGGACCTGGGCCGGCTATTCGACCCCTACTTCACCACCAAGCGTCAAGGCGAAGGAACCGGGCTGGGATTGTCGGTGACACGCAACATCGTTACCCTGCATCACGGCAGCATCGACTTGCACAATCGCGATGCGGGCGGCGCTCGTGCCGTCCTGCTCTTCAAATGGGACGAACAAGACAGTGGCGACAAAGAAGATCCTGTTGGTGGATGACGAGGTAGCGCTCACGCGCATCATACGGCTGAATCTCGAGCAGACGGGCCGCTTCGAGGTGCGCGAGGAGAATCGCGGCAGCAACGCCCTACGTGCGGCACGGGCATTCAAGCCCGACCTGATCCTTCTGGATGTCATGATGCCGGACATGGACGGAGACGCGGTCGCGGAGCAACTGGCAGAAGACCCCGAACTTTGCAGGATCAAATACGTTTTCCTGACCGCGATCGTGACCAAGAGCGAGACCGGTAGCGGCGCCACGGAAATCTCCGGTCAGACCTTCCTCGCCAAGCCGGTCAAGCGCGACGAGCTGCTGGCCGTTGTCGATGAACTGCTCGGCGACTGATATCCCGCTCATCTCTCGGCCGATGCGCTAGCAGGCACCCGTCTTGCCGCGGCGTCGAAGGCCGCGGTTCCGTTTTTACAGCTCCGCCAACCATGCTATCGTCGGTGGTGCTTGCCGATGCGCAGCGCGAGCCGCGCTGTATGCAGACAAGCCCTCCCCAACCCGGAGCGCCCTCAGCGTGCTCCCAATGCAGAAGATAACAGACATAAGGAGCGACTCGATGATCCACAGGCAGAGCATCTTCACCCTGGCCTCGGCCGCCACCCTGAGCCTTGCGCTCGGGCAGGCAGGGGCACAGCCCGAGGCTGCGGCACCTGCCGCGATGGCAACGCCCGCCGCAGCAACAACCACACCAGCACCCGCTGCGCCAGCACCCACCACCGAAGCAGCGGCATCCGCGCCGGCCGCCAACACCGCGCCGTCAGCATCCACAGGCGCCGACGCCATGCGCGAAAAAATGGAAAAACGTCATGCCGAGGCCATGGCCGAGCGCAACAAGCGGTATGCCGAATTACGCCAAAGCGCGGCCGAGGTTGGTCTTGATCTGCCCGAAACGCCGCCCTGGGCGCAAGCGGGCATGCCGACCATGCCAATGATGCAACAGGGGATGCCGGCAATGCCGCAAGGAATGCCTGAATCGATGATGAGCAGACCGCCCCAGATGACGGCGGAAGAGCGTGAGGCCATGCGCGAGCAGCGCTGGGAGGCCATGCGGGCGCGCGCCGCCGAGCGCGGTATGGAACTCCCCGAGACCCCACCGTGGCAGGCCGCCGAGGAGCGGCGAAAGGAGATGCAGGAGCGCTTCGAACAGTACCGCGCCACCATCGACGCCATGAGCGAAGAACAAAAGGAGGCGGTCAAGGCCGTCTTCGGCGGCATGCGCGCCCCCATGGAGCGCCCTGTCATGCCTCACTATGGCATGCCTTGCGGCCAGTCTGGTCATAACTGCGCGAAGGGTCACGGACCAGGCATGGGGCACTTCATGGCACCGGGACGCTACATGGGACCGTCGATGGGACCCGGCGTGGGACCAAGTTCGGCCCCGGCAATGACGCCAGAAGCGCCGCCGCAAGCCGAACCGCCCGCCCCTGCCGCATCGGCACAGCCCGCGGGCTGAGCTTCGAGGGACGGCGCCCCACCGAACGATGAGACGCCTGTTTCACACTGAGCATCGCTCGCGGTGCACCCGTGCTGTCAGCCCGTGAGGGTGCCAGAACGGGTCAACACCTAACCGATAGCGCCGATGGCGCCAACTGCGCGCGCCTTCGGCGAAATCCCCCCTTCCGACCGCAAGAAACACCATAACGACAACATCACCACCGCGCGCCCCTGTCGGGTGCAACGACTCGGGACTGCACGCTGCAATCGGCTCCCTGCTACCCTGAGCTTATGAGTTCGATTCGCCCCGCAGTGCGCCACCCAAAGGAGGACGAGATGACCTTTATTCGCAACCTGCTAGCCATCTTTGGCTTGCTTGCACTACTCGCGATTCTGATCGGCGCCGTCACCATCGGCCCAAAACTGGCCCAGTTCGACCCCGGCTTCCCGAAGGCCTACAGCGAATTCGCCGGTAAACTACTGGAGAGCGGCGACCCCGGTGTGGCGATGATGTGGTCAGTCCCGGTGGAAGAAGGACTCGAAACCGAGGAGGTGGTGGCCTCGCTGAAGAGCCTGGCTACGTCCAAAAACCTGCTTTTCGTCGGCGAGTCCCCGTTCTACAAACAGGTAGAAGCCATCACCGGCGAACCGTACCGCTACGTCAACTTCTTGTCCTTCTGCGACGCCCAGGTGGGCAGAAAGATGCTCGAGTATCGCGACCAGTACAGCGGCTTTATGCCCTGCCGCATCGCGCTGGTGGAAGACCGGGCCGGCAAACTCGCCCTCTACTCGATGAATTTGGACCTGATGATCCATGGCGGGCGACCGCTACCGCCGGACCTGAAACAGGACGCCATACAGGTGCGCGACAAGATCTTGGCGATCATGCAGGGGGCCGCGGCCGGCGAATTCTGAGCACCAGCGCTCGGCCGGGTCTCTGACCGTTCGGATTCGTATCTGCCCGGTGCTTGATACAGCCATGCCTGGGCCTCGGGGCATGCGCCCGCCGCCTATCTGGCTGATGGCTCGGCCTGTGGCACCAGGGGCGGCAGCTCGAGCCACTGCGCCAATTGATGTTGGGCCGGCTCCAAGCCGAAGCGGTTGGTTGCCGAGAACGGCTGCACAAGAATCGGCGCCCCGGCAGCCGCCACGTCGCGCCTGACCTGCGCCGCCGTGCTTTGTGCCGCACCGCGACCGAGCTTATCGGCCTTGGTCAGTAACAACAGCATCGGCCGCTGCGCCGCGACGCCCCACGCGATCATCTGCCGGTCGTACTCCGTCAGCGGATGGCGAATATCCATCACCACCACCAGCCCCCGCAGGCAGCGGCGCTGTTCCAGATAGCGGCCCATCAGCGCCTGCCAATTGGCCTTGATTGCCTGGGACACGCGGGCGAAACCATAGCCAGGCAGGTCCACCAGGCGACGCTCATCGTCCAGACGAAAAAAGATCAGCTGCTGGGTACGGCCCGGTGTCTTACTGGTGCGCGCCAACCGATTCTGGTGACAGATTGCGTTGATAGCACTGGACTTGCCGGCGTTTGAGCGTCCTGCGAACGCGACTTCGAAGCCCTCATCCAACGGCGCACCGCGTAGGTCGACCGCCGCGGTCTCGAACGCGGCGCGCTGGAACTGCGGCTGCATGCCACCGTTGCCCAAGTGGATGCTCGCCCCCCCGGCGGGCCGATGCGACTCAGTCATATCGCCCCCCCCGCAATGGCCGCACCAGGGAGCGCCCAACACGCCCTTGCATGACGGCGCCTTCGACACCGGAGCACGGACCTTGCGGTTGGCAGGCTTTAAACTGTCGTATCAGTCGCGGATTGAGAAAAAGCATCGAGTCAGGGTCCGGTAGAAAAAGGGCGATCAGCATGGCCGGCTGAACGCAGCCTAGGCTGCAAACATCCCCGCTATTTCAACAGATTTCGTCCGACGAGTTCGCGCCGATCGTTGCCTTCGCGCGAGGTCAGATACTCGGCACATGGCCCGTGATGGAGCCTGCCTTGTCGGAGTCGACCAGAGTTCCTGCACCATTCGCCGGCATCGATGCCAGCGATCTGCTGAACATCCTTGCGGATGTCGGTGATAAAGCCGCGCCGTCGGCGTTGCTCGTAGTGCTCGATTCAGTCTTGATCCAGCTGGCGGACGTTCGGATAGGCGAACAGGGTCTCGTCCTGCGCGCGGATCGCCCGAAAACGCCGGCTGTCGAGTGCGTCGGCATCGTCGGTTGGTTCGACCCGCAGGTGCCATTCCAGGCCGTCGATCAGCGCCGTGCGACTGACTGAGATTGCTGGAACCGACGAAGGCCGCGCCCCAGACCGTCACGCCCTCGGAGCTTTGCATGCAGATAGAAGCCTTCAGATGAAAGCTCTGGTGCTCGGTCTGAAACACCCGGATCTCGGCGCCACGCTCCGCCAGCAGCATTAGCCGCCGCAGGGCCTGGGGATCGGTCACGTCGAGATAGTCGCTGGTCAGCACGCGCAGATGGGCGCCGCGCGTCTCGACCGCATCGATCAGGGCCGGATAGATCAGCGCCAGGCCGCTCCTCTTGATGAAGGCCACCGCCAGGTCGATTCGGTCGGCTTGGCGTACCGCCTCCAGCAGCCGCGGCAGAAACGGGTCGGACGCACCGCCCGCGGTCAGGAACTGACCCAAGCCGCCTCCGTTCTGCGCAGCAGCGTGTTCAGCCAGCGCTCCGCCTCGCGGCCGGGGCGCAGGTCGCCGGTGGTCCAGGTCTCCACCGGTTCCAGGCCCGAAACCTGACGCACCAGTGCCGCCAGCCCCCGCTCGTCCAGATCGGTGAAGCGCCGGCCATGGTGCTCACGCGGTCCGCGCCGTAGAAATACAGCCGGTCGAAGGGCGTATTCGCCACCACCCAGCGGGCCACCTCCAACATGTCCTCGTCGTCGACGATGAAGTCCACCGCGGCGCCGAGGCGCGGGCACACCTATCGGACGAATCAAGATGAATACTGATCTGACGCCCTACGACCCGGCCGATCTTCTCAAGACAGAAGAGGACATCTACGCCTATCTCAACGACGCCCTAAATGACGAAGACCCGGCGGTATTCATCATCGCACTGGCGGATGTCGTCAAGATGAAAGGGCTCGCAGCGGTTGCCGAAGGCGCCGGCCTGCAGCCCGAGAGCCTCTACCAAGCGATTTCCGGCGACACCAACCCGCAGTGGCAGGTGCTCCACCGAATCATGAGATCACTGGACATTCATCTTCAGGCCGTCGCATGACGGCGATGCTCAACAAGACACAGGTGCCGAGCCCCACCGCCCACGGCGCACCGTAGTCACCGAAAAAGTGCTTGATGTCCCGGCGCCGCAGCACTGGGACCGCCGGCTTCCAGCCGGCTCGCCGCGCGCCCGGCTCGATGCCGGGCGCACGGCGTCTTCGGCGCTCGCAACAGAGCCCGACGCAGGCATTAAGCCTGCGCCGGACGCAAGCCGACTGGAAGTCGGCGCTCCGGTAAGGCGGTGCAGGACTGGGAGCGCCGACTTCCAGTCGGCTCGCCGTGCGCCCGGCTCGATGCCGGGCGCGCGGCGTCTTCGGTGCTCGCAACAGCGTCCGATGCGGGCATTGAGCCCGCGCCGGACGCATGCCGACTGGAAGTCGGCGGTCCGGCAAGGCGGTGCAGCAACTGATGGAGCGCCGGCTTCCAGCCGGCTCGCCGCGCGCCCGGCTCGATGCCGGGCGCGCGGCGTCTTCGGCGCTCGCAATACCACCCGACGGTGCCTTAAGCGCACGCCGAATCGAAAGTCAGGCGTAGGTCGGGCCGACGAAGGAGGCCCGACGTCCGGCGGTGAGATCTGGCTCAGCGTCGGGCTTTGTGCCTCGGCTTGGCGCATCTCCGGCAGCAGGCCCGACAGCCACCGCCCCGTCGGGCCTCCTACCGTCGGCCCGACCTACGGAAGATGCTTGCCCCGTGTCCTTGCTTGGGTCGATAGACGATCACGACAACGACAACGACAACGAGCGACAACAAATAACCGCAAGCAGCCACGGACTCTCTGCCTTTGCGGTATTATTTGTCCAACAAGAACGCCGCCGCAGACACCACCCGCGGCAGCAACCGCCCGTCCTTGCCCGCCACCATCCGCAACACCTGGCGCCTGTGCTCCGGCCCATAGCTCACATGGATCGGCCGATCCGCGCCGTAGAATTACAGCCGGTCGAAGGGCGCATTCGCCACCACCCAGCGGTTCACCTCCCGCATGTCCTCGTCGTCGGCGATGAAGTCCACTGCGGCGCCGAAGCGCAGCGCGGCAACCCGGAGGCTGCACGGCGTCGATTGGAACTGATCGCGGACTTGCCAATGCTTGAGGTCGACGAGAACGCGCTGGACCTGCAAAAGGCACTGATCACCAGGGGCGCGCTCCCGACCAAGGCGGAGATTGATGCGTTCCATGTCGCTATCGCCGCTGTCAACGGCATCGATTATCTGCTCACCTGGAATTGCGCACATATCGCCAATGCGATCATGCGTCCGCTCATTGAAGCCGTGTGCAGGGAAAACGGATACCAGCCGCCGATTATCTGCACGCCCTCGGAACTCATGGGAGACTCTGACACATGAAAGAAGACCCAATCCTCGCCGAGATGCGAGCTCTCCGTGACGAATATGCGGCGGCTTTCGGCCACGACCCGGATGCCATCTTTCAGGATCTGTTGCGTCTACAGGCGCAGCACCCCGGAAAGCTGGTCCATTTTCCGCCGCGTCGGCCTCCTGTCGTGCGCGAGCCGCAGCCGATGCGCAGCAGACCCGGCGACAAAGCCGCTGTTTAGCGATCTGATCAAGGGTAGGGCTCATGGCGGGCATCGCGGCGCCACTCGCCGCGTGGTTTCGCACAAATGTGGTCGACAACATGAACCCCGGCGCTAGCCGTCCAACAAGAACGCCGCCTCAGACACCACCCGCGGCAGCAACCGGCCGTCCTTGCCCGCCACCATCTGCACCACCTGGCGCTTGTGCTCCGGCCCGTAGCTGACATGGATCGGCCGATCCGCGCCATAGAAATACAGCCGGTCGAAGGGCGTATTCGCCACCACCCAGCGGGCCACCTCCAGCATGTCCTCGTCGTCGACGATGAAGTCCACCGCGGCGCCGAGGCGCGGGCAGACCGGGTTGCCGCGCCGGTTCAGCTCGTGCGCCGCGTGCTGGTCGCGGCTCGGGTCGATGGGGCCGCCGCCGCGGGCGCGGATGGCGCGCGCCAGCGCCGGGGAACAGAAGCCATAGGTCAGGCGCAGCATGCCGAACCAGTCGATCACCGGGTCCAGCACCTGCTCGGCCAGCTCGAACAGGGCGTTGTAGCTGTCCACCTGCGCCGGCAGGTTCGCCAGCCCGGTCTCTTCCCCTGACTGCGCCCGCAGCTCCGCCAGCGTCTCGCCGCACTCGATGAAGTCCCGAAAGCATAGGAAGCGTCCGCAGGGCTCATCCAGGCTCGGCACCTGCCGGCTGCGGCGCAAGCGAAAGCCATCGATGCGTAAGCGATGCCGCGCCAGGGTCTGCTGCAAGGTCTCCGGGGCGGGGCCGAAGCCGGAGAGGTCGAACAGCCCCAGCGCCGCCAGCTCCTCGTCGAAGGCCAGCTGCTCCGGATAGCGCGGATGCTCCTCGTTGATGAAGCGCGATTTCAGGTACAGGTACGGCGGCTCATAGTCTTCGCCGTAGGCGTAAAACTCGACATCCTGTTCGCGGAGCTTGATCTTCACCCGCTCGATCATCCGCGGCAGCGCCAGCGCGTCGAAGTCGTCGAAGCGCATCAAGGTGAGCTTGCCGGAACCGACGTGGATCTTCAGCAGATCGGCGTTGTGATAGTCGCCATAGGCCGCGGCGGCAGCGCCCACGTACGCCCGCAGCAGCGCCGGGAGTTGCTCCACCAGCCGCGCATCGAGTTGCAGGGACTTAGGCACAGCCGTCGCCGTCGAGCCCTGGCCTTCGGCATCCGGCTCGCCCTGCTGGGGTGCGCGCGCATCCGGTGCATTGTGCTCCGGGTTGCGCTCAGGCGGCGCGAGTTCCAGCCAACCCAAGCCGCGCTCGCTTGCGTCCCGGCACGCCTGCGCGATGGCGTCGGTGTCCGCGATCTGCATCAGCAAGCCGAGCCCCGCCGCCCGCGCCGCGCCGTAGTCGCCAAAGAAGTGCTTGATGTCCCGGCGCAGCGTCGGCTCCAGGTGCTGGTAGGGCTTGCGCCGCTCGAACTGATCCAGCGCGAAATACACCGTCAGATCAGCCAGCCGCGCCCGCTCCGCCGCCTCTAGCGTGCCGGTGACGGACTCCGCGTCCGACTCGGCCACCTTGCGCGCCTCAATGAACCGCAGCGCCTTCGCCACCGATCCGAACGCCTCGGACAGCACCAGCGCATCCGCGCTCTCGGACTTGTCTGGCTTGCGCCCCAGGTCCAGCCATTGCGCCCACAGCCGCTCCAGCGCATCACGATGGGCCAGGTACTGTTCCTCGGCCCTGTTGCGGCGTTCGCGCTTGGGACGTTCGCGCACCCTGGCCGACGGCTCCCGCAACCGCGTGCGCCGGCTGCGATACCGATCCACCAGAAAGCGCTGTTCCGCGTCCTTGTCCCGGAACACATAGAGCACCCCAGGCGCAACGGCAATCGGCTCCTCGTCCAGCACCTGCTCGATGAAGGCCTTGATCTCGCCCTGGCTGAAATACTTCTGAAAGGTCCCGCGCTTGGTCATCACCCCGTCGCGGAAACGCTGGCCGCGGGGATCGTTCCTGGTGACGCGGCTCCAGCCGCGTCACCCATGCGACGAAGCTCCAGCTTCGCGTGGCGAGGTGTCCGCAACTGGTGCCGACGACTCGTGAATCTGAAGCTTCATCAAATTAGTGACGAAGCTAACTTGTCGTCCGGTGTCGCAGGTCGCCGTCTGCCGCGGGACTCCTCGCGGGAAGCGCGCCGTTACTGATGCCCTAATCCCGGATGGCGATGGCTTTGCTGTGCTGCGAGCGTGAGGTCACTGCGACCGAGAGGAAGTCGCCATAGCCGTCCGGGTCGGCCACTCTGACACCCCCTCCAGCGCCGCCAACATCGGCTCGGCCGCCCGGTGCTGATGACCCTGCAGAATGGCCTCAGCATCCTCCGGAGTCAGCTGCAGACCGACGATGAAACGCGCCTTGCCGCCGCGCTCGACGAAGCGCGAAAAGCCCTGCGAGGCCGCTGCTAAGGAGGTCGAGGTGAAATAGCCGGCAACGCGGTCATAGCGCGTCGCGCGCGAAAGGGCCGGGATGTAGAAGTCGTGCAGGATATCGACCGGCTGACCATCGGCGCGAATATCCGAGGTCGCGTAGCACTGCTCCCAAGGGTATGCCCGCAGATTGAGAGAGGATCTGTCTGGCATCGAACGCTAGTCCAGATGTTCCCCAGCAAGCTCGAGCACCGTCGAGATGAGCGCATCGGAGAGATACAGATCGGACGCTGATAGCCGCTGCACATAGGGCTTGACGGCCTTGATGAGTCCGGCCTGTTTGGCATTCAGCAGCACACCCAGTGATCCGATGACCTCAATGTTGTTGATTCGCGCCATGCGACGTCCGCGTCGATCGTCGATCAACAGATAGCTGGCCTGCAACTGGCGATACAACAGCATCGCCTCGGTTTCGCCTGGGTCCGAGAAACCATCGAGTAGAACGGGGTGATCAGGATCGAGTGACCGCACACGTCCCTGCAGATAGACCCGCAACTGCTCAGCTTCGGGCTTCTTGCCGACCACCGCCTCGCGATAAACCGCAGCTGGCACGACCACCGTGCCGAATAGTTGATCAAGGAACGACAGGGCATCGCAGCTTGCCAATGCCACCAACGCCGAGCAGTCAGCGACCAGAATCATGCACTGGGCCTGGAGACCAACTGCATCTCGCGCAGGAGTTCATCCCGGGAGGTGTCGATGACCTCGATACGCTCGTCCTTGCACAGGCTCATGAAGCCATAGATATCCAAGCCCGCCAATTCGGCCGCCTTGGCCAGAGAGACGCGCCCCGCTTTGAAGAGCGCTAGGGCGTAGGCTGAGCGCATCTCCTTAGCAATGGTTTGCTCGTTCTGCATCCCGACGAAATCGTTGGGAAGATCGATGGCGATTTGCATTGTTTTCCTCCAGTCAAATTGGCTAGCATCGCTGGAAGCGGCACGGCCTCTGCCCATGGTCTCCGCTAAAGCCCATAGTCGATCAACAACGCCTCGCGCCGCAACGCCTCGTCGTCGCACTCGTTGGCCCATACCGTGAGCAGACCGCGCAGCGCCGCGCTGTCGAGCTTGCCATGGGTCCGCGGCGCGTTGCGGGCGGCGACGATGCCGCCGTCGCGATAGACCACGATCAGCCCGCACAGCACATCCCAGAGCGTCTGCGGATGCTCCAGGCATTGTGCCGCGCGCTCCTCCGGCTTCGTCAACCACGTATCGCGCGCCTGTGGTCATCGCGTTGGTCTCCTGGCAAAGGTTGTGGCTGTCGAATCGCTGATGGTAAAGCTTACATCACGCGGTGCTATCCAGAGCGTTCCGCTCTTAGAGAGCGCGGGCCTATATGCCATCTTGGTGACCGGCCCTAAGGCGATTGCCGAAAAATCTTGTACCGGACGACGCCGGATTGAGGTTTGCCCCAAACCGGCAGCAGCATAGCCGAGCTATGTGACTGCCGGTGCGACATAAAAGGCGGGCGTCAAGACAAGTCAGCTGGTATGAAATTTGACAGAAATCGCCTTAACAAGACGCAGGTGCCGAGCCCCGCTGTCCGCGCCGCAACCTAGTCGCCGCGGAGGTGCTTGATGTCCCGGCGCCCCGCCACCGGGACCGCCGGCTTCCAGCCGGCTCGCCGTGCGCCCGGCTCGATGCCGGGCGTGCGGCGTCTTCGGTGCTCGCAACAGCGCCCGACGCTTCGGCAAAGGGATCGTGTTGGTATCTGCTGCACCTGCCGGCTCATCACTGCGCTGCGGCGCGCCGATGCATTCTGCGCCGCGTCTGCGACGCGCGGTCGGCACGGGCCGCTGGAGCGGCCGGGGAGGCCTTCCGCGCTGGAGCGCCGGAACGATAAAACACGCCGTGCGCCCGGCACCGGGACCGCCGGCTTCCAGCCGGCTCGCCGTGCGTCCGGCTCGATGCCGGGCGTGCGGCGTGTTCGGTGCTCGCAACAGCGCTTCGGGTCGAGAGACGATCACGACAACGACAAATATAAGAACAACGACCGCAAGCAGCCGCGGCATCTCCGCCCCGCGGCGCTAATCGTCCACCAAGAACGCAGTCTCAGACACCACCCGCGGCAGCAACCGACCGTCCTTGCCCGCCACCATCCGCACCACCTGGCGCTTGTGCTCCGGCCCGTAGCTGACATGGATCGGCCGGTCCGCGCCATAGAAATACAGCCGGTCGAAGGGCGTATTCGCCACCACCCAGCGGGCCACCTCCAGCATGTCCTCGTCGTCGACGATGAAGTCCACCGCGGCGCCGAGGCGCGGGCAGACCGGGTTGCCGCGCCGGTTCAGCTCGTGCGCCGCGTGCTGGTCGCGGCTCGGGTCGATGGGGCCGCCACCGCGGGCGCGGATGGCGCGCGCCAGCGCCGGGGAGCAGAAGCCATAGGTCAGGCGCAGCATGCCGAACCAGTCGATCACCGGGTCCAGCACCTGCTCGGCCAGCTCGAACAGGGCGTTGTAGCTGTCCACCTGCGCCGGCAGGTTCGCCAGCCCGGTCTCGTCCCCTGACTGCGCCCGCAACTCCGCCAGCGTCTCGCCGCACTCGATGAAGTCCCGAAAGCATAGGAAGCGTCCGCAGGGCTCATCCAGGCTCGGCACCTGCCGGCTGCGGCGCAAGCGAAAGCCATCGATGCGTAAGCGATGCCGCGCCAGGGTCTGCTGCAAGGTCTCCGGGGCGGGGCCGAAGCCGGAGAGGTCGAACAGCCCCAGCGCCGCCAGCTCCTCGTCGAAGGCCAGCTGCTCCGGATAGCGCGGATGCTCCTCGTTGATGAAGCGCGATTTCAGGTACAGGTACGGCGGCTCATAGTCGTCGCCGTAGGCGTAAAACTCGACGTCTTGTTCGCGGAGCTTGATCTTCACCCGCTCGATCATCCGCGGCAGCGCCAGCCCGTCGAAGTCGTCGAAGCGCATCAAGGTGAGCTTGCCGGAACCGATGTGGATCTTCAGCAGATCGGCGTTGTGATAGTCGCCATAGGCCGCGGCGGCAGCGCCCACGTACGCCCGCAGCAGCGCCGGGAGTTGCTCCACCAGCCGCGCATCGAGCTGCAGGGACTTAGGCACAGCCGTCGCCGTCGAGCCCTGGCCTTCGGCATCCGGCTCGCCCTGCGTCGACGATGGAGAACCCCGCTCGCGCACCAGTTGCTCCCACTGGCGCTTGTAGCCAATGCGCCGCGGATCGTCGAACAGCCCAATGGACTCGCATGAGACTTGGCGCTGGAGCGGCGGCACCGCATTCCCACGCTGGAGAGTGGCGAAAAGCGAGCATGCGAAAGGCCCCAGCGCGTCATGCGCTCTTGGGCCTGAGGCGTTGTGACGTGAAGCCTACACTTTCCCATGGTCTACGAAGTCGTCACCACTTCGGTTTTTTCACGCTGGGTCAAGCGGTTGAAAGACCGCATCGCCGCCCGCGCCATGCGCTACGTTGGCGCGCGCACGGGCCGGTAACCTTGCCGACACCAAAGCGGTTGGCGGTGGTGTCAGCGGATGCGGATACATGTCGGTGAAGGCTATCGAATCTATTACTGTCGTCGCAGGCAAAACGCTCGATCTTGCTGCTCTGCGGTGGAGACAAATCCACCCAGGCAGAAGATATCGAGCGCGCTAAACAGCTAGCGGCAGACCTACCGGATGAAGATGATGCACACTGATCTGAAGCCCTACGACCCGGCCGATCTCCTCAAGACGGAAGACGACATCTACGCCTATCTCAACGACGCCCTAAACGACGAAGACCCAGCGGTATTCATCATCGCACTGGCGGATGTCGTCAAGATGAAAGGGCTCGCCGCGGTTGCCGAAGTACGCCGGCCTGCACCCCGAAATTCTCTACCAAGCGATTTCTGGCGACACCAACCCGCAGTGGCAGCTGGTCCACCGAATCATGAAATCATTGGACATTCATCTGCAGGCCGTTGCATGACGGCGGTGCTCAACAAGACGCAGGTGCCGAACCCCGCCGCCCGCGCCGCACCGTAGTCGCCGAAGCAGTGCTTGATGTCCCAGCGCAGCGTCGGCTCCAAGAGCACGCTTGTAAACGGCTTGCCGCTGGAGCGGCGGCACTTTAGTCCCACGGTGGAGTGTGGGAAAGAGAGAACGCTCAGCTATCCCTATCCCATACATCCCGCAAGCGCGCCAACGGCCGCATCTCATCGTTGGCCTCAAAGTCTGGGTAGTCCGGGTTCGCGGCCTTGAGCACGTAGCGCCCATCCGGCTGCTTGGTGATCAGGCGCAGCACGTACTGGTCATCGCCGTTGGCGTCTTGTCGTTCGATGGCCATCACACTGCCGGTGATGGAGCCGGCCTTGCTGGGGTCGACCAATTCCAGCAACAGGTAGTCGCCGTCCCGCACCGGGTTCTTGCCGCCGTTCATGGAGTTGCCGGTGGCGCGGGCGACGAAGTGGCGGGCCGGATCAACGCTGCCGTGGCCGGGCGGGACGCGGTAGGTGGTTTCCACGTCCGTGCGGCCGCTGCGGAAGTGGCCGCAGGCGATGCGCAGATCCGGGAAGTACGGCACCTCGGTGCCTTCGGCCTCTTCGGTAGTCGCCGATTTCGGAAAGGGCAGGATCTTCGCGCCTTCGTCGGTCGGCTGCTCGGCATCGGCTGGCGCTGTCTTGGGCAGGTGAGGTTCATAGGCGGCGAGTCTGTAGTCGACCAGTTCCTGCACCATCGCCTGGAAGGTGGCTCGCTCCTCGTCGGCCACTGGGAAGGTCGCCCGAAATCTGCCCTTGCGCCACCTCGAACCAGCGCTTGGCATCGCCGGCGCGGTTGCCGCCGGTCCAGGCGTTGATCGGGTTGCCCTTCCAGTAACTGAGCCATTTGCCGGCATCGATGTCGTCGAGCTGCTGAAGGTCCTTGCGGATATCGGTGATAAAGCCGCGCCGCCGTCGGAAGACCTCCAGCGCCTGTGCGGCCAGGTCTTCGACGGTGGGCGGCTGGTGGAAGCCGTCCAGGTCCAACAGCGACTCCAACAGCACGGCCTTGAAGCACTTGGTCATGTTGGTCGTCTCCACCTCGCGGAAGAAGTCCGCATACTGATCCAGGCAAGCGGTTTCGGCGGCTGTCAGGTCGCCCTGGTCCGCGACCAGCGCCCACCACTGGCCGTGCTGTTTGCGCAGAGCCTGCATGCTCGACCCACTGCGATAGAACTCCGCCAGCGTCGGTCGCCGGCT
>CAVOSE010000020.1:0-25416 GCA_963698775.1 uncultured Gammaproteobacteria bacterium
TTGTTGCTCAGTGCCTGTGGGTCGAAACGCCCGTTACGCCACGGAATCTCCTGGTAATCGACGGTCTCGTCGTAGATGCCGAAATAGTGGAAGGGGCAGAGCAGCCCGAGTTCGATACCGTCGAACAGGTGCCGACTGTAGACCAGGTTGTCGTCGCACAGGCTGAGTATGTCCGACTGGTCCGTGCGCTCCGGCGTGGCCGTGAGCCCCAGCAGAAAGCGCGGGCGCAGATGTTGCAGCAGGCGCCGGTAGGTGGGGGCCGCGGCGTGGTGGAATTCGTCGATGACGACGTAGTCGAAGTGGTCCGGTGCGAAGCGTTCCAGGTGCTGGGCCTGGCCAAGGGTCTGCACCGATGCGAACAGCAGATCGACATCGGTCTGCTTGCGGTCTCCGGTATAGCGGCCGACCCGTGCGTCGGGATGTACCCGCTGGAAGCTGCCCTCGGCCTGCAACAGGATCTCCTCGCGGTGGGCCACGAACAGCACGCGCCCCGCCTGCATCTGATGGCTGTCGAAGGCGGCCAGGTAGGTCTTGCCGAGTCCGGTGGCCATTACCACCAGGCCCCGGCGGTAGCCCTCGGCCCGGCTCGCCGCAAGCGCGATCAATGCCTCCTGTTGCACCTCGGAGGGTTGCGGCGGACGTTCCTCAGGCTCCTCGCAGCCAGCGGCAACTGGCAGGTGCTGCACCAGCCGCCGGCGTTGCTCGTACTGCTCGATCCAGTCGTGATCCAGCTCGCGGACATTCGGATGGGCGAACAGCGTCTCGTACTGCGCGCGGATCTCGCGAAAGCGCCGGCTGTCGGGTGCATCAACATCGTCCGTTGGTTCGACCCGCAGGTTCCATTCCAGGCCGTCGGTCAGCGCCGTCCGACTCAGATTGCTGGAGCCGACGAAGGCCGCGCCCCAGACCGTCTCGCCCTCACAGCTTTGCATGCAGATATACGCCTTCAGGTGAAAGCTCTGCTGCTCGGTATGAAACACGCGGATCTCGGCGCCGCGCTCCGCCAACAGCATCAGCCGCCGCAGGGCCTGGGGATCGGTGACGTCGAGATAGTCGCTGGTCAGCACGCGCAGGTGCGCGCCGCGCGTCTCGACCGCATCGATCAGGGCCGGATAGATGAGTTCGAGACCGCTGCTCTTGATGAAGGCCACCGCCAGGTCGATCCGGTCGGCGTGTCTGATCGCCTCCAGCAGTCGCGGCAGAAACGGGTCGGACGCACCGCCCGTGGTCAGGAACTGGCCCAAGCCGCCTCCGTTCTGCGCAGCAGCGTATTGAGCCAGCGCTCCGCCTCGCGGCCGGGGCGGAGGTCGCCGGTGGTCCAGGTTTCTACCTCTTCGAGTCCCGGCACCTGACGCAGCAGTGCCGCCAGTCCGGGCTCGTCCAGATCAGTGAAGCGCCGGCCATGGTGCTCACGCTCGCCGCTGCCGTACTTGAAAGAGGCGTAGAGGACGCCGCGCGGCTTTAGCGCCTTGCATAGCCGCTGCATCGCGTACGGCAGTTCGGCCGCTGGAACATGCAGCAGGCTGGCACAGGCCCAGATGCCGTCAAATGCCTTCTGCCAGGTGATGTCTTGGAAGCGCAAGCATTGGACGGGCTGGCCGAGGTGGCGCTCAGCCATCGAGACGAGGACTGGGGAGGCATCGAAGGCAGTGACGTGATGCCCAAAATCAGCGAAGGCTTTGGCATCGCGCCCGGAGCCGCATCCGGCGTCGAGAATTTGCGCCTGCTCCGGCAGCAGCGGTAAGAAGCGGCGATAAAGCGGAGTCATGTCGACTTCGACGGTATCGGCGAAGAAGGTTTCAGCGTGTTGCTGATAGAATTCGCTGGTCACGTCGATCACCGAAAAAACTCTTTAAAGACCCTGAGATAAATCTCGAACCAGGCGGACCATTGGAGAATGGACTTTAGGAAATTGAGCCTAATGGCCCCTTCTTCCTCTAAACTCTTGATAACATTGGGCAAGGAATTTGTGAAAATTGTTCATGGAATTCTCGCCATCTCACAGAGTCAACATCCTTGACGTAAGCGACTAAGCCCGCGAGATGGTTATAGAAGCCAATAGCTGAATCGAAATTTTCATGCGCTGCAACAGCAGCCAGCCCATATTTTTTCAATGCGTGCAAGTGCCTGTCAATTCGCTTGTACGCTTCTTTCGACAATCTCGGAGCGGAGCCATCAACGAGCAATCCGAGCACGACCTTTTTTGATCCAGGCCCAGCAACTCTAGTTTTCTTCACGTTCTCGATGAAGCCACTCTTGCGGATGATTCCTGCGACTGCGCGATGAATGTCGCCGATCGACATGCGCTCTGGCAATTCTCCTCCAGCAGAAAAAGTTAAGTCGTCAGCGTATCGCGTATAGGTGAATCCATGCCGGTCGGCGAACGCTGTCAACTGTTCATCAAGGCTTAAGGCTGCAAGATTACTCAGCATTGGACTGGTCGGGGCTCCTTGTGGGAGAACGCCCGTTGCCCCAGAAGGATCCGTATAAAAATGATATTGTTTTCGTTGGGCGTGCTTCGGCCAAAGATGATGTTTCAGATGCATTGGCAGCCGAGTTGTAGTGCACAGTCTGGCCAATTCAAATGCAAGCAATGGTCGATAGCCAACGCTCATGAACACACGATAGGCATTGCGTTCACTGAGCGCGTGGAAGAAGTTCTCCAAATCGTATTGAAATAACCAGCGGGCACCGCAATGCATCGAAGCACATTTACGAATACCGCCTTCAGCGTGAAAAGCGTATGATGCAGGATGAGGCTTCAAATTCTGCAGTAATTCAAGATTAATAAATTGCTGAACTTTGAAGAGATCATCTGTAACGGCGTGGATATGGCGTCTGCCACCGGATCTCTTCTTCACCGCGAACATGCGATAGTTGGCAGATTCTCGTCGCCGCTCTACCGTGGCACGCAACACGCGATATTCAACTCCGGTGATTCTTGCGAGGTGTCGCAAGGTAAAAATCACAGGAAGGTTTTTCCGCATCAACCGCTGGGCATAGAGACTTAAGTGATCAGCGGCTGGCTTGCCCAGGACAGGCGTGGCGGCTTGAGAAAGGTGGTGTGCTGACCAGACTTCCATTCACCTATCCTTTGAGCCCAGGGGGCCATCAGTGTCATGGTCCTCCCGAGGCAGCGCAGGAACTTGGAGCATGACACTTAAGGGCGGCGCAGCCGCCTTAGCGTCAGATCGTTCCAGAGATGCCTGTCCGACATCCCCATCTGCAAAAGCCGAGACCTCTACAGAATCTGCCAATCCAGGAGAAGCAAGCCCCTTCTGGGTTGGCGGCTGAACGGCTGACTGACCAGCACACCAAGAACTTGGAATATACAGGCTACGGTTCCATACCGGAAGTGCTATAGCGGATTTGGCATGTTTTAGGGAATTTATCCCGACTGCTGTAAGGCGTGTCTGCGGTGTTAGCAAGCCCATTTCGCGGGCGCTGCCGAGCAGTCCGTCGACATACTTGTGATCCACGCAAAGCCTTGCAGCGATGCTTCTCGAACTACGAACGCCCCGTTTGACGAGTACCAGTAACCGAACAAAATCATCCGATATCGATGATGCCCCTCCCGACGCGACCAGTTGTGGTTGGTCGATAACCGCCACAAGCCAATCAGGCACTGCTCGGCCTGGCATAAGCGCTTTCCATTTGTCGTTGGAGAACCAAAAAACGCCTGGGATGTTGTTAGGTACACTGTGATAGAAAACGATATTGGCCAGAACATCGTCGTACCCAAGGCGCGCCCATTTTTGAATTTGGGTCTGGCCGCGACAAAGCTGAATGACTTGTTCGTAGTTTTCTCCCCAGCGCTCTTTTAGCCAGCCGGCTTCGTAAACAATCTCACTCGTGAAATCAACTTTCGCGGACTTGCGATATTTCCGCTTCCCATGGTCAGATCCCTTTATCTTGGTGATGATATTCGCTTCGGCCTCTCGCGGCCTTGAAAAACTGAAGATATGGATTTTGGCAAGACCGAAGCTCCACCAACTCCGAAAGGTTGGGTGACTGAGCATCGCATTGATGAAGTTTGAAACTCGATCTCCACTTCCGATCGAATCATCGATTAATACATAATCATGAATCTTTTTTTCTCGAAGTTCGTCTAAAGGGGAGTGATCAAGTAATATTTGCGGGTCGGCGCGAGACAGATTGGAAATTAATGAGTACACCAAGTCTTCGCTGCCTTGCGAATCACCGGGGCGCGCGACAATTGCCCCATTTTGCTCCCACAGTGCTTTTCCCTCAGGCAATTTTCTGACAGAGTAAAGTGCATAGGTCTTATCTTCCGGCAGCCCGGAAACGACCCTTCGCAGCCATGTCGAATAAACGTCACGCGAAACAAACTTCAGGCGGCTAAGCATAACCTTGGCGGTAGTTTGCTGCCCGTCGGGAAACTGCGCAACCCACTGCTGAATCTCTGGCGACGCTTCAATCACGGCGGGTGAGAGCGTCTTGAACTGTGTCGGCACATTCCTCATGGTTTCGCCCGGTTCCTGATTGAGTCACCCTCGTAAGGAGAAATGGGGTGAGTGCGGCTTGGCAATGTCGCTTAGTCTGGTGGGCGTAACCAGGGACAGACCCTGAGGTATCCCCACGAATTTGCAGTCGCTTCGGGGCGCTGTCGCTATTGCGAATCGGCGGCGGGCGATGCCTGTGAAAAACAGGTGTGAAAAACAGGGACAGACCACCAAAGGAGTATCCGGGACAGACCACGAATAAACCGATTCGTCGGCCGTGCGAACACGTGCTGTTCGACGCACGTTAAACCTTCAACTCCACAGACCACGGGGAGAACGGTCCGTACCGCTTCGCCAGGCGGAACTCGCTGCCGGACGCTTCGCCTCTGATCGTGATCGTGAAATGTTCGCCGTGGTCCTCGCATGACTTGGGGAGTATTCGGGGACGGACCACGAAATTTTGGTTCCATGCTGATTTTTCTCAGGCGGCTCTTGCGCTCTCAACGCTGGCTACGGCTCCGGGTGCGATGCCAAAGCCTTCGCCGATTGTGGACCCGAAGAAACCGTTCGCGGTCTCGTCGAACCAGTCCCTTCCGCATGAGCGCCAATCTGCACAGTCACAACCGGGGGGTGACGAATCCGGCCTGCACGAAGTGTTGGTCGAAGGCGAGCGCAGTCGTCAATGCCAAGCCGCGCATGACGACAAAGGAAACGCAGTCGACCAGGCCCCATTGCTTGTCAGTGTGGTGTCGGTACATCTCGAACGCCGACTCGAACAGCTCTGGGGTTAGGTTCACGACGTTCACGCCCGGCGACTTTCGCAAATCCTGGATGATCTGTGCGGCAGCGTCACGATCCATCCTCGACAGGGCGTTTCCGATCTCCAGCAGCACGGCGTCGGTGACGACGACAGGCTGGCCATCGAAGTTCTCGGAGAGTGCGACCGCTTCCGCATGATGCTGATCGTTCTCGTTGACCAGCGCGAGGATGTAGCCGGTGTCGATGAAAACCGACTCAGGCATCGCGTTCGCCGACGACGTAGGCGTCATGATTGGTCGAGAGGTCGGTGGGCCCCTGGGTCTTCACCCTTCGCAGCCGCGAAAAGATCGTCTCGTTGCCATCCGTGTCCTTTGGCTCGGCAGCGACCAGGACGACGCGCACCGTCTTGCCATCCAAGACGCGGCGATGCTCCGGTGGGATGTCGAGAACACCGTCGTGGGCGACGGCCTGAAACTCGATTGCATTCATCGTTGTGGAAAACCTATCGGTGGTTGGGAACTGGTCGGTATTGTGATCGCCAGGGCCAACGCCTGTTGATTGTCCTCACCACGCTCGCGGAGCGAGCTTTAGAAGAACGATCCCTACCGCGTCGACAGGTGGAACTCGCCGCCGGACGCTTTGCCTCTCGTCGTGATCGTGAAATGTTCGCCGTCGCCCTGTCATGAATTGTCCAGATTGTTCGGTCGGTGAATCGGGCTGCGTCTCCTTGAGGGGAAGCGTAGCCAAGCCGCGCGTTGGCGGCAAGTGGCGGGTGTTCGCCGCTCTGTCGCAGATCGGCGGGCACGCGATGCTGTCGGTTGTCAGCGGGGCAACGGTCAGGCCCGGACGTCCGTTCTCAGCCTCCTACACTCCACAACCGCAACCGCCGATGCCGCATGACCTCCACGGGGTGCAGGCCCGGGAGGCGGTCGCGGTCGTCGTCGATGACACACTCTGCGACCTTGCATTCGACTCCCTGGTCAGTGTCCGCAACGCGCAGGTAGACGGCGATGATGGGGATGTCTTCAGGGATGTGCTGGGCAGCAGGCCGAAGGGGAACAGCGCCGGTCTGTCCGGAACCTTCGAGAGCATCGCGCGGTAGCGGTCGAGATCCGCCCGGCCTGCGCGACTTTCGATCAGGACCATGGTGTTCGCGCGATTGGGCTGCGTCGAATTCCGTTGTTGTTGCCGTCGTGCATGTAGATCGCTTCCACAGGGGTTGCGGATGGCGGCGGTGTCGATGGCCATGTTGAGCACGCTGGCGTTGCGTTCCGGCTCGTCGGGATACTCATGCGCGAACTGGTTGCGAATGGCGCGCAAGCGCGGCCAATCTTCCGCTCGCTCCAGGTAGCCTAGCTGCTCGAGGCGGTTGAGCTTGTCGAGCATTGGCCGGTGTTCGTATGGCTCTTGCAGATAGGTCAGCACGGCCGGCAGCAGGCGGCTACCGATCGCATCTTGCAGCTTGCCGAAGCGCAGCACGAATTGATCGAGATCCTGCACGGTCTCGGCATCGAGCGATTGCAGGCTTGCCCCAGTCAGCGGCAGCTTTGGGGCCAAGGCGGTCAGCGCATAGTCCATGTAGTGGACATGCTGTCGGCATTCGCGCCAGGCCTGTTGCAGACGCAGCTTGGGGATCTCCTCACTCATAACCGGATTCCGGTCTGGTCGGCGATGGCGAAGATTGGCGGGCGCACGCGCCGGCTCGGGTAATCGACCAGCACATCGATGCGCTGCTCGCCGAGCACTTGCTGCACCCAGACCTGGAAGGCGATCTCGGCGTGCGCGATCGCATCGGGATCGGTGAGCGAGGTGTTGATCAGCAGGTCGATGTCGCCGCCGCGCTTGCGGTCATCGATCCGCGATCCGAATAAGCGCACAGTGGCATCGGCACCAAAGCAGGTGTGCGCCGCTTGCTTGATCGTCTGGCGTTGGTGAGGGTTCAAACGCATACCGATCGCACCGTCTAGCCGTGTTATCGAATCCGCTCAAGCAAGCGCCTGAGCACCGGCAGGCTGGCGCGCGACTTGCGCAGGGCCGCGGGGGCAGGTTTCGACATCAAAAGGCATCATCCAGGTTGGTGAACTGCTGGTTCAGTATAGTCGGATCGATCTTGCCGCGGTCATCCTCTATGGCCTCGTCTTCGGTGGCAGTCCGCTCGATGAGCGCGCGCTGCGGTCTCTTTATGCGGATGTTCAGGGATGGGCATTTATCGGCGGATGCGCTGGACACCGACATGGGTCTCGCGGAGGTCTCATTGATTCGGGTCTGGTCTGTCTACACTCGCATTCCTGGTCGACCCCTGGCTAGGTTAAGACGCCGACGATCTGCCGAACCAGCGCGTTCGATGCACCGTGTCTGACGATGGCGACATAGGAAAAAACCATGGACAGACCACCAATAAAATACGGCATCGCCGGCGCCGGATCTTCGATGCAACGCCATTGCTACGGTTTTAACTCCGCTGGCCAGAAGAAGAACGGCCCGTACTGCTTCGACACGCGGAAGTCACCGCCGACCGCCTTGCCCTTGTCGGTTAGCTTGAACATGTCGCCATCGCGCTCAAGGAATCCGGTGGCTAAGAGCTTTTCGTTCAGTTGGCCGGTGCGAATCCCAAGCGCCCTGGCGAGCTTGGAGGTGGTGAGCTTGGCGTAGCCGTCGTGGGCCGCTTTAGTAGCGGTCGGCGAGGGGCTATCGGGCGCTTTCGCCCCTGCGGGGTCCACCTTGTCCGCCGCAAGCCGAACCTCTTGGCTGATACGGATCGGGCGCTGGGCTTCCTCGTAGGTGTCGCGGTATAGCTCGGGCTCCTGCTCGCAGTCCGCGGGGATGCCAATCTCGTTGTTGTTCACCGCGATAGTAGTTGGTCGCGCTGGTGTTGAGGAACTTCGCCATCAGTACTTATCCAAGCTGTTCGGTCGGTGAAACGTGCTGTGTCCTTTGGGGGCTGATTGCCGTAACGGCTAAGCCGGGGCATCCGACGCATCCAACCAATCCTCCAGCGTCAAGCCCGCTACCCGCCGAAACTCCCTTTGGTTGTTGGTGACCAGCACCGCGCCCTCTGCCCGCGCGTGGGCGGCAATCAGGAGGTCCATGTTACCGATGGGAGTACCGGCCTTGCGCAGTATCGCGCGGATCTGCCCGTAGTGGACGGCGGCGGTCTCGGACCAGGGCACGACGGCGAGCCGCCGGCAAAAGTCGTCGATATCGGCGTGGATGTCGTCTGAGCGGGTTGGATGCAACTCGGCGCCACCACGGAAATGGCCAGGTTGGCGTGTCCGACGGCGTCGAATCGCTGCTTGACCCCCGGCGGCCGGCGGCGAATGACGTAGCTGGCCGTGTTTGTGTCAAGCATCCAGCGCATCGGTCCAGTCCCGCTCCTGCGGCGGCTCCTGCTCGCGTTCCGCGAGGAAGTCGTCCGGTGCTCGCGGCTCGGCGGCGAAGAAGTCGTCCCAGCCGACGGGCTTGGGGCGCAGGATCACGGCATCGCCCTGCCGCTCGATGAACACCTCGGTGCCCTCAAAGCGGAACTCCGCCGGCAGGCGCACGGCCTGGCTGCGGCCGTTCATAAAGACTTTGGCGGTGGTGGTCATTGGGACCTCTGAACGCATCGATATCTATCAGGAATATAGACCGCGAACAGTCACCGAGGCAATGTCCCTTGGGCGGCGCACTGAGCCGCGTCGAACCCGCCGGTTGCGAAGCACATAGACACAGCAGTTCTTTAGAGCTTAGCCATCAGCAATGCGTATCCATGGTGTTGATTGCCGGCGGGGCAACAGGCTGGGGCCAGCCCCGGACACTCGCTGCTCAGCGTCCTACACGCCGAAACCGCAACCGTCGGTGCCGGATCGCCTCCACGGAGCACAGGCTCGGCACGCGATTGCGGCCGTCGTCGATGGCGCACTCGGCGACGTTGGATTCGATCCCCTTGGTCGGGCTCGGTGACGCGCAGGTAGGCGGCGATGATGGGGATATTTCGTCCGGGATGTTGCTGTGCACCGGGCGCGGTCCCGTCGGGCGGCGCAGGCGAGCGAGCGATTGGCTTTCGTGCCGGACCAGGGCGAAGGCGGTCTGGCCGCGGGCGTTGTCGTCGCCGTGGCCGGTGCCGAGGCGCAGGACCATGGTGTGCGCATCGCGCAGTTCTTTGAACAGGTTTCTGGCTTGGTCGACCGACATGGTGGCGGCCGGTTGGCGCGCAGGCGGTGACGGCGGCAGTAGGTCCTGAAGATCTCGGGGCCGAACAGCCAGAAGCCCGCTTGGTGCTGCTCGGTGAGTGCGTGGGTTAAGGTGGGCATGGGTCCGAGGCTGCTGTCGGGTTAGCGCGGGCGGAGTGTCAGGGCTTGATGCTTAGCCAGTCGCGCAAGTTGGCGCATATGATGGCGCCGGCGCCCCTGCTGCGCTTGGTTGGCACGGGCCGCTGGAGCGGCCGGGGAGGCGTTCCGCGCTGGAGCGCCGGAACGATCAGACCGCTATCTCCGTTGTTGCAGGAACGCCGCCGGGCTGACTCCCAAACGGCCGCCGGAACAGTGTATTGAAGCCCCGGTAGCGGCGTTTCCCGGTGGCGAGCTCCATACGATCTGTACGAGCGCGTCTAGCGCAACGCGTGCTCCAGTCCGGCAAGCGTCATCATCAACGTCGTCTCGTTCCCTGGCGACGGCTGGAACCCGAAGTACCGATAGAAGCGTGCGGCCTCCGGCGAGATGGCGTGGACCAGCATCGCGCGGATGCCGGCGAGGTCGGCGGCTTGCCGTGTGCGCAGTGCCGCATCCCGGAGCAGTGCGGCACCGAGCCCTTGCCCATGCCAGTGGCTGTCGACCGCGAGCCTTGCCAGGACGATCACCGGCACGGGATCGGGCATGTTGCGGCGGACGGCGCCCGTTGCGTCTCTGCGTGAGACTGAGCCCACGGCGAGCGCGTAGTAGCCGACGACGGTTTGCTCGGCCGCGATGACGTAGGTGCGGGCGGCGCCGCTGGCTCGGCTCTTGAGCGCGTTGCGCTTGAGTCAGGTGTCGAGGGCGGACTCGCCGGACGAGAACGCGCTGCAATCACGTGCGAAGCGATCGGGCGGGGCGCCTCGATAACGCGCTTCGGCGGCCCAGGCGGTGGTTCAGGTGGCGCCATTTCGCGCTGCCCAACCGCCTATCGTTCCCAGGGCGCCTTGCGGGACAGCAGGTCGCGGAGCCGAGGGTTGTCGGCGGGTGGAGCATCCAGCACGGCGATGAACTGCTTCCATGCCGCGGGATCAAGCTCGATGCGAGTTGTGTCCAGCAGGGCATTCTCGGCCTCTTGGAGCGCGGCACCGCGGACAAAGTCGGAAATCGACTTGTCCGCCTGCTGCGCGGCCCGCTCGATGAGCGCGCGTTGCGGTCCTTTGATACGGATGTTCAGGGGTGGGGATTTGTCGGCGGATGCGCTGGACACGATTATGGTCTCGCTGAGGTCTCGTTGATCGGAGTCTGGCCTGTCTACACCCGCATTGGAAGTTGTCATGCGGTTGTGCGGACGGCTCCGGGCGCGATGCCAAAGTCTCCGCCGACGCCGATTTCCAGCCGCAACCGTCGGTGCCGTATCGCACTCCACCGACCGATCGCTTGCGCGTGTGCATCGTACCGCGCCTACCCCCGCCGGGCCGGTTCGATCAGCTGCCGGAAACGCCCGTTGAGGCTGGTCGGATCTGCGTCTGCTCCAGCCGGCCGTGCACGCCGAACGCGCCAGGTGTATAGTCCTTGAAAAGGCTACACACTCGAGTACAGCCATGCGAACCAATATCGTTATTGATGATCAGCTCATGGAACGCGCACTTACCACCTCGGGATACCGGACGAAACGGGAAGCAGTTGAAGAGGGCCTTCGGCTACTGGTGCGACTTAAGGAGCAAGAGCAAATCCGCGCCGCCCGCGGGAAATTACCCTGGAATGGTGACCTCGAAGCCATGCGACGCGACGATAGCTGATGATTCTGGTCGACTCATCGGTCTGGATCGACTACTTCAACGGTGCAGCTACCATCGAGTGCGACGTGCTCGACGCTTTGCTGGGCCGTGAGTTGGTGCTGATCGGCGATCTGATCCTGACTGAGGTGCTACAGGGCTTCCGCACCGATGCCGGCTACCACAAGGCTCGGTCCCTGCTCAAACCACTTGATTGTTGTCGGCTCGGCGGGCGAACAGTGGCGCTTGCAGCGGCCGAGAACTATCGGTACTTGCGCTCCCGAGGCATCACGGTGCGGAAGACCATCGACGTCATCATCGCAAGCTATTGCATCCTGGACTCGCTCGAGCTTCTCCATGCCGATCGTGATTTCGACGCAATGGAGCAACAGATTGGTCTCCGGGTCTATCGTCCGATATGACAGTCCGCAGGCGAAGCTAGCAAGGCCGACGAAGCCCGACCACACCCCAATCGTCGCGAAACCGACAGATGGCGGGCCACGCCCGCGCAAGCGGCCGCGATCCATCGCCAACACCCTCAAGCAAGGGATCGCACTGCAAGGGGATTTCTCTGCCATCCCGACGGACGGAAGTAGCAGTAGACCGGAGCAAATTCTGAACTGCTGCGGCCATCTGGAGACTTATGGCAGCGCCGGGATCACAAAGGGCGCTTGGGTTTCCTATTGTCCTACCCCAATAGACGGATTTCACGATAGTCATCTACGGGTTCATGCATTGGCCGTTTGTAGCCGGCGAAAGATACCCTCTCACGGCATCGCATGGCCGCTGAAAACCGCAGGAGTAGCTAGACTTGGCGTCCGTCAAGCCCCGCCTTACCCCAGGGGAATCTCCAGCCAACGGTACTTTGCGCTTTTGCCGCCTCGTACCCGGCGTCGCGCTTAAGCAAACAACGAAGGCAACTCGCCAGTAGCCGGGGAGACTGATGTGGAACTGAATCTCGACACCGGCCGACTCGCCATCTTCGTCGGTGGACTTGCGCTTTTCTTCCTTGTGGAAAGCGCGCTGTCGGCGAGACGCTGGACCGGCCCTCGGTGGCGCCGCATCGTTTTCCACTCCGGTGTTGCTACCCTGAATACCGTCATTATCCGGTTGGTGGCCTACGTGCCTTTCCTCCTGTGGGCGGTGCACGTCGAGGAGGAGGGCTGGGGTATTTCGCGCTGGCTCGGTCTGGTTGGCTGGGTCGAGATCCTGGCCTCAATCGTCGTGCTCGACGCGTTCGACTACGTCTGGCACCGACTCAACCACCGCGTACCGTTCCTATGGCGGTTTCACAAGGCGCACCATGCCGACGTGGAGATGGACGTGACGACGTCGTTGCGCTTCCACCCCGGCGAACTGCTGATATCGGCATTGGCCAAGGCGCTTTGGATCGCCGCGTGGGGGCCGACGGTCGTTGCCTGGTTCCTTTTCGAGGCCATGGTCAGCCTGTCAGCGCAGTTCCACCACAGCAACATCGATTTCCCGGACCGGGTCGAGCGTTGGCTTTCGCTGATCGTGGTGACACCGCGCTATCATGCCGCCCACCACGCCGTTGATAGGCACTGGGGAAACGCCAATTTCTCGACCATTCTGAGCGTTTGGGACCGCCTTTTCGGCACCTATGCGCGACCGGCGGATGGCGGCGCAACCACGAATGCACCGGGCACACTCGGGTTGCCAGAGCGGCGGGAACTCGCCTTCTCGCCGCTGGCTTGGCTAGACGAGCCTTTTCGCCGGCGCAACCTGGGCCTAGCCCGCGCGTCCGGGGAGCCGGGCAAGGCGGAGACTTGAGAGTTCGATCAGGCGACGCTGGCAGCAGTGCCGCCGCAAACGGTAGTAATGTCTAAATCACCCTGAGCTGGAGAATATCGATGAGATTCCTAACCATTCTATTGTTGTGCCTACCGCTGACCGCTTTCGCAGACTCGCACATGGCGGACGGCGACAAGGCTGACGCTAAGAAAGAACACGCCGGAGATCCCGCCGCCAAGAAGGAGCACGCGGGAGATCCGGCCGCTAAGAAGGAGCATGCCGGCGACCCGGCGGCGAAGAAGGAGCACGGCGGCAAGCCCGCTCAGGAAAAGGGAACGCAGTAATGCTGAGGCCGGGCGCGAGGAGAGCATCTCGTTGGGCATCCGCGATCGGCGTTGCAGCCCTCGCGCTCGGCTTTCCGCTGGCCCTGTCGGCCGACGGTGGCGCCGAGCCGCCACTCTTCTACGCGGAAGATATCAAGGCCGCGATGGAGGTCCACATTTCCGAGCAGGTGGACGAGGAAGGCGTCTTCCATCTCGAGGATGACCGCACTGGCGAGCAGTTGGCGCTGAGGTTTGTGACGATTCACGATCCGGTGCGGCAGATCGACGGCGACACCTACTTCGCGTGCACGGATTTCCACGTGGTTGGCGAGTCCGAAAAGGTCTACGACGTCGATTTTTGGCTTCGCCCCGCGGGCGATGCGCTCGAAGTCTTCAAGACGAAGGTTCACAAGGAGCCGCGCAAGTCGTTCCTCTACGGGTGGTACAAGTACCCTCGCTATACCTTCATTGACGACAAGGTGGTGCCGTTGTACTGACGGCTATGGCCCGCCGCCACCGCTGGGGGAAAAGCCGTTATCTCACGACAACGCCACGTGACCCACTGGCACCAATCAGAATAGTCCGGTGCCGGTCATGAAATAGAACAGTGCATCCGCGACCAGCGCGGCACCCACGAGAGCTAGTATCAGAGGCATCAAGAACGCGCTCCCCCGTTCCAGCACACCGTTGATCTGCTGTAACAAGGGCTTGCTGCGATCGCCGAGCAGGCCCACCATGCCTGGCACCACCATGAATGGCAGGGCGTAGAGCAGGTTGTACCCCAACAGCAGGGTCAAGGCGTCGATCGTGGACAGGTCCGCTTTCAGGATCTGGTCGATCGCGGCGAAATAGGGTAGCGCGAACGGGGCGCCAACGAAGTTCACCACCGCGCCGAGGCCAAGAGCGGCGAGCGGCGTCAGCGCGCCGCGTTCTTCGGGGCTCTGCTGCGACTGTTTTGTCGCTCCGGGGACGGCAAGCCACAGCAGCAACAAACCGACCAGTAGGCCGAGCAGATAGTCGATGCTGCTTGGGTTGGCGAGATAGTCGGCAAGTTTCTCCAACCCCAACGCGACACCAACCCCGACAGCAAAGTAGGCCAGCGTGTGCCCGAACAAGAGCGCGCTGCTGCTGAACACAGGGCGCGGGCCGCTCGCGGCGTAGACCAGGAATGCGAACAACACCGGGTTGACGAAGTCGGCGACCAGGAGTGGGATCAGGACGGGAATGATTTCGAACATGGACGAATGGCCTTGATCCGAAACTCGGCAGGTACGCTTGCGTGGCTATTTAAACCAATTGGTTGCCCCCTTCCGTAGGTGCGACTTCAGTCGCATGGTCAAAGCCTAGCGGCGACAAAAGTCGCACCTACAGCAGGGCCAAGGGCCGGATTCAGGTTTATAGGAGTCGGCGCGGACGGAGCATACGCGACTCGGCGACGGCAGTACCCTGCTCGACTGACTCCAACGCCATCACGGCACCAGGGCGACCGCGCCCGAGGGGATAAGCGCCCGCATTTGTGCTGTTTCCTGGCTCACCGACCCGGCGTTACAGCCCACCGACTCGCACATAGATCAGACAACCCTGATCAGAGTATGGCGCATGCCGACTCCCATGGGGGCTGCGCAGCCAGGTCCCGGCCGGGTAGCGGCCATGCTCGTCGCAGAATTCCCCTTCCAGAACCAGAATCTCTTCGCCGCCCCAATGGCTGTGGGCCTGGAAGCGGGTACCGGGCTGCCAGCGGACCAGCGCGACGCTCTCTGGGTAGCCGGCTTGGGCGTAGAGGGGCCGAACGGTGAGGCCAGGGACAAGCCCGGGCGACCAGCCGGCCTCGGCGCCGGTGTCCTCGACCAGGCGCGGGCGGTCGTCGCCCGGGTACTGCCGGAGCCGCACGAACAAGTCGCAGCCAGGCCCAGAGCGCGGCGAATGGCGGCTGCCGTGCGGGTTCATCAGGAAGGTGCCCGCGGGGTAGTCGCCGTGCTCATCGGAAAAGACGCCGTCAAGGACGAGGATCTCCTCGCCCTCCGGGTGGCCGTGCTCGGCGAAGGCGCCGCCGGGCGCGTAGCGGACCAGGCTGGTCACCGGACCGAACTCGCCACCGGTGCGGTACAGCGGCTTACGCCAAACGGTGCCGCTGGGGCTCGCTTCCCAGGGCAGGGCGTTGGCGTCGACGACCATGCGTTCGCCGAGGTCGGCGTTGATATCCGACAGGTCCGCGGGGGGGAGGGTCTGGGCTGTCTGCATAGAGGGGCGCTCGTGGATCGGCCAGTAAGGCGGTTTCTGTCAGTCGCCTAAGAATTTGTCCTAGGTGACGCAGCGACAAGGCGCCGGTGCGAGACATTCGCACCGACGAACTTGCGCGAGGCAACGTGGGGCGACGCTATCGGCGGATGGTGTTTGGGTCATGCCAAGACCCGGCAGAAAGAAACGGCCTCGGTTACCCGGCTCTCCGCCAATGGCCTGATTGGCCACCCATCTTTTCCAGCAGCCTGACGGCATCGATCTGCATGCCGCGATCAACGGCCTTGCACATGTCGTAGATGGTCAGTAGCGCCACCTGCACGGCACAAAGGGCCTCCATCTCGACGCCGGTGCGCCCGCGCGTCTCAACGGTAGCGACGCACTGCACGCTGGCCGTGTCGGTGTCCGTGTTCAGTTCGACATCGACCCGCGTCAACGCCAGCGGATGGCACAACGGCACCAGGTCCGCGGTGCGTTTGGCGCCCATGATGGCGGCGATACGCGCGATGCCGAGGACGTCCCCCTTGGCATGAGCACCGCTGTCGATCATCGCCAGGGTTGCCGGCTGCATGCGAATCAGGCCCTCGGCGACCGCACGCCGATGCGTGACCTCCTTGCCGCCGACATCGACCATGTGTGCGTCGCCGGCTGGGTTGAAGTGCGTGAGTTCAGGCATGGGCGTCTCTCTTGCTGCGGGGCAATGGGGCCATCCGCGGGGCGTTACTCAGTTCGGGACTGGCTTGCGCAGCCGCGCCGCGGTCTCGATGGCATCGTAGTCGCGCAGACTGCCGCGATAGATCTTGGGGCTGTCGTCCGGACGCCGGCGGAAACGTCGGTAGGGCCAGAGATATTGCTCCGGACAGACCGCGATGCATTGCTCGATCCCGCGATTCAGCGCCGCCGCGGCTGTGGCGTCATCGTCACTGTCGATGCCGTCAGGCGCCGGTAGGCAGTGGATACGGAAGCCCGCCGACCGCGGCAGCCGTTCCGCGAACATGAAGATCACGCGCGCCCCGCTCTTTCTCGCCAAGCGATTGACCAACACCATGGTCCAGGCTGGGATGCCAAACAGGGGCGCGAAAGCGGCGCCCTTGTTCGCACGCGGCTCCTGATCCGGCAAAATGCCGGCGTATTCGCCGTTGCTGAGTGCCTGCACTAACGCACGAATACCGCGGGCCGTGATGGGGGCCAGCGTCGCGCCGCCACGCCGCCGCGCGTTGACGATGAGGTCGTCGAGGTATTTCTGCGGCTTATAGAAGATCGTGGTCGGCCCTTGCGCAACCAGATACATGCCGGCGAGTTCCCAGGCCCCGAGGTGGGGCGAGAGTACGATGAGGCCACGACCGTCCGCGCGATCGAGCAAGTGTGCACCGCGCACGTCACGGATCAACCCCAGCCCCTGTTGTGCTGGGCGCAGCCAGATGTGCGCGATCTCGAGATAGGTCTTGCCGAACTCCCGCAAACAGCGGTTGCGAAGACGGATCTTCTGGCGCGCGGTTAGGTCTTTGAAACACAGTGAGATGTTGATCAGGGCGTTGCGCCGTTGCCGATTCGGAAACAGGATCACCACCCAGCCGACGACTGTGCCGATGGCGTGAAGGACCCTCAGCGGCAGCCGAGACAATAGACGCAGTAGACCGCGAATGCTGCGCTCTTGCCAGCCTACGACTTCGCTGCCGTCTTTCTCTTCCACCCGATGTTCAATCATGGCTCATCCAAATCACTGCCCTGCTCCCCGCGAACTCGACTGATAGACTAGGCGACAGCGGCAATGACCGCATCCAGAAATCCAACAACGAGACAAGGTACCACCCCGTGAGCGAACCACTGCCAAAAGGCCTAACACCGCAACAAGCAATGCAACTAACCACAGACAATCCCCAGGCGGTGTTGGTTGATATCCGTTCCACCATGGAATTCCTGTTCGTCGGTCACCCCAAGGGCGCGGTGCACGTACCCTGGATCGACGAACCGGACTGGACCGTGAATCCGGACTTCGTCACGGAGATACGCAAGCTGCTGCTCGGCGGCGCCGTTTGCGACCCAGACGGCCCCTGCGCGCCCGTCGTGCTGATCTGCCGCAGCGGCAAACGTTCGTTAGAGGCGGGCAAGGAACTGCTCAAATCGGGCTTTCGCAGCGTCTATCACGTGGACGAGGGCTTCGAAGGTGAACTCGACGATCAGCACCGCCGCAGCAACATCGGCGGCTGGCGCTACCACGGGCTTCCGTGGGAGCAGTGCTAAGGCGGCTTCTGTCAAATCTCATGCCAGCTGACTTGTCTTGACGCCATCCGGTACGAGATTTTCCGGCAATCGCCTAAGGCGACCAGGCCGCGGGCGGCAGGAGCCAGGGTCAACCACTGCGCTGGTCAGGGATCGAGACGCACTTCGGTTCCGGCCCGCGCTGCCCCGCGGGCGGGTCCAACCGGAGCGCCGCTGTGGGAGCAGTCCGACAGACTCAGATCCGACCGCCGCTCGACCAAGTCCTGCAGGCTGATCTTATTCAGATATCCGTAGATACGGTCGCTGAGATCCAACCAAAGGTCGTGCGTCAGACAGGGGCCCGAGTCCTTACAGTTTCCAGCGCCACCGCAACGGGTTGTGTCGATGTGCTCGTCGACGGCGGTGATGACCTCCGCGACATAGATCGCGGACGCCTCGCGCGCTAAATGATAGCCGCCGCCTGGGCCGCGCACGCTCGACACCAAAGCCCGCCTGCGCAGCTTCGAGAAGAGTTGTTCGAGATACGACAGCGAGATACCCTGCCGGTCGGCGATATCGGCCAGCGAGATCGGGCCCTGACCCTGGTGTATTGCCAGGTCCAGAACCGCGGTTACCGCGTAGCGGCCTTTCGTGGTCAGTCGCATGGAGCCTCCGAGCGCGTCACGTTTTAACTGCGCATCCTACGATACCTGAGTTAGACCATCAATTTTTTGTGGCTAATGCCGCCGCCGACCATTGCAATCTCTGACCGCGGCGACGCCGTCCCGTACCGACTCAGCAGGCGAGCGTTCAACTGACTGATCTCGGCGACCCACTGTCCGGACTTTGGGGCTGCGCCACTTTCGCGTCGCTGGTATCTGGCGTCACGGGATCGATGCCGCAGCCTTCCAGATCACTGAGATGCTCGAAATGGCGGGTAATGCCGTGCTCCTCCAAGGCGCGCGACATGGCCTCCATACGCCGGTCCATGACGTGAATATGATCGAGCATGCGGTTGATGGCATTGGCCACCGGATCGGGCGCATCGCGCACGGCACCGTAGGCATCGAAGCCGATGCGCTTGGCGGTGTCGATGCGTCGCTGGGTGGTCGCGTCGGCGCTGCGCTCGATGACGCGGCCCGGAACGCCAACGACCGTGCCCCCGGCGGGCACCGACTTGACCACGACCGCGTTCGAGCCGATGCGTGCGCCGTCGCCGATAGCGATAGGGCCGAGGACCTTGGCACCGGCGCCAACGACCACGTCGCGACCGAGGGTCGGATGACGCTTGCCCTTCTGCCAGCTGGTACCGCCCAAGGTCACACCGTGATAGAGGGTGCAATCGTCGCCGATGACGGCGGTCTCGCCGATGACCACGCCCATGCCGTGATCGATGAAAAAGCGACGACCGATCTCGGCGCCGGGATGGATCTCGATACCGGTGAACAGCCGCGCAACGTTGGAAAGCACGCGCGCCGGCCACTTGTACCCACCCTGCCACAGCCGATGCGTAAAACGGTGCACCACGACCGCGTGCAGGCCGGGATAGGTGGTGACGATCTCGAAGGCATTGCGCGCCGCCGGATCGCGGTCGAAGACGCTACTGATATCTTCGCGGAGACGTTCGAACATTCGGTGCTCCCGGTACCGCGGTACTGCGGCGGTCGGCTGAGTTTAGCGCCTCGGCGCCGCTTCGGCATTGCGCGCTCAACGGCGAAAGCGGTCTGGATGCTTGCGGCCCTGCGCCGCGGACAACATGCCGCGCAGGATATTGAGCTCAGTGTGATCCGGCCGCGCCCGGTTGAACAGGCGGCGCAACCGGCGCTGGAGTTTCGATGACTGCTCCGGGTCTGCAAAACCAATGGCGGTCAGGGTCTGCGCGAGATGCGCATAGAAGCCCTCCATCTGGTCGGCCGTCGCCAGGTCCGCGCGCTCCTGCCCGTCGTGGGCGGCAACGCGCGACGCACTTTTTGTGCCCTTTGCAGTCGCCCCCCGCTGTAACTCGGTTCGGCGGATCTCGTAGGCGAACACCTGGGCCGCGGCAGCGATGTTCAGCGAACTGAAGTCGGGGTCGGACGGTATGTGCGCCAGATAGTGGCAGGCACCAAGCTCGTCGTTGGTCAGCCCGGAGCTTTCGCGTCCAAACACCAGGGCCACATCCCCCGAGTCGGCCTCGTCCAGCAAGGTGCAGGCGCACTGATGCGGGTCCAGTTGAGGCCACTGTACGCTGCGGAGCCTGGCGCTGGAGCCGATCACCAGCCGACAACCGACCAGCGCCGAGGCCAGATCGTCGTGCACGCCCGCTGCGGCCAGCAGATCATCGGCACCAGAGGCTCGAGCAACCGCGTCGGCATCGGGAAAGCGGCGCGGGCGTACCAACTCCAAGCGCGCCAAGCCCATGTTTTTCATGGCCCGAGCGACGGCTCCGATATTTCCGCTAAGGCTGGTCTCGATCAGTACGAAACGGATGCGCCCGAGGCGGTCATCGCGATCCGGCTCAGCGCTTTGGTGGTCTGGGCTCATCGTCCCCTCGCGTCATCTGGAAGTAAGTGCATTGTCAGCCTTTAATGCGGGCCGCGCTTGGGCTATTGTGCGCGGATGAATCCGATGCTGAATATCGCCGTCCGCGCCGCCCGTGCCGCCGGACGCGTCACCATGCGCTACTTTGACCGTATCGACACGGTCAAGGTCAGCACCAAGAGCCGTAACGATTTCGTCAGCGACGTCGATCGGGCCGCTGAGATCGCGATTATCCAAGAACTGCGGGGGAAGTTCCCGCATCACGCCATCCTTGCCGAGGAAAGCGGCGCCCACGGCGGCAACGAGTTCGAGTGGGTCATCGATCCCCTGGACGGCACCACCAACTATCTGCATGGATTTCCGCAATGGTCGATCTCCATCGGGCTGCGCGAGCGCGGTCGCATGCAGGTGGCGGTGGTGTATGACCCCCTGCGCGAAGAACTGTTTACCGCCGAGCGCGGCGGTGGCGCCAAACTGAACGACCGCAAGCTGCGCGTCACGAGCCGCATCGGGCTGGAGGGTGCACTGATCGGCACCGGTCTGCCGTTTCGCGAGCAGGCGCACCTGGACGTCTACCTCGGTATGTTGCGCGCGATGATGCAGGACACCGCGGGCATCCGTCGCCCCGGCTCGGCGGCGCTCGACTTCGCCTACGTTGCCGCCGGGCGACTGGACGGTTCTTGGGAGTTGAATCTGTCACCGTGGGATTTCGCGGCAGGAGCGCTCTTGGTGGCCGAAGCCGGCGGCACGGTCCCGACCGACCTGGCCGGCGGTGACGATTTTTCGACACCTGCAATGTGGCTGCCGGCGGGCTCAAGGTGCACAACGCGATGATCCAGCGGCTAAAGCCTTTTCTCAGCGCCGATCTGCGGGCCTGAGTCGTGCCAGCATTGCGTGGATACGCGCTCTGATCGTCGCCCTGGTACGTACCGACTTTGCACGGGTCGGCGCAACCGCCCCGATAAATCGGGCCGAGGTCGGCGACGCCAGTTTCGACCGCAGGCGGAAGACTGGACATGGTGAAAGATCCAACGCGGCAGCAGCCCCTTTCCGCGAGCACGGCACCGGTGGCCCTCGCCATCACCGGCTCCGGCGGCAGCGGCGCCGTAACCGCCGGCCTGATCCTGCTCGACGCGATCGCGCACGCCGGGTTCTACGGCCCGCTCAGTCGTTCCGCGGGACCGCAGATCCGGGGCGGCGAGTCCGCCGCGCTGCTACGGTTTGGGCCAGAGCCCGTCAATCGTCTCGGCGACCGATTCGATCTCCTCGCCGCACTGGACTGGGGCAACCACCACCGCTTCAGTGACGAGATTCCATTGGACACCACCAGCCTCGTGTGTGGCGGACCCGGCCGCGGGAGAGATTCGCAGACCGTCGCGGGCAGCGGCGCCGAGTTGCGCGCCATCGGCTTTCAAGCCAGTGCCAAACAGCGCATCGACGGACGGGCCAACATGGTCGCGGTCGGCGCCGCCGGCGCCCAGGTAGGCTTGCCCTTGGCGGCCCTGCTCGCCCGGTGCCGCACCGCCCTGGCGCGCAAGGGCGAGCGGATCGTGACCGCTGCCAGGGCCTGCAGCAGTGCCGGCTATGAGCTAACATAGACGGAAACCCTGTTGCAAACGCCCTCGCCCCAGAACAGAAGACGCCTCGCCGCTGGAGCATCAACGGCAATGAGGCGGCGGGACTCGGTGCACTGCGGGCCGGCGTACGCTTCGTGGCCGCATACCCCATCACGCCGGCCAGCGAGATGTTGGAGTGGCTGGCCCCGCGGCTGGAGCAAGTCGGCGGCTCGCTGCTGCAGGCCGAGGACGAATGGCCTCGATCAATATGATCATCGGCGGTTCCTTCGGCGGCGTCCCGTCACTGACAGCCACGTCGGGTCCGGGCCTGAGCCTGATGATGGAGGGGATTGGTCTGGCGGTCGCCAGCGAGACCCCGGTGGTGGTCGCCAATGTGATGCGCGGCGGCCCCAGCACGGGCATCCCGACTAAGTCCGAGCAAGCGGACCTGGAAATCGCACTCTACGGGCTGCACGGCGACGCCCCGCACCTGGTGCTGGCCGCGCTCGGTATCGGCGACTGCGCGTTCACCGTCGACTGGGCAACGCGTCTCGCGGAGCAGTTGCAGACCGCCGCGATCGTGCTGTCGGACCAGTCATTGGCGCAATCGCGGGCGATCATCGACCCGCCCGCGGCCATCGACGGGGCCGTTGCGCGCCGCACCGCGGCAGCAGACAACGGCGTCTATCATCGCTACGCCGCCACCGCCGACAGCGTCTCGCCCATGGCGCTACCCGGCCAACCCGGCTGCACCTATACCGCGGACGGATTGGAACACAACAGCCACGGCACGCCGTCGAGCGGCGCGGCGGATCATCAGGCGCAATTGGACAAGCGCCGCGGCAAGCTCGATGCCTTCGACTTTGGCGAAGCCTGGGCGGAGATCGACGGCGCCGGCGACCTGTGCCTGGTCACCTGGGGCTCCAGTCCGGGCGCCGTCACCGAGGCCGCGGCGCGTCTGCGCGCGCGGGGCCTTGGCGTACGCATTGTCACACTGCGCTTGCTCGCTCCACTGCGCCGAGAGGCGTTGCTCGCGGCCATCGGCGGCACCGACGTGCTCGTGGTCGAGCAAAACCATAGCGGCCAGTTGTTCCGTTACCTGCACGCGGAGCGTGCGCTGCCGGCGGCCGCGCGTTCGCTGGCTCGACCGGGTCCACTGCCGCTGCGCCCGGCGGAGATCGTTGCCGCCTGCACCGTCGCCGGTATCGGCACCGGTACCGAATCGGAGGCCTGAGATGGACGCATCCGCAATCCCAAGCCTGCACGCGAAGGATTACAAGTCCGGTATCAAGCCGGTCTGGTGTCCCGGCTGCGGTCACTTCGCGGTGCTGTCGGCGCTGACCAAGACGCTGGCCTATCTCGGCCTGGCGAAACATGAGGTGGCGTTGATTTCCGGTATCGGTTGCTCCTCGCGGCTACCGGCCTATATCGAGAGCGCACGGCTTCCATGGCGTCCATGGGCGCGCACTGGCGCTGGCCTCGGGCCTGAAGGCGGCGCGCCCGGACCTGACCGTGATCGCCGCCGGCGGCGACGGCGACGGCTTCTCCATCGGCGGCAATCATTTTCTGCACGCCTGCCGCCGCAATATGGATATCACCTACGTGGTCATGGACAACGAGGTCTACGGCATGACCAAGGGACAGGCATCCCCCACCACGCAGCCGGACTGGACCACAGCAAGCTGACACCCCACGGCACCGGTGTGCGCCGCTTCCAGCCGGCCGCCATCGCGTCGGCCGCCTGTGCCAGCTTCATCGCCCGCGGCTTTGCCGGCGATCCGAATGGCCTGAGCCTCCTGCTGACCCAGGCTATCGAGCACCGCGGCTTCGGCTTCGTGCACGTGTTGAGTCCCTGCCAGACCTTCCGGCCTGAACAAGATGGCAGGGTACATCCCTGCAGGCTCGGCCCCACCCATGATGCGGCCCACGCCGCGGAGCTGATCCAGCGTGACGACGGCATGGCGCTCGGCATACTCTACTCGGCGCAGATGCCGGTCTATACTAGCCTGCATGCGGAAAACGCCGGACTCGAGCAGATCGAAGCGGAGTTTGCGTTATGACGATAGCAACCGAGCAAGAATCTCCGGCTCGACCGCCTCGATCGATGATGTCGGCGAGTTCTTGGTACATGCGCTGGAACTTGAACACGTAGTCCACCGCCCATTACGAACAGTTGGCAGAGCATGGAGGTCCACCACAACCAGGCCGTCGCCGATCTCTTCCACCGCTTGGCACAACTTAGCGACGAGCACGCGGTTCGTATCAGCGAGCGCGCCCGCGGCATGGCACTGCCGCGCCTCGCGCCCTGGGAGTTCGAAATGGAATCGTCCTGGAGGCCCCGAGGGTGGCGATTGCCTGCATGGCGAGGTTAGCGACCAGATGACCGCGGTGCAGGCCTTGGAGCTGGCGCTGCACAATGAGACCCGCGGCCGCAGTTTCTACGCGCAGACCGCGGCGGAGAGCGGCGACGCCGAAGTCCGCGACCTCGCCGCCGAGATGAGCGCCGAGGAGGCCGAGCACGTGGACCTACTGCGGGCGCTGTTGGAGCAGGAGCGCCATCGCGATGATCCCACCCAGGAAGACCTCGATCCACCGCATATGCCGGCCTAGGGCGAACCCGATACAGGCCGATGGCCTGTTCTCGGCGTGATCGGCGATTGCCCCTGGCACCAGCGACAGTGGTCGCTTGACGCCACCTCGCCCCCCGCCTAGCCTTGCGCAAGCCGCATGGTCGGCGCAGGCGCGCGAATGACGACAGAGACAAGAAGCGGGGCCAGCATGCAAACGCGACAACACCTGAGTCGCAGCTCACGGGCTTATTCCGCTGGAGTCGGCCCCGGAGACAGGGGCGATGAGCATCATCGTCGTTGTCGGCAACAAAGGCGGCACGGGCAAGACGACGCTGTCATTGAATCTGGCGGCAGGCCTAAGCCATCGGAGCAGCGTCGTCATCGTCGATGCAGACCCGCAAACAGTCCGCCTACCAATGGCGCTTGGTGGGCCCGGAGGACTGGGGACCACCCGCCGTGGTGGCTGCGGCCTATGGCCTGGAAAAGACGGTTACCGCCCTGCGCGCCACCCACGAACACGTGGTCATCGACTGTCCACCCTCCATCAAGGCGACACAGACCGAGCAGGCGCTCCGACTGGCAGATCACGCCCTGATCCCCGTGCAACCCTCACCCATGGATCTGTGGGCGACCACGCACATCGCGGCGATCCATAAGCTGCGCGCCGAGAACCCACGGCTGCGTACCCTCATCGTTATGAGCCAGATGGAACCGCGCACGACGCTGTCGCGGCTCATGCCCGATGCGGTCGCCGAACTCGATCTGCCCGTCGCCGCCACCGCGCTGCGCCGGCGCTCCATCCACCGACACTGCGTCCTCGACGGACGCAGCGTGTTCCAGGCCGGACGGCGCGGACAGGCCGCTGCCGCCGAGATCAACGACCTGATCGGGGAGATGTTCGACCATGGCTGACAGCAACAACACCGAGCGCCGTCTGCTGGATTCCATCCGCAAGGCAAAAACCGGCGCCGACGCCAAACCCACCGCCATACCGACGACGACCGAGGCGCATCGCGAAACGCAACCGGCAAACGCGCCGACTCGAAAACCCGCACCTCGGTCAACGACCGCCAGGCAAACAGCGCCAGTTCCAGAACACGCGCAGCC
>CAVOSE010000021.1:0-8960 GCA_963698775.1 uncultured Gammaproteobacteria bacterium
CGGCAGCCGGGCCGTGACGATGTAGGACTGGAGGCGTCCGTCCGCCTGCGCTGGCTCATCCTTCCGCCCTCGCGTTAAGCCTTGTAAGCTGTGGCGTCGGTCGACGCCGCTTTAACCCATCCCAGAGGCGGCTGTCGCGATCTCAGCATCACTACTGCGTCTTGGAAGACGCCGATTCAGAGTCTCGGATACAAAAAAGGCCGGTTGCAAGAGCCGGCCCTTAAAACCGTCCCTGGTAGAAGATCGCTTAACGGCGCCGACGGCGCGCCCAACCAGCCGCTAGCATGAGGCCGAAGGAAAGAAGCGCCAGTCCGAAGGGCTGGATCGCGGGAACGGGGGTTGGTGGCCCTGGCGGAATGAACGGCGCTGTGATCTCGTAGATGCCGGTGTGGGATGTCGGGGATTGGAGTTCGGATTGTCCGGAATCAATGGCGGAGAAGCTGTAGAGAATCGTGCTCAGGCCGCCGCCCTCAAGCTTGACGAGCTCGCTGATCTGAAATGCGGGGCGTCCCGTCGGCGGAGTCCCGACCGGGACTGCGCAGAAGCTCGCCCATGTTGGAAACGGTGCCGGAGGGGTAATACCTGCATTCGTCAGGATCGGGGCCATTATCGAGCAAAGGTCGTCGGTTCCGGCGAGACCGATCACTGGAACAGCGCCGCCGTTGCCTGGGTCGCCGTCGTTGACATAGGCGATATTTGGGTCACTGAAGCGCTGCAGAAAGTCGCCACAGATCATTGCGCCTGCCAGTTCCGCGAGTGCTTGCGGTGAGGCGGGCGCGATTCCGTATGCAGTACCGAGATCGGCCAACCAGCGGTCTAGTAACCCGCCGGGCACGAGGGTGGCCGTTTGCGGCGTCGATGCGCAGTCGTAGCTCTCGACCTGCCAGTCCGGCCATGTCAGGCTGCTGAATGAGACGGGAGTGCCCTCGAGCTCCCCGAACAGGGTTGTGACGCCGGTGTATGTCTCGAATACACCGAGCGGCATGGTTTCGCTGCTCGCGAAGAGCTCGACGTTGCCGCCCGCGTTACCGAGGGGCGGCGGGCTCCCACTGGCGGCGAGCCATTCGCACCGTTATTGAGGAGGTCTGATAAGGATACGATGGGGGGTATGCGCCATCGTTCAAAAATGTGCAAAATGGTGTGATGGTGACGCTGTCGCAGGGTACCAGGCTGTCGGGACGAGAATTGTACTCGAGATAGTCCCCATCGCCTGCCCCGATGCCGCCGAGCGTGGGATTGTCCAATGCTAATGCCGGTAACGGCGCCAGCAAGGCGCCGCAGGCTATCAGACCCACCGATAGCGAGATCGGGCGGGCGGGGTGTTTCGAAGGTTCACGCATGGCTTTCTGCTCTCACTGATTGCCGTAGATAGATGAATCGCGATGATTGGCGGCGTACGCGGCCGGGAACTCTTTATCTTTACCGTACCAACGGGCTGTGCGTGTTTTGCCGCAATTTGATGGCCCAGCCGCCCATGACGCATACAATCGGTGGACGTACGCAGCTCGCGCTGCGGCGCTAGCCGGTTTGCGCCCCTATTTGTGGTGAAATTACAACGCTGCGCTTCGCAGCCGCACCAAAACTATAGCATTTTTGTCGTGAAGTAACGACTCATTGCGGATGTGCCCGTGGACATCCCGGGGCTCCTCCGTGTAAACCAAAGGGGTTGCGAGGCCGAGCGAACTCGGGCAGTCTCCGCAACAGAACAAGAACGACCGACACCACCATCGGGCAAAGGATGCAGAACTTCGGCGAGGCCTTCGCGCTGGCCTTCGGGCTCGTCTTGCAGGCGGACCCCGATCTGATCGAAATCGTGTTGCTTTCGCTGCGGGTCAGTCTGGCCGCGGTGGCGCTGTCGTGCGCGATCGGCCTGCCGTTGGGCGCGCTGATCGCGACTGCGCGCTTTGCTGGACGCGGGGCCGCGATCGTCGGATTGAACGCGCTGATGGGGCTGCCGCCGGTGGTCGTGGGCCTGCTGGTTTACCTGACGTTGTCCAACGCCGGACCCCTCGGCTGGCTGCAACTACTCTACACGCCAACGGCGATGATCATCGCCCAGACCCTGCTCATCACACCGATCGTCGCGGCCTTGACCCGCGAGGTCGTCGAGCAACTGCAGCAGGAATACGATGAGCAGTTCCGCTCGCTCTGTGTGCCGCCGGGCGCCGCCGTGCGCGCCCTGCTGTGGGATTCCCGCTACGCGCTGCTGACCGTGGCGCTGGCCGGGTTCGGACGGGCCATCGCCGAGGTTGGCGCGGTGATCATCGTCGGCGGCAATATCGATCATCTGACGCGGGTCATGACCACCGCCATCGCGCTGGAGACATCCAAGGGCAACCTGGCGCTGGCGTTGGCCCTGGGCATCGTGTTGTTGTCCCTGGCGCTGATCGTTAACGCGCTGGTCATGAGCCTGAAGACCGGAGCCGGCCCTGCCCATGGCTGAGCCCGATGTTTGCACGTCGGCGCATGACGCGGCGTGCCGTTCGCGCCAACCCGCGGCGCCGGCGATCTACCGCTGCTGCCGCTCGAGGTCCGTGGTTTGGTCTATCGCAAGGGCGGGCGATACCTGATTGATGGGTTGGATCTGACTCTCAGCGCCGGCCCGTTGAGCGTGATCATGGGACCGAACGGTGCGGGTAAGAGCCTGCTGCTGCGCCTGCTCCACGGGCTGCTGACGCCGAGTAGTGGCGAAATCCGCTGGCACGGCGCGCTGGCCGAGGGTGATGTGGTGCGCCGGCGCCAGGCCATGGTGTTTCAGCGGCCGGTGCTGCTGCGTCGCTCGGTGCGCGCTAACCTGGATTTCGCGCTGCGTGTTCATGGTCGCACAAGTGCCGCCCGGCGCGACGAATTGCTGCGTCATGTGGGTCTCTCGGCCCGGGCTCGACAGCCGGCACGACTGCTGTCCGGGGGGGAGCAGCAGCGCCTTGCATTGGCGCGGGCCTTGGCCTCGGAGCCAGAACTGCTGTTCCTGGACGAGCCGACGGCAAGCCTCGACCCGTCCGCGACCGCGGCCATCGAGGGTCTGGTCCGTGAGGCCCATGCGGCGGGCACAAAGATTCTGTTTGTCACTCACGACCTGGGTCAGGCGCGCCGGCTCGCGGATGACGTGGTATTCCTGAATCACGGTCGGGTCATGGAGCATACGGACGCCGCGCGCTTTTTCGAGCAACCGATGTCAGCCGCCGCGGCGGATTACTTGAGCGGTCGGTTGGTCTTTTGATCGTCAGGCCCCTAAGGGACGACCGTTCGGCATTTTTCTTGTTTGACAATTGGTTGCATGCGCCGATGCCCTGGCTTGCGCTGCCTCCGCACGTGCCACTCAACAGTGCCCAAGATCAACCAAAACCCCCAGAAATAGGAGACACTTATGGAACAGGCGAATAGACCGATCAGACACTTGCGCGACCTCGCCTTCGGCGCCATCGCGCTCTGGAGCGCGGGAGCTCGGCTTTGTCTCCGCGGCGGAGTCGATCATCCTGCAGTCGACCACGTCGACGGCCAATTCGGGACTCTATGACGCGATACTGCCGCAGTTCACCGACAAGACCGGCATCCAGGTGAACGTCGTCGCGGTCGGTACCGGGCAGGCCATCAAGAACGCTGAGAACGGCGACGGCGATGTGCTGTTGGTGCATGCCAAGCCGGCGGAGGAGCAGTTCGTCGCCGAGGGCTTCGGCGTCGAGCGCTTCGATGTCATGTACAACGACTTCATCATCGTCGGTCCGGCATCGGACCCGGCCAAGATCGCTGGTAGCAAGGACGCCGCAGCGGCGCTAAAGACTCTCGCCGACGCCGATGGCCTGTTCGCCTCCCGCGGCGACAACTCCGGCACGCACAAGAAGGAGCAGGCGTTATGGAAGGCGGCCGGGGTCGACCCGACCGAGGCGAGCGGCCAATGGTACCGGGAGACCGGCTCCGGCATGGGGGCAACCCTGAATGCGGCCGTCGGCATGGGCGCCTACACCATGACCGACCGCGGAACCTGGATCAGCTTCGGCAACAAGGGCGATTATGAGATCTTGGTCGAAGGCGACCCGAATCTCTTCAACCAGTACGGCATCATCCTGGTGAATCCGGTCAAGCACCCGAAGGTGAAGGCCGAGGCTGGTCAAGCCTTTATCGATTGGATCTTGAGCGATGAAGGGCAGGCCGCGATCGCGGCCTATCAGGTGCATGGGCAGCAGTTGTTCTATCCCAATTTCAAGCCATGAAGCGCTAATCCCGCAGTGCCGGAACCAGAAGGCATGGGTACAGGCGAGAGTGCTGGAGATGAGACAGAGTGCGGGGCAAACGCCCCCCGCCTTAGGCGGCGCTCCCAGTCATTGGGAAGACGCAAGTATCCCCGAAATCCTGGGAAAGCCGAATATTTGCACAGTTTCATTGGGCCGCGCTGTATTCGGTCTTGGAACCGGTCAGATCCCACGCAAAGGTGCAGTCCAGGTGTGACAACACCGAGATCAGTCCGCTCTCGCCGTCCTCGACCATCACCGCGATGGGCGCACGCTTGCCGAACTGCTTGTTGCCGCGCTTGACCCAGAGGTCGCGCATCTCGGGGTTCCGCGGGAAGTAGGTCCCCAGTGCCTCCTCGATACGCAACAGGTAGCCGACGCGCCGGTCGACGTTGGCGTCGACCGGAAATGCTTCTTCCTCGCGGAAGCGGGAGATATTACGGGCCTTGACGCTGTCTGGCAGCTGCATCAGCACGATCATGTCCTGGGCGCTGAGATTCCAGCTTTCCATCAAGTTCATGACGCGCCGTGTCATGGAGAGACGTTCTTCCGGGGTGAGTTCTGCCATCAAATTAACCACTTGGCTGCGCCAGCGCGGGACTGCGCCTCGGCACGGTCCTGTTAGAGTGCAGGCGAGAAACCCAGGATGCAACCCGGAAATGGCCTGCTTTGCTCCAGCGCGATAAGAAGCGGACAGGCTGGCCCGAGTCAGTGGCGGCCGGCGAGACTCACGGACTCGGGTCGATGCGCGTGGCATCGAGACCGATACCAATCGGCCCGCGTGGCAGCAACAATTCCACCAGCTGGTTGCCACGACGAACGGTCACCGGCACGAGTTCATCGCGGGCGCCGTCGCTGGTGGCGCCGCGAAGGTCGCCGAAGTCGTAGATCGGCTGATCGCCATAGCGCTCGATGACGTCCCCTGGCAGCATACCGCTGTCCTCGCCGGCGGACCCGGGAATGACGGAATCCACCAATACGCGATTATCTTGCCCGGTCTCGAATAGATAGCGGTCGTAGGCATCGACGCCGATCTCATCGCGCACGGACACGCGCTGCTCATTGATCTTGCGCATTTCTTCACGATAGCGATCGGAATTGAGCCAGCCCTCCCGAATGGCCTGGTCTCGGAGGTCGAGGCGGTCCAATGACAGCTGCGCGCGGCGCCAGACGAGATCGTCGGCAACTTCCGCCGTGACGCCAGCGCGCAGCAGCGCGGTGCGTTGCTCGTCGGGCGTCGTCGGCCGACTGGGGCGGTTCGCCGTAGCGTTGGTTTCCGCTGGCGTCTCTACTTGGCGCTGTTCAAGGGTGCCGATGCGCTGGCGCAAGGCGGCGAGTTCCGCCTGCATCCGGCCCCAGCCTTGGCTGATGTCGTCGATACGGGCGAGCAGGACTTGGACCTCGGGCTCGGCGACCTCGGGCACGGGTTGGTCAGCATTGGCAGATTCGGCGTCGGATGCGATGCTGCGAACGGCAGCGACGGTCGACTCCGACGCGGCGGCAGGCGCCGCCTCGGGTGACTCCGCCACCGACGGCACGGCCTCAGCGACGGGCGATGGAGCGGGTTGTGAGAACGCCAGCGCCCCGGTCAGCAGACCGACGGCGAAGGTTAAGACGGAGGTAATGATGGTGGTTCGGTTCATGGATGCTTCGACTTTGAACGGTGGCCGCAACCCCAGGATCGGCGATCGGCGGCTGACCAGGCATTAGGCTAACGCGGCGGCGCTTCGTTCCCGGTCGTGATAGGCGACATAGATTGTGTCGGTACCGCACCAGGCACAACGCTTCGGAAGGTTTGTGGTCATGTCAGGATCTGCCCAAGAATCATATGGCCTCGCGATCACTAATGCCTAATGCTTGCCCAACGACGACTTTTTGGGACATGATCCCTCGCATAATCAGGTGCGCTGGACATACGTTCAGTGCTGCGTCCGCGCGCTGTCCAATGGCGATGTTGACGAACGGTGACGATGCCCATTGGCCGATCTGCCCAATGCCACATTCAGCCAATGCCCAGAGGGATCAAGGCGCAGAATGCAAAAACAGCGTTTGGGTATGCTCCGTGAGATGCCGCTTTTCGGCGGTGTTCGCAACGATGTCCTGGAACTGATCGTAGACCACGCGGCTGAGCGGTCACTGGCCGCCGGAGAGGTGCTCTTCACGGAGGGCGACCCGGGCGAAACCATGTATCTGCTGGAGTCGGGAGAACTGGAGGTATTTCGCCGTCGCCATAGCGCCGACTATCCGATGAGCCGCCTGCATGCCGGCGACTGTGTCGGGGAGATGTCGTTTGTTGACTTGGGGCCGCGCAGCGCCTCGGTGGTGGCCGCGACCCCTGCCCGAGTTCTGGAACTGACGCATGGCGCGTTGCTGCGGCTCTACGAGCAGGATTTGGAGCAGTTCGCACTAATCCAGATGAACATGGCGCGCGAGATGAGTCGGCGGCTGCGGCTAGCGGACGATGCACGCTAGCGGCATCCCCGTGACCCCGTTTCTACCCCTAGAGAGGCTTCGCCGCAGGCCGACGAGTCGTGATCGTCGGTATCGGTATCGGTATCGGTATCGAAATCGGTATCGAAATCGTAGCGAGTGACCGAATCCCGATCCCGATCCCGATTTCGAGGCGCCGCTCCAGTCCGATGCCGCATCGACCTTGACTCATCCGCAAGCATTCGGCGCCCTCAAGTGATCCAGCCTTGGGTTTCCGACGACAACCGCGCTTGTCATCGCGGGAACGCAGATGCCGGCGTTGATCCTAAATACGGCAGTTCGCATCGATAGCCTCGTCAGATCAATGGATTGCGCGCTCTGGGTGCGTTTTCAGTCGCACAGAAGGCACTGACTGGGCGAATAAATTCGCCCCTACGCGCGGAGCAACTGCCGGATCTAGGTTGTTCGATTACCAGTCTATCTGGGGCTCCACGCGCGGGTGCGCCATCAGTCCGGCAATCGGTCCAACAGAGTCTCCAGCATCAGATTGATCGCGGAGTAGGTGTCAGCGTCCACGCCACGCATCTCGGCGGCGGTCTGGATCGTGGTCGCCGGTGTGATTTCATGGGCACATTGGGCGCAGATGGCGGCGACGCTCTCGGGCGTCGATTCCAGGTGGAACTGCAAGCCCAGTACGCGTTCGTCGAACAGAAATGCCTGCTGTTCGCACTGGGCGCTGCGGGCCAGATGCATGGCGCCGGGCGGCAGTGTGAAGGTGTCGCCATGCCAATGAAACACATCCGCCGCGGCGGGCAGGCCGTCGAGCAGTGGCGTCGCCAGCCCGGCCTCGGTGAGCTGGATCGGGAACCAGCCGATCTCCTTCACCGGGTTGCGGAAGACCTGCGCACCTAGCACCTCGGCGATCAGCTGAGCGCCCAGGCAGATGCCGACCACCGACTTGCCGGCGGCGATCGCCGCCTCGATGCGGACCTTTTCGTGCCCCAGCCAACTGTGCTCTGCCTCGTCGGCGACGCCCATGGGGCCGCCCATTACGACCAGGAGGTCGAAGCTGTCGAGGTCTGGCGGCGGGTCGCCGGCGTAGAGGTGGCTGACCGCGAGCGGATGCCCCCGTCGCTCCGCCCAGTGCGCGATGCGCGCCGGGCCTTCGAAGGGGACGTGTTGCAGGCAATGGATGCGCATCGGTTCGGATCAGCCCGCCGCTGCCAGCGCCTGGTCGAGATCGGCCAGGATGTCGTCGATATGCTCGATGCCGATGGACAGCCGCACCAGGTCTTCGGACACGCCGGCCGAGGCGAGTTCTTCCGGTGACAGCTGACGGTGCGTCGTGGTGGCCGGGTGACAGGCCAGGGTCTTGGCGTCGCCGATGTTGACCAGCCGCACCGCGAGCTGCAACGCGTCGATGAAGCGCGCGCCCGCGTCTTTGCCTCCCTGGATCCCGAACGACAGGATCGAGCTGGCCTTGCCGCCATCCATATATTTTTGCACCAGCGGGTAGTCCGGGCTGTCCGGCAGGCCGGCATAGCGCACCCATTCCACCTTCGGATGATCATTGAGGAAGTTGGCGACGGCAACGGCATTCTCGCAGTGGCGGTCCATGCGCACCGGCAGCGTCTCGATGCCCTGCAGGATCAAGAAGCTGTTGAAGGGCGAGATGGCACTGCCCATGTTGCGCAGCGGCACCACGCGGGCGCGGCCGATGTAAGCAGCCGGCCCCAGCGCCTCGGTATAGACAACGCCGTGGTAGGACGGGTCCGGCTCGTTCAGCATCGGGAATCGCTCTGCGTGCTCGGCCCACGGGAATTTGCCAGAGTCCACCAGCACGCCGCCGATGGTGGTGCCGTGGCCGCCCATGTACTTGGTCAGCGCATGCACGACGATGTCGCAGCCATGCTCGAAGGGGCGGCACAGGTAGGGGCTCGGCACCGTGTTGTCGACGATCACCGGCACGCCGTGGGCATGGGCCATGTCCGAGATCGCCCGCAGATCCGCGACGTTGCCGGCGGGATTGCCGATGGACTCGACGAACACCGCCTTGGTGTTGGCGTCGATCTTCGCCGCCATCGCGTCGATGTCGTTCGGCGCCACGAGGTGGACCTTGATCCCGAGTCGCGGCAGCGTATGCGCAAACAGGTTGTAGCTGCCGCCGTACAGGGTCGAGGTCGCGACGATGTTGTCGCCGGCCTGGGCGATGGTGAAGATCGAATAGGTCACCGCCGACATGCCCGAGGCCAGCGCCAAGCCGCCGACACCCCCCTCCAGCGCCGCGGCCCGCTTCTCCAG
>CAVOSE010000022.1:0-15034 GCA_963698775.1 uncultured Gammaproteobacteria bacterium
TCGGCTGCCTCTCGACAGTAACGATGGCTCTGCGGCTCGCGACTATTTTAATCTCGTCGTGCCTCATCCCTTCGCCATCCTCAAGCAGGTACGCTCGCGCATTCGCCTAGACGGGGCGGTACCTTCCCGCGAAGCCTTGTAAGCTGGGGTGTCGGTCGACATCGATTCCGCCGATGTCAGAGGCGACTGTCATGGCATCCGCAACGCTACCGCCTTGGAAGACGCTGTTTCACGGGCTTGAACACAAAAAAGCCGGCTGCAAGAGCCGGCCTTATTGAACCGTCCGTGGAGGAAGATCCCTTAGCGGTGACGACGGCGCGCCCAACCGGCCGCGATCATCAGGCCGAAGGAGAGAAGCGCCAGTCCGAAGGGCTGGATTGCCGGAACCGGGGTCGGCGATGAACCCGCCCCGAAGTAGTGGCTGTCGTCGCTGTCTGTCACCGGGAAGCTGTCCGGATCCGTTGCGGTGACGCTACCCGTATTGGCGTACTGCCCCAGCGACGCCGTGCCGGTGGCCGTGCAGGTCACCACCTCGGCCGGATCGAGGTCGGCAATGACGTTGTCCGTGCCTTCGCCACAGTCAATGTCGGTGTCGTTGGCGAGCTGGTTGTCGGTGACCGTGACGTCGGTGAGCAACAGGTTGCCTGTGTTCTCGACCCGGTATGTCCAGGTCACCGTCGAGCCTACCGTTATGGTCGGGCCGGGGGGCGTGTCGGCATCCTCGCCGTTGGTCGCCTTCTCGATGTCGATCGCCGCCACTGGCGGCACGTCTACCTTGACCTCGTAAATCGCATCGTACGACTCAGTGGGGTCATCAACTACTGTCCCGGATGGCGCCGCGTTGAAGCTGTACAGATACTGAGGTGAAGTAGTTGCCCAGTCGGCTTCGAACTTAACGACCTCACTCAATCGCAATGGATCTGGCTTTGTTCCAGTGTTCGGACAGACGAATGTCGGGGGTAACAAGTCGACGGCATTCTCGGCGCCCGCCAAACCAATGGTGACCAGATTGCCGTCGCTATTGACATACGAGACATTCGGATCGCTGGCTCTCTCCGCCGGCGGCGGCGAAATTAAAACACCACAATCCGCAATCGCCCCACTGAGAAAACAGGCCACTGAAGGCCCAAGCAACGGAGGTGGTATCGGCGCGCCGCAATTGGCCAAAATGGCGTCACTGATGTACTGTTCGGCTAGCGAAAGCCCGCCCACATCCGAATTCCAGTCCGTCAGCGTCAGGCTCGACAACGTCAGCGATCCGAATGGTAAATCGCCCGACATTGTGGACGGGGTAGCCCATACGGTTGAGTCGACGTCGCCGAGTTCGATGTTTCCACCGGGGCCAGGATTCGTCGCGTCAACGCACGGCGTATTCATGCCCTGGACAATCGCTGTTCGGCCAGGTTCTCCTGGGTCCGTCGTCGACTTCGTCAGAGTGCAGTCTGCCTGATTAAGGCTAAAATAAGCAATATTTACGCCGTTTGTCGACACGTTGGACAACCCATCGGCACTGGCCGATCCGGCCACCAGCATCAACACGGCGCCAGCGCCGATGACTGACGGTCCTGCAATTACGTTTCGCACAAATTCTCTCCGTCGATTAAGAAGTGGCGGGATACCGCGGTTGTTGCTTGGCAGGGGGCATCCTGCCGACCTAGGTTACTTGATCTTAACGGCACGCAGAACCGGGAAATTCGCTTTCGGCGCACTGGCCGGTCACGTGCGATGCCCCTTTCCCGCTGCCGTCGCCGGTGGACAGTCGATTAGCATCGTAAGAACCCGCCGCAGTCTCGCAGCTTGCATATTCTGAAAACGCGAACACTCCGGCTCTCCGTAGTGTTCGTACTACTCGAGGATGATATCGCGTATCATCCATGAGATCCATCGTATGGCCATATCTTGCGGTTGCGTGGTCGCGCGAAAAGGGGCGGTCTTCGCTCAAAAATAATGGCCATAGTTAGGCGACTAGGCAGGGGATGCAGAACTTCGGCGAGGCCTTCGCACTGGCCTTCGGGCTCGTCTTGCAGGCGGACCCCGATCTGATTGAAATCGTGTTTCTTTCGCTGCGGGTCAGTCTGGCCGCGGTGGCGCTGTCGTGCGCGATCGGCTTGCCGTTGGGGGCGCTTATCGCGACCGCGCGCTTTGCTGGACGCGGAGCCGCGATCGTCGGATTGAACGCGCTGATGGGGCTGCCGCCGGTGGTCGTGGGCCTGCTGGTTTACCTGACGTTGTCCAACGCCGGACCCCTCGGCTGGCTGCAACTACTCTACACGCCAACGGCGATGATCATCGCCCAGACCCTGCTCATCACACCGATCGTCGCGGCCTTGACCCGCGAAGTCGTCGAGCAACTGCAGCAGGAATACGATGAGCAGTTCCGCTCGCTCTGTGTCCCGCCGGGCGCCGCCGTGCGCGCCCTGCTGTGGGATTCCCGCTACGCGCTGCTGACCGTGGCGCTGGCCGGGTTCGGACGGGCCATCGCCGAGGTTGGCGCGGTGATCATCGTCGGCGGCAATATCGATCATCTGACGCGGGTCATGACCACCGCGATCGCGCTGGAGACCTCCAAGGGCAACCTGGCGCTGGCGTTGGCCCTGGGCATCGTGTTGTTGGCCCTAGCGCTGATCGTCAACGCGCTGGTCATGAGCCTGAAGACCGGAGCCGGCCCTGCCCATGGTTGAGCACGATGCTTTGCCGTCCGTGCATGACGACGGCGTGCCGTTCGCGCCAGCCCGCGGCGCCGGCGATCTGCCGCTGCTGCCGCTCGAGGTCCGTGGTTTGGTCTATCGCAAGGGCGGGCGATACCTGATTGATGGGCTGGATCTGACTCTCAGCGCCGGCCCGTTGAGCGTGATCATGGGACCGAACGGTGCGGGTAAGAGCCTGCTGCTGCGCCTGCTCCACGGGCTGCTGACGCCGAGCAGTGGCGAAATCCGCTGGCATGGCGCGCTGGCCGAGGGCGATGTGGTGCGCCGACGCCAGGCCATGGTGTTTCAGCGGCCGGTGCTGCTGCGCCGCTCGGTGCGCGCTAACCTGGATTTCGCGCTGCGGGTTCATGGTCGCACGAGCGCCGCCCGGCGCGACGAATTGCTGCGTCATGTGGGTCTCTCGGCCCGGGCTCGACAGCCGGCACGCCTGCTTTCCGGGGGGGAGCAGCAGCGCCTTGCATTGGCGCGGGCCTTGGCCTCGGAGCCAGAACTGCTGTTCCTGGACGAGCCGACGGCAAGCCTCGACCCGTCCGCGACCGCGGCCATCGAGGGTCTGGTCCGTGAGGCCCATGCGGCGGGCACAAAGATTCTGTTTGTCACTCACGACCTGGGTCAGGCGCGCCGGCTCGCGGATGACGTGGTATTCCTGAATCACGGTCGGGTCATGGAGCATACGGACGCCGCGCGCTTTTTCGAGCAACCGACGTCAGCCGCCGCGGCGGATTACTTGAGCGGTCGGTTGGTCTTTTGATCGTCAGGCCCCTAAGGGACGACCGTTCGGTATTTTTCTTGTTTGACAATTGGTTGCATGCGCCGATGCGCTGGCTTGCGCTGCCTCCGCACGTGCCACTCAACAGGGCCAAAGATCAACCAAAACCCCCAGAAAGAGGAGACACCTATGGGACAAGCAAACAGACCGATCAGACACTTGCGCCACCTCGCCTTCGGCGCCACCGCGCTCTTGAGCGCGGGAGTCGACCTTGTCTCCGCGGCGGAGTCGATCATCCTGCAGTCGACCACGTCGACGGCCAATTCGGGACTCTATGACGCGATACTGCCGCAGTTCACCGACAAGACCGGGATCCAAGTGAACGTCGTCGCGGTCGGTACCGGGCAGGCCATCAAGAACGCTGAGAACGGCGACGGCGATGTGCTGTTGGTGCATGCCAAGCCGGCGGAGGAGCAGTTCGTCGCCGAGGGCTTTGGCGTCGAGCGCTTCGACGTCATGTACAACGACTTCATCATCGTCGGCCCGGCATCGGATCCGGCCAAGATCGGTGGCAGCAAGGACACCGCAGCGGCGCTTGAATGCGATCGCCGATGCCGATGTCCTGTTCGCCTCCCGCGGCGACAACTCCGGCACGCACAAGAAGGAGCAGGCGCTATGGAAGGCGGCCGGGGTCGACCCGACCGAGGCGAGCGGCCAATGGTACCGGGAGACCGGCTCCGGCATGGGCGCAACCCTGAATGCGGCCGTCGGCATGGGCGCCTACACCATGACCGACCGCGGCACGTGGATCAGCTTCGGCAACAAGGGTGATTATGAGATCTTGGTCGAAGGCGACCCGAATCTCTTCAACCAGTACGGCATCATCCTGGTGAATCCGGTCAAGCACCCGAAGGTGAAGGCCGAGGCTGGTCAAGCCTTTATCGATTGGGTCTTGAGCGATGAAGGGCAGGCCGCGATCGCGGCCTATCAGGTGCATGGGCAGCAGTTGTTCTATCCCAATTTCAAGCCATGAAGCGCTAATCCCGCAGTGCCGGAACCAGAAGGCATGGGTACAGGCGAGAGTGCTGGAGATGAGACAGAGTGCGGGGCAAACGCCCTCCGCCCTAGGCGGCGCTCCCAGTCATTGGGAAGACGCAAGTATCTCCGAAAACCTGGGAAAGCCGAATATTTGCACAGTTTCATTGGGCCGCGCTGTATTCGGTCTTGGAACCGGTCAGATCCCATGCAAAGGTGCAGTCCAGGTGTGACAACACCGAGATCAGTCCGCTCTCGCCGTCCTCGACCATCACCGCGATGGGGGCACGCTTGCCGAACTGCTTGTTGCCGCGCTTGACCCAGAGGTCGCGCATCTCGGGGTTCCGCGGGAAGTAGGTCCCCAGTGCCTCCTCGATACGCAACAGATAGCCGACGCGCCGGTCGACGTTGGCGTCGACCGGAAATGCTTCTTCCTCGCGGAAGCGGGAGATATTACGGGCCTTGACGCTGTCTGGCAGCTGCATCAGCACGATCATGTCCTGGGCGCTGAGATTCCAGCTTTCCATCAAGTTCATGACGCGCCGTGTCATGGAGAGACGTTCTTCCGGGGTGAGTTCTGCCATCAAATTAACCATTTGGCTGCGCCAGCGCGGGACTGCGCCTCGGCACGGTCCTGTTAGAGTGCAGGCGAGAAACCCAGGATGCAACCCGGAAATGGCCTGCTTTGCTCCAGCGCGATAAAAAGCGGATAGGCTGGCCCGCGTCACTGGCGACCGGCAAGATTCACGGACTCGGGTCGATGCGCGTGGCATCGAGACCGATACCAATCGGCCCGCGTGGCAGCAACAATTCCACCAGCTGGTTGCCACGACGAACGGTCACCGGCACGAGTTCATCGCGGGCGCCGTCGCTGGTGGCGCCGCGAAGGTCGCCGAAGTCGTAGATCGGCTGATCGCCATAGCGCTCGATGACGTCCCCTGGCAGCATACCGCTGTCCTCGCCGGCGGACCCGGGAATGACGGAATCCACCAATACGCGATTATCTTGCCCGGTCTCGAATAGATAGCGGTCGTAGGCATCGACGCCGATCTCATCGCGCACGGACACGCGCTGCTCATTGATCTTGCGCATCTCTTCACGATAGCGATCGGAATTGAGCCAGCCCTCCCGAATGGCCTGGTCTCGGAGGTCGAGGCGGTCCAATGACAGCTGCGCGCGGCGCCAGACGAGATCGTCGGCAACTTCCGCCGTGACGCCAGCGCGCAGCAGCGCGGTGCGTTGCTCGTCGGGCGTCGTCGGCCGACTGGGGCGGTTCGCCGTAGCGTTGGTTTCCGCTGGCGTCTCTACTTGGCGCTGTTCAAGGGTGCCGATGCGCTGGCGCAAGGCGGCGAGTTCCGCCTGCATCCGGCCCCAGCCTTGGCTGATGTCGTCGATACGGGCGAGCAGGACTTGGACCTCGGGCTCGGCGACCTCGGGCACGGGTTGGTCAGCATTGGCAGATTCGGCGTCGGATGCGATGCTGCGAACGGCAGCGACGGTCGACTCCGACGCGGCGGCAGGCGCCGCCTCGGGTGACTCCGCCACCGACGGCACGGCCTCAGCGACGGGCGATGGAGCGGGTTGTGAGAACGCCAGCGCCCCGGTCAGCAGACCGACGGCGAAGGTTAAGACGGAGGTAATGATGGTGGTTCGGTTCATGGATGCTTCGACTTTGAACGGTGGCCGCAACCCCAGGATCGGCGATCGGCGGCTGACCAGGCATTAGGCTAACGCGGCGGCGCTTCGTTCCCGGTCGTGATAGGCGACATAGATTGTGTCGGTACCGCACCAGGCACAACGCTTCGGAAGGTTTGTGGTCATGTCAGGATCTGCCCAAGAATCATATGGCCTCGCGATCACTAATGCTTGCCCAACGACGACTTTTTGGGACATGATCCCTCGCATAATCAGGTGCGCTGGACATACGTTCAGTGCTGCGTCCGCGCGCTGTCCAATGGCGATGTTGACGAACGGTGACGATGCCCATTGGCCGATCTGCCCAATGCCACATTCAGCCAATGCCCAGAGGGATCAAGGCGCAGAATGCAAAAACAGCGTTTGGGTATGCTCCGTGAGATGCCGCTTTTCGGCGGTGTTCGCAACGATGTCCTGGAACTGATCGTAGACCACGCGGCTGAGCGGTCACTGGCCGCCGGAGAGGTGCTCTTCACGGAGGGCGACCCGGGCGAAACCATGTATCTGCTGGAGTCGGGAGAACTGGAGGTATTTCGCCGTCGCCATAGCGCCGACTATCCGATGAGCCGCCTGCATGCCGGCGACTGTGTCGGGGAGATGTCGTTTGTTGACTTGGGGCCGCGCAGCGCCTCGGTGGTGGCCGCGACCCCTGCCCGAGTTCTGGAACTGACGCATGGCGCGTTGCTGCGGCTCTACGAGCAGGATTTGGAGCAGTTCGCACTAATCCAGATGAACATGGCGCGCGAGATGAGTCGGCGGCTGCGGCTAGCGGACGATGCACGTTAGCGGCATCCCCGTGACCCCGTTTCTACCCCTAGAGAGGCTTCGCCGCAGGCCGACGAGTCGTGATCGTCGGTATCGGTATCGGTATCGGTATCGAAATCGGTATCGAAATCGTAGCGAGTGACCGAATCCCGATCCCGATCCCGATTTCGAGGCGCCGCTCCAGTCCGATACCGCATCGACCTTGACTCATCCGCAAGCATTCGGCGCCCTCAAGTGATCCAGCCTTGGGTTTCCGACGACAACCGCGCTTGTCATCGCGGGAACGCAGATGCCGGCGTTGATCCTAAATACGGCAGTTCGCATCGATAGCCTCGTCAGATCAATGGATTGCGCGCTCTGGGTGCGTTTTCAGTCGCACAGAAGGCACTGACTGGGCGAATAAATTCGCCCCTACGCGCGGAGCAACTGCCGGATCTAGGTTGTTCGATTACCAGTCTATCTGGGGCTCCACGCGCGGGTGCGCCATCAGTCCGGCAATCGGTCCAACAGGGTCTCCAGCATCAGATTGATCGCGGAGTAGGTGTCAGCGTCCACGCCACGCATCTCGGCGGCGGTCTGGATCGTGGTCGCCGGTGTGATTTCATGGGCACATTGGGCGCAGATGGCGGCGACGCTCTCGGGCGTCGATTCCAGGTGGAACTGCAAGCCCAGTACGCGTTCGTCGAACAGAAATGCCTGCTGTTCGCACTGGGCGCTGCGGGCCAGATGCATGGCGCCGGGCGGCAGTGTGAAGGTGTCGCCGTGCCAATGAAATACCTCCGCCGCAGCGGGCAGGCCGTCGAGCAGTGGCGTCGCTAGCCCGGCCTCGGTGAGCTGGATCGGGAACCAGCCGATCTCCTTCACCGGGTTGCGGATGACCTGCGCACCTAGCACCTCGGCGATCAGCTGAGCGCCCAGGCAGATGCCGACCACCGACTTGCCGGCGGCGATCGCCGCCTCGATGCGGACCTTTTCGTGCCCCAGCCAACTGTGCTCTGCCTCGTCGGCGACGCCCATGGGGCCGCCCATTACGACCAGGAGGTCGAAGCTGTCGAGGTCTGGCGGCGGGTCGCCGGCGTAGAGGTGGCTGACCGCGAGCGGATGCCCCCGTCGCTCCGCCCAGTGCGCGATGCGCGCCGGGCCTTCGAAGGGGACGTGTTGCAGGCAATGGATGCGCATCGGTTCGGATCAGCCCGCCGCTGCCAGCGCCTGGTCGAGATCGGCCAGGATGTCGTCGATATGCTCGATGCCGATGGACAGCCGCACCAGGTCTTCGGACACGCCGGCCGAGGCGAGTTCTTCCGGTGACAGCTGACGGTGCGTCGTGGTGGCCGGGTGACAGGCCAGGGTCTTGGCGTCGCCGATGTTGACCAGCCGCACCGCGAGCTGCAACGCGTCGATGAAGCGCGCGCCCGCGTCTTTGCCTCCCTGGATCCCGAACGACAGGATCGAGCTGGCCTTGCCGCCATCCATATATTTTTGCACCAGCGGGTAGTCCGGGCTGTCCGGCAGGCCGGCATAGCGCACCCATTCCACCTTCGGATGATCATTGAGGAAGTTGGCGACGGCAACGGCATTCTCGCAGTGGCGGTCCATGCGCACCGGCAGCGTCTCGATGCCCTGCAGGATCAAGAAGCTGTTGAAGGGCGAGATGGCACTGCCCATGTTGCGCAGCGGCACCACGCGGGCGCGGCCGATGTAAGCAGCCGGCCCCAGCGCCTCGGTATAGACAACGCCGTGGTAGGACGGGTCCGGCTCGTTCAGCATCGGGAATCGCTCTGCGTGCTCGGCCCACGGGAATTTGCCAGAGTCCACCAGCACGCCGCCGATGGTGGTGCCGTGGCCGCCCATGTACTTGGTCAGCGCATGCACGACGATGTCGCAGCCATGCTCGAAGGGGCGGCACAGGTAGGGGCTCGGCACCGTGTTGTCGACGATCACCGGCACGCCGTGGGCATGGGCCATGTCCGAGATCGCCCGCAGATCGGCGACGTTGCCGGCGGGATTGCCGATGGACTCGACGAACACCGCCTTGGTGTTGGCGTCGATCTTCGCCGCCATCGCGTCGATGTCGTTCGGCGCCACGAGGTGGACCTTGATCCCGAGTCGCGGCAGCGTATGCGCAAACAGGTTGTAGCTGCCGCCGTACAGGGTCGAGGTCGCGACGATGTTGTCGCCAGCCTGGGCGATGGTGAAGATCGAATAGGTCACCGCCGACATGCCCGAGGCCAGCGCCAAGCCGCCGACACCCCCCTCCAGCGCCGCGGCCCGCTTCTCCAGCACATCGCTGGTGGGGTTCATGATGCGGGTGTAGATGTTGCCCGGCACCTTGAGATCGAACAGGTCCGCGCCGTGCTGGGTATCGTCGAAGGCGTAGCTGGTGGTCTGGTAGATGGGTGTGGCCACGGCCTTGGTGGTCGGGTCCGGCTCGAAGCCGGCGTGGATTGCGAGTGTCTCTAGCTTCATCGTCATCTCCTCTGGTCGGTATTATGGGCGGCACTTTTTCTATTTGGTCACGGCCGATCACGCGCCGGGGCGATAGCATAGCCGATCACGCCGTCTCTGCCCCCTGTCTCGCGTGATGTCGCCGTCTGCAACCGGGGATCTCGGCAGGATTCGTAGTTTCTAATAGACTAAAAGCATCGCGAAGCCGCCTGCGGAGGAGCAACCATGGTTGAGATCAAACACAGTGCTACCGGAGAGATTCTCGCAACCGTCGATGGCGATTCATTGGCGGGTGCCGACCTGCGCACGATGCGTCTAAAGGGGGCAGACTTGGCCGGCGCCGACCTGACCGGCGCCAACCTCGAGTTTTGCGATCTGGTCGGCGCGGATTTGAGTGGTGCCTTGATGCGCGATACGTTGCTGATGAGCGCGCATCTAAACGATGCGAACCTGAGCGGTGCCGACCTGACGCGGGCGCGCGCCGGCTCCGACCGCCCGGCGCGGGCCGTGGTGTTGAGCGGCGCCGATCTCAGTCGTGCCAATCTGGAGGGCGCCGACCTGCGCAATGCTGAGGTGCGCAACGCCAACCTGCAACAGGCGAACCTGCGCTGTGCCGACATGCGCGGCACCGATTTCAGCGGCAGCAACCTGCGCCAGGTGGTCGCGTCGAGGGCGCTGTTCATACAAGCCAACCTGCGCGAGACGGATCTAGGCGGGGCGGATTTGCGCGATTGTCACCTCAACGACGCCAGTCTGGTGAAAGCCAGGCTCCACGATGCCGACCTCACGAGCGCCCGGCCGGACGGGTTCACGGTGGTGAATCTGGCCAACTTCGAGGGTGCAGACCTCAGCAACGCCAAGCTGCGCAACGTCTCCGCACAAGACGCAAACTTCCGCAATACCAACCTCAGCAAGGTCGATTTCAGCCACGCGGTGCTTGGCGGTGCCATCTTGCGCGGCGCGAATGTCGCCGGTGCGAATTTCTCCGACGTCGAATTGGCCAGCGTGACCATGGAATTCGCCAATTTTTCCAAGGCACTGAACGCCAAGGTGCCAAGCTACAAAAAGAACCTGCGCTAAGGATTCCGCAACGACGGCAGCGACGGCGTTCAGTCGTCGCTTTCGAGAATCCGTCGCTTTCCGTCGAGGATGAAGCTGATGGCGCGTTCCAGATCGTGCAGCGCGACGATCCGCTGCTCGCCGCCACGCATCGAGGCGTAGGAGGCGGCCAGCAGCACCGCATTCTGGATGTCGCCACCGGCGGCGCCTTCGGAAAAGCGCGCCAGTTCGTCCAGGTCCACGTCGGGCGCCAGCGGCAGTTCCTTGGGCAGATGACACTGCCAGATGGCTTTGCGCTGGTCCGCCGCCGGCAGCTTAAAGGCCACGTGGGCCAGCATCCGCCGCAAAAAGGCGGTGTCGTAATTGCGCACCAGATTGGACGCGAAGATCACCACGCCGTCGAAGTTGTCGAGTTCGATCAGCGTCGTGCTCCGCGCCACGTTGATGCCGTTGTCGGCGGACTGATTGATGCTTGTCAGTCGCTTACCGAGGATGGAGTCGGCTTCGTCGAAGAAGAGTAGGGCGTTGTGCTCGGCGGCGCGGGCGAAGGCCGCCTTGATGTTCTTGGGCGTCTCGCCGACGTATTTCGACTCCAGCTCCGCATAGCTGATGACCAGGATCTCGCGCCCAAGCAGATCGCCGATGGCATCGGCGGCCAGGGTCTTGCCGGTACCGGGCGGGCCGTAGAAGTTCAGCGCGACGCGGCGACCGGTGCGGGCGACGGAGGCCAGGTTCCAGACGTCGAACAGCAGATCTTGCGACACCAACACGTTGACCGCCTCGTGAATGCGCGCCAGCGTATCGGCGTCCAGCACCAGTTGATCGAGGCTATGTCGTGGCTTGCGCGGGCGCAGGCTGTCGAGCGAGGTGTCCGAGTCCGGCTGCGACCGGTCGCGCTGCGATTCCGCCGCCGACGCTTCCTCGACCGGTCGCTGCAACTCATAGATGGCACCCGCGGGAGGGATGACGCCTTCCGGCAGCGCTCGGGACGGGTTGAAATCGACGCTAACGCGCGGGCGTTGCAGCGGCGCCGGGAACTCGCAGGCATCGATCAGCCGCTCCAGCTTGCGCAAAAAGGTATTCGACGCCGCCGGCTCCACCTCCACCGAGGTATCGCGCCGCTGCTCGTGGCAGTCTGGGCAGTACAGGATCGGCGCCCCGCGCACGTCGAGGTGCGGTGAGCCGATGTTGGACTTGGTGCCATGGTGCGACAGGGTCAGCTCGATCCCATGCACCGGACAGATAGGGCGTTTCTTCAGCAGCGGCATGGTCAGGCACCTTGGCCCCGGGGGGCCTCGGCGGCGGGTTCCTGCAGGGTGCGGATGAAGTCCTTGGCCGAAAAGCCCTTGTCGGCGAACTCCGCCAGCCACTGCTGAACCTTTGCTTCCGGCGGATGTGGATCACGGCTCAGCACCCAACCGCGGCGCCGGGTGGGCTGGCCGACCAGGGCGTATTCGTAGTCGTCGCCGAGGCCGAGTATCCAGTAGTCATCCCACAGCACGTGCACGCCATAGAGGGTGCGGAAGCTGATCTCGAAGCGGGAATTGCTGGCGGGGTCGACCACGCGCGCCAGGGCCTTGGCTTGCCCGAGCACGCCGTCCTTACGGGTACAGCGGTTGGTGACGTACATCATCCCGTCGTCGCCGAGCGCGTATTCGGCGTAGACGTCCTTGACGCAACGCCGCTGCGTGAAATAGGGCAGTCGCGCGATCTCGTACCACTTGCCCATGTAACGTCGCAGGTCTACATAAGGCACCGTTGTCGGCGCCATCAAGTGTACTTTCGGTTTGCGAATGCGGGTGCTGACGACGACGCGGGCGTCAACATCGGCGGACCTGTCATTACCCGTCGGCGGGGCTGAATAGATCTCCTGCTCCAAGGCTCCCGCAGCCGGACGCCGCTTGCGACTGGTACTGCCCCGCGGCCGACCGCGTCCGCGCGTTACCGGCCGCGGTTGCTCCGCTTCACCGTCTCTTCGCGGCTGACCGTCGTCCGTCGGGTCATTCTTTTTCATCTGGACCCTGATTCATGTTCATTCGACAAAAACCACCAGTTTAACCGCCGGGTGCCAGCATGTGCCAACCCCGAAGACATCGGGGCTGAGATGGCGGGCTGGTAAGGTCGACCGCGGCGAGTGGATATTTGGTTATACTGATTTTCGACATTCCAAAGGGCTCATCGCCGCACGCCGGCTCTGACACCCGACCAGAAACCAGCGACGCCAGAAGATCATGCGTTACGACACAGACGACCTCCGCATCCGCGATATCAAACAGGTGATCGCGCCGAAGGATCTCCATCGCGAGTTTCCGATTACAGACCGGGCCGCGGAAACGGTCTATCAGGCGCGGCGCGACATCCAGCGCATCCTGCATGGTGAAGACGACCGGCTGCTCGTGGTCGTAGGCCCTTGCTCGGTGCACGATCCGGTGGCGGCGATCGAATACGCCAACCGCTTGGCCGCGCTCCGTCAGGCCCTCAGCGATCGGCTCATGATCGTCATGCGGGTGTACTTCGAAAAACCGCGCACGACCGTCGGCTGGAAGGGCTTGATCAACGACCCGAATCTCGATGGCAGCTTCGAGATCAACAAGGGGCTTGGCCTGGCCCGTCGGCTGTTGCTGGACCTGAACGAATTAGGCATTCCAGCCGGCACCGAATTCCTGGATCTGATCAGTCCGCAGTACATTGCCGACCTGGTGAGCTGGGGTGCCATCGGCGCGCGTACGACCGAGAGCCAGGGCCACCGTGAGCTGGCCTCTGGGCTCTCCTGTCCGGTGGGCTTTAAGAACGCGACCGATGGTGCGGTCAAGGTCGCTGTCGACGCGATGCACGCCGCCGCCCGGCCCCACGTGTTCATGTCCCTCACCAAAGAGGGCCAATCCGCCATCTTCAACACCGCCGGCAACGAGGACGCCCACATCATCCTGCGCGGCGGCAACCGGCCCAATTACGATACCGAGAGCGTCAATATTGCCGCCGAGGCCATCGAGAAGGCCGGCCTGGTGCCCAAGATCATGATCGACTTCAGCCATGCCAACAGCCGTAAACAACACGACAAGCAGATCCGCGTCTGCGAGGACGTTGCGGGTCAGATTGCGCGTGGTGATCGGCGCATCATGGGCGTGATGATCGAGAGCCATCTCGTTGCCGGCCGCCAGGATCTCTCCGACACCGACGACCTGATCTACGGTCAAAGCATCACCGATGCCTGCGTCAGTTGGGACGATACGGTGCCGATGCTGAATGAACTCGCGGAGGCCGTTGCCAAGCGACGCCTGCCGCGTCATCGCTAGGTAACAGGTCAGGAACATGGACAGCGTTCAATCGTTATCGTTGTCGTGTTCGATTACGACAACGACAACGCACCTCAAGGGCAGAAGGGAGGCGGCGGCTGGTCAAGTCAGCTATTTTTCGTCAAAACCGGCTAGGTGATACCACTTGCGGGCCTCGTCCATGTCCTTTTCGACGCCGCGGCCTTCCTCGTACATCATCGCCAGCGTCGTCTGTGAGCCGGCCAGGCCCTGCTCGGCGGCCTTGGTAAACCATTCTACGGCGCGCCTCGGGTCCTTGTCGGCGCATTCGCCCTCCATGTACATGAAACCGAGTCCGTGCTGAGCGACGCTCAAACCGCTCTCGGCGGCGGCGCGCATGTATTTGTAGGCCAGCAACGGGTTCTCCAGCATGCCCAGGCCGTTCTGGGCCATGATCGCAACCCGATACTGCGCCTCGGCGTCGCCGGCGTCCGCCAGCGGCGACAGCAGCCCGGCGGCGCGGGAGAACTGCTTGGACTCGAACGCGGCAATGCCGCTGCTGAGTTCCATATCCTGGTCGCTGATCTGCTCGCTCATCGTCGTACCTCTTTCGCTTGTTGGATCCTAAATCTGCAGCTGCTTCGGGTGTAATCCCTTGTTCTTCGGAAACGATCAACGCGAACTGCGGTATCTAGGTGTATTAACCTCGGTGCCCGGATTTGAGGGTGAACACGACGGTTTGCCAGCCGCGGGCGAACGCATCAACCGAGATCCGGCACTCGGACCTGCTGTAGATACGACTTTAGTCGCACGCAAGCCGTTAACGGATTGATTTAATGCGCCTGACAAGGACAACCGCCGAGTTTCGGGGCATCAGCCGCGCAACGGTGGCGCGATGAACGCCAACCAGCGCTCGAAAAGCCCCTGATCGGCCGCCGCGACGGCGGCGCGCTTGTCCAACCCAACCCCGGTAAGCGGGCTTGTGCCCTGGGGTGAGAATAGCGCCGAGACCGCGCCGGCCTCGTCCGCGATCAAGCGCCCGGCGGCGTAGTCCCACAGACTCTGCCCGCCGTGTAAATAGAGCTGAAAGCGCCCGGCGGCGAGCCAACGCCAGTCCAGCGCTACCGAGCCAAGATTACGCTGGGAGCGGAACGAATCGGCCGCGAACAGCCGGGCGATGCGCTCCGCCGGCAGCCGCTTGAAGTCCACCATGGCGAGGCAGTCCGACAGCGCCGGACCCGGCGCGAAGGGTCTGATGGGCTCGCCGTTCAGAAACGCCCCGCCGCCGCGCGCGGCGGTGAAGCACTCATCGCGCACCGGGTCCAAGATGACGGCCAGTTCCGCGCCACCGCCGCGCACCAGCG
>CAVOSE010000023.1:0-38605 GCA_963698775.1 uncultured Gammaproteobacteria bacterium
CTGATCGCGCAGGCTGCAGAGCTAGTGCTTCGCGGCAGTTGGGCGGCGGCTAGACGCGGATGTGATTGTAGATATCCAGGTAGTGTTGGCCGGGCCGACTCCAGGAGTTGTCCATGACGCATCCGTTGACGCGCAGTTGGCGGAAATACTCGGGAAAGCGCTTCCACAGGCCGATGGCCCCCCCAGGGCCGATTCGACGCCACGCATAGGTGGCGTCGTCGAAGACGTAGCCGTTGCGCGCTTCGAACGGGCGGTCGCTGTAATTGGCATCGAACACGGTGTCCGCAAGTCCACCGACCCGTCGCGCCACCGGCACGCAGCCGTATTTCATCGCGATCATTTGGGTCAAGCCGCAGGGCTCGTAGACGCTCGGGATCAGGATCAGATCGGCGCCGGCGTAGATCAGGTGGGCAAGTTCCTCGTCGTAGCCGAGTTCCAGATGGCAGTCGGGGCTCGCGTCCATCTCGTGTTTGATACGCCAGAAGTCGGCGTTGACCTCGGCATCGGGGGCGCTACCGAGCAGCACGAACTGACAGCCCTGCTCCAGCGCAGGGTAGACGCCGTGGCGGATCAACTCGACGCCCTTTTGCCGATCCAGCCGGCTGACTACCGCGACCAGGGGCTTGAACACCTCGGTCAAGCCGACCCGCTGGCGCAGGGCGGCCTTGTTGGACGCCTTTTGCAGCAGGCTGTCGGGGCCGAAGTGTTGCGGGATGAGCGGGTCGGTCTCGGGGTTCCAGGTGCTGTAGTCGATGCCGTTCAGCACGCCGCCGAACTTGTGGTCATGGGTCTTTAGCACCCCCTGCAGGCTCATGCCTTGATCGGTATGCTGGATCTCCCAGGCGTACCGCGGCGAGACCGTGGTGACGAAGTTCGAGAATACGATGCCGCCCTTCATCAGGTTCACCGCATGCGGATTGCCCGGGTCCTGCAACCGTTCAGAAGTCATCAGGCGGCCGGCGTCCAAGCCATTCATATGCAGCACATGGGGGCCGGTCCAGCCCTGGTGGCCCATGTTGTGCAGAGAGTAACAGACCCGCGTGCGGTCCATGCCGAGCCCCGCGTAGACCTCGTAAAACAGCACTGGCACCAGACCCGTATGCCAGTCATTGCAGTGGATGATGTCGGGACGCCGACCACTCTTGTACAGGAACTCCATCAGCGCCCGCGAGAAGAAGGCGAAGCGGTCCGGATCATCGGCATCGCCGTAGATCTTGCCGCGATTGAAGAAGCCGTGCTCGGAATGCGGATCGATGAAGAAGCAGTTAATACCGTCCGCTTCGCCGTACTCGACATCGCAGTGGATGTGACGGTCGTAGAACGGCACCCAGAGGTCGGTGAAGACCTTATGCATATCGCGGATGCGGTCAAAGCGCATGCAGTCGTACTTGGGCAACACGACCTCGACCTGGTTGCCGTGAATCGCCAGTTCCCGCGACAGCCCCTGGACGAAGTCCCCGAGGCCGCCGGCCTTCGCGACCGGCGCGCACTCGGGACTGGCCATGACGATATGCATGCGAAATATCCTACGATGGGAAAGCTCCGCGAGAGTATACCCGCTGCCGACTGCCATGACCGGGCGTCATAGGGTCATCGCTGGCCATCGTCGAGCAGCAGCCTGGGCGTGCAAGCCCGGCGTCAGTCAGTCACCGCGCTCGTCGAACTCCGCATCTGGGACGCGGGACTCCACGGGCAGCTCCGGGAGCGTCGCAAGTAGGCGCAAGATCAGCGTTCGATCGCACAACGGAATGCGCAGCGCGAAGCGGCCGCCGGCACCAACACGATAGGCGTGACCGCCAAGATCCAACACGGTTCCCGGCGCGGCGCTGCCGTGGACCAAGACCTCGGCACGCAGCTCACTGACCGTGCTGGTAGCGAAAGCCCGCACCGGGCCGCTGCCCGGTCTGGGCAAGGCATCCATTTGGACCCTGTCGTCCTGTGCGGCCATCGGTCCGCCTTGGCGCCGATCCGATGCCGATGCAGACGAACCGGCGACGGGCACGCCCTCGGCGCTGGCACTGGGGCTGATCTCGGGCGCAGGGAGTGCCGTGTTCGACGATGGGTGGTCAACGGGCATCACGCCGGGTTCTGAGACAAATAACGCGGGGGCGGACGCCAAGGAACGATCGATGTAGTCCGGCGGCTCCGCGCCGGGAGTTGGAAAGTCCGTGATCGAGTCGCCGTCCGCAGAAACCCCAGCCCGGTCAGCCGCCGGTGGGTGATCGAGGGTGCGGACTATGCCGGGCGCGGGCTGTACCAAAGGGAACGCCGGGGAACGTTCGTCGGGCGCCGGCAGCGGTCGCCGCGCATGGGACGATGCGATCTCCCCGGGGACAGCTTGGGATGCCGCGGCGCCATCTGAGGGCGCGGGGACTGCCGTGCGCAAGAATGGCGCTCCCACCGGCGCGACCGCTTGCAACTGATTCGAACGCGCCACCAGCACCCAACCGCCAGCGACGGTACTCAGCCCGATCTCCGCCTGCAGCAAACCGGTTGCATCGGTCGACGGCCAATGCGCTCGTCCATCCGCGACCAAGTGGCGGTCGTCCAGCACCGCGTCGGCAATGATCCGAGACGCACCACCGTCCCCCAATCGGCATAGGCGTAGGACTGGCTCAGGTGCATCGGAGCTATCACCGAAGGCGCCGCGGGCATGGGCGAGCGCTTCGGCGTCGAGGTGCCAACGCACTTCGATCCCGCCGTCGGCGCACTGATACAGAACGATATGCGCACCCGGCGCGGTATCCGGAAAGGCCGCATCCCCCGGCGCCTGATCCAGCGGGGCATCGAGTGTCGGATCATCAGACAGACCACCCCCTCCGACGTCAATCGGCGTCGGCTTTAGGCGCTCAGCGCACATGCTGGCGGCCTTGTCGTGAAACGTTCATCGCGGTGGATGTCAGCGTCAGCTCCGTGGCGTTCTAGGATTATTCTTGTTGGCCGGCACGTCGGCAGCCCGTTGTTCCGCCTCCAATTCCTCCATCAGTGCACCGGCGGTGTCGGTGATGGCATACAGTTTGGGCAGCCAGTCGTCGCCCCAGAACAGATAGCAACTGGTCTCGGACTCCAACACTAACCGACGCACCTCGGCAAGCCGCGAGCGCTGGGTCGGATCGAGCCGATCCGTTGGCCCATCCGCTAACCCAGCAAGCGACCACCAACGTCGGCTCAGTTCGCGCACGCCTTCCGCCGCGGCCTGCTGGGCCCCTGACCCTGCCCACTGACTGAGGTCGAATCCGGATGTGGAGCCGACGTTCCAGGCGCCGGTCTGCACCTGCGCATCGACGCTCGGCGGATGGTCGCGCAGATAGTCGCTGATACCCACCGGAGTCACCGGATACTCGCCGCCGCGCACATGTTCCATATAGGGCGAAAAATAGTGCCCGAAGAAGCCGGAACCCTCATGCATCTGCCGGAACCAGCCGCCGTTCTCGCCATCGGACCAGGTGGTGACCAGCCTATGCTCGTCGGGACGCGCGGAGAAGCGGCAGCGATGCGTGACCTCGTTGGCGAACCAGGTCGCATCCAGCCCGCTCTCCTGGGCGTTGGAGACATCGCGATCACGCGGCACGACGGTAATGCAACTGCCCTCATAGCAGGCCAAGTAGGGCCGAAATACGTCGTTGACGCCATCCTGCGGATGCACATGCACGCCGTCGACGACGACGTACTCGTAGCCCGCCTTCACCAGGGCAGGGATCATCTCCATCGAAAACGCCATCTCCGGCGGCCAGAAGCCCCGCGGCGCGCGGCCGAAGACCTCCTGCATCAATTCTCGGCCGGTGCGAAGCTGCTCCTCCCAGTCCGCGATCGGGATCAACGGGAAGATCGGATGAAAGTACCCCATGCCAATCAGCTCGACATTATCCGTATCGCGGTAGGCGTCGAGCATGGCCGGGATGTCGATCACATGGCGATACCGATCGACGATACCGGGATCGCGCAACTGCTCCAGCAAGATGCCCGAGAAGCCGATATGCAGATGACCAACGTCGGCGTATTGCCGAGCGTAGCGCGCGGGTCGCTCGTAGCAGCGGATGATCTGTTCGGCCTCCCAGGGATTGGCGTCGATCAGCAACTGGAGGTTTCCAGGCGGCTGATGCATGTGCAGACCCAGGGCATGAAAAACGTTGCTCGCCGTCATCGAGACCTCACTCCGAGGGGAATCAGACGCACAATTGTGCCTGAGACAGTGGGGGAAAAACCATGGCTAGGCCACGCCGCCGCGATACCACCCACGTTAGTTGATCGCGGGTACCGGATGACCTTCCAGCGCCAACAGACTGCGACCAGCGACGCGCCAGCGGCGCGCACCGATGCGGCGTTGCCCGGCCGGCTCGACCAGGTCCGCCGGCGCGTCCGCACTGGTGTCCACGGCAATGCCCCAGGACCAACCCGCCAGCGTCGGTATTACGAAGGTCTGCGCCTTGGGGCCGGCGTTCAGCATTACATGCAGCGGCGGCTCGTCGGCATCTCGGCCGTAGAGCGTCAGCGCGAGTTCCCTGGCGCTGGCGTCACCAAAGCGCGGCGGTTCACCGAGCGTACCGAACCATTGGACATCGTCGCCGTTGAGGAAATTGCGCCGGCGCAAGCTCCGATGGCGCTTGCGCAGCGCGATCAGTCCGGCGACGAAGCGCAACATGTCGGCGTTTTGGTCCGCCAGCGCCCAATCCATCCAGCCGAGGTCGTTGTCTTGGCACCAGGTGTTGTTGTTGCCGCCCGTCGAGCGCAACAGCTCGTCGCCGGCATTGATCATCGGGATGCCCTGACTCAGCAGCAGGATGGCCATGAAGTTTTTCGCCTGGCGCCGGCGCAGGGCCAGCACGGCCGCATCGTCTGTGTCGCCCTCAGCGCCGCAATTCCAGCTCAGATTGTTGTTGCAGCCATCGTTGTTGCCCTCGTGATTGGCGGCATTGTGCTTGTGGTCGAAGCTCACCAGGTCCGCCAGCGTGAAACCGTCGTGACAGGTGACGAAATTGATGCTGTTGATGGGGTGGCGCAGATTGGCCTGATACAGGTCGCTGCTGCCGGCGATTCGGGTGGCGATATCGGCGACCCGGCCGCCATCGCCGCGGACGAAGGCGCGCAGGTCGTCGCGATAGCGCCCGTTCCACTCCATCCAGCGATACCCCGGAAACGAGCCCACGTGATAGAGCCCGGCGGCATCCCAGGCCTCCGCAATGATCTTGCTACCTGCCAGAACGTCCGACAGCTCGATGCCCCAGAGCACCGGCGGATGATGCATCGGCGCGCCGGTGTCGTCGCGCGCGAGGGCGCTGGCCAGGTCGAAGCGAAAGCCGTCGACGTGCATGTCGCGCACCCAGTATTCGAGGCAATCGATGATGTAACGCGCGACGAAGGGGTGATTGGCGTTGACGGTATTACCGCAACCGGTGAAGTTCAGATAGCGGGAACGGTCGTCGGCATCGAGGATGTAGAAGGTCTCGTTGCCAATGCCTTTGAAGTTAATCACCGGGCCGCCCTGCCCGCCCTCCGCCGTATGGTTGAACACCACGTCGAGCAGCACGCCAATACCGGCCCGATGCAGGGCCTTGACCATGTCGCGAAACTCGCGCCGCTGCTGCTCCAAGTCCACGCAAAAGCCCGGATGCGGTGCGAAAAAGCTGTGCGTGCTGTAGCCCCAGAAATTACGTAGCCCCGCCTGGGCGACCTGCTCGGGCACGTCCTGCTCGTCGAAGGCCATCACCGGCATCAGCTCCACATGGGTGATGCCGAGCCGTTCGAGGTACGGGATCTTCTCGATCAACCCGAGAAAGCTGCCGGGGTGGCGCACGCCGGAGGACGGATGGCGGGTGAAACCGCCGACATGCAGCTCATAGATGACCATGTCCTCGGATGGCATCCGCAGCGGCTCATCACCTTGCCAGTCGTAGTCATCGGCCAGCACCATGCCGCGAATCGAGTCGTGCGCGCCCACGCCGTCGCGGCAACGCGCCGCGCGATCCCACCGAGTGGCATCGATCGAACGCGCCCAAGGATCAACCAGTTCGACGCGCTCGTCGAACATCCAGCCATGGCTTGTCGGGTCCCAGGGTCCCTGCATGCGCCAGGTGTAGCGCGTGCCGGGCGGCAGATCCACCACCAGCACATGCCAGCTGAAAAAGGTATGGTTCAGCTCCGGATCGAGTTCCACCACCTGCAACGGCTGGTCGCTGGCGCCGTCGGCATACAGCACCAGCGTCGCGCCGGTGGCGTGCCGGCTGTAGATGGAGAAGTTGATGCCCTCGTCAACGATGCTGGCACCCGGTGGATAACGCCGACCAGGGCGAGTGCGGTACGACATGGCAGTTGTCAGCGCCGACGACCTTGGGCACGCACGCTCAAACGGTATACCGCCCTTCGCGCAGCATCTGCGCCTCCATCACCTCGAGTTCGCGGGCACCGGAGACGACCACCGCCGGGTCGGGAACGAAATCGAGATCCGGATTCAGTCGTTGATAAGGCACCGCATTCAAGATGACCTTGATTGCGTTCAACCGCGCCATGGCCTTGTTGTTGGACCGGATGATGGTCCAGGGCGCCCAGGAGGTATGCGTGCGACGCAGCATCTCGTACTTCTGGTGTGTGAAGTCGTCCCAACGGTCCTGTGCCTGGACATCGATCTCGGACAGCTTCCATTGCCGCAGCGGATCGGTCTTACGGCGCTCGAACCGGCGGGCCTGCTCGTCTTTGGTGACGCTGAAGTACAGCTTCACTAGGATCGTCCCCTGGCGCACGATGTCCTTCTCGAACCCGGTCACGCCGTACATGAAGTTGTCGTATTCCTCCGGCGTGCAGAAACCGAACACAGGCTCTACCATGGCGCGGTTGTACCAGCTGCGATCGAACAGCACCTGCTCACCGCCGTGGGGAAACTGCTCGACATAGCGCTGAAAGAACCACTGCGTGCGCTGATGCTCGGTCGGTTTGCCTAACGCCACCACGCGATAGTGCTTTTCGTTCATGTAGCGCGTGACGCGGCGAATGGTGCCGCCCTTACCGGCGGCGTCGCGCCCCTCGAATAGTATGATCACGCGCTTCTTGGTGGCCTCCAGGTGCTTCTGCATCCGGATCAGCTCCGCCTGAAATGGCTTCAAGGCCTTCTCAGCACGGCGCTTGGCAACAGCGCTGCGGGTCTCTTTTTTCGCCCGTGCGAGGCGGTCGCGTATCTCCTTGTGCTCCGCGACCAGGGTCGACAACGCCAGGTGCTTGCCGCCGACGTCGATGAGTTGTTCGCTGGGGGTGGTCGACTGATCGCTTGCATCCGTCGTCTTAACAGCCGCTGCCTTGTCCACGGCCTCACCCCGCTTTTTTGTCTCCGATACCATTTTTCACCCCGTGTCCGCCTCGCATGATCAACGCGGCATGTTAACACGCGATCCAGGCACCATCCGCCCCGAGCGCGAAACCCGCCCTGGGTAGGGATGACGCGCTGACGACTCAATAGCGCCGCGCCCGATCCACATAGCCATACGCAGCGATCCAACCCATCACCGCCATCAGGGACGCGGCGACGAAGGTGGCGGTTGGTCCAGCGGACGACCAGAGCAGGCCGCTCGTCAGGCTGCCAACGGCGCCGCCAACACCAAAGCTGACGCTGTTGTACAGGGCCTGGCCGCGACCCTGGGTCGGACCCGGAAAGTAATGGTGAGCCAGGTGGATGGCCGAGGCATGGAAAGCGCCAAAGCTAAAGGCGTGCAGTGATTGCGCCAGGATCTGCACCGCAACCTGATCGATGAACAGACCGATCAGCAGCCAGCGCAGCACGGCGAGCCCCAGGCTGAACAACAGCATCTGCCGCGCCCCGAAGCGTTCCAGCAAGCGGTGCATGCGCAGGAACACGATGACCTCAATAGCGACGCCGAACGCCCAGAGCGCGCCAATGGCCGTGCTGCTATAGGCGTGAGCCTCCAGGTAGATGGAGTAGAAGGCGTAATAGGCACCATGGCTCGCCTGCATCAACAGGCAAGCACCCAAAAAGAACAGAATCTCCGGCCGTCGAATCAGGCTACGCAACGACAGGTGCTGATCATGAGCGGCATGGCCGCGATCCGGGATGATGAGGCAGCTGATCCAGACACCAACGAACAGCACCAGCACGGTCACCGGAATGATTGCGCTGCCGGCACGTTCTTGCCACCAGCCAATCAGTCCAACGCTGAGGATGAAGCCCACGCTACCCCAAACCCGCACACTCGCGTAGCGATTTACGCGCGCCCCGAGGTGATTGAAGGTGACCGACTCCATCAGTGGCAACGGCGCGTTCCAGAAAAAGCTGAACACCGCCATCACCAGGGCCATGGACCAGAAGCCCTCGGCCCAGAACACGCCGACGAAACACAGCACCGCCAGCAGGGCGCCCAGTCGGACGATGGGCATGCGCTGTCCGGCCCTGTCTGCCAGCAGACCCCAGACGTTGGGCGCGATGATCTTGGTACCCATCAGGATCGCCATCAGGACGCCGATGGCGGCGGGTTGGAAGCCCCGCTCCAATAGGTATGGCCCCCAGAAAGGCACCAGCGCGCCGAGCGCCGCGAAGTGAAAGAAGTAGTAACTGGAGAGGCGGGCGTAGGGCATGGGCTATTCCTGAAGTCGGCGCACCTCGGAGCCGACTCGAGTCGGCGGACCCGCCTTTGGCTTCGCCGGTTTCAACCGACCCTGGGGAAAACAGACTCCGATCCGCCGAACCCGCCGGCCCGGCTCGGCTTGGCGCCGGGTCAGCCGACGCCCGGCGGAATGGGCGCCAAGGGCGGCTGCACCAAGGCATTCTGGCCGCGGTGGCGCAGCAGGTGGTCGGCCAGCACCATGGCGAGCATGGCCTCGGCGATGGGCGTCGCGCGGATGCCGACACAGGGATCGTGCCGGCCCTGGGTGACGACCTCGGCGGCATTGCCATCCAAGTCCACCGTGCGGCCGGGGATGCGCAGACTGGAGGTCGGCTTCAGCGCGAGCCGAGCGAGGATGTGCTGGCCTGTGGAGATGCCACCGAGTACGCCACCGGCGTTATTGCTGAGAAAGCCATCAGGACTGATCTCGTCGCGGTGCTCCGTGCCCTTTTGCTCGACGCAGGCGAAGCCGGCGCCGATCTCGACGCCCTTGACCGCGTTGATGCTCATCATGGCATGAGCGATGTCGGCATCCAGGCGGTCGAAGATCGGCTCGCCGAGCCCCGGCGGGAGCCCCTCGGCGATGACCGTCACCTCGGCGCCGATCGAGTCCCCCTCCTTGCGCAGGGCGTCCATGTACGCCTCCAACTCCGGCACGCGGGCAGGATCGGGACAAAAGAACGGGTTCTGATCCACCTCTGCCCAATCGAAGCCGGGCGCGCCGGGATCGGCGGTCCGAATCGGTCCAAGTCGCGACAAATAACCGCGAATGCGCACGCCGGCCTGCGCGCTGAGCATCACCTTTGCGACCCCGCCGGCAGCCACGCGAATGGCCGTCTCGCGCGCCGACGATCGGCCGCCGCCGCGGTAGTCGCGCAGGCCGTACTTCATGCTGTAGCTGTAGTCGGCGTGTCCGGGTCGAAACTTGGCAGCGATGTCCGAATAGTCCTTCGAGCGCTGATCCTGATTGTGGATCAGCAGCCCGATGGGAACGCCGGTGGTCAGGCCCTCGAACACGCCGGACAGGATCTGCACCTGATCCGGTTCCCGGCGCTGGGTGGTATGGCGCGACTTACCCGGCGCGCGCCGGTCCAGGTCTTTCTGCAGGTCCGCCTCGCTCAGGGGCAGGCCCGGCGGACAGCCATCGACGATGCCGCCGATGGCTGGGCCATGGCTCTCACCGAACGTGGTGACAACGAAGGACTTGCCGAAGCTGTTTCCGGACATGGGTAGCTCGCAACGACTGGCATGGAAAGTGGGACGCCCAAGACCGACGGGTTTGCCGGTAAAGGCGGATCAATGGCGCGCCCGGATCGACGCTGCCCGCGCGCAGGGCGCGCTATCGATTCGCCCCGCGGACACCTCGCCCTAGTAAGCAGGCGGCGGAACTGTATCGGCGGCGGTCAGCCAGGCGTTTCCCTTGGCCAGAACGTCGCGACTTAGGGTGCTGGTGGCTTGGTGCAACAGCACACCATTGATAATGTAGTTGTAGCGCGAGGAGAGGTAGTCGAACTCGGCTTGAAACAACTGACGCTGCGCGTTGAGCACATCCACCTGGGTACGCGTGCCAACCTCGAGACCGGCCTGGGTCGATTCCAATGAACTACGCGCGGAGACGATGGCGGCCTGACGCGCCTTGACGTCGCTGATGCTGGAGAGGATGCCGCGGAAGGCGTCCTTGACCTGGTTGATCACGGCGCGGCGTTGTTGGTCGAGGCGATCCTGCGCGGCGCGGAAACTGTGCCCGGCCTGGCGCGTACGCGACGCCACGGCGCCGCCCTGGTAGATGGGAATATTGACATTCAGCCCGACGAAGGCCGAGTCGGTATCGGTGTTGAACTCGGCACCGGAGCGACTGAGATCGTACCCGGCCTGCATGTCCACCGACGGGTAGTAACCGGATCGCTGAATCTCGATGTCCTTACGCGCGGCCTCGGCGGCTTGCTTCGCGGCGACGATGCCGAAGTTGTTGGCCAGTGCCGTTTCCGCCCAGATGTTGATATCGTTTGGCTCCGGCGGCGCCAGCGGCAGCCGGTCGCCGAGGCGCGCCAGCGGCACCGAGACCGGACCGACGATGCGGCGTAGTGCCTCCCAGGCGTTGTTGAGGTCGTTCTCCGCCGTGATCAAATTGGCCCGCGAGCGGTCATAGGCGGCCAAGCTGTCATTGACGTCGGTAATGGCCACCAGGCCGACCTCGAAACGCTGGCGAGACTGCTCGAGCTGACGCTCGTCAGCCGCCACCAGGGCCTCCTGCACACGCACCGCATCGGCGGACCGGAGCACCTCGAAGTAGGCCTCCGTAGTGCGAACCATGAGTTCGATCTCGGAGTCGCGGTACTGCGCCTCCGCCTGGGCGATGGTGTTGTCGGCTTGGCTCAGCGCTACCCAGTCGGCGCGATTGTAGACGGACTGGGACAACACCGCGGCGGCACCGGACGTCTGATAGGTATCGTTTCGATTGAAGCCGCCCAATGAGCTGTTGCCACTGGACTTGACGTTCTGATAGTCGGCGTCGGCGGTGACCCCAAAGTTCGGCAACAGCAGGGCGCGCGCCTGGGGCTTGACCTCACGGGTGGCATAGAGATTCTGCTCCGCCTCACGCAGGGTCGGGTCGCTCTTCACGGCGAGGTCGTAGATGCCGAGCAAGTCTTCCGCCTGCGAAGAGAGAGGAACGGCGAGACAGATCGAAATCAAGAGTGCCGGTAGCGGCTTATGCATGTTCTTGGACATCCTGCGGATCAACAGCGACGCGGAAGAAACGGCGCCGGAAAGGCCCGGAGTATAGGCGATGATGTAGTATCGCCACAATCGTACAACGGACCCGTTCAACGAATCCACCGCCACTGAGAATTGCGATACGGCGCGCCAGCTCAACATATTGCGCATGGTTGAGCAATTCCCCGAAATCACATTTGTTGCACAAACGCCGCAAGGCGCTGACGTGCACAGACCGCCAGCGAGTCCCCTCGCCGTCGTGGCCTCAAGGGCCTGCCAGCACCTAACCGCAGCGTCCGCATATTCACCGCTCCAGAGGCAATGACCGACCGCATCCCTACGCCCGTCGGTGAGTCCGGCTACCGTTGGTCGGACCTGTTGGCGATGATCCGCGCACACCGCCGCGAACTGATCCTGGCCAATGTCATTGCGCTACTCGGCACACTGGCGGCGGTACCGGTGCCGTTGCTGATGCCCGTGCTGGTGGATGAGGTACTGCTGGATCAGCCCGGCCGCGCGGTGGACTTGATGAACGGCGTTTTCCCGTCGGCGTGGCACGGGCCGGTGCTGTACATCCTCGCGACGCTGCTGCTGACGGCTGTACTGCGGATCACCTCCTTGGTGCTGGCGGTGTGGCAGACGCGGCAATTCACCATCATCTCAAAAGATGTGATCTACCGTATGCGCCGCGACCTGCTACTGCGCCTGCAACGGGTATCGATGGCCGAGTACGAAACCCTCGGCAGCGGCACGGTCGCCTCGCACCTGGTCACCGACCTCGACGCCATCGACGATTTCGTCGGCGGCGCGGTCTCTAAATTCATCGTCGCCGTGCTCAGCATCCTCGGCACCGCCGTGGTGCTGTTGTGGATGCACTGGCAGCTTGGCCTTTTCATTCTGCTGCTGAACCCGGTTGTGATCTACCTCACGACGGTCTTCGGGCGCCGGGTTAAAGAGATGAAGCGGCGCGAAAACGGCGCCTATGCGGCCTTTCAAGAGAGCCTGGCGGAGACCTTGGACGCGATTCAGCAGATCCGTGCCAGCAACCGGGAGCGCTTCTACATCGATCGCGGTATCGACAGCGCTGACGCCATCCGCCGCTTCTCCTGCGCGTTCACCTGGAAGAGCGACGCCGCCAACCGACTGTCCTTCGTCGTCTTCCTGTTCGGCTTCGATGTATTTCGGGCGGCCAGTATGCTGCTGGTGCTGTTCTCGGATCTCAGCATTGGCGAGATGTTGGCCGTATTCGCCTATCTTTGGTTCATGATGGGCCCGGTGCAGGACGTGCTGAACGTGCAATACGCCTTCCACAGCGCACAGGCGGCATTGAAACGCCTCAATACCCTCAACGCCATCCACCTGGAGCCGCGATTTCCGCACCTTCTCGATCCATTCTCCGGCAAGCGCACCGTCGGCGTCGAACTGCGGCATATCAGCTTCGCCTATGGCGATGGGCCGACCGTGCTCGACGACATCTCGCTGCACATCACGCCCGGCGAGAAGCTGGCCGTGGTTGGTGCGAGCGGCGGAGGCAAGACGACACTGGTCCAGGTGCTGCTAGGGCTTTACCCCCCGCGTAGCGGACAAATCCTGTTCGACGGTGTACCGGTGGAGCAGATCGGCATGGACGTGGTCCGCGACCACGTTGCGACCGTGCTGCAGCATCCAGCGCTGTTCAACGATACCCTGCGCATGAACCTGACCCTGGGCCGGGACCTGTCGGATGCCGCGCTGCGCGACGCCCTGCACGTGGCCCAGCTTGATGCGGTGGTCGCCGGGCTGCCTGAGGGCCTGGACACCCTGGTCGGCCGCGGCGGTGTTCGTCTGTCAGGGGGCCAGCGCCAGCGGCTGGCGGTGGCGCGCATGGTGCTCGCCGATCCACAGGTGGTGATCCTCGATGAGGCCACGTCAGCCCTGGACAGCGCGACCGAGGCGCGGCTGCATGGGGCACTGGAACGGTTCCTCGCCGGGCGCACGACGCTGATCATCGCCCACAGGCTCAGTGCCGTGCGACGTGCGGACCGGGTGCTGGTCATCGAGCACGGGCGGGTCGTCGAGCAGGGTCGCCACGAGGACCTGATCGACGGTGATGGCCTGTACGCGACGTTGTACGCGCCACAGGCTTAACATCGGCAGCGACTCCGATGCCTGGGCCGCTCTCCTCATCGTTGTCATTGTCGATTCGTCGATCGACAACGACAACGAGCCAAGCCCTCGATCACGTTTCTTGATTCCGGCCCTGTCGGGTTAGGAATGACGGAACAGACCAACACCTAGCCAAGCTGCGCCACGCCGAGACCCCCATGGGAAAGATCACGGAAAGCCCTTTTCGCCCCGCCTGGTGGCTGCGAAGCCCGCACCTGCAAACCCTATGGCCGAGCCTGGCCCGCCCTCGCCCGCGTCCGGCGCTGAGGTCGCGGCGCATCGAACTGACCGACGGCGACTTCATCGATCTCGCAATCGGCGGTGGCGATGGCCCGCGCGTGCTGATCGTGCATGGGCTCGAAGGCGACATGAACTCCCACTACGCGGGCTCTCTGGTCGCGCGCCTGGCTCAGGAGGGCCTGGTGCCGGTGTTCATGCACCTGCGCGGTTGCAGCGGCGAACCCAACCGACTGGACCGCGCCTACCACTCGGGCGCCACCGAGGACCTGACCGAGGTGTTGGCGGCGATGGCCACTGACCCTCAGGGACCGCCGGCGGCGGCGGTTGGCTTCTCGCTCGGCGCGAATCTGCTGCTGAAGTACCTCGGCGAGCGCGACCAGCCGCTGCTGGACCATGCCGTTGCCGTGTCCGTGCCCTTCGTGCTGCGCGATGCGATGCTGCGGCTCAACCTCGGCCGCTCGCGACTCTACCGATACTATTTGATCACGCGACTCAAACAGGGCTATCGGCGCAAATTCACCGGACGGACGTCGCCGCTCACGGTCGACCTAGATACGATCAATGATTTCAACAGCTTCGACGACCGCATCACCGCACCGCTGTCGGGCTTCGCCGGCGTTTTCGATTACTACAACCGCGCCAGTTGCCGGCGGTTCCTTCCCAACATCCACACCCCGACGCTGATCCTCCATGCCGAAGATGATCCCTTCATGTTTCCGAGCACGGTGCCCTTCGAGCACGAACTCGGCCCCGGCATCACGCTGGAACTGTCACGCCGCGGCGGCCATGTCGGCTTCATCGCCGGCACCCTACCCTGGCGCCCGGTCTATTGGCTAGAGGAGCGCATCATTGGCCACCTGCGCCAGGTGCTGCTTAACTGAAGCCGGCATCGGCGCGCACCCAACCTTATGGTCAGAGGCGCCGGCACCGTCTGAAGCCAGACCGACCTACGCTGCCAGAGGCTATTCCGCCGGATTGTGCCGGTGCAATTGCACCGGTGCGACGCGGCGTTTGCGCATGTGTATGTTGAGCATTTCCACGCCGACGGAGAAGCCCATCGCGAAGTAGATGTAGCCCTTTGGAATGTGCATGTCGAGCCCTTCGCCAATCAAGGCGACGCCGACCAGAATCAAGAAGCTCAGGGCCAACATCTTGATGCTAGGGTGGGCATCGACGAAATCGCCGATCGGCTTGGCCGCCAACATCATGACGCCGACGGCGATGATGATGGCAATGACCATGACCGGCACGTGATCGGCCATACCGACCGCCGTGATCACGGAGTCGAGCGAGAAGACGATATCGATGATCGCGATCTGTCCGAGCACGGACCAGTAACGCGGATTGGCTTTTGGTGCTTGTTCCTGCTCGTCTTCAGGGCCCTCCAGGCTCTCCCAGATCTCTTGAGTGCTTTTCCAAAGTAGGAACAGGCCGCCGCCAAGGAGGATAAGGTCGCGACCGGAAATCTCGTACGCCAACACGGTGAACAAAGGCGCAGTCAGACGCATCATCCAGGCCAGGGACAGCAGCAGCAGGATGCGTGTGATCATGGCCAGTGCCAGCCCCTGGACGCGGGCCCGATCACGCTGCTGCGCCGGCAGCCGGCCCACCAGGATCGAAATGAAGATGATGTTATCGATGCCAAGCACGATCTCCAGCGCGGTCAGCGTCACCAGCGCCAGCCAGGCCTCAGGCAGCAGAACCCACTCAAACATCGCTATCTCCCGCGGACGTGGCGCACCCCGCCGTCAGTCCGCAAAACCGTAGATGAAAAAGACTGTTTCCAGCAACTGCGTCGGTTCGGCATCGTCACCGAACCAACGCTCGAAGATTCGGTCTACCTCGCCGCCGCGATAGACTTGCGCCAGACCGCGGTTGACGGCCAGCCTAAAGTCGGCATCGTTTCGCGGCAGTGCGAAGGCGTAGGGCTCGACCGAAAAGTCCGCGTCGACAATAGCATAGTCCTCGGCTTTGCCGGTCTCGGCGACCTGGCCGATGAGCAACAATCGGTCGCTCGCAACCGCATCAAGCGCACCCGCCGCGAGCTGTTCGTGGCCGTCGCGCACGTCCTTGATGGGCACCAATTGGGCGTTGATCAGACGCTCTTCCAAGACCGGTCGCAGGCGCCGCTCGGTGGTCGTCTCCGGGATTACGCCGAGGCGTTTGCCGCCGAGGTCGGCCAAGGCGCGCACGCCGGAGTCCGACTTGACCAGGATGCCGCCGGACTCGACGAACACCACGTTGGAAAAGTCCACCTGCCGCTGACGCTCCAGCGTCATCGTGGTGGTGCCGCACTCGATATCGGCCTCACCGTTGGCGACGGCCGCGATCCGGCGCGGCGTATTGCCTTCCAGCCAAGCGACCTCGAGCGCATCCAAACCGAGATCGCGCTGCACGCTGGCGACAACGCGTCGGCACAGGTCCACGGAATAGCCGCGGGGCGCACCGTCAGCATCGCGAAAGGAAATCGGGTAGGCGTTCGGCGCGTAGGCGATGGTGATGGTCTTTGCCGCCTTGATGCGATCCAGCGCGCCGGTAGCGGCAGTGGCCAACAGCGGGGCCAACAGCGCGACGCCGAACACCAGGTGCGTCACCAGTTGCACGACCGGCTGCCTGATGGACCAAGGCAATAGCGCACCAGCAAGCGTTCGAGTCCGCCTCATGGTCACGCCTCGCCAGCGCTTTGGCGCTTGATGTGCTCGCGAATCTCGTTCGGTCGCGGCAAGCCCTTGATGGCCAGCTCGGGCATATCGCCGGTGGTGTAGATCACCAGGTCGCCAGCGTTGACCATGCGCTGGAACAGCGATTGATGCACGCGCACCGTCCGTATCGAGCTCATGTTCGTCTCGGTGTAGTTCTTGTTCAGGAACCCGTGGGTCCAAATCAGCTCGTTTTCCCGGATCTCGAGTTGATCGAAACGGGCCGCGAACCACCAGCCGAGCAGGCGCAACACACCGAATAGGATCAGCGCGTAGCCGAGGTAGCCGATGTAGCGCACGTCGGCCCACGCCGGCAGTTGTAGGTTTTCCAACAGCGGCGAGACGTAGGGTATCTTCCCCGTCGCGGCCACGTAGATGCCTGCCAGCACAATCAGCCATGCAAGCAAGGTTCCGAACGGATGCATCCGCCAGACCGACGGGTTGGCTTGGTACAACAACTTCGACATGCATCGACTCCTCTTCTTAGTGACGGCTCGCACGGGGAAACCGTGGCGATGGTACCAGCAACGGGGTTGCGGGAGAATGTGGGCGGACGGGAGCAATCGCTCGGACGACTGAGATAGACGGCCAGAGTTCGGCCCGCCTAAATTGCTTGCGGGCGCCGAATGCTTGCAGATGAGCCAAGTTTCGATGCGGCATCGAACTGGCGCTTCATCGTCGAAATCACAATCGGGATCGGGATCGGGATCGGGATCGGAGATCGGAATCGGAATCGGAATCGAGGCACTCGCCACTTGCTACGGTTTCGATACCGATTTCGATAGCGACACCGATGATCACGACTCCTTGTTCTGAGTCGAAACCTCGCTAGGGTTCGACTCCACACCCCGGCCCAGCCGCCAGCCAGCCGCCAGCCAGCCACCAGTCAGGCGCTTCGCAGCCACCGCCGAGCCAACCCAACGACCCCAAAAACTACCAGGACAGCAGCTCTTGACGCCGACCCAACGACGGAACACACGCACGCGCTTCACACCTCCGAGCGACCGCAAGCAACCTCGCCCTGGAAAGCCGAGACGGCTACGGATGTGGGGCATCGCGCTGGCGATCATGGTCACGCAAGCCACAGCACAAGGGCCGGTCGCGCCGGCGCACAATCCCCAGCCTGTATCGCCGACCAAACCTCCCGTTTCAGGTCAGCCTTCAGCCGAGGCCGAAGCGAGCGCAGAAGCAATCCCGGACCAGACGCTGGAGGTCCAGGACGCCGAGGGCAATACGCTGTTGGTAAAGATCCTCGGTGCCGGCGGCAGCCCGCGGTTGCTCTGGCCAAACACCCTTGATGACGGACCACCTGGCGTCGCGCGCACCAAGGCGCGTCTGCTCGCGGCGGGATTCGAGCTCTGGCTGGCGGACCCCCTGGAGGCGCGCTTTCTGCCGCATTCCAACGAGCAGATCCGCACCCTCCCCGGCACCACCATCACGGCGCTGATCCGCGCCGCCGGCAACCATGCGTCGACCCCGACCTTGCTGCTGGCGCATGGGCGCATGGCCCTTCCTGTGCTCCGAGGCATCCATCACTGGCAGCGGGAAGGGACGCGCGGGGCCAGGCTCGACGGGGTCGTGTTGTTGTACCCGAACCTGTTCGGCCCAACGCCGGCCGCCGGCGACGAGCCGACCCTCGACCCCATCGTCGCAGCCAGCAACTGGCCGCTGCTGATCGTGCAGCCCGAGCGCGGCGCCTTGCGCTGGTCGCTGGCGCCGGTGCTGTCGCGGCTGTGGGACAACGACGCTAGCGCCTTCGCGCTGCTGGTACCGGAGGTGCGCGACTGGTATCTGTTTCACGAACCCGGCAAAGACCCGCTGGAAGACGCCGCCACGGCCCGGCTGCCCGCGCAACTGCGAAACGCCGCGCGGCTGTTCGCCCAGTTGCCACTCCCATCGGCGCCGCCACAGCTGGTTGCATCGACCCATGCGGAAGCCCGCGTTACCGGCATGCGGCAACGCCCGGGCACAACCCTGGCACCGGAGTTCGCGCTGCGCGATGCCGACGGCCTTGCGCACGCAATGGCGGACTATCGCGGCAGCGTCACATTGGTGAATTTCTGGGCCAGTTGGTGCCCGCCCTGTGTCGAGGAGATTCCGTCCATGAACCGCCTCGCCGCGGGCTATGACGCGGCGGACTTTCGCATCGTCTCGGTCAACTTCCAGGAATCGCCGGAGACCATCCGCGGCTTCATGCAGCAGGTGGACGTCGATTTCCCCGTGTTGCTCGACCTCAACGGCGCGGTATCGCGAGACTGGAGCGTGTTCGCCTTCCCGAGCAGTTTCCTGGTCGATCGCAGCGGGCGCGTGCGCTATTCGGTCAACAGCGCGATCGCCTGGGACGAGCCAGCGGTGATCGAAACCATCGATGCGTTGGTGGCGGAGTAAGCTCTCGGCCACTCGATTGTTTGAGGGCCACAACTGTTCGCAGATAAGTCAAGTTTGCGCTCGTCGTTGTCGTTGTCGTAATCGACTATCCAACTACCCGCTACGATCACGACAACGACAACGATGATCGCTGCCAAGCTTGCCAAAGCGGGATCACGACTCGTCGCTCTGAGGCGAAGCCTCGCTAGAACCTACGGCGGCGTAGCGCGCACAGTGCGACGCTTTCCGGGATAATGCCTTGCCATGTCACGACGCCCCCTTCTGAAGACACCCCATGCACCGATACGCGGTCGCCTGTTCCGTGACCTTGTGTTGTTGGTGCTGTTCACCGTCGGTACGCTGGCGGCAGCCAGCGCACTGTTGATCGACGATCTGAAGCACGACCTGGCCGAGGCCCGCATCGGCGCGGCCACCGCGCTGGTGCGTGACGAGGTGCGCTCGCTGCTAACGCCAGTACAACAGCAGTTACTGATCGTGCACGACGCGCTGCGCGGCAACGACCTGACGCCGACGGATACCCGCCGGCTGAACGCGCAGATGATGCCGCCCATGACTCACATTGATCAGATTGCGGCTGCGGTGTTCGCGGATGGCGATGGCGCCGAATATTTTCTGCGCCGTGATGAGGGCGCCTGGTTGACGCGGGAGCGGCCCGCGGACGGCGCCGACGCGGCGGTGTTCACGCTGACGCGCTGGTCGGACGCCGATGACCCCCTGAGCAGCCAGACCAGCCCGGTTGATCACGACCCCCGTGATCGTCCCTGGTTCGAACTGGCGACAGCCCGTCTCGAAAGCCTGGGGGCAGGTGATGACAACGGCGACCCCGCGGCCAGCAACGACCCGCCTGTGAGCTGGAGCCCACCCTACCGCTTCCATGCCCTCGGCGTCCCCGGTACCACCGTATCCATCGCCTGGCGCGAAGACGGCAATCTGTTGGTTGCCGCCTTTGACGTGACACTGGCCCGCATCATCGAGGCGATTCAGCGACTGGATCTGGGTGGAGACGGCCGTGGCTTTCTCTTCAGCGCAGACGGCGGCGTCTACAGCGGCGACGAAAGCGACGCCGAACCCACCGGCTTCTATCGTGCCGAGCGCCAGCAAGGCGGCACGCTGGCGTTCGAGGCGGTGGCGGCCTGGCGCGCGGCCGGCGAGCCGACCCGTGACCTGGTGAACTTCGAGAGCGGCGGACAACGCTGGTGGGGCGGTTATCTGCCGTTCCAAGACGCCGACAGCCAGACCTGGGTCGGGGTTGCGATCCCCACCGCCCAGACCTTGGGTGTGCTGGAAAGCCGTTGGCACATCCTGGCCGCGAGCGGGTTCGCCATCGTCGCCCTAGGCGTCGGCCTGGCGCTGCTGGTGGTGCGCAGGTACAGCCACCAGCTGCGCGACCTGCCCAAACTCGCTATTGACCGTGAAGACCCGGAGACGGACATCTACGACCTGATCGGTCGCGGCGAGGGCACGCATCTGGAGTTCAAGTCGACGATGCGCACCAATCTGCACACCGGCAAACCGGGCAAGGAGATCGAGCTGTCCTGGCTCAAGGGCGTCGCGGCCTTCCTGAACACCGAGGGGGGCATCCTGCTGCTGGGCGTCGCCGACAACGGCGAGGTGCTGGGCCTCGCGGCCGATGCCTTTGCCAACGATGACAAGTGCCGGCTGCATTTCAAGAACCTGATTAACCAGCACCTCGGCCCCGAGTACGCACGCTTCCTGCGTTTCGATCTTTTCCAAGTCGCCGATCGGCAGATCGCGGCGGTGGAATGCGAGCAGGCGGACACGCCGACCTTTCTGCGCAACAACCAGGGCGAGACATTCTTGATCCGAAACGGTCCATCCAACATCGAGCTACCAATCAGTCGGGCCTTGGGTTACATCCGCGGGCGATTCTGACCCCAAACTGTACCCCAGTTTCTTCACCTACATTGTGTGCCGAAAGCGCGTGCGCTCTGCTAACCTTGGGGGCAAGCAGCGCACTCAGGGTAAGGCCACATGTTTCAAGAGTTGGAACAACGCAGTTTCGTCCATCGCATCGACGGGGATGGACGCATTAGCTTCGTCAATGGGAACTGGCTGGCCTTCGCGGCCGAAAACGACTGGCCGGTCACGAGCGCGCAGGTGCTGGGGACGGACCTGCTGGCATCGGTGTCTGAACCGCGGACGCGGCACGTCTATGGCATGCTCATTGAACGCGTCCGCAAGTCCGGCCAGCCCGTGCAGTTTCGCTATCGCTGTGACGCACCGGACTGCCGACGCCTGCTCGAGATGCACATGCACTACGACCGTGGTCTGAATGAAGTCGAGTTTCGCAGCACCGCAATCAGCATCGAGCGGCGCGAGTCGATCGCACTGCTAGACGTGCGCCGGTCTGCGCGTTCCAGTGAAACCCTCTCGATCTGCAGTTGGTGCAAAGCCGTACAAACGCCGCAAGCCTGGGTGGAACTCGAACAAGCCGTCGTCCGACTTGGGCTCTTTGCCGCCGAAGCCCTACCTCGCCTCAGCCATGGCATCTGCCCTGACTGCAGTGGACGCATGCAAGGCTTGACCGCAACGCCATGAAAATTCTCGTTATCGACGACAATCGCCTGCTTGCAACCATCCTCGCGGACCATCTGGCAGCCCGCGGCCATGAAGTTTGCGCGGCGTTCGACGGCCATCTCGCGGAGGTCTTTTGCGATCGCAATGTCTACGATCTGCTGGTCATCGATCTGGTGCTACCAAAGGTTGACGGCGTCGACCTCTTACAACGTCTTCGCGACAAGAACCACCATTGCCGCGTCATCATCATCACCGGGTTCCCAGAACTAGCAACAGAGGAAAGGGAACGGCTAGCAGCGCTTGATGTAGCCGCCATCCTTCACAAGCCGTTCTCGTTCTCCGATGTCGACGAAGTGGTGCAGCGCTTCAGCCAGCCGGAGGCGGAGTTGGCACCGCCCGCCGCGCCGTGCTGATCGCGGTAAGACGCGCACGACGAATATGTTCTGGGATCTGTTCCGGCGATGCCGCCGCCGCAGCGATGTCTCCGACGTTCAAGCTGCGCGCGGCGTCGGCGCAGTGCCGCAGCAGCTTCGCCTGGGGATAAGCGCGCGTCTCGAAACCCGTGCGACCGCGAAAGTCCGCCTCGCAGGCAAGCAGCATCTGTTCGAAACGGTCCGGGCGGCGGAATAGATCGCAGCCCTCGAACAGCTTCAGCAGCGTGGTGGTCTTGAGTTGGTCGGCCTTGTGCACCTTACCGTGGTAACGCGCGGTAATCCGGGCCAACTCGCAGAAGCGTTTCGGCACCTTGAAACGGGCGCAGACGTCGTCCAGCAAGTCGACGCTGCGCTCCTCGTGGCCGTGGTGGCTGGGCAGGATGTCCGCTGGCGTCGTGCCCTTGCCGAGGTCGTGACAAAGGGCGGCGAAACGCACCTCCGCATCGCCCGACAGGTGCGCGGCCATGTCCACGACCAGCATCACGTGCACACCGGTGTCCACCTCCGGATGCCATTTCGGCGGCTGCGGAACGCCCCAGAGCCGATCCAGTTCCGGTAGCAGCCGGGCTAGGGCACCGCAAGCACGCAACACCTCGAAAAAGCGCGACGGGCGGGCGACGCCGGGCGCCTCGCCCAAGACCTTTGCCATCTCCTGCCAGACCCGCTCGGGCACCAGCGCATCCACCTCGCCGGCCTGCACCATGTCGCGCATCAGCGCCATGGTCTCGTCGGCGACCCCGAAGCCGAGCCCGGCATAGCGGGCCGCAAACCGGGCCACGCGCAGGATGCGCACGGGGTCCTCGGCGAAGGCCGGTGAGACGTGCCGCAGCAGGTGTTGCTCCAGATCCGCGAGGCCGCCGTAGGGATCGATGATGTCGCCGCCCGGGGTCTCCGCCAGGGCGTTGATGGTCAGGTCGCGGCGTTCCAAGTCCTGTTCCAGCGTCACGTCCGGGTCCGCATGCACGATAAAGCCGTGATAGCCGGGGGCGGTCTTGCGCTCCGTGCGAGCCAGCGCGTACTCGTCCTTGGTCTCGGGGTGCAGGAAGACCGGAAAGTCCTTCCCCACCTGTTTGAAGCCGCGCGCGAGCATGTCGTCGCGCCCAGCGCCGACGACCACGTAGTCAAACTCGTCCACGGGCAGATGCAGCAACCGGTCGCGCACGGCGCCGCCCACCAGATAGACCTCGAGCCCGTCCGTCGCCACGCTATTCATGCTTGCATCAGTCCGTTCCAGTTCGCGTCTCAGTGCCAAACGCACATTGTTAATTATCCCGGACCCGAGGCTCGCTCACCAGCACCGCTGGCGATGTTGCGCTCAACGCCAAACCCAACGCGGAGCCGGCGTCAGGCAGCCCGGTTGTGGCCCCCGACAGGCGGCGGTAACATTCCGCGCCTGGGGCGCGGACCCGATCGGCCCTCGCACCAGCCCCATGGAGTACTAGACGACCCTACCGGAGATCCCCATGCGTTACGCTCTGACCCTTCCCCGGCTCATCTGCACCGTCCTGCTGTTGGCCGGTGTCGGCGGGGCACCGTCCCGCGCGGCCGAGTCCGTCATCAATGACAGCGCCGCGTTGGCCGGTGTCGAGGTGGCCCGCGGCGTCTTCCTGATCGACTTCACCAACCCGAAGAAGACCGCCTTCTATCTGGATATCATCGAAGGCACCCACGCCGGACTGGTGCGTCAGGGGGCGAAACCGGATTTGGTTTTGGTGTTTATCGGCGAGACCGTCAAGTACCTTTCTAGCAAGCCGGAGGACGAGCTAGAAATGGAATACGCCGATGCACTCGCATCCATCGCCGAGAGTGTCGCGGCCCTCGCTGAACTCGGCGTGCGTATGGAGGTCTGCGCCGTCGCGACCCGGGTGTTCGGTATCGACAACGCCGACATCCTTCCGGGTATGCAGGTCGTAGGCGATGGATTCATCTCGCTCATCGGCTGGCAGACCCAGGGCTACAAGCTGGTGCCCATTTTCTGATCGCCAGCGGCGGGCGGATGGTCGGCAATGGTCTTACAATAGCGGGCTGGCACACCCTGATCACGAAAAGCTCCCCCCATGGCCCGCACCCTCGGCTATCTGCTCTTACTCGCCGTCATCGGTTTCGGCATCTGGCCCTACTACACGATCTTCCGGCTTGACTCGACCCTGGCCGTCACTGATCCGCAAGCGATTGCCCCATATGTCGACCTGCCGGCCATCCAGGAACATTACAAGGAGCGGCTGAACGGCACCGTGAACGGCTTTGTGCCGCAGGGAAACGGCGACAGCGAGCGCGTGATCGCGTGGCTGGCGCAAAACCTGACGGTGCTCGGCGACGGCGCCCTGAGTCAGGCGATCACCGTTGAATGGGTCCGCAACACGCTGCGCGATGCCGCCGCCCGCGGCACCGACAGTCGACCGGCCTATTTCACGGCCGCCATCGATTTTGCATTCTTCGAGGCGTGGAATCGGTTCGTGATTCGGCTCGGCAAGCTCGGCGGTGAAACCCACGTGGTGTTGGGGCTCAAGGGGCCCTACTGGGTCGTGACGGATGTGGTTCGCTAGCGTAAACGCTCATCGCTTGGGCTCCACCCCATAACGGCTGCCCATGTACTCCATCAACCGCAGCACGGTGCGAAAACCGGACTTGAGTAGGTTCTGCTCCAGCCGGGTCAGCTTGGATGGGTCGACACGGCTGCCGTCGGTACCGGTGGTCAGACCGGTGCGGGCACGATGATAGAGGGCATTGCGAAAGGCGGCGGCGGTCTGCTCGATCAGCAGCTCCGCCTGGTCATCTTCCGGTGCCAAGGTCCGCAGTCGTTCCAATGTACTCGCCCCTTGGTGCGAGCCGTAATCCAGCGCCAGCGCTCGGGCGATGTCCACCACCGGTTGCAACGTGGCGCGCTGTAGGTCCAGGGTCTCGGTGTATCCGCCGTCGTCGTCGATGACCAGACCGCGGAAGAAGGTCAGCGGCGGCAGGTTGGCCATCGAGTCGCTGACCAGCAGAGGCACGAAGCCGGGATTGCGATCCTCCTCGCCGTGGATATGCCGCTCCAGGCGCTCCACCAGCCGGCAGTCGCCATGCACCGGACGCAGATCGAAGAACGAGGTCGCGCGGTAGACGCAGCTCTCGATCGGGTCGCGAATCCAATTGGCGAAGGCGTGCTCCCATTCGCTGATCGCGCGGCAGGCGCTGGGATGTCCCGCGACGATGGCCTTGGCGGTGGTGACAAAACCGCAGGCGGCCAAGCCGGCGCTGACGCGTCGACCGAGCTCCAAAAAGTAACCGCGGGCGATGCGGCGTTGGTCGGGTGCCGGGTCGTCGTAGATCAGCCCATGATCGAGATCGTACAGCGTCAACAGCTCGCTGCGCCCGGCCGAGCCGAAGAACACCCAACAGTGATCCAGGTCCGGGTTGTCGATGCCCTCCTCCGCCAGCGCGCCCTCCACCAGACCCACCACCCGGCGCAGCACGGCGGCATCGAAGGCGGCGGCGATGGGCGCCAGCCAGCGAATGGAATCGGCGTCGGTGAGGCCGGCGGCGATCACCGCCTCGCCCTGGGCGCGCAGTTGCGCCAACTCGCGGATGCAGGAGGCACGCGCCATGTCTTCGACGATGGCAAGCGGCGCGGCACTCTCCGCACGGGTCAGGTCGCGGCGGGAGACGAGACCGATCAACGGCTTGTCGGGTTGACCGTTTTCGGTCAGCAACAAGTAATTCGTCTGCAGTTCGAGCATGCGCATGAGATAGCGACCGGCCTCCTGGTCGGGCGCGACCACCGCGTGCACCGGCTGCATCAGCGCGCGCGCCGGCGCGTCCGGGGACAGCTCGCCGGTGGCGACTCGATCGCTCAGCATGTCGCGGGTAATGAGCCCGAACCGCCCGTCCCCATCCGTCACCGCCACGGCCGCGTCGGCACTTGCGGCCAAACGCGCAGCCACCTCACGCAACGGGGTGTCCGCAACGCAGAGCATTGCCCGTGGCGGCGCCTTGATGCGACGCGCCATCCAGTCCACCGGCCGCCGGCCGAGCCGCAGTTCGTCACTGCGCGCCTGCTCCGTTTCCAGCCCCGAAGGCGCGATGGCGGTTGAAAAGTAGGCGGCGAGGAACCGGCTTGCCCGCGGATGACGCTTGACCAGTGTCCAGAACAGGTCCGCCGGCAGCGCATATAGGATGACGTCGGTCTCGGTGCGGGCGGTGTAGACGTGCTCGCTAATGCCCAGGTAACGACCGACGCCGAGCAGATCACCGTCGCCGCGCACGTCGCGCAGCACCTCGCCCTCGGCCTGTACGTCCAACAGCCGCACCGCCCCCTGCTGAATCACGTAGACATAGCGCGAGCGCTTGCGCCCCTGCTCGAACACCAGCTCACCGTCCTCGTGGAAGATCACGCGCCCGCCGCCCACCAATTCCAGCAGCTCGGTATCGGTCAAGTACTGAAAGGGCGGATAGCGTCGCAGAAAGTCGGCGACGCGATAGGCGATGCTGGATGTCTTCAAAGCGAATTCCCTGACGAGGCTACCGAGGGCCGGCCATCCTATAACAAGCAGCCAGATTGGGCACGCGACGCATTGGCCATCGCTGCTGTTCCAGCGGCGATCCTGGATACCGCCGGTTACCGGCGCTCTAGGCGAACGAAGTCCATCGCATAGCAATTACGTTCATCCGCGGGACGGTGCACCCGGTCGACCTCCATCCAGTCGGCAGCGGGCCAGTCTGGAAACCAGGTGTCACCGGCGAGCTCCGCGTCGATCAGGGTCAGCTCCATGCGGCGCGCGAGGGGCAGCATGGCGTGATAGATGCTGGCACCGCCGACGACCATGACCTCCGGCTCGCCGGCGGCGGCGAGTGCCGCCTGTGGAGAGTCGACCACTTCGCATTGGGCGGATTGGAAAAACGGATCGCGGGAAATCACGATATGGCGTCGGCGCGGCAGCAGACCGGGCAAGGATTGCCAGGTGCGTCGCCCCATGACGATCGACTTGTCTAGCGTCAGACGCTTGAAATGGGCCAGGTCGGCGGGTAAATGCCACGGCAAATCGTTGTTTCGGCCGATCACACGATCATGGGCCATGGCGGCGACGATGGTGACGAGCGGTGTTTGGGTCATGTCGAATCCCTATCGGCATTGATTGGCAGTCTTGTCACCGCGCCGCTTGCGTCTTCGGTAACGTCCGGCGCGTACAAGTCGGCCGCTTGGGTCAGGCGCTCGGCGACCGCGCCGCGTAACTCGGGCGGAGCGACGACCTCGACATCCGGCCCGTACTTGAGGATGTCCATGATCAGCTCGGCGGGATTGCTGTAGGGCACGCGTAGTTCGAAACGGCCGTCGTCGAGGGCGCGGCCGCGTTGGTCGCGATGCCAGCGCTCCTTGGCGACGTAGCGGGCGCGGGCGGCGTTGAACAGCAGCACGGCCTGGTGTCGCGGCGTGCCGGAGAAGATGCCGTAGGAACTCGCAAAGTGGTCATCGAGTTCCGCCGCCGCCACGTCCAAGGCCGACTGATCGAGTTCGCTCGCCTGTTCCATGGCGTCGATCGAGAAAGTGCGCAGGCCGTCCCTGAGGTGACACCAGCCATCCAGGTACCAGTTATCGCGGTAGTGGATCAGACGTTGCGGTGAGACATCGCGCTCGTCGCGACCTTCGCGCCAGCGGCTGTAGTAGCGGATGCGCAGGCGGCGTCGCTGGGCCAGGGCTCCGGCGACGGTCTGGAAGGCATCGCCACTTTCGCGAGCCGCCACCTGCAGCACGCGGATGCGCCCTTGCAAACCCTCCGAGCCGGCCCTTTGCACTTCCAGCAGCGAATCGATGCGCTGTTGCAGGGGTTTCAAGACCGGTTCGAGCAGACCCGGTTGCACGTCGGACAAGAGTTGTTGCACGGTCAGCAGCGCATGCAGCTCCGACGCATTGAACCAGAGCCCCGGCAGTTCGTACATTGCCCCTTCGGACTGGTCGTAGCGATAGCCGTTAAGGTCGCGGTCGTAGACGATGGGCGCGTTCAGGTACAGGCGCATATCGTCGATGATGCGCTTGACCGTGGCCCGCGAGCATTCCAGCTCCTCCTCCAGTCGCCGGCGAGACACTGGATGCCGCGCCGCCTGCAGGATGCGGTTGAGCTCAAAGATGCGATCGAAGCGGTCCATGTCGGCGCCTCGAGGCGGTCGCGGGAACCGTTTCCGTCAACGCCTCAAACGGAACCAGCGGCCAGGTGTTGCGGCGGCATCTGTTCCGACACCAGCGCTGGCGCGGACCACAGCCGCTCGAGATTGTAGAAATCGCGCACCTTGGGCAACATCACGTGGACCACGACGCCGTTCAGATCCACCAGTGCCCACTCGCCGCCGTCAATGCCCTCGCTCCCAATCGGCGGATCGCCGGCCTCCTTGGCCCGATACGCAACGGTCTCGGCGATGGACTTCACGTGACGATCGGAGGTACCGGACGCGACGATCATGAAATCCGTGATGGCGGTCTTGCCGCGCACGTCCATGATGGTCACGTCACGCGCCTTCATGTCGTCCAACGTCTCGACGACCAGGTCTTTCAGTTGCTCAAGCTGCATCATGCCCCCTCTGGGTTGGTGGTCTCGGAGTCGACGCGATTCGACTCATCGGGCTCCGACCGAAATAGCGTTGATTCATTGGCTCGCGGACCGTCCGCGTAGTTGCTTTTGCGACCTCGTCGCAGAGTCTTGACGTTCCGGCGTCGGCCGTGCGGTATAGCAGCCGCAGCCGCAAGCGATCTCAAGCACCGCATCCGGCAGCAGGTAGCGCGGGCTGCGACCCTGCGCCAGCATGTGCCGAATACCGGTGGAGGAGATATCCAGCTGGGTAACGGCCTCAAACCAGATGCGCCCGGCGGCGGTTCGTTCCAGCGCATCGCTGACGGTGGCCCGCCGACGTGCGACCTCGGCGCTCAGCCTTGGGTCGCGCTGAATCGACACGCCCGGCCGCTGCATCACCACCAGATGGGCCAGTTCCAGGATGTCGCGCGGCCGATGCCAATTGAAAAAGCCATTAAAGGCATCGCCGCCCACCAGCAGACAGATGGGGCGTTTGCTGCCAAGTTCCCGCCGCAATGAGATCAGGGTATCGACGGTGAACGAACGGCCCGCCCGCGTCAGTTCGCGATCGTCCATGCGGAAGCCGCGCTCCCCAGCCACGGCGGCCTCCACCATGGCGCATCGCTGCGTCGCGTTGGCAAGGGGTTGTTCCCGGTGCACGGCGACGTTGAGCGGCATGAAGCGCAGTTCACGGAAGCCAAGCGCCTGATGCACGTCGAGGGCGGCGCGCAGGTGGCCGTAATGAATCGGATCGAAGGTGCCGCCGAAGACGCCGATCATGCCGTGCGAGGGACAAGCCGGTACCTGCGCACCGGTGGCAGTAGCGCAGGAAGGACTCCGGGTTGGGGACCGCTGGCAAGCCGGCAGGAACGCGCGTGTGCGGCAAGCGGCTGACGACGAAGATGGCGGCTAACGCGCATGCCACCCGCGACGACGACAGACGCCCCGCACCGGGTGTACCGGGCGAGGCGGATGGGGCAGTTGCGATTCAAACAGCACAAATGGCGACGTCACGCACACTCTTTCGTCAGCGGATCATGCCGATACATTACCAGAAATTTAGGTCCGTATATGCCCGTCGCCAAGCACGACGAACTTTTGCGACGTCAGCCCGTCCAGGCCGACGGGTCCGCGGGCATGAAACTTGTCGGTACTGATACCAATCTCGGCACCCAAGCCGTACTCGAAGCCGTCGGCAAAACGCGTCGAGGCATTCACCATTACGGAGCTGGAATCCACCTCGCGTAAAAAGCGTCGGGCACGGCCGTAGTCGGTGGTGATGATGCTGTCGGTGTGGTGGGAACCGTGGCGCTCGATATGGTCGATGGCGGCGTCCATGTTCGGTACCACGCGCACCGAGAGGATCGGCGCCAAGTACTCGGTGTCCCAATCCTCGTCGGTAGCAGGGGCGACGCCATCGACCAGTGACAAGGTCCGCTCGCAGCCGCGTACCTCAACCCCTTTCTCCATCAACGCCTGTGCCAGTCGCGGCAGGATGTCGGCGGCCACGGCCTCTGCCACCAACAGCGTCTCCAGGGTGTTGCAGGTGCCGTAGCGCTGGGTCTTGGCATTCATGGCAACGGCGAAGGCCTGATCCAGGTCGGCGCGATCGTCGATGTAGACATGACAAATACCGTCCAGGTGCTTGATCACCGGTACCCGTGCATCGCGGCTGATGCGCTCGATCAGCCCCTTGCCGCCGCGCGGAATGATGACGTCGATATGCTCCGGCCGCGTGATCATCTCCCCCACGGCCGCACGGTCGGTGGTGGCCAGCACCTGCACCGCATCGGCGGGCAACCCGGCGGACTCCAACCCGGCACGCACGCTCGCGGCGATGGCCTGATTGGACTCGAACGCCTCGGAGCCACCGCGCAGCACGGCGGCATTGCCGGACTTCAGACACAAGGCCGCGGCATCGGCGGTGACGTTGGGCCGCGACTCGTAGATGATACCGACCACACCCAGCGGCACACGCATGCGCCCCACCTGAATACCGGACGGGCGATAGTCCAGATCGGTGATGGCGCCGATCGGGTCCGGCAGCGCGGCGACCTGGGCCAAGCCCTCGATCATCGCGTCGATGCGCGCCGGCGTCAGCTCCAGCCGATCCAGCAGCGCGGCATCGAGCCCCTTGGCCGCGCCGGCCTCCAAGTCGGCGGCGTTGGCCTGGCCGAGGGCGTCGCGCCGCCGATCCAGGTCCGCGGCAATGGCGTTCAGCGCGGCATTCTTGGCCGCGGTCTCGGCGCGTGCGGTGAGCCGCGCGGCAGCGCGGGCGCGAGCGCCGACGTCGGCCATATAAGCAAGGATGTCAGTGATGGCTGTATCGGACATGGCTTCGGCTCCGGTTCTGTCGAATGCCGGCGATTCTACACCGGCTGGGCCACAGGTCCGAGCCGATGACGTCATTCCGGGTCGGTTCTTAGGTGGTCGGTTCTGAGGGAGTCCGTTCGAGGGATGAGCCGCTGGGCGTCCATCACCATCAGGCCGTCGCACCAGTGTATATGATGCAATGCCCGCCAACCGCCGGCACGCGGACCGGTGGTTCGCCAGAGCAACCGTTCGCGGTAGCGTCCGCTGTCGAGCTCAAGCACCTCGAACAGATTCAAGCCGTAGCCATAACGGGGCACACAGTTTTGGGACGGACGCAGGAGCCGGCCATTGGTATCGCGAAACAAGGCGCCGGCCGGACGCGCGGCGGCAAAATTCCACCGCAGCGGGTTGCAGGGATGCGGTCGCCAGCGCTCGGTCAGCGGGTTCTCACCAGAGAAGGCGCAGAGGCTATTGTTGGCGCGCAGCTTGCCTTCGCGCAGGGCACAGAACAGCCACCAACGTCCTTGGTGCTCGAACAGCGTTGCATCCACGTAGGCACGACCGCTGAGCAGGGTGCGATCGTAGCGCCAGTCGAAGGGAAAAGAGTGGCATCGATAGAGATCGAGACGCCCCGCACCGCTGCTCTCGGGCGCCATGTAGAGCTCGCCATCGAAATCGAACATGAACGGGTACGACAGGTGGTGGTCAGTCTGCACGACGGCGATTGGCGCGGATATCGGTCGTCCGTTGCGATCCAGTTCCATCGCGCTGATGTGCCCGCGCCCGGTGGCGAAGGGAAGCTCCTCGAAAAAGACGCAGGTTCGACCATCGCGTCGATGCAAGAACGGGTCGGCCCAAAATCGATCCGGCGGCGGCTCGATCAGAGATAGACTCGCCGGGTCGGGACAGCAGCGGGCGCGCTCCGGACAGGGACCGCAGAGCAGCAACCATTGGGCGTGGTGGGCCTTTTCGGTGCGCCGATCGATCGGCTTTTGCAGCGCCCGTGCCAGCCGCTGACCGATCCTTGCAAGTTCCATCGGCACGGCTAACCGCCGTCGCCGTCGCCTTGACCGACGTGCACCGACGCCAACGCGAGCCGGCGGATCACCATTGGCTGCATGCGGCCGGCCTTCGACAGCCGCTCATCGAAGCCCGCGCGCTGCAACGCGACGTTGAGGTAAGCCGTCGATGCGAAGGCCTCTACCCGTTCCACGGCATCCCGCTTCATCGCCCGCAGCGCGGCCGCCAGCAATGCAAGCATGGCCTCATCGTCGGCGGGGTCCGCGAACAAGTCGACGATCTTGCCCCGCAGTCGGCGGTCGCGCTCGAACTGGCTATAGATCAGGTAGCCCCGCAGCGCAGGGCCGTCAGTCAGCGTCAATACCCGATAGTTGAACAGCGGATGCTGGCGATAGCGCCATTGCAGCGTGCTCTGGTCCCGTAACGTCACCGCTGGAAATCGCCCGCGCAGGCGCTCCCAGAGCTGGTCGAAGCGCGCGTCGAACGGCCCCTCCAAAGGGTCGACGCCCCCGGCCAGATGCACAGGCGGCAGCCGCGGCAAGGTCAGATTCGCGACCGGAGCAACGAGCCGCGCGGGCACCGCACCAATGCCCCGGGAAAGCCGCCGCCGCAGCGACACGCGCCGGTGCAGGCTACCGCTGTTCGCCACCTCCACGAAACCAATACGGCTGCTCACCGCACGCATGGTGCTGGAGATGTGCTTACCCAATTGCACCCCATCGGCCAGCGGCGCATCGAACAAGGCCTCGGCGACGCCCCGCCCTTCGAGCCCGGTCGCCTCCCCGGCACGCTTCGCGGCACGCAACGCCTGTCGGACCGACCCCCAATGCACCAGCGCCGACACGCACCAATGCGCGACGATCGGCCGCCCGTCGACAAACAGCCCCGCTGGCACCAGCGCCAGATTGCCGAGGATATTCCCCTCCCACTCGGCAACCACGGCCCGATAGCCCGGTCGCGGCAGCCGCGGGTCCTGATGCCACTGCCACTGCCAGAGGCGCTCGGCCTCCACCGCGGGCCCAGCGCCGAAGACCTCGCGGATCCGCGTCAGCACCTGAGGGCGGTCGCTGTCCAGCGCCGCGCGAATCGCAATCATTGCCAACTCCTGATCGATTAAACGCGGCCCTAGGGTACTCGCCGGAAAGATCCCACTGGCTGAAACAAAACGACCGAAACCAACATGATGCAACGGTTGGCCCGACACCGAAGACGGGCGAAAAGGCAAGCAAGATGGTATGAAAGTTGACCGAAATCGCCTCAGTCCTTTTCGCTCAGTTTCGCCGCCCAGAGTGCCAAGCGGTGTCTGATCGCTTCTTGAGAGACCCGCTCTTCGGGAAGCGGGGCGATCAGCTTGTCATGGACCAGCAGGCGATAAATGTATTCGAGCTTTTCGCCCGCCGAATCCGTTGCTTCGAACTCGGCTGCCCCCCGGTTCTCCGCATAGGCAACGCCGATGGCGATCGCCTTCTTCACCAGTTCCTTCTCGTTCTTCAGCTTCTTCATCGCTTGGCATTGCTGTATTTTTTTCACCGTTGCACACCGGACCGCGGGTTATGGCGTCGGGAGTTCGTCGGCGAGGCGGGACGACCGGTTGGACGATAGCACCTACAACACACCCCAGCAAATGAGGGGCTTGAGCTCAGTCCAATCGGGTGATTCGGCCCTCCACCCGTGGCGCAATCGTGCCGTTGGGGGCGGTCTCGCCGACGAAGACGTCGAGTTCGTCGATCGACTTACGGTACTTGTCGACAGTGGGTGCAAACTCCGGTGCGTCCGGAATCGCGTCGGTGACTGAAACAATCTCCCAATCGATACCGAGCAGCCGTTTGGTGACCGGATCGAACCTGAGGGTAAATTGACCCATGTCCCGTGCGTCCGCCGCCATCTTGAAGATCGGCGTGCCATTGACGGCAGCCTGCAGGCGCGTGTGCTCATGTCCGCCAAGGATCAGATCGAACTCGTGATTGCCGAAGACCGCGTAGTCGAGCCCGATCGCCATCATGGCACGGTTCTCAGCATCAATCGTGAACCGGCAAAGGGTCTTCGCCGATCGGCAGACAGCCCAAAGCATCGAGCAGGTCCAGCGTGATGCGGGCACTGACCCCCCACAGCAACTCGCCGTCGTGCTCGTCGAAGAAGACGACCCGCCGCCGCTGCGGATGGTTCGGCCCAGGCCAGACCTCGACCCGGTGGCGGCTCGGGGTCGCTAGCCAGTCCAGCGGGATGCTGAAGATGTGCGCGACTTCGCCCGGCTCAGCACGCAGTGCCTGAGGCCAGGAGATGAAGCCCACGACCGGTTGGACCAGAAAGTTGCTGACAGTGCGGAGCTTGCGCAGCCGGCCCAGTATCCGAACCTGCTCGGCCGGGAGCGCGATCTCCTCTTCAGCCTCGCGCAGGGCCGCGGCATCGAAGTTCGCGTCGGCAGGCTCCACGCGCCCGCCCGGAAAGCCGACCTGGCCGCTATGCAGGTCTCTAGGGTGCTCGGTGCGGCGTATCAGCAGCAGCCGCCAGCGTCCGTCCAATTGGAACAGCGGGAGCAGCACCGCGGCCGGCTTGGCGGCCGGTGTGGTGTGCCCCGCTAGCTCATCGGCGTGAGCCGCCAGAGACCGCGCACGAAGCCGCTTGGCGATGAGGTCGCAGTCGAGCTGGTTAACAACTAGAAATCGCGAATCGAGCATCGGCAGCCCCAAGCGTGGGAACGGGGTCTCGCATCGTAACATTCGTATTCACTCGCCAGATTCAACGCATGGCCAGCCCAATGCCGTCAAGTTAGACCTTGGGAGCGGCTTGCAGCCGCGACTTTCGTCGCGCGAGCCGAGTCGCGGCTTCAAGCCACTCCCATAAAGCGCTCCCATCGCTCGCCAACTAAACGGCATTGGCCCAGACGGTGGGTTGCAAACAACTGCGGCAGCGAGGCCGATGGTCGCTGCCAATTGCGCATTGGGACGATCGGTCAGCGAGACGGGACACCTGACCAGGCCGACCCGATCTAATCGCTACTGGAGCGGCGTCGGCTGGTACTGACCTCTGGCTGCAAGATAGTGCGCCCACAAGATACGCGCCGCGACCGAACGCCAGGGGGCCCAGTCGCAGACCAAGCGCTGCTGTTCATCGCTGGTTGGCAGCGCATCCAACCGCTTCACGTCCCGGAGCGCCGACGCCAGTGCCAAGTCTCCCTGAGGCCAAACATCGGGACGTCTTAGTGCCATGAGATAGTAGATGTCGACGCTCCAGGGCCCGAGCCCGGGAATCGCCAACAACATTTCGCGCCCCTGTTCATCCGGAGCCGCACCGACGGAACTGAGATCGAGGCGTCCGTCCAGAATGCGTGTCGCCAGACCATGACAGTAGCGGGCTTTTTGTCTTGTCAGGCCGAAATCCCGTAACCCCTCTTCTCGGACTGCATGGACCGCTTCAGGGGTCATGCCGCCCAGGTGGCCGATGAGCCGCCGAAACAGCGTGCGCGCGGCGGCCAGCGAGACCTGTTGTTCAAGGATGATCTGAATCAACGTAGGGAACCCCGGCTGTCTCCCCCACATCGGCGGCTCACCGAGGCGGGCCAAGACCGCACCCAGGTCAGGATCCAGCACGGCCAGCCGCTGCGCCGCTCTGCTCAGAGAATTCGAAGTCAAACTGCAAGGACTGTCAGTCATCGATCGCAATCATATCGCCGAAGAGCGTGTTGCTCACTCGGCCCCCGAACGGCTATGGAGAATGTCTTCCTGCATTCACGGCAAGAGTCCGATTTGGAGGCAGCAGTGAGTTGTCCAATCGGTCTGGATCGGAATCCCAGAGACACCGATCGCAAGTAGCAGCCGAACCCGGGCCGGGCTCTGCCGAAAGCTCGCAGCACAGAACGAAGCGAAGGGCCACCGAAACCCCAGCCCGATGGCGCCACCGACCTTGACACTCACGCCGCCTGTTGTCGCTCACGCTATTCCACGAGATTTGCCCAGGAAATTGTGGGCCGGTTCTCCTGGATTCTGCTACCGCAGTTGTCGGTCTATTGTCTACCCGTCTTGCTATCAGATCACCCTCTGGGGGCAGCCGCGCACAGGCGTAAGTTCGAAACGCGCACTTCTGCAGACAGCTTTCGGCGCGAACCGGCCGTTGGGCCGCGACGCAACCAGCGGCAGGAATCGGCCATTATGTTGAGCTCAACATAATGGCCGTTATGTAGAGTTCGCATTTATGTTGAGTTTCGCGCGGATGCCGCGGCTGGTGGGCATCGACTCGATCGTGGCTCTACATAGTTTCAGGTCCCGGAGAAAGCGCATCAGCTCGTCAGGCGCCCGTTAGCGCGTCGATGCGCTTGCGGCCTCCTGGAGGCGGGTAGAAGCGGTTGGCTTCATCGTCAGATGGGGCCTCGACCTAGCGGCGCGTGGTTGTCGTGCTCTCATGCCCCAGTCAGAGCGCGAACACGCCCAAGGCGACTGGGAGTGCAGCATATGCACGGCTGTCGACGGCGGCGGAGTACCGCATCGTGTGAGGATGACATGCCGGAAGGCCGGAAAATTATGTTGAGGTAATAGCAGCAAAAACCCTATAAAAACGAACGATTCCCGTTGTTTACCAAACCTCGGGATCGAAGCTCTACATAAATGTGAACTCTACATAACGGCCAACAGCGGACGGTCGCGCCCTCCACCCGTTGCGTCCGCTATGGGATAGGAACCGGACCCTCGTCGGCAGAGCCCCGACTCGCAGCTCTCGGCCAGCAGCGCGCACCGATAGCGAATTGATGGTTGGTCGCGATGGAGCTTGATGCCGTCGTGCGAGCCGCGGACGCGTGCCCGCGATCACGTGCCCATTGATCGGCATAGGCGAATGAGCGTGCCTTTTGGGATCGCATTCGAGGTGAGCGTCTGGTACATTTTCAACCGGTTGAGGTTGCACGACAGGCGAAGAAGTGTTTTCAGGAGAGCCGAGATGAACAAGAAAGCGTGGGCCTTGGCCATGACGGTGGGATTGCTGGGTTCGGGCAGTGCGGCGCAGGCGGAGCTGTTGGACGCGGGCAACGGGCTGGTCAATGACACGGTGCTGGATATCTGCTGGGTCGCGGATGCGAGCCTGAGTGGTGAACGGAGCTGGGACGATCTGGTGCAGTGGGCGGAGAACCTGGTCTACGCCGGCTACGACGACTGGCGGCTGGCGTCGATGTCGGTGGAGGCCGGCGTGCCCACGGGCAGCACTGATACGGTCGTCAACTGCTCGTCCGCGACTGAGCTTGCATGCCGCGACAATGAGCTCGGCTACATGTACTACTACAACCTCGGGGGATCACTCGGTGACGACAAGACCGGAGACCAGACCGTCGGGGATGTCACGCTGACAGGCATACAGTCCGTGTACTGGTCCGGTACGGAGTTCGCGTCGGGTCCGAACCTCGCGTGGGTCTTCTTCCCCGACGATGGCGGCCAGCTCGACGTCAATAAGGGCCTCCAGGACTACGGTTGGGCAGTTCGCCCCGGACAATGTCGAGCCGCGCCGCCACCAACTTCCCCGCAGCCGATCCCGGCAATCAGTGTTTGGGGCCTGGGCGTGCTGAGTCTACTGCTGATGGTGTTGGCGCGGGCTCGACTTCGGTGATTCGGTCATTCGGGTGATTTGGTCCTTTCGAGGGGGGTGCAGGGGGGATACTTCCCCCCTGCTCGTGCACTACGCGCACGAGGCTTTTTAGCGATTTTTTTATGGCGCGATACGAGCATCTACCGATCTACAAGCAAGCCATGGACGTGGCGGTGCACTTCGAGCAGGTGGTCGCGGGGTTCAGCCGCTACCACAAGTACACGCTCGGCACGGAGTTACGGAACAAGAGCCGGGAGATCGTTTCTCAGATCATTCGCGCGAACGCCGAGCGCGACCAGGCGCCCAAGCTCATCGGGCTGCGCGGTCAGCTCGACGAACTCTTCATCCTCATCCGCCTGGCCAAAGAGGTACAAGCATTCAAAAGTTTTACGGCCTACCAGTTCACGGTGGAACAGGTGGCCTCGGTTTGCAGACAGAACGAGGGTTGGCTTAGGGAAGTCCTGGGGGAACTCGAAGTCCGAAGTCCGAAGTCCTGGGGACATTATATGTAATTCGTGGACGTTGAGAGTGTCCGGTGTCGATTCCAATGCGGACTCTCTTCGTCGGAGAGCCGGGGGCGGCAACGGGTCGGACAGCGCCCTCGCGGCGGCAGATTCTGGGCGAGCCCTAGGGCGGCATGGGGTCGCGGCACGATAGCTGCTGAGAGAGGGCCGACGCTCCGTATGGCCGAGCGATTCATCAAGAAACAAGGCCAGTGCCTGGCCTTCATCATGTGAGTCTCGGATAGCCCAACAACCGCCAATGAGTGTCCTCAGGGATAGGGCCGACAATGCTGCTTCCTCAACAACGACCGAGGAGGCAGACGATGACTGAGAACAAGGCTACATCGACACCCGCCCACATCCCCTGGAACAAGGGGAAGCTCGTTGGGCAGAAACCGCCGCTCAAATTGCGCGAGATCTGGACCGTGCGCACGCGGCTGCAGATGGCCGGCAAGACCCGCGAGCTTGCGCTCTTTGACCTCGCCATCGATAGCAAGCTGCGCGGCTGCGATCTGGTTCGGCTTCGGGTACGTGACGTCGTCCATGATGCACATGTGCTCTCACGGGCAACAGTCGTGTAGCAGAAGACCCAGCAGCCGGTGCGCTTCGAGCTCATGGAGCAGACACGCGAGGCGGTCGCGGCCTGGATTGCCGAGGCGAGGCTCTCCGCCGGTGCCTATCTCTTTCCGAGTCGCCAGCACCAGTCCCAACATCTCTCGACCCGCCAATATGCGCGCATCGTCAAGCACTGGATCGCCCTGCTCGGCGGCGACCCGCAGGAATACGGGACGCACTCGCTTCGCCGCACCAAGGCGACCCTAATCTATCGACGGACCAAGAACCTGCGGGCGGTCCAACTGTTGCTCGGACATCGCAAGCTGGAATCGACCGTCC
>CAVOSE010000024.1:0-13331 GCA_963698775.1 uncultured Gammaproteobacteria bacterium
AGAGCGCTCCTGCCGCGAAATCCCACGGTGACAGATTCAACTCCCAGAAACCGTCCAGTCGCCCGGCGGCAACGTAGGCGAAGTCGAGCGCCGCCGAGCCGGGGCGACGGATGCCCGCGGTGTCCTGCATCATCGCGCGCAACATACCGAGGTAGACGTCCAGGTGCGCCTGCTCGCGAAACGGCAGACCGGTGCCGATCAGTGCACCCTCCAGCCCGATGCGGCTCGTGACACGCAGCTTGCGGTCGTTCAGTTTGGCGCCACCGCCGCGCTCGGCGGTAAACAGTTCTTCGCGCAGAGGGTCATACACCACCGCCACCTGCATGCGACCGCGCTCGCCGCGCAGCCCGATGGAGATCGACCATTGCGGAAATCCATGCAGATAGTTGGTGGTGCCGTCCAGGGGATCGATGACCCACTCGAACTCGTTGCCGCCGTGGGCGCCGCTTTCCTCGGCAAGGATGGCGTGATGCGGGAACTTCCCCCGCAGTTCTTGGATAATCGCGATCTCAGCGGCCCGATCGACGTCGCTGACGAAATCGTTACGGCTCTTGGTGCTGACCTTGACCGTGTCGATACGGTCAAAGTAGCGCATGGTGACGCGTCCGGCGGCACGGGCGGCGCGGACGGCGATATTCAGCATCGGATTCATCCGCGCACAATAGCCCAAGCGCGGCCCGCATTAAAGGCTGACAATGCACTTACTTCCAGATGACGCGAGGGGACGATGAGCCCAGACCACCAAAGCGCTGAGCCGGATCGCGATGACCGCCTCGGGCGCATCCGTTTCGTACTGATCGAGACCAGCCTTAGCGGAAATATCGGAGCCGTCGCTCGGGCCATGAAAAACATGGGCTTGGCGCGCTTGGAGTTGGTACGCCCGCGCCGCTTTCCCGATGCCGACGCGGTTGCTCGAGCCTCTGGTGCCGATGATCTGCTGGCCGCAGCGGGCGTGCACGACGATCTGGCCTCGGCGCTGGTCGGTTGTCGGCTGGTGATCGGCTCCAGCGCCAGGCTCCGCAGCGTACAGTGGCCTCAACTGGACCCGCATCAGTGCGCCTGCACCTTGCTGGACGAGGCCGACTCGGGGGATGTGGCCCTGGTGTTTGGACGCGAAAGCTCCGGGCTGACCAACGACGAGCTTGGTGCCTGCCACTATCTGGCGCGCATACCGTCCGACCCCGACTTCAGTTCGCTGAACATCGCTGCCGCGGCCCAGGTGTTCGCCTACGAGATCCGCCGAACCGAGTTACAGCGGGGGGCGACTGCAAAGGGCACAAAAAGTGCGTCGCGCGTCGCCGCCCACGACGGGCAGGAGCGCGCGGACCTGGCGACGGCCGACCAGATGGAGGGCTTCTGTCTGCGCATGTCGCAGACCCTGACCGCCATTGGTTTTGCAGACCCGGAGCAGTCATCGAAACTCCAGCGCCGGTTGCGCCGCCTGTTCAACCGGGCGCGGCCGGATCACACTGAGCTCAATATCCTGCGCGGCATGTTGTCCGCGGCGCAGGGCCGCAAGCATCCAGACCGCTTTCGCCGTTGAGCGCGCAATGCCGAAGCGGCGCCGAGGCGCTAAACTCAGCCGACCGCCGCAGTACCCGCGGTACCGGGAGCACCGAATGTTCGAACGTCTCCGCGAAGATATCAGTAGCGTCTTCGACCGCGATCCGGCGGCGCGCAATGCCTTCGAGATCGTCACCACCTATCCCGGCCTGCACGCGGTCGTGGTGCACCGTTTTACGCATCGGCTGTGGCAGGGTGGGTACAAGTGGCCGGCGCGCGTGCTTTCCAACGTTGCGCGGCTGTTCACCGGTATTGAGATCCATCCCGGCGCCGAGATCGGTCGTCGCTTCATCGATCACGGCATGGGCGTGGTCATCGGCGAGACCGCCGTCATCGGCGACGATTGCACCCTCTATCACGGTGTGACCTTGGGCGGTACCAGCTGGCAGAAGGGCAAGCGTCATCCGACCCTCGGTCGCGACGTGGTCGTTGGCGCCGGTGCCAAGGTCCTCGGCCCTATCGCTATCGGCGACGGCGCACGCATCGGCTCGAACGCGGTCGTGGTCAAGTCGGTGCCCGCCGGGGGCACGGTCGTTGGCGTTCCGGGCCGCGTCATCGGCGCAGCGCCGACGCGACCACCCAGCGACGCATCGACACCGCCAAGCGTATCGGCTTCGATGCCTACGGTGCCGTGCGCGATGCGCCCGATCCGGTGGCCGATGCCATCAACCGCATGCTCGATCATATTCACGTCATGGACCGGCGTATGGAGGCCATGTCGCGCGCCTTGGAGGAGCACGGAATTACCCGCCATTTCGAGCATCTCAGTGATCTGGAAGGCTGCGGCATCGATCCCGTGACGCCAGATACCAGCGACGCGAAAGTGGCGCAGCCCCAAAGTCCGGACAGTGGGTCGCCGAGATCGGTCAGTTGAACGCTCGCCTGCTGAGTCGGTACGGGACGGCATCGCCAGCGGTCAGAGATTGCAATGGTCGGCGGCGGCATCAGCCACAAAAAATTGATGGTCTAACTCAGGTATCGTAGGATGCGCAGTTAAAACGTGACGCGCTCGGAGGCTCCATGCGACTGACCACGAAAGGCCGCTACGCGGTAACCGCGGTTCTGGACCTGGCAATACACCAGGGTCAGGGCCCGATCTCGCTGGCCGATATCGCCGACCGGCAGGGTATCTCGCTGTCGTATCTCGAACAACTCTTCTCGAAGCTGCGCAGGCGGGCCTTGGTGTCGAGCGTGCGCGGCCCAGGCGGCGGCTATCATTTAGCGCGCGAGGCGTCCGCGATCTATGTCGCGGAGGTCATCACCGCCGTCGACGAGCACATCGACACAACCCGTTGCGGTGGCGCTGGAAACTGTAAGGACTCGGGCCCCTGTCTGACGCACGACCTTCGGTTGGATACTCAGCGACCGTATCTACGGATATCTGAATAAGATCAGCCTGCAGGACTTGGTCGAGCGGCGGTCGGGATCTGAGTCTGTCGGACTGCTCCCACAGCGGCGCTCCGGTTGGACCCGCCCGCGGGGCAGCGCGGGCGGACCGAAGTGCGTCTCGATCCCCTGACCAGCGCAGTGGTTGACCCTGGCTCCTGCCGCCCGCGGCCTGGTCGCCTTAGGCGATTGCCGGGAGATCTCGTACCGGGTGGCGTCAAGACAAGTCAGCTGGCATGAGGCTTCGACAGAAGCCGCCTTAGCACTGCTCCCACGGAAGCCCGTGGTAGCGCCAGCCGCCGATGTTGCTGCGGCGGTGCTGATCGTCGAGTTCACCTTCGAAGCCCTCGTCCACGTGATAGACGCTGCGAAAGCGCGATTTGAGCAGTTCCTTGCCCGCCTCTAACGAACGTTTGCCGCTGCGGCAGATCAGCACGACGGGCGCGCAGGGGCCGTCTGGGTCGCAAACGGCGCCGCCGAGCAGCAGCTTGCGTATCTCCGTGACGAAGTCCGGATTCACGGTCCAGTCCGGTTCGTCGATCCAGGGTACGTGCACCGCGCCCTTGGGGTGACCGACGAACAGGAATTCCATGGTGGAACGGATATCAACCAACACCGCCTGGGGATTGTCTGTGGTTAGTTGCATTGCTTGTTGCGGTGTTAGGCCTTTTGGCAGTGGTTCGCTCACGGGGTGGTACCTTGTCTCGTTGTTGGATTTCTGGATGCGGTCATTGCCGCTGTCGCCTAGTCTATCAGTCGAGTTCGCGGGGAGCAGGGCAGTGATTTGGATGAGCCATGATTGAACATCGGGTGGACGAGAAAGATGGCAGCGAAGTCGTAGGCTGGCAAGAGCGCAGCATTCGCGGTCTACTGCGTCTATTGTCTCGGCTGCCGCTGAGGGTCCTTCACGCCATCGGCACAGTCGTCGGCTGGGTGGTGATCCTGTTTCCGAATCGGCAACGGCGCAACGCCCTGATCAACATCTCACTGTGTTTCAAAGACCTAACCGCGCGCCAGAAGATCCGTCTTCGCAACCGCTGTTTGCGGGAGTTCGGCAAGACCTATCTCGAGATCGCGCACATCTGGCTGCGCCCAGCACAACAGGGGCTGGGGTTGATCCGTGACGTGCGCGGTGCACACTTGCTCGATCGCGCGGACGGTCGTGGCCTCATCGTACTCTCGCCCCACCTCGGGGCCTGGGAACTCGCCGGCATGTATCTGGTTGCGCAAGGGCCGACCACGATCTTCTATAAGCCGCAGAAATACCTCGACGACCTCTCGTCAACGCGCGGCGGCGTGGCGGCGCGACGCTGGCCCCCATCACGGCCCGCGGTATTCGTGCGTTAGTGCAGGCACTCAGCAACGGCGAATACGCCGGCATTTTGCCGGATCAGGAGCCGCGTGCGAACAAGGGCGCCGCTTTCGCGCCCCTGTTTGGCATCCCAGCCTGGACCATGGTGTTGGTCAATCGCTTGGCGAGAAAGAGCGGGGCGCGCGTGATCTTCATGTTCGCGGAACGGCTGCCGCGGTCGGCGGGCTTCCGTATCCACTGCCTACCGGCGCCTGACGGCATCGACAGTGACGATGACGCCACAGCCGCGGCGGCGCTGAATCGCGGGATCGAGCAATGCATCGCGGTCTGTCCGGAGCAGTATCTCTGGCCCTACCGACGTTTCCGCCGGCGTCCGGACGACAGCCCCAAGATCTATCGCGGCAGTCTGCGCGACTACGATGCCATCGAGACCGCGGCGCGGCTGCGCAAGCCAGTCCCGAACTGAGTAACGCCCCGCGGATGGCCCCATTGCCCCGCAGCAAGAGAGACGCCCATGCCTGAACTCACGCACTTCAACCCAGCCGGCGACGCACACATGGTCGATGTCGGCGGCAAGGAGGTCACGCATCGGCGTGCGGTCGCCGAGGGCCTGATTCGCATGCAGCCGGCAACCCTGGCGATGATCGACAGCGGTGCTCATGCCAAGGGGGACGTCCTCGGCATCGCGCGTATCGCCGCCATCATGGGCGCCAAACGCACCGCGGACCTGGTGCCGTTGTGCCATCCGCTGGCGTTGACGCGGGTCGATGTCGAACTGAACACGGACACCGACACGGCCAGCGTGCAGTGCGTCGCTACCGTTGAGACGCGCGGGCGCACCGGCGTCGAGATGGAGGCCCTTTGTGCCGTGCAGGTGGCGCTACTGACCATCTACGACATGTGCAAGGCCGTTGATCGCGGCATGCAGATCGATGCCGTCAGGCTGCTGGAAAAGATGGGTGGCCAATCAGGCCATTGGCGGAGAGCCGGGTAACCGAGGCCGTTTCTTTCTGCCGGGTCTTGGCATGACCCAAACACCATCCGCCGATAGCGTCGCCCCACGTTGCCTCGCGCAAGTTCGTCGGTGCGAATGTCTCGCACCGGCGCCTTGTCGCTGCGTCACCTAGGACAAATTCTTAGGCGACTGACAGAAACCGCCTTACTGGCCGATCCACGAGCGCCCCTCTATGCAGACAGCCCAGACCCTCCCCCCCGCGGACCTGTCGGATATCAACGCCGACCTCGGCGAACGCATGGTCGTCGACGCCAACGCCCTGCCCTGGGAAGCGAGCCCCAGCGGCACCGTTTGGCGTAAGCCGCTGTACCGCACCGGTGGCGAGTTCGGTCCGGTGACCAGCCTGGTCCGCTACGCGCCCGGCGGCGCCTTCGCCGAGCACGGCCACCCGGAGGGCGAGGAGATCCTCGTCCTTGACGGCGTCTTTTCCGATGAGCACGGCGACTACCCCGCGGGCACCTTCCTGATGAACCCGCACGGCAGCCGCCATTCGCCGCGCTCTGGGCCTGGCTGCGACTTGTTCGTGCGGCTCCGGCAGTACCCGGGCGACGACCGCCCGCGCCTGGTCGAGGACACCGGCGCCGAGGCCGGCTGGTCGCCCGGGCTTGTCCCTGGCCTCACCGTTCGGCCCCTCTACGCCCAAGCCGGCTACCCAGAGAGCGTCGCGCTGGTCCGCTGGCAGCCCGGTACCCGCTTCCAGGCCCACAGCCATTGGGGCGGCGAAGAGATTCTGGTTCTGGAAGGGGAATTCTGCGACGAGCATGGCCGCTACCCGGCCGGGACCTGGCTGCGCAGCCCCCATGGGAGTCGGCATGCGCCATACTCTGATCAGGGTTGTCTGATCTATGTGCGAGTCGGTGGGCTGTAACGCCGGGTCAGTGAGCCAGGAAACAGCACAAATGCGGGCGCTTGCCCCCTCGGGCGCGGTCGCCCTGGTGCCGTGATGGCGTTGGAGTCAGTCGAGCAGGGTACTGCCGTCGCCGAGTCGCGTATGCTCCATCCGCGCCGACTACCATCAACCTGTGTCCGGCGCTCGGACCTGCTGTAGGTGCGACTTTAGTCGCACGGTCAACGCCTTGCGTGCGACTAAAGTCGCGCCTACGGGTGCGCACTCCATTGACGATAAGAAATTTTCGCCACGCACTGCCGAACGAAGCGTCAGCGCTCGAACAGCGCCATGGATTCCAGGTGGGCGGTATGCGGGAACATGTCCATGGCGCCGGCCGCCACCAGGCGATAGCCCAGCTCGTTCACCAACCGGTCCGCGTCCCGCGCTAGCGTCGACGGATAGCAGGAGACGTAAACCAGGCGCCGCGCCCCGCTCTCGGCCAGCAGGTCCAGCACCTCCAGCGCGCCGCTGCGGGGCGGGTCGATCAGCGCCTTGTCGAAGTGCTCGCGTCGCCACGGCGCCTGTTCGATGTCGCCATACAGATCGGCGCTGTGGAAGCTGGCGTTATCGATGGCGTTGCGCTCGGCATTGCGTCGCGCCCGCTGCACCAGGCCCTCGTCGCCCTCGACGCCAACGACAGTACGCGCGCGGCGGGCGAGCGGCAGCGTGAAGTTGCCCAGGCCGCAGAACAGGTCCAATACACGATCGTCCGGTTGCAGGTCCAGCAGGTCCAGCGCCCGGTCCACCATGAGCCGGTTCAGCTCCAGGTTCACCTGGGTGAAGTCCAGCGGATCGAAGTCGATATGTACCCGATGGTTCGGCAGACTGTAACGCAGCTCGGTGCCCTGCCCCGGCAGCGGCTGGACCGTCTCCACCCCGCCGTCCTGCAGATAGAGGTGGAAGCCGGTCTCGGCGGCAAACGCCTGCAACAGCGCGACATCGGCGTCCGACGGCGGGTCGAGGACACGAAACACCAGCACCACCGGGCCGTCGCCCATGGCCACCTCAATCTGCGGCACCCGCTCGCGGATGCTTAAGCGCTCGATCAGCCGGGCCAGCGCCGGCAGTTGATCACCGACACTCGGATGCAGTACGTCGCAGCCGGTGATGTCCGTGACGAAGGCCGAGCCCCGCTCACGAAAGCCCACCAGCACGCGCCCCTTCTTCGCCACCCAACGCACCCCGAGGCGCGCCTTGCGTCGATAGCCCCAATGTTCCGCCGCCAACGGCTCTAGCCAGCGCTCCGGCTCCACCTTGCCGATGCGCCGCAACACGTCCGCCAGGATCGCCTGTTTGGCCGCGATCTGCGCCGCCGGGTCCATGTGCTGCAGCGAACAACCGCCGCAGATGCCGAAGCTGGCACAGCGGGGCGCCACGCGCTCAGCCGCCGGCTCCAGCACCTCGGTGACGATGCCCTCGTCGTAGCGGCGCTGCACCCGGGTGTAGCGGACCACCACGCGCTCGCCAGCGAGCGCGCCGTGCACGAACACCGCCTTGCCGTCGATGTGGGTCAGCCCACGACCGTCATGCGTCAAGGATTCAATACGTGCCTCGACCGGGTCGGGAGGGAGTTGTTTGCGTTTCTTTGACATCAGTTCGGATAGACACCGGTCGAGAGATAACGATCACCGCGATCGCAGATGATCGCAACGATCACCGCGTCCGCGACCTCCGCGGAGAGTTTCAGCGCCGCGGCGACCGAGCCGCCGGACGAGACGCCGGCGAAGATGCCTTCGCGGACGGCCAGTGCGCGCATGGTCTGCTCGGCCTCGTCCTGGGACACGTCGATGATCTGATCCACCCTTGAGGCGTCGTAGATCTTCGGCAGATAGGCCTCTGGCCAGCGCCGAATACCGGGGATGCTGGAGCCCTCCTGGGGCTGCACGCCGACGATCTGCACCGCCGGGTTTTGCTGCTTCAGGTAACGGCTAGTGCCCATGATGGTGCCGGTGGTGCCCATGGCGCTAACGAAGTGGGTCACCGTGCCTTGGGTGTCGCGCCAGATCTCCGGGCCGGTGGTCTCGAAGTGGGCCAGCGGGTTGTCCTGATTCGAGAACTGGTCCAGGCGCCTGCCGACGCCCTGCGCCTCCAGCTCGCCGGCCAGATCGATCGCGGCCTCCATGCTTCCCTCGCGTGGGGTCAACCGAATCTCCGCGCCGTAGGCGGCCATCGCCTGGCGCCGCTCGACGCTCATGTTCTCCGGCATGATCAGCAGCATGCGGTAGCCCTTGATGGCCGCGGCCATGGCCAGCGCGATGCCGGTGTTGCCGCTGGTGGCCTCGATCAGCGTGTCGCCGGGGTGAATAAGGCCGCGCTCCTCGGCATGCTGGATCATGCTTAACGCCGCGCGGTCCTTGACCGAGCCGGCGGGGTTGTTGCCCTCCAGTTTGGCCAGGAGGGTGTTGCTGGAGTCGGCGGCGGGTAGCCGCTGCAGGCGCACCAGGGGCGTGTTGCCGACGAAGTGTTCGATGGTCGGGAATTGCATGAGCTGGCGATGCGTCTATCCGGAGCGATGGAGACTAAGGTTGGAATTGTGCACCAGCGCGACAGCGGGAGAAAGGCGCAGGGCCGAAACGGCGACCGGGGGATTGCCGGGGCGCCGTCCGGAGCATCGCCGTGCCTAGCGCAACCGCTGGCACCTGGGTGACTGCTAGCCCACGCGTCGCAACAGCAGCATCGCCGCGGCGACGAACAGTAGCGGAGGCGCGATGGCCGCCAGCGCCGGATTCAGCTCGTAGAGCAACGACAGGTACGAAAAGCTGCGGCTAACTAGGTAGAACGCGATGCCGATGACGATGCCGACGAAGACCTTGATGCCTAGGCCACTGCTGCGGGCGGAGCCAAGCAACACCGGGATGGAGACGAAGATCATGGCCAGGATCAGGAACGGGTGCACGATCTTGCCCCAGAAGGCGACCTCGTAGCGCCCGGCATCCTGACCACTCTGGTGCATGTAGCGCAGATAGCGGAACAGGCCCCACACGGGCAGCGCGTGGGGCTCGACGACGATCACCTCGAGCAATTGCGGGTTCAACAATGACTCCCAGCCGGCCTGGGCGATCTTTTCCACCGTGATTTGGTCCCCGGAGATATGGCTGCGCTCGATGCCCTCAAGCACCCAGCGGTCGTCGCGATACTGTGCCGATTGGGCATGCGTTGCCGACAATAGCTGAATGCCCCGGACCTGGTAGATCGTGATGTCGCTCAGTCGGGCGCCTGGCTGGATGTCGCGGATATTGACGTAGGTGTCGCCGTCACGCGCCCAAAAACCCGCCGCGGACACCTGCACGTCGCGGTCACCCTGCGCTGTCTGTCGCAGCGATAGCGCGTACTGTTCAGCTGGCGGCGCCACGCCCTCGCCCACCACCAGCGCCATCGCCGCCAACACCAGCCCGCCCAGCAACGCGCCCAGCACCACCCGCCCGATCGAGACCCCCGCCGCACGCATCGCCACCAGTTCGGAGCGCACCGCCAATTGGCCCAGGCCGACCAGCGACCCGATCAGGGTCGCGATGGGAAACACTTGGTAGGCGTAGCGTGGCAGGCTCAGGGTCACGAACAGCACCGCGTCGCCAAAGCGGTAGTTGTTGGTGCCGACATGGTCCATCTCATCGGCCAAGATAAAAAAGCCGAGCAGCGGCAACAGCACCGCCAGTGTCAATAGGGTGCCGCCGATGACGGCACCGGCCAGGTAACGATCGAGAATCTTCAAGGCGTCCCCACCTTCAAATGTCGCGGTCGGCACGGCCCGCGCCGCGCGAACTGCCGGCCGCGCCAGTACCGCCCGACCGATTCAACCGGCTCGGCCGGCCAATTCTGCCCATGGCTCGATTCCTGTAGACTCATGCGGCGCGAAACTACCACAGCCGGGCGGTCCGCGGCGCGACGGGATCACGCATCAGCGCGCTGACCAACGGCTCGGGCGAAAGCATTCTCAGCACTCGGAGCACCCATGGAGTTCAAGATCAAGAGCGGCGATATCGCCAAGGCCAAGACCCCCTGCCTGATCGTCGGCGTCTACGACAAGCGCAAGCTATGCGCCGTCGGCGAGGCCGTCGACAAGGCCAGCGACGGCGCCCTGAGCGCACTGCTGAAACTGGGTGACATGAGCGGTCAAAAGGCCGGAGTCCTCGTCGCCTACGGTGTCAAGGGCCTTGCCGCCGAGCGCGTGTTGCTGGTCGGCTTGGGCAAGCGCAAGGAGTTGGACCGTGCAGGCCTCGACAAGGCGTTCGCGGCGGTGCTCAAGCGCCTGTCCGAGATCCGCGTCACCGAGGCACTGCTGGCGGTGCCCGAACCCCCAAGCGGCATGGACCTGTACCGCACCGTTCGCCAAGCAGCGATGCAGGCCTCCCATGCCGGTTACCGCTATCAGCGCACCAAGGAACCCGCCAAGGATGCCGCGCCGGCGCTGAGGGAGCTGTCGTTCTGGGTCGAGCACAAGGCCGAGCAGGCCGTCGCCAACCGCGCAGCCGCGCATGCCAAGGCCATTGGCGAGGGTGTTGCCCTAGCCCGAGAACTCGGCAACCTGCCCGGCAACATCTGCACCCCCAGCTACCTCGCCAAACAGGCGGTCGCGCTGGGCAAGCGCTTCGACGCCCTCGACGTCGAGATACTGGAAGAGGCGGACATGGAAGCGCTCGGCATGGGCGCCCTGCTGTCGGTCTCCCGCGGCAGCCGTGAGCCGGCCAAGCTCATCGTCATGCGCTACAACGGCGCGCCCAAGCGAAAAGACCCGGGCAAGCCGGTCGTGCTGGTCGGCAAGGGACTCACCTTCGATGCCGGCGGCATCTCCATCAAGCCGTCCGAGGCGATGGACGAGATGAAATACGATATGGCCGGCGGCGCCAGCGTCTTCGGCGCCGTGCTCGCCGCCTGCGCGATGGCACTGCCCATCGACCTGATCGGCGTGGTGCCGTCGTCCGAGAACCTGCCCGACGGTGCCGCCAACAAGCCCGGCGATATCGTCAAGAGCATGTCCGGTCAGACCATCGAGATCCTCAACACCGACGCCGAGGGCCGGCTGATCCTGTGCGACGCGCTGACCTACGTCGAGCGCTTCGACCCCGCCGTCGTCGTGGACATGGCCACGCTGACCGGCGCCTGCATCGTCGCGCTGGGGCGGCATCCGTCCGGGCTGTTCACGACCGACGACAAGCTGGCCGCGGAGATCAGCGCCGCCGGCGACGCCGCCGCCGACCGTGTCTGGCGCCTGCCGCTTTGGGACGACTACCAGCAGCAACTCGACAGTAACTTCGCCGATATGGCCAACATCGGTGGCCGAGACGGCGGCGCCATCACCGCCGCGGCCTTCCTATCGCGCTACACCAAGAAATACCCCTGGGCGCATCTCGACATCGCCGGCACCGCCTGGGTCACCGGCAAGGAGAAGGGCGGCACCGGCCGACCGGTACCGCTGCTCAGCGAACTGCTGATCCGCCGCGCCGGCGTCGATACCTAAGCCGCCCCTCGGGGACATGACCCAGATCGACTTCTACGTGCTCAAGCAGGGGGCGCCGGGCAATCGCCTCGCGCTCACCTGCCGGCTGGTCGAACATATCCGCGCCAGCCGAGGATTTCGCATCCTCATTCATAGTCCTGACCAGGCCCAGGCCCGCGAATTGGACCGCCTGCTCTGGACCTATCGCGACGAGAGCTTCCTGCCCCACGGCCTGGTCGGCGAGACCGACCCCGAACTGACCCCGATCCTGATCAGCGCCGACGGCCAGCCGGAGGACGAACATCAAGTGCTGATCAACCTCGGCACCGAGGTGCCCGAGTTCTTCAGCCGCTTCGAGCGCCTGTGCGAGCCTTTGGACAACGACCCGACCGTGCGTGACGCCGGACGCAAGCGTTACGCCTATTATCGCGACTGCGGCTATCCGCTGAAGCACCATGAGGTCTAGCGTAGATGGGTTTCGTTCCTCTACCCATCCTACAAGCCGTTGATATGACGTAGGATGGGTGGAGCGCAGCGAAACCCATCAACTCGCCTCATGGCCTTGCCACCGGTAGCAGCACGGCCCCGAGCAGCAGCAGGGTTTCGGTCAGCTCCAGCAATGCACCGGCGCCGTCGCCGGTATAGCCACCGAGACGCTGCAGCAGGCTGCGGCGCCAGAGCCAGAAGACCACGCCCGCCAACAGCGGCAGCGCCAGTCCGGCTGGTCCGAACCCGAGCAGCGAGAACACGGTCGCGGCAGCCCAACTGAGCAGCACCAGCAACCATGCGGCGCGCCGAGGTACATGCGAGCGCATCGCCGCCCCCATGCCGTCGGTGCGCGCATAGGGCGTGGTTAACGCCAACAGCAGCAATTGCGCGCGGGCCAAGGTCGGCAGCCAGACCAGCAGCAGCACGCCAGTGATGCCGGCGCCCTCGAGCAGCGCGGCGGCACCGGCGAACTTGCCCAGCAGCGCCAACACCAGCGCGACCACGCCCATGGCGCCAGTGCGCGGGTCCTTCAGGATCTCCAGCGTGCGCTCGCGGCTGCCGAGCCCGCCCACCCAGGCGTCGGCGCAGTCGGCGAGGCCGTCCAAGTGCAATGCGCCGGTGGACCAGACCCAGAAGATCAGCAGTGCCGCGGCCGCGGCCGGGGCTGGCGCATGCCCCAGCAGCAACGCCAAGGCGGCCAAGGATAGGCCCAGCAGCAGCCCGATCAGCGGATAGAACAGGGCGGCTCGGCCCATCTCCGGCCCCAGCTCCGAGGCGCTGGGCATGCCTGGGTCCGGCAGCGGCCAACGGGTGAGGAAGCGCCCGGCGAATAGCAAGGCGCGCCAATAGGCGGCGGCGTTATTGATCAATGCAAATATCTCGAGCGGCGGAGCTAGATTGCGCGAGGGCGCCTAATGTTTGCGGATGAGTGAAGTTTCGACGCAGCCTAGGACCGGCGAGGGTCCTCGAAATCGAAATCGAAATCGAAATCGGGGTCGGGGTCGGGGTCGGGATCGGGTCGATTGCAACTCGTTTCGATACCGATACCGATACCGATACCGATACCGATACCGATGATCACAACTCGTCGGTCTGAGGCGAAGCCTCGCTAGATTACTTGAGGGCAGCAAATGTTCGCACACGAATCAAGCTGAATCGAGCCGCCACGCTCCTAGGCTGCCGTGGCGCCGCGCATCCGGTTTACCCCGGTCACCGCGGCCACCACCAACGCACCGGCGAT
>CAVOSE010000025.1:0-47964 GCA_963698775.1 uncultured Gammaproteobacteria bacterium
GGATAGACACCGGTCGAGAGATAACGATCACCGCGATCGCAGATGATCGCAACGATCACCGCGTCCGCGACCTCCGCGGAGAGTTTCAGCGCCGCGGCGACCGAGCCGCCGGACGAGACGCCGGCGAAGATGCCTTCGCGGACGGCCAGTGCGCGCATGGTCTGCTCGGCCTCGTCCTGGGACACGTCGATGATCTGATCCACCCTTGAGGCGTCGTAGATCTTCGGCAGATAGGCCTCTGGCCAGCGCCGAATACCGGGGATGCTGGAGCCCTCCTGGGGCTGCACGCCGACGATCTGCACCGCCGGGTTTTGCTGCTTCAGGTAACGGCTAGTGCCCATGATGGTGCCGGTGGTGCCCATGGCGCTAACGAAGTGGGTCACCGTGCCTTGGGTGTCGCGCCAGATCTCCGGGCCGGTGGTCTCGAAGTGGGCCAGCGGGTTGTCCTGATTCGAGAACTGGTCCAGGCGCCTGCCGACGCCCTGCGCCTCCAGCTCGCCGGCCAGATCGATCGCGGCCTCCATGCTTCCCTCGCGTGGGGTCAACCGAATCTCCGCGCCGTAGGCGGCCATCGCCTGGCGCCGCTCGACGCTCATGTTCTCCGGCATGATCAGCAGCATGCGGTAGCCCTTGATGGCCGCGGCCATGGCCAGCGCGATGCCGGTGTTGCCGCTGGTGGCCTCGATCAGCGTGTCGCCGGGGTGGATCAGGCCGCGCTCCTCGGCATGCTGGATCATGCTTAACGCCGCGCGGTCCTTGACCGAGCCGGCGGGGTTGTTGCCCTCCAGTTTGGCCAGGAGGGTGTTGCTGGAGTCGGCGGCGGGTAGCCGCTGCAATCGCACCAGGGGCGTGTTGCCGACGAAGTGTTCGATGGTCGGGAATTGCATGAGCTGGCGATGCGTCTATCCGGAGCGATGGAGACTAAGGTTGGAATTGTGCACCAGCGCGACAGCGGGAGAAAGGCGCAGGGCCGAAACGGCGACCGGGGGATTGCCGGGGCGCCGTCCGGAGCATCGCCGTGCCTAGCGCAACCGCTGGCACCTGGGTGACTGCTAGCCCACGCGTCGCAACAGCAGCATCGCCGCGGCGACGAACAGTAGCGGAGGCGCGATGGCCGCCAGCGCCGGATTCAGCTCGTAGAGCAACGACAGGTACGAAAAACTGCGGCTAACTAAGTAGAACGCGATGCCGATGACGATGCCTACAAAGACCTTGATGCCTAGGCCACTGCTGCGGGCGGAGCCAAGCAACACCGGGATGGAGACGAAGATCATGGCCAGGATCAGGAACGGGTGCACGATCTTGCCCCAGAAGGCGACCTCGTAGCGCCCGGCATCCTGACCACTCTGGTGCATGTAGCGCAGATAGCGGAACAGGCCCCACACGGGCAGCGCGTGGGGCTCGACGACGATCACCTCGAGCAATTGCGGGTTCAACAATGACTCCCAGCCGGCCTGGGCGATCTTTTCCACCGTGATTTGGTCCCCGGAGATATGGCTGCGCTCGATGCCCTCAAGCACCCAGCGGTCGTCGCGATACTGTGCCGATTGGGCATGCGTTGCCGACAATAGCTGAATGCCCCGGACCTGGTAGATCGTGATGTCGCTCAGTCGGGCGCCTGGCTGGATGTCGCGGATATTGACGTAGGTGTCGCCGTCACGCGCCCAAAAACCCGCCGCGGACACCTGCACGTCGCGGTCACCCTGCGCTGTCTGTCGCAGCGATAGCGCGTACTGTTCAGCTGGCGGCGCCACGCCCTCGCCCACCACCAGCGCCATCGCCGCCAACACCAGCCCGCCCAGCAACGCGCCCAGCACCACCCGCCCGATCGAGACCCCCGCCGCACGCATCGCCACCAGTTCGGAGCGCACCGCCAATTGGCCCAGGCCGACCAGCGACCCGATCAGGGTCGCGATGGGAAACACTTGGTAGGCGTAGCGTGGCAGGCTCAGGGTCACGAACAGCACCGCGTCGCCAAAGCGGTAGTTGTTGGTGCCGACATGGTCCATCTCATCGGCCAAGATAAAAAAGCCGAGCAGCGGCAACAGCACCGCCAGTGTCAATAGGGTGCCGCCGATGACGGCACCGGCCAGGTAACGATCGAGAATCTTCAAGGCGTCCCCACCTTCAAATGTCGCGGTCGGCACGGCCCGCGCCGCGCGAACTGCCGGCCGCGCCAGTACCGCCCGACCGATTCAACCGGCTCGGCCGGCCAATTCTGCCCATGGCTCGATTCCTGTAGACTCATGCGGCGCGAAACTACCACAGCCGGGCGGTCCGCGGCGCGACGGGATAACGCATCAGCGCGCTGACCAACGGCTCGGGCGAAAGCATTCTCAGCACTCGGAGCACCCATGGAGTTCAAGATCAAGAGCGGCGATATCGCCAAGGCCAAGACCCCCTGCCTGATCGTCGGCGTCTACGACAAGCGCAAGCTATGCGCCGTCGGCGAGGCCGTCGACAAGGCCAGCGACGGCGCCCTGAGCGCACTGCTGAAACTGGGTGACATGAGCGGTCAAAAGGCCGGAGTCCTCGTCGCCTACGGTGTCAAGGGCCTTGCCGCCGAGCGCGTGTTGCTGGTCGGCTTGGGCAAGCGCAAGGAGTTGGACCGTGCAGGCCTCGACAAGGCGTTCGCGGCGGTGCTCAAGCGCCTGTCCGAGATCCGCGTCACCGAGGCACTGCTGGCGGTGCCCGAACCCCCAAGCGGCATGGACCTGTACCGCACCGTTCGCCAAGCAGCGATGCAGGCCTCCCATGCCGGTTACCGCTATCAGCGCACCAAGGAACCCGCCAAGGATGCCGCGCCGGCGCTGAGGGAGCTGTCGTTCTGGGTCGAGCACAAGGCCGAGCAGGCCGTCGCCAACCGCGCAGCCGCGCATGCCAAGGCCATTGGCGAGGGTGTTGCCCTAGCCCGAGAACTCGGCAACCTGCCCGGCAACATCTGCACCCCCAGCTACCTCGCCAAACAGGCGGTCGCGCTGGGCAAGCGCTTCGACGCCCTCGACGTCGAGATACTGGAAGAGGCGGACATGGAAGCGCTCGGCATGGGCGCCCTGCTGTCGGTCTCCCGCGGCAGCCGTGAGCCGGCCAAGCTCATCGTCATGCGTTACAACGGCGCGCCCAAGCGAAAAGACCCGGGCAAGCCGGTCGTGCTGGTCGGCAAGGGACTCACCTTCGATGCCGGCGGCATCTCCATCAAGCCGTCCGAGGCGATGGACGAGATGAAATACGATATGGCCGGCGGCGCCAGCGTCTTCGGCGCCGTGCTCGCCGCCTGCGCGATGGCACTGCCCATCGACCTGATCGGCGTGGTGCCGTCGTCCGAGAACCTGCCCGACGGTGCCGCCAACAAGCCCGGCGATATCGTCAAGAGCATGTCCGGTCAGACCATCGAGATCCTCAACACCGACGCCGAGGGCCGGCTGATCCTGTGCGACGCGCTGACCTACGTCGAGCGCTTCGACCCCGCCGTCGTCGTGGACATGGCCACGCTGACCGGCGCCTGCATCGTCGCGCTGGGGCGGCATCCGTCCGGGCTGTTCACGACCGACGACAAGCTGGCCGCGGAGATCAGCGCCGCCGGCGACGCCGCCGCCGACCGTGTCTGGCGCCTGCCGCTTTGGGACGACTACCAGCAGCAACTCGACAGTAACTTCGCCGATATGGCCAACATCGGTGGCCGAGACGGCGGCGCCATCACCGCCGCGGCCTTCCTATCGCGCTACACCAAGAAATACCCCTGGGCGCATCTCGACATCGCCGGCACCGCCTGGGTCACCGGCAAGGAGAAGGGCGGCACCGGCCGACCGGTACCGCTGCTCAGCGAACTGCTGATCCGCCGCGCCGGCGTCGATACCTAAGCCGCCCCTCGGGGACATGACCCAGATCGACTTCTACGTGCTCAAGCAGGGGGCGCCGGGCAATCGCCTCGCGCTCACCTGCCGGCTGGTCGAACATATCCGCGCCAGCCGAGGATTTCGCATCCTCATTCATAGTCCTGACCAGGCCCAGGCCCGCGAATTGGACCGCCTGCTCTGGACCTATCGCGACGAGAGCTTCCTGCCCCACGGCCTGGTCGGCGAGACCGACCCCGAACTGACCCCGATCCTGATCAGCGCCGACGGCCAGCCGGAGGACGAACATCAAGTGCTGATCAACCTCGGCACCGAGGTGCCCGAGTTCTTCAGCCGCTTCGAGCGCCTGTGCGAGCCTTTGGACAACGACCCGACCGTGCGTGACGCCGGACGCAAGCGTTACGCCTATTATCGCGACTGCGGCTATCCGCTGAAGCACCATGAGGTCTAGCGTAGATGGGTTTCGTTCCTCTACCCATCCTACAAGCCGTTGATATGACGTAGGATGGGTAGAGCGCAGCGAAACCCATCAACTCGCCTCATGGCCTTGCCACCGGTAGCAGCACGGCCCCGAGCAGCAGCAGGGTTTCGGTCAGCTCCAGCAATGCACCGGCGCCGTCGCCGGTATAGCCGCCGAGACGCTGGAGCAGGCTGCGGCGCCAGAGCCAGAAGACCACGCCCGCCAACAGCGGCAGCGCCAGGCCGGCTGGTCCGAACCCGAGCAGCGAGAACACGGTCGCGGCAGCCCAACTGAGCAGCACCAGCAACCATGCGGCGCGCCGAGGTACATGCGAGCGCATCGCCGCCCCCATGCCGTCGGTGCGCGCATAGGGCGTGGTTAACGCCAACAGCAGCAATTGCGCGCGGGCCAAGGTCGGCAGCCAGACCAGCAGCAGCACGCCAGTGATGCCGGCGCCCTCGAGCAGCGCGGCGGCACCGGCGAACTTGCCCAGCAGCGCCAACACCAGCGCGACCACGCCCATGGCGCCAGTGCGCGGGTCCTTCAGGATCTCCAGCGTGCGCTCGCGGCTGCCGAGCCCGCCCACCCAGGCGTCGGCGCAGTCGGCGAGGCCGTCCAAGTGCAATGCGCCGGTGGACCAGACCCAGAAGATCAGCAGTGCCGCGGCCGCGGCCGGGGCTGGCGCATGCCCCAGCAGCAACGCCAAGGCGGCCAAGGATAGGCCCAGCAGCAGCCCGATCAGCGGATAGAACAGGGCGGCTCGGCCCATCTCCGGCCCCAGCTCCGAGGCGCTGGGCATGCCTGGGTCCGGCAGCGGCCAACGGGTGAGGAAGCGCCCGGCGAATAGCAAGGCGCGCCAATAGGCGGCGGCGTTATTGATCAATGCAAATATCTCGAGCGGCGGAGCTAGATTGCGCGAGGGCGCCTAATGTTTGCGGATGAGTGAAGTTTCGACGCAGCCTAGGACCGGCGAGGGTCCTCGAAATCGAAATCGAAATCGAAATCGAAATCGGGGTCGGGGTCGGGGTCGGGATCGGGTCGATAACTCGTTCGATACCGATACCGATACCGATACCGATACCGATACCGATGATCACAACTCGTCGGTCTGAGGCGAAGCCTCGCTAGATTACTTGAGGGCAGCAAATGTTCGCACACGAATCAAGCTGAATCGAGCCGCCACGCTCCTAGGCTGCCGTGGCGCCGCGCATCCGGTTTACCCCGGTCACCGCGGCCACCACCAACGCACCGGCGATCAGGCCGATGAGGCCGTTTGCCACCAACGGCAGCAGCGTTCCGGCCGCCGGCAACGCATGCGCCAGCTCGACCAGGTGCTCGATGCCGTGATGTAGCGCGGGGATGCCGTGCACCAAGATCCCGCCACCCACTAGGAACATGGCGATCATGCCGAGCACGGACAGGGTCTTCATTAGATAGGGCGCTGCCAGCAGGATGCCGCGACCCAGCGCCCGCTGCAGCCGCGGCCACGTACCCTGCCCCTGGCGCTGGCTCAAATACAGCCCGGCGTCGTCCAGCTTGACGATGGCGCCGACCAACCCGTAGACGCCGACGGTCATCAGCAGCGCGATGCCCGACAGTACCGTCAGCTGGGTGACGAATGGTGAGTCGGCAACGATACCGAGTGTGATCGCGATGATCTCCGCCGACAGGATGAAATCGGTGCGGATGGCGCCCTTGATCTTGTCTTGCTCCAGCGCCTTGAGATCGGTATCCGGCTCCGTCAGCGCCTTGGTCAATTCCGCGCGATGGGCGTCGTCTTCCGGGTGCAGGTACTTGTGCAACAGCTTCTCCATGCCTTCGAAGCACAGGAATAACCCGCCCACCATCAGCAGCGGCGTGATGGCCCAGGGCGCGATGAAGCTGATCAGCAACGCCGCCGGCACTAGGATGAGCTTGTTCAGCAGCGAGCCCTTGAATACCGCCCACACCACGGGCAATTCCCGCACCGCCCGCACACCGGAGACCTGCTCCGCGTTCACCGCCAGGTCGTCGCCCAACACGGCCGCCGTCTTGCGCGCCGCGACCTTGGTCAGGATGGCGACGTCGTCGAGCACGGAGGCGATATCGTCGAGCAGCACGAGTAGGCTGGTGGCCATGGGATTCCTTCGCTGACTGGTTGGAACTTGGTTGGAACTGGAAGACGGGGCGCATGCACCGGGGGATTTTACAACGCGTTGTTGCGGGGAACGCGAAGGAATTGCGTATAGGATGGAGCCGCTATCGGTGCGGGCTGCGATGGGTTTCGCTGCGAGACTGGGCAAGAATTCACACAAACGACCGAAAAAGGTTTTTCACCACGAAGGGCACGAAGTACACGAAGAAGTAAACGGCTCTATTTCAGAGTCTTCTCTCTTCCTTCGTGCCCTTCGTGGTTCGCTATCTTCTTGGTGGCTCCTGGAATACTTGCACACTCTCTCCGCTCTACCCATCCTGCTGATGCGCGTCCCTGGCCACATGATCGATTTGTGTCGTCCGCCGTGGGTGCAGCCGGGCGCTACCCAACCGCAGGCGGCGCCTATCGTCGTCAGCCGCCTCAAGGAACGTGGTGCGCGTCATGAACTGAAGGTCCGACATCAGTCAGCCCCTTCCCGCTGCTCTCCCCATTCTTCTCCCAGCCGCGCTCCTGCCCAGGCCAGTACCCGGCGCAGACGCTCGTTGAAGAGTGCATGGGCCTCCGGGAAGGTTGCCCAGCGATATTCGTGATGCTCGGGGAAACCCAGCTCCGGACTGATCGGTAAACTAACATCACCGTCCGGCGCGAGCGCGATGTAGTAGCGCGCCACCTTGCCTCGGCCGTAACGCTCGGTTTCGACAGAGGGCGGCTGGCCATTGTGCTCCGTCTGCGCGCCTTTCGCCTGCCGTTGCAGTCGGCGCGGCGCCCCAAGCCCCGTCTCCTCACTGAACTCGCGTTGCGCCGCGGCCCAGGGGTCCTCGCCCGGCTCGACTTCTCCCTTCGGAAAGTCCCAATAGTTGTAGCAGCGCAGCACGAGCACATGGGGTTACCTCGTCGATGATGCGCACAGGCACGATGCCGGCGGAGAGCGTTGCGAATTTGGTCATCTGTTTTGACGTGCCTCAAATGCGACCCGTTCGGTCCGGCATTCGGTTCAAGCCAGCACCGAGGGCATTTCCGGCAAATCTCCGGGAACGATACCCAATACGCCGATGGGTGGCGCAGACGTCTGGCACCGGTCTGGCACAGGTCAGGCGCCATCGCCGGTGCCTCGCCGCTTCGACTGATTTTTTTTCTTGCCCTTTTTGCCATCCCTTTTCAGGCCTTTGGCCTTCGACTTTGCAGCTTTTGCCTTCGGCTTTCGATCTTTTACCTTGGACCCCTTCAACTGTAGGGTTTTCGATACTCCCGCGCGTTCGGCATCCAAGGGCTGAGGTGGACGGCGGCACGCCAGCGCCTCCTTATTTGCCTGCAGCAACGACAGGGCCCGTTCCACATAGTCTCGGGAGCGAATCTCCCCAAGCATGTAGCGGCGCAGCAAGTAGAGCCACTGCTCATGAATCTCGCAGTGCTCAGCGGTGCCGCGGCCGGCGATCGGGCAGTCCTCGCAACGCAGTGCCCAGGTCTGTTCGGAAATGGTCCGGCGTTGCCAGTAGCGGCGATAGTCGGCCGCATGTTGCGCCACCCAATCCATTGCCTTCTCGTCCTGTTCTTCGGTCGGGAACTGCACCAGGTAGCGTCTTAAGGCCTTGATCTGCAGTCTCAGAAAGTCGGCGTTGTCAGAATCGGTGCCCGCCGCTCGCTGCACAAAGCGAACGATGCAGGCGAGTAACGGATCATCGGCGACGAACATCGGCAGACTCCGGGCACAAATATCACAACGGTTGGGCCGCGATGTGGCCCGAGGCTACATTCAGCATAGACGTAAATCGACGCCAGGTCGGGCAACGCAGCTAGCATGCCTGATGCCGACCGCCCAGCATCGACCGGATCAGCGCAGATGACCCTGTGTTAGCCGCCTGTTGTGTTGGTGCAACGAAACCCTTGTTTGTCTCTTTTTTTCTAAAAACTGTTGCGCGATGTTGCTTCCTGGTCTAATATTCTCTTCGCAAGACATGATTGCGTGCGTCGAAAGCAGTCTTTCAATATTTCCACAACAGCGGAGAACATGATGAACAAAAAGCTCATCTCCCTGGCAGTCGCCGCGGCCCTCGCCGCGCCGGCAGTCGCGATGGCCGAGGCCACCCTGTACGGTCGTTTGGGCGCGTCCCTCGACTACGAGAACATCACCAACTCCATTGCGCCGACCTTTGCGACGGTAACCGATCCGCGCGACGTGGTGACGACAGACAACGGCAATGGCACGGTCACCATCACTGGTGTTTACGGGCCGGACGCCGACCCGTGGTCTCTGACGACTACTCCAGAGTTGCTCGAAGCGAACCCGGGTGCGCTCAACCGGATCATCATCCTCGACGCGAACGGTAATCCGGTCGTCGCAACCCCAGGTCAGGACTTCGACGGCTGGGGCGCCAACCAGCAGGGCCTCCTCCTGGGGTCGGGTCCGTCCAACCGTGTCGGTGTCAAGGGCTCAGAAGATTTGGGTAACGGCCTGAAGGCAATCTATCAGCTCGAGTTCGGCGTCAACTTTGGTGACAACAACATCCCCGGCGGCCTCAACGGCGGCGTCAGCATCCGCAACAGCTTTGTCGGTTTGGCTGGCAGCTTCGGTACCGTGCTGTTGGGTCGTCATGACACCCCGCTGAAGATCTCGACCGGCAAGCTGGACCTGTTCGCCGACACCATGGCTGACTACAACGGCACCGTCGGATTCGACGACATCCGTGCTGACAACGCCGTCGCCTACATCAGCCCGAGCTTCTCCGGCTTCTCGTTCGCAGGCGCTGTTGTGAGTTCCGGTGGCGGTACTGCCGGTCAGGGCAACAACATCAACTCCAATCAGATCGCCGGCGCGTACTCGTTGGCCGCGATCTACAACAATGGCCCGTTCTACGCGTCCGCTGCCTACGAGTCATTGAACAGCGAAATGTACATGAACTCGGCCACCAGCGACGCCGGATCTGGCGCCTGCATTGACGACGTCTCTGGTATCCCGCTGCTCGACTGTAATTACGTCGGCGACGACTACAACAAGTGGCGCTTCGGTCTCGGTCTGCTGGATTGGAATGGCTTCACGCTGACCGCAATCTACGAAAACCAGGACAACAACGCGGCGGGCCAGCAGCGCACCTCGCTGACGGTCATTGATGCTGATGGCAATATCAACATCGGCAGCACTCCGCTCGGCGTCGATGATCAACAGTTGTGGCAGGTCCAGGCCGGCTACGCCTTCGGCAACAACATGTTCAAGGCGATGTACGGTGCGGTCGATCGTGGCGATACGCGCGCCCTCGACGCGACTCGCGGACAGGCACTTGCGATCAACAACGTAGGTAACATCGCCGACGCGCTTAGCAACGATCTCGCTGGCGACAAGAGCACCTGGGCGGTCGGCTTCGACCACAACTTCAGCAAGCGCACCCAGGTGTACGTGCTGTACACTGCCACGGATGACGACAACGACGACAACATCCTCGGGACCAGCGCGAGCTGGGACGGCTTCTCGCTCGGTATGGTCCACAAGTTCTAATTTCGGTTAGACCTTGGATCAAAAAACGGGGCCTTCGGGCCCCGTTTTTTGTGGCCGACTCCGCGGCCTTGTTTCGACGCGCAGCATCGCGCGCAAATCCCGCTCAATCCGGCAGATGGTCGTCATCGAAGACCCGTTCCGTCGAGAACGGCATTTGCCCTGGGAAGGCCTCGAGCGGCAGCTCGGTTTCGTCAGCGGCGTACTTGGGTGCCTTTTGGTACTCGCGTGACAACACCTCGGGCTGTTCGGGCCTTAGGCTCGGACTGTCGTCGACAATGGCCTCGATCTGATCGCGGGCGCTACGCATCGACAGCCGCCAGGGCGCAGAACGGCGAGCCGGTTGGTAACGCCATGCCAGGGAGCGGAGCGTGATCGGCGTTTCTGGGCAGCAAGACACGATGGCCAACGCGTCCACCGGGGAACGGTGTCAGCGATCGCGGAGGAAATCTTCCGGCGCTATCGCAGCTTGGCGGTATCGGAAACCGGATAGCCTGCCCATCAGCCACCAAGCACCAACGGCATGTCGAACGAGTCGCCGACAGGGTTAAGATGGGCTGTGCCAGAGCGCTCCGCTTGCGCTTCAAGCAATTTTCGAGCCACGTCGCGCGCGATCTCCAAGGTTTCTGTCAGGGTACGGCCTTGGGCGACAAGGCCCGGAATGTCATCGGACGTCGCAAGATAGACGCCTTCCGGGAGACGCTCGATGTGTAGGTTTGCGATCTGTTCCACGAGAAGTTTGGGCCGTTTGCTTGTGTAATGCGGGTGCGCGGGATTATGCCACGTCCAACTGCGGGACTTCGACTCGTTTCCGGGCCAGCAGCCCAGCAAGAGCGGCTCGCGTACAAGCCCCGTGGCGACCCCGAGCGGTTCATCAGCCCGCCGATCGCATTGCGATTGCGAGTCTATCCTGATGCGTCCATGCAATCGATTAGCCCTCCGTGGCGGGCGGCATATGGCGGATCGCCCTGTTGGGCATCCGCCCTACGCGGTGACGGTTCGTGGGCCCGCCTCGGAACCCAGGATCAGCACATCCGCCGGGCGCAGCGCGAAGATGCCCACCGTGACCACGCCGGGCAGGTTGTTGATCTGCTGCTCCAGCTTCATCGGCTCCATGATCTGAAGCCCCTGGACATCGAGGATGACGTTGCCGTTGTCGGTGACGAAGCCCTCGCGCCAGACCGGCGTGCCGCCGAGTTTGACCAGCTCACGGGCGACATAGCTGCGCGCCATCGGGATCACCTCGACGGGCAGCGGGAAGGCGCCGAGCACGTCCACCAGCTTGCTCTCGTCGGCGATACAGACGAACTTCTCGCTGGCGGCGGCGACGATCTTCTCGCGCGTCAGCGCGCCGCCGCCACCCTTGATCAGTTGCAAGTGGTGATTGGACTCATCCGCGCCGTCCACGTACAACGACAGCCCTCCGGCGGCATTCAGGTCCATCACCGGGATGCCGTGTTGGCGCATGCGCTCGGTGGAGACCTCCGAGCTGGACACCGCCGCCTCAATGCGGCCCTTGATGGTGGCGAGATAATCGATGAAGTGGTTCACTGTCGAGCCTGTGCCCACACCAATAATGCCGCCTTCGACGTAATCCAGAGCTGCCTCTGCGGCCTGTTTCTTGAGTGCATCCTGGTTCATGACCTGTCCTCTGTGGGGTTGTTGCTACAACGCTCATGATAGCAAAGGCCCGTTAGCGCGATCTCGCGTATGCTCTAGGCTTTGTCCGCTCTCGAACACAGTCGCCATGCCGCAGTCCTATATCGAGCGCATCCTGCGCGCCCGCGTCTACGATGTTGCATCCGAGTCACCACTCACCCTGGCCAAGGGCCTGTCGCGGCGTCTCGGCAACCAAGTCTTCCTCAAGCGCGAAGATCTGCAGCCGGTGTTCTCGTTCAAGCTGCGCGGCGCCTACAACAAGCTAAGACACCTGAGCCCCAAGGCCCTGGCGAACGGCGTGATCGCCGCCTCCGCGGGCAATCATGCCCAGGGGGTATCGATGGGCGCGTCCAAGCTCGGCATCGAGGCCGTGATCGTGATGCCGCGGACGACGCCTGGCATTAAGGTGGACGCCGTGCGCGGCTGGGGCGCGAAGGCGGTGCTGTACGGCGACTCCTTCGATGAGGCCTATGCCCATGCGGTGGAACTGATGGAGCAGCGCGGGCTGACCTTCATCCACCCCTTCGACGATCCCGACGTGATCGCCGGCCAGGGCACTATCGGTATGGAGATCCTGCGTCAGCACCCGGAGCCGCCGGAGGCGATCTTCGTCCCGGTGGGCGGCGGCGGGCTGATCGCCGGGGTCGCGGCCTATGTCAAATACGTTCGCCCGGAGGTAAAGATCATCGGCGTCGAGCCCGAGGAGGCGCCGACGCTGCATGCCGCCCTGGCCGCCGGCAAGCGCGTCACGCTGAAGGAGGTCGGCCTGTTCGCCGACGGCGTGGCGGTGCGGCAGATCGGCAAGGAGACCTTCCGCGTCGCCCGCGAGACCGTCGACGAGGTGGTGCTGGTCGGCACCGACGAGATCTGCGCCGCCATCAAGGACATCTACGACGACACCCGGGGCATCGCCGAGCCCGCCGGCGCCCTGGCGGTGGCCGGACTCAAGCGCTGGGTGGAGCGCGAGGGCGTCTCTGGCCAGCACCTGGTCGCCATCGAGAGCGGCGCCAACATCAACTTCGACCGGCTGCGTCATGTCGCCGAGCGCGCTGAACTCGGCGAGCGCCGCGAGGCCCTGTTCGCGGTCGGCATCCCGGAGCGCCCCGGCAGTTTTCTCGCCTTTTGCCGCGCGCTGGGCAAGCGCCAGATCACCGAATTCAACTATCGTTATGCCGACAAGGCCGACGCGCAGGTGTTCGTCGGCGTCCAGACCGGCGGCGGCGCGGCGGAGCGCGAGGAACTTGCGGAACGGCTGCGCAGTAAGGGCTTCTCGGTGCTCGACATGAGCGACAACGAGACCGCCAAGCTGCATATTCGTTTCATGGTCGGCGGTCGCGCGGCCGGCGTCGACAACGAGCGCCTGATACGCTTTGAGTTCCCCGAGCGGCCCGGTGCTCTGCTGAATTTCCTCTCCGGCCTCGGGCGACGCTGGAACATCAGCCTATTCCACTACCGCAACCATGGCGCCGCCTATGGTCGCGTGCTAATGGGCATTCAGGTGCCCAGTGCCGAAGACGCGGAACTCAAGCAGATGCTGACCGGTCTCGGCTACCGATTCTGGGACGAGACCGACAACCCAGCCTATCTGTTGTTCGCGAGGGGGCAGCGTCGAGGGTCCGATGGGATGGGTAGCGGGGATGTGTCGTCGAGCGATTAGACCCGACAGCCAATCCCAGAACCGTCTCGCGTGGGAGCGATTTGCAATCGCGACGGCAGCGTCGATTTATCTCCGCGTGGCCGAATCGCGGCTGGAAGCCGCTCCCACAGACGTTGTCGCTATAAGACTTCGCCTACTTGCAATACCGGCCTAGTCACTCGCCCCTTGCAACTCGACCCTCTCCCCAATAGATCCCGCGCTCCGTGACCACGGCATCCAGTGGCACATCCCAGGGCTGGCGCTCAATGGCGTCGACGCGTTGGCACTCGTGCGCCAACCCGATCAGCAGCGGCCGACGCCAATACCGACGCCTGAGCAAAAAGGCAAAGCTGCGGTCGTAGAATCCACCGCCCATGCCGATGCGGTTGCAGTGGGTATCGAAGCCCACCAGCGGCAACAGCACGAGATCGAGCCCGTGGGCGGGGCAGAGCTGACGGCCGCGACGTTGGGGCTCCTGAATGCCGAAACGGTTGGGGCGCATGGGGTCGACGGGCCGGTAGCGCGCGAACCAGAGCCTGCCGGGGCGAAAGGGATGCAGCACCGGCAGATACCAGCGTCGTCCGCCTCCCGGCAGGCGAGCCATCAGTGGCCAGGGGTCCAACTCGCCATCGGCGGCACGAGTACAGCGCGATGCGGCCAGCGTTGCGCAGTTTAGGGATGCGAGCGAGTGAGACGGCTGCGGCGGTCGCATGCACGCGCTGCCGTACGCGTCGAGTTCCCGCCGGGCGGCCCGCAGTCGACGCCGAAGCGATGCGCGCGACTCGGTCAAGGTGCCGCCAACGACGCGGACTCGAACTGCTCGGGATCGAAATCGGGATCGAAATCGACGATCCGGGCTGGTGTCTTCCTCAAGCGGAGGGGCAACGCATCGATACCGATACCGATACCGATTTCGATCCCGATAGCGATTTTGATGGAAGGCAAAACTGACCCGGCTTGCGAGTGATGAGCGGGAGAGAACAATAGGGAAAGCTGGAGGGAAGGGAGGGACACCCCCCACCTGCGCCGATGTGGACCTTCGTTCTTGAACCAGGCGGTTCAAGTGGGAACGCTCGGTTGGGCTTCAGGCTTCCCGCTCGAGGCGGACATGCGCAACGGCCCTGCTTGGGCGTCCCCGGGGCATGCAATAGGCTCAAGAAAATACCCAGGCCACTGTCGAACACCGCAGGGGATGTCTTGAGATCGAGACTATACTGATTCGTCCGAGACGTCTACCCCGACCGCGGGGGGCTCGACGATGAAGTGGCTAGCGAGGCTTCGCCTCAGGCCGACGAGTCGTGATCGTCGCTTCGGCAAGCTTGGCAGCGATCACCGTTGTCGTTGTCGTAACCGTGGTCGGATAGTCGATTACGACAACGACAACGACAACGACAATGACGAAGGCAATCTTGACTCAGCCGCAAGTATTAGGCGCCCTCAAGCAATCTATGCCCCGTCTTCAGTCTGGTTTGCGGTCTACTTGGCTTGGGCGTCTTGGGCGGCAAGGGCATCGTCACCGGTTTCGGCGCCAACCGCTGCCGCGACGCGGTCCTGCAGCACGGCTAGGCGGTCGGTGTCGACGCTGCGTCGGTCGCGTTGCTGCATCATGTCGTAGAGCAGGTTGAGTGCCGCCATGACGGCAATGCGGTCGGCGCCGATCACGCGACCATTTTGGCGCACTTCGCGCATGCGCCGATCGAGCATGTTGGCGCATTCCATCAGCCCATGCTGCTCATTCGGCACGCAAGCGATTCGGTACTCCTTGTCAAGGATCTGGACCGTGACGGGCATGGAGTCTTGGGTCATAACTGTTCCTCCATCGACTTGAGACGCTCTACCATGGCCTCGACCTTACTGCGGGCCAACTCGGTTTTCTCGATCAGGTCGGCGCGTTCTGAGACGAGGTGTTCCCGGCTGGCGTGCAGCGATGCGTTTTCTTCGCGCAAGCGATCACAGATGCGGATCAATTCGTCGATCTTCCGCTCTAAGGTCTCGAGGTCAAAATCAGCCATAAAGCAGACCCTTCCTGAATAGTGACGACGCACTATAGATTCGCTCCCGATTCCGGTCAATCGCGTCCGCACCGGCGGCGCGGATAGTCGGGCCGCCATCCGCGAGCAACCGACAACCCCGTGCTATGATCCCGGGCCTATGCCAGAACTCGACTCGATGCTACCAACCGCCCCCGATTACGACGACCTCGGCCGCCTGCTTGCGGTCAGCGAACTGTCTCCCAGCGCCGCCGAAGCCCACGGCTGCTACTGCGGCCTGCTGGCCGCGTCCGCCCACCTCCCAGAGTCCGACCCCGAGGATCGCTGGCTTGCGGAGCTACTTGCGCCGAGCGATGCTCCAGACCAGGAAGATCGCTCCAACTTAGACCATAGCCACGGGAACCACACCGACTCGACCCCCGGGCGGTCTGATCAGGCCGAGTCGCTGCAGCAGGCCGTCGCCGAATGCCGCGCGCGGCTTCAGGATCTCGCCGCCCGCACGCGCGCGCGGATCAACGGCCCGGAGCTTGGTTTCGAGCTGTTTCTACCCGCCGATGACCGGCCGCTGCGCGAACGCGCGGTGGGCGTGCACGAATGGACGCGGGGCTTTTTGTTCGGCCTGGGGCTTGCGGGCGTCGACGCCCAGCGGCTCGCGCCGCAGACGCGCGAGGCCTTCGACGACCTGCTGGAGGTCACCCGCATGGACCTGAACGACCTCGACGACGACGAGGCCAACGAGCAGGCCCTGAGCGACGTCAGCGAATTCGTCCGCGTCGCCGCCCTGCTGCTGTACGAGGACGACATGCCCACGGAGCATTCCCGATGAAGACGGCCGCCTCCGCCAAGGAGCTGAAACGCCGACGTCGCGCGACCGCTAAGGCCGTCGGCGGCGACGCTGTGCTGATCTTGCCCGCGGCGGCAGAGGTCATCCGCAACCGTGATGTGCACTATCCGTTTCGTCAGGATAGCGATTTCAGCTATCTGACCGGTTTCCCGGAGCCGGACGCGGTCGCAGTGATCGCACCCAAGCGCAAAGAGGGCGAGTTCATCCTGTTCTGCCGCCCCCGCGATCCGGAACGGGAGATTTGGGATGGCCACCGCTACGGTGTCGATGGCGCGGTCGAACAGTTCGGCGTCGATCAGGCGCATCCGCTGGAAGAACTCGACGAAAAGCTGCCGGAGTTGCTGGCCAATCGCGACCGCCTGTTTTACCCGCTGGGCACCGACGCCGATCTGGACCTCGCGGTAATGGCTTGGCTGCGGGCGGTGCGTGCCAAGGCCCGCACCGGGGTGCGAGCACCCAGCGAGTTGATCACGTCCGACCGCATCCTGCACGAGCAACGGCTGTTCAAGACCAAGCCTGAGCGCCGGGTCATGCAGCGTGCCGCCGACATCTCCGCGGCGGCACATCAGCGGCTGATGCAAGTATGCCGGCCCGGGCTCAACGAACAGCAGCTGGAGGCCAGCTTTTTGCATGCCTGCGCCGAGCGCGGCGCGCGCCATCAGGCCTACTCGCCAATCGTCGGCGGGGGCCGCAACGCCTGCGTGCTGCACTACGTTGACAACAACGCGGAACTGCAAGACGGCGACCTGGTGCTGGTGGATGCTGGCTGCGAGCTGGACGGCTACGCCTCCGACATCACCCGCACCTTCCCGGTCAACGGTCGCTTTACGGAGCCGCAGCGCGAACTCTATGCGCTGGTGCTGGAGGCGCAGCAGGCGGCCATCAAGGCGGTGCGGCCCGGCAAGCGCTGGGACGCCCCGCATACCGCGGCGTTGCGCGTTCTGACCCTGGGCCTGTTGGAGCTTGGCCTGATCGGCGGCAGCAAGAAGGACCTGCCGCGACTGATCAAGGAGGAGAAGTACAAACCCTTCTACATGCACCGCACGGGCCATTGGCTGGGGATGGACGTGCACGATGTCGGCGACTACAAGGTCGCTGGCCAGTGGCGGAAGCTGGAACCCGGCATGGTGCTCACCGTCGAGCCGGGGCTTTACATCGCCCCGGACGCCGAGGTGGAGGATGCGGCGGCGGCGCGCTTTCGCGGCATCGGCATCCGCATCGAAGACGATGTGCTGGTCACCGATGACGGTCATGCGATCCTGTCGCGCGATGCGCCGAAGGAGATCGACGCCATCGAAGCGCTGATGGCCCCGACTGATCGGGCGGACCCGGCCGAACAACAGGAGAGGCACTGATGCAGGCATACGATGTCGTCATTGTCGGCGGCGGCCTGGTGGGCGGCAGCCTGGCCTGCGCGCTGCGCGGCAGCGGGCTTGAGGTCGCGGTGGTGGAGGCGGTCGCCGCCGGTGCGCCGGCGCATCCCAGCTACGATGAGCGCGTTATCGCCTTGTCGCTGGGTAGCCGGCGCATCTTTGGCGGCATCGGCATTTGGCCGTCCATTGCCGCTGATGCCGAGGCCATTCGCCATGTGCACGTTTCCGAAAGGGGTCAGTTCGGTTTCGCGCATCTCGACGCCGATGACGAGGGCGTCGAGGCGCTCGGCTACGTTGCCCCAGCGCGCGCCATCGGCCACGCCATCGAAGGCTGTCTGGCCGACGCGGAGGGTGTCGAGCTGTTGCGCCCGGCGCGCTTGATCGGCCTGCAGGCCGGTGACGACCTGTGGAAGCTGGAAGTGACAGTCGCCGGCCAGTCGCGGCTCTTGCAGACACGGTTGCTGGTGGCCGCCGATGGCGGAGACTCCGAAGTGCGCCGACGTCTTGGCCTCGGCGTGCGCGAGCGAGGCTATGGCTACGACGCCATCATTTCCACCGTGACGCCGGAGCGCCCGCAACCCGGCACCGCCTTCGAGCGTTTCACCGACAGCGGCCCGTTGGCCATGCTGCCGATGACCGAGGGGCGCTATTCGGTGGTCTGGACCGCCCGCGACAGCGACACCGCGGGCATCCTGGCGCTGGAAGACGCCGCCTTTGCCGCCGCGCTGCAACAACGCTTCGGCCAGCGTATGGGGCGCCTGGACAGGCCCGGTCGGCGCATCGCCTATCCGCTGCGGCTGGTGCTGGCCAAGCAGCTCACGCAACCGCGCCTGGTGTTGATCGGCAACGCCGCCCACACGCTACACCCAGTGGCCGGCCAGGGCTTTAACCTGGGTCTCCGCGATGTCGCCGAACTGGCCGAATTACTCGAAGACGCCCAGCGTACCGGCCAGGATGCGGGCGGTAACGGCGTGGTGCTCGGTTACCGTAAACGCCGCGGGCCGGATCAGCGTGGGTCGGCGATGCTCACCGATACGCTGGCGCGCCTGTTCGTCAATCCCTGGACGCCGGTGCGCGTCGGTCGCAATCTGGGGATGCTCGGGCTCGATCTGCTGCCGCCGGCACGGCATCGACTGGCGCAGCGTTTCATGGGCACTGGCGGTCGTCAGCCACGCCTCGCGCGTGGCCTGCCGCTCGGCTGAAGACGAGCGAGACTTCGCCTCATACCGGCGAGTCGTGATCATCGTTGTCGTTGTCGTTGTCGTTGTCGTTGTCGTTGTATCGGTATCGGTATCGGTATCGGTATCGGTATCGTAGCGAGTGGCGTGTGACCCGATTTCGATGTCGATCGCGATTTCGATTTCGATCTCGATTTCGATTTCGATTTCGATTTTGGGGAGTCTTGACAGTCCCGGAGCCGCATCGAAACTTGACTTGCCTACAAACAGTTGCCGACCTCAGACAACCTAGGACCTGGTCAGCTATCTCGGCCAGCTGTTTCCGCCCGAGGGCTCAGGTCTCGGCATCGGTCTGTGCTGGGGTTCGTACCTCACCCCAGGCGACCTCGGCCTAACCACATCCCGCGGCCACGCGCCCCCGCAACTCGCTACTAGCTACTCATCACCGGCATGAATCAATCCAAACCAGCCTTCGACCTCATCATCGTCGGCGGCGGCATGGTCGGCGCCGCGATGGCCGCGGCCTGTCATGGCCAGGGCTGCCGGGTGGCCGTCGTCGACGGTCAGCCGCCACAGCGCGAATGGCCGGTCGGCGAGGTCGACCTGCGCGTGTCGGCACTGAGCCGCGCCAGCCAGCGCATTCTGGAACGTCTCGGCGCCTGGGCGCGTATCGAGCAGCTCGGCGCCAGCGTCTATCGCGAGATGCAGGTGTGGGACGCCGTCGGCGGCGCCGGCATCCACTTCGACAGCGCCGACCTGGGCCAACCGGACCTGGGCCACATCGTCGAAAACCGGGTCACGCGCCTGGCGCTGTGGGAGTTGCTGGAGCAGGCCCCCGATGTCGAACTGTTCTGCCCCGCCGCCGTCGACGCCGTCAGCATCGACGACGCTGCGGCAACCGTCCGCCTCGCCGATGGCCGCGCCCTGACCGCCGCCCTGGTGATCGGCGCCGATGGCGGGCGCTCCTTCGTGCGCGAGTCCCTCGGGATCGATACCGGCGGTTGGGCCTACGACCAACGCGCCATCGTCGCCAACGTCGCGGTCGAGCACTGGCATCGCGAAACCGCTTGGCAACGCTTTTTGCCCACCGGCCCGCTCGCCTTTCTACCGTTGGCGGACGGGCGCTGCTCCATCGTCTGGTCCGCCGAGGACCACCGGGCCGACGAGCTGCTAGCCATGGACGACGCAGAGTTCATTCAGGCGCTCGACGATGCCTTTCAACAACGCTTGGGGCGGGTTTTGTCGGTCGGACCGCGGGCGGCCTTCCCGCTGCGCATGCAGCATGCGCTGCGCTACGTGCAGCCGCGTGCGGCGCTGATCGGCGATGCCGCCCATGCCATCCACCCGTTGGCGGGCCAAGGCGTGAACCTCGGGCTACTCGACGTCGCCGCCCTGGCCGAGGTCCTGGAGCACGCCCGCATCAAAGGCCGCGATATCGGCAACATCGCCACGCTGCGCCGCTACGAGCGCGCCCGCCGTGGTGAAAATCTGGTCATGCTCGGCGCCATGGACCTGTTCAAGCGCATGTTCAGCAACAGCGTCCCGCCGCTGGTGGCGGGCCGCAACCTCGGCCTCGCCGCGGCGGAGCGCATCGCGCCGCTCAAGCGCATCTTCATGTCCCAGGCCCTGGGCCTCGGCGACGAGTTGCCGCCACTGGCGCGCGCGGCCGGTGATGGGCACCTGGCGCGCAATGTCGCGGCAGGCCGCTGACCGCAGCCGCCCATGGAAGCGAAAAAGCTCAAGACCGTCGACGACCTGATGGCCTGGTCGGAAGAGCATGTCGAGTTGATAGATGGCGCGATCGTGCAGCGTCCGATGGCCCGCATCGAACACGGGCTGGCGCAAACAGCGCTGTCCGACGAGATCCGGCTCCTGCGGCGCCGCAACGGCCCCGGCGGCTGGTGGATCGTCACCGAGGTCAGCGTCAGCTACAACGAGCATCAGTGCCCCAGCCACGACCTCGCCGGCTGGCGCAGGGAACGTGTACCCCAGAGACCCAGTGGCGTCATGACCATCCGCCCGGACTGGGTGTGCGAAATCCTGTCGCCGGGGCACGAGAAAAAGGACCTGTTGCATCACTTCATGTTGCTGCAGCGCGCCACGGTGCCGTTTTATTGGGTACTGTCGCCGGAGGATAGGACGCTGATCGCTTACGCTCTGGACAACGGCAGCTATCGCGTCATCGAGTCGCTGGAGGTTGCCGAGGGAGGCGATCTTGCGGGCATTCGAATCGCCCCTTTCGAGGAGGTCGAGATCGATTGGGCCTTCGTGTTCGGGATTCCGCCGGAGCCTTCAAACTGATTGGAAAATGGCCGCAAGAGGAGGCTATGGAGGCGTCTACGTGAGCCAACCCCGCTAATGTCGATACTCATTCTCGCCGCCAAGAGCCTGCTTAACCGCCGCTTCACGGCGTTGCTGACGCTGCTGTCCATCGCGCTCAGCGTGGCGCTGTTGCTGGGCGTGGAGCGGGTGCGCAACGAGGCGCGCGCAAGCTTCAGCAGCACCATCTCCGGCACTGATCTCATTGTCGGCGCACGCAGCGGGCCGGTGCAGCTCCTGCTGTATTCGGTGTTCCGCATCGGCAACGCCACCAACAATATCTCCTGGCAGAGCTATCTGGATCTTGCCGGCCATCCCAAGGTGGCCTGGACGGTGCCGATCTCTCTTGGCGATTCTCACCGCGGCTTTCGCGTGCTGGGGACCACGGGGGACTATTTCGATCATTACCGCTACGCCCGCGATCGCGGTTTGGAACTGGCCGCGGGCGAGCGCTTCGACGACCTCTTCGACGCCGTACTCGGGGCGGAGGTGGCGGACGCGCTGGGCTACGACTGGGTGATGAGACTCATCATCGCCCACGGCGCCGGCGACGTGCGTTTTGCCCGACATGACGACAAACCGTTTCGCGTCGCCGGCATCCTGAAGCGCACCGGCACGCCGGTGGATCGCACCGTGCATGTGAGCCTGGAGGCCATCGAGGCCGTGCATCTGGGTTGGCAGGGCGGCGCACCGATGCCGGGTTTGTCTACGGATGCCGCCGCGGTGCGCGCCATGGACCTGACGCCGGACGCGATCACGGCGGTGCTGGTGGGACTTAAGTCCAAAATCGCCGCCTTTGCCGTGCAGCGCTACGTCAACGACTATCCGGAAGAACCGCTGCTTGCGGTGCTGCCTGGCGTGGCGCTGGGGGAGCTGTGGTCGTTGATCGGGGTCGCCGAAGGGGCGCTGCTGATCGTGTCGAGCTTCGTCGTCTTGGTGGGCCTGATCGGCATGCTCACGGCGCTGCTGATCGGGCTCAACGAGCGTCGCCGCGAGATGGCAATCCTGCGCTCGGTCGGGGCGCGACCGGCCCAGGTGCTGGCCCTGATCATCGGCGAGGCGGTGTTCTTGACCCTGATCGGCATGCTGCTTGGGCTAGCGTTGCTGTACGGCCTGCTCGCCGCCGGCCAGCCGCTGATTGAAGCGCGGCTGGGGCTGTTCATCGGCATCGGCGCCCTGTCGCTCCATGAGTGGCTGTTGTTGGCCGCGGTGCTGGTCGCCGGCCTGCTGGTGGGGCTAGTACCTGGCTGGCGTGCTTACCGAATGTCGCTGGCGGACGGGTTGTCGATTCGCGTTTAAACGCCGCGCCGACAAACCACGGGGCCGCGCCGCGGGGTATCATTCGCATACGACTTCGCCCTGGCTGACGGCCTGCTCATATTGGAATCATAGCGATGACCACACGCACGATGCTCACTGCGCTGCTGCCGGCGCTGCTCGCCTTGCTGCTGGCCGGCTGCGGCGAGCAGTCGACACCACCGCAATCCTCGTCATCCGATGCCGCCGGACCTGACGGTACGGATCAGACCATACCCGCGATCGCCGACGCGGCGCCCGGCGAGGTGCCGGAGCTGGAGTGGGATGACCTGATCCCGGCCGACTGGCAGCCGGAAAAGCTGATGGCCGACTACGACGCGGACAACCTCACCGATGACGACCCGCGGGCCGACGAGTTGATGGACAAGCTCAAGGCGCTCTGGGCCGAGGCGCCGGTGGTTGAGGCACTGGACGGCCAGCGAATTCGCTTGCCGGGCTTCGTCGTACCGCTGGAGACCGATGCCAACCAGATGGCCGAGTTTCTGCTGGTGCCCTATTTCGGGGCCTGCATCCATGTGCCGCCGCCGCCAGCTAATCAGACCGTTCACGTGCTCACCGCCGACGGTGCCGCCTACCAGGGCGAACTGTTCGATACGGTCTGGGTGGAGGGACGCATGCGCGTCGAGCAGTTCAGCAACGAGTTGGGCGACGCCGGCTACCGCATCGAAGACGCCGAGGTCAGTCTGTACGAGGACGAGGGCTGAGCCGATGTCGGCCCGCTGTCCGTCGCGGGCTGTGCTGCTGGGCACCTGCCTGCTTTTCGGCGCCAGCAGCGGCCTCGACGCCAAGACCAGCTGCCACGTGCACCCGCCCGCTGAGGCCCGCAGCGGGGGGCCGGCAGACACCACGACCATCGGCCCGTATGCCACGCGCGACGCCTGTGAGCAGGCCCGGCGGGAGCGGTTCGGCGAACTCGGGCGTTGCCATTGCAGCGCCGGTTTTACGCCGGGCTGGGTCGGGAGTGAGTCCGGTAGCGCGCCGTTGCCTCCGGGGGCTGCGATGCCCTAGATTGCTTGAGGGCGACTAGTGCTTGCAGACGAGTCAATTTTCCATAGGGCATCAGATGGGCGAGGCTCTTCGAAATCGGGATCGAAATCGAAATCGAAATCGGGATCGGGATCGAGATCGGGATCGAAATCGGGATCGATTCACTCGCCACTCGCTACTCGATACCGATACCGATACCGATACCGATACCGATGATTACGACTCGTCGATCTGAGGCGAAGCCGCGCTAGTCGTTCCTGGGTCTCGAAATCCCCCGCTCTGACGACAGGCGCCGACTGCAAAGCCGGCGCTCCGTGTCGGGGACTTAGTCAGAGCCAGGAGCCGCGGATCACGATGGCGCCGACCAGCAACGCCAGCAAGACGGCCCAGAGGCCGATATAGAGCGCGGTCGATTGCTTGGCCTTGGTCTGTTCGAGCCAGCTGCGCGGTTTCACGCCGCGCAGAAAAAAGACCACCTTCGCGGCCAGCAGCACGCAGACCACGTTGACGGCCAGCAACAATCCGGCGCCCACGGCCTGCTCCCAGCGGCCGCTGCCCAACAGCATCCCGAGCACGGCCGTGGGTGGCAACAACGCCACCGCGACCATGACGCCCACCAGCGTCGTCGATAGACCGGTGGTGAGCGACAGCACCGCCGCGGCGCCAGAGGCGAGGGCCAACGCGACACTGGCCAGGTCGACATCGGTCCGCGCCGCGATCTCATGGCTCTCCAGATTCACCGGCCAGACCAAGCCCAGCGCCATGGCCAGCAACATCGCCAAGCCAAGTCCGGTGACGCCTGTGGTTAGTGAGCGTGCGGCTAGCTCTCGATCCCCTAGGGACGTAGCGAAGGCGAAGGCGATGATGGGGCCGAGCAGCGGTGCAATGACCATGGCGCCGATCACCACGGCCACGTTGTCTTCGGCGAGACCGATGGTCGCGACGATAGTGGACAGCAGCACCAGCAGGACATAATTCCAGTCCAGCAGCGCCCCCTTGGCAATCTCGGTGTAGAGCTCTTCGCGGGTCGTGCGCACGGCGTTGTCACGGTCGTCGTCCGCCTCGTCGTCGCTGCTTTCGGAATCGTTGCTTTGGCCGCTGTCGGGACGCGGCAGCGTTGCGTCGACCGACGACACTACGATGCGCGCGCTCGGCTCGGACTCGAACAGGCTTTGCAGTGCGTCCATCAGCTTCTGCCGTGCCGCATCCGGAACCAGCATTCGAAACGCCTGGCGGCCATCGGCATTCGCCGCACCCCACCAAACGTCGAGGGCACCGTAGAAGCGGGCCATACCGATCACTTCTTTGGCATGACGCTCGGGGGCGATGACTTCAACGATCCGCATAGGTGTTCAGCCGGTCAAGGCACGGCAAGGCATCCACAAGTGGACCGCCCGGATGGCTCCAGGCCGGGCATGTCAAGCGCCCAAGCCGCGCGCGATGTGATAGACGCGCTCGATAAAATACTCCATGCCAACCCGCCGATTGCCGCTCAGATGCTCGTCGAGGCCAAGCTTGGCAATGTAGGCGCGGGCATCGGTCTCCAGCACGTCTTGTGGGGATTTGCGCTGAAACGGCACCAGCAACAGCGCGACGAGCCCACGCACCAGCGGCGTCTCGGCATCGGCGCGATACTCGATCACCGCCGGATCACCCGGGGTAAGGCTGCCGATGAGCCAAGTCTGGGTGTTGCACCCTTTTACCAGATTGGCATCGATTTTCTCGCTCTCCGCCAGCGGCAGCAATTCGCGGCTCAGATCGCCGATGAATTCATAGCGTGCCTCCCAGTTGTCGAGCAATGCGAAGGCATCGAGGACATCTTTGGTATGCATCTGAATCTCTCATCTCTTGGCTCGCGGTTGGCTTGGTGCGGGACTTGGCCGTGTTGCCTCCCGCTGGGAAGAAATCGGGGCAACTCCGGTCAAGGCAACGCCCGGCGTGGCTTGGGCGAACCCGCGGAGGACGCCAAGTCCGGCTCCCGCTCTTGCTGGGCGTCCGCCCCGGTACGCGGCTCGCGCGCGTCGAAAGGGGCGTTGTTCGGCCTCGGGTCGGGGAGATTGGCAAGGCCAATCGGGCTGAGCCGCTTGTCCGATGCGCAAGCATGCGTGTTGCCGCCGATCACCCGGTCATACAGGCCGAGCATACGGTGCGCCATCGCCGTCGACGACCACCCTCTCGCGTAGCGCACGGCCCGAGCGCTCAATTCGTTTCTCAGGGCGCGGTCCGTCAGCAGCAGTACGCATTTCGCGGCGAAATCGGCCTCGTCATCCTCGGCGATCAGGCAGCCTTCGCCAGCACGCAGTACCTCACGGGTACCCATGACAGCGGTCGAAACCACCGGCGTCCCCAATGCTTTGGACTCCAACAGCACCAGCCCTTGAGTCTCGGTCCGGGAGGCAAACACGAAGGCATCGCCGGCGGCGTAGAAGTCCTCCAGGGAACCGTCCCGATCCAAGTAACCGAGAAAGCGTACCTGCTCGTCCAGACCCAAACGGAGCGCCAGGGCTTCCAGTTGCTTGCGTGCCGGACCTTCGCCGGCGATCAGCAGCAGCACCTCCGGCACCTCGGCCTTGACGTGCACCAGCATCCGCAACAAAAAGTCGCAATTCTTCTCAAACGCCAGTCGCCCGGCATGCACCAGCAAGGGTCGATCGGCAGCGATGTCCCAGGCCTTGCGGAAGCGTGCACCGTCGCCGCTGGAAAACTGCTCCAGCTCGATGCCCGTCGGTACGACCTCCGCCGGTGTATTGATGCCGTAGCGCTGCAACACCTCCAGCATGGCCATCGACGGCACCGCGAGGGCGTCCACATCGTTGCACTGCGCGGCGGAGAAGCGCCGCGCCATCAGGCGCAGCCAACTACTCGGCACTAGCGGGACGTACTTGTCGAGGTATTGTTCGAAGAAGGTATGATAGCTTTCGAGCACTGGAAGACGGAGCCAACGCGCCAGTTCCAGGCCCGCATAATGGGCCACGAATGGCGTGTGGATGTGCACCAGGTCGAAGCCCGCCGCCTGAAGCCGCTGCCGATGGGCGCGAAGACGGCCCCAGCGCAGCATGCGGTCTTCCGGATCGAACGGCAGGTAGCGCGACGGGATGCGGACAATCTCGAAGGGCTCTGGCATGTGACGCCCGTAGTCGGGTGCCAACAACGTCACCCCGTGGCCGAGCTCCGTGAACTCCCGCGCAAAGGTCTGGATCGACGTCGACACGCCGTTGACCCGCGGGAAATAGACATCCGAAATCATCAACACGCGCATCGTTGGTTCCAAGCGGGGGCGGCGTCCGCCGACCCAAGCGAGCAATAGGATATGGTATCAGCATGAGCGTCATTGATATCGATCTCAACGCGAGGAAGACCCCCTTGAAGCTGACTATTGCCCACACCGCGACGGTCGTCGGCCTGTGCGCCAGCCTGCTGCTGCCGACGACCGCGGCGGCCGATCGCGCGTTATGGGGCTACGGTGTGCGCAGCTGCGACGATTATTTGCGCGCGTGTGAGGCTGAAGAGGCCGGCGATGCCGCGGAATTTCAGCGCTACGAGGACTGGCTGACCGGGTTCATCACCGGCCTAAACCTCGCCACCGGCGAGGATGCGTTGCGCGGTTCCGGCATCGAAACGGCCATGCGTCGCACCCGCGCCCACTGCAAGGGCCACAAGGACGACGATTTCTTCAACGCGACCATGGATTTCGTGCGCTCTCTAAGCAGTCTCAAGTAACACCTGAGCGCTACGGTATTCCAGTTCCTAGGCCGCCCGAGCGTCTTGAATCATCTCGTAGGCGCGGCGAATCTCCTGGGTCTTTTGCGTCGCGAGCTTGATCATGTCCTCCGGCACGCCCTTGGAGACCAGCTTGTCTGGGTGGTGCTGACTCATCAGTCTGCGGTAGGCGCGTTTGATCACGGCATCGTTGTCCTTCGGGCTGACGCCCAGCACTGAATACGCTTGGCCTAAGGTTGGGCCTCTCGTGGGCGAGCGACTACCGCCGCGTCCGGCGCCGGCCGCACCGGATTGGCGCTGCAAACGAACGATATTCTCCAATTGCCGGAAGATCAGCTGTGGAATGCGTAGACCCTCGCGGATCTCCTCCAGCACGCGCCGCTTGGCCTCCGAGGGTTCGCCATCCACGTAGGCGGCCTGCAGCTGAATCTCGAGGAACAGTTGCACGAGCGTGCGTCTGCCCAGGCACTCGCGGCGGAAGCGCTCGACCACCGCGCGCAGATCGAAGTCTGCTGCCTTACCCTGCCGGAACAACGCGATGGCGGCACTGCGGCGCTCGCCAGTCAGTTGCAACCGGGCCATGACGGCCTCCGCCAGCGCGATCTCAGCGGCCGAGACGCGCCCGTCCGACTTGGCCAGGTGGCCCATGGTGGCAAAGGTTGCGGTGAAGAAGACGCTCTCGATGCGCTTGCGGTCGCCTGGGGGCAACTGCATGTCCTCGGCGAGTTTCTGCACGCCACGATCGACGCCGTGGCCGAGCGTTGCGCCCAGCACGGCGCCGATCGGGCCCCCGGCGGCGAAGCCCAACAGCCCACCGACCACCTTACCCAGCCAACCCATGCGAACAACTCCCTGAGCAAAAATTCAAGCCAAACCGCTATTTGCCCTTCAGATACTGCTCGTCCGAAAAGGAGTAGACCCACTCCGGTCGGAATGCCACCAGGATCACCATGATCCAGCCGTTGAGCATGGCCTCGGGCATGAACATCAGCGGAAAGAACGGCAGTACCGTCTGACTCAGCTCGGCAAAGGTGTAGGCGCCGCTACCAACCAGCAGCCAGGCGGCCATGTAACCCATCGCCACGCCCACCAGTCCGGCGGTCAGGAACCCATTGACGAGTACGTAGACGAAAAACTGTTTGGGCAGATAATACCGGATTAGCACCAGCATGATCTGCGTCAGCGTGATCGGCAGCACTCCGCTGAGCAGCGCGTTCAGCGCAAAGCCCTCCCAGCCGAGGCCGCTGTTGAGGTGGACGCCGAGTAGCGCCAACGATGCGGCGATCACCGCGAACGACCAGCCAAAGATCAGCGTGACTGCGGTCAGGCCCAGCAGGTGATAGTTGAGGCCGGGTTGCACTTGCGTATCCATTCGCCACAGAAACATCAGTACGACGCAGGCGCCAAAGAGGACGTGGGTCAGGCGCGCCTTGAGCAAGGTACGCCAGGGTGCGTGCGCCAGCGCGACCGTCAGGCAGACCAGATACAGAACCAGCGAGGTGGCGATCGCGAAAGGTGAGAACAGGGCTGGGTCGAGGGTCATAGTGGATTGTCAGAGGGCGCGCGGGCGGCGGCTGTGGTTCGGCGTTGGTCGTGAGCCGGATAAATTGATAAGTCGGGTTTCGATGCGGCATCACAATCCGCATCTAGCGCGTTCGAACCGGCGAACCACCGCCATCACACGGGAGGAGACAATGCGCTACCGCAGACTGGGGCGTACCGACATCACCGTCAGCGAGCTATGCCTTGGCACCATGACCTTCGGTGAGCAGAACACCGAGGCGGATGCCGCCGAGCAACTCGACCGTGCCGTTGACGCCGGCGTTAACTTCATCGACACCGCCGAGATGTACCCGGTTCCACCGATGGTGGAAACCCAGGGCCGAACTGAGACCTACATCGGCAATTGGCTTGCCGCCCGCGGCAACCGGGACAAGCTGATCCTGGCAACGAAGGTCGCGGGCCCGGCGGACTGGATGCCCCATCCGCGCGGCGCCAGCGGGCGCCTGGATCGGGCCAACATTGAGGCGGCCCTCGATGACAGCCTGCGCCGCCTGCGGACCGACTACGTCGACCTCTACCAACTGCATTGGCCGGATAGAGAGACCAATTACTTCGGCAAGCTCGGTTATCAGCACAGCGAGCAGGACGACAGCGTGCCGTTGCAGGAGACGCTCGGCGCACTCGATGACCTGGTCAAGGCCGGAAAGATCCGGCATGTTGGCCTGTCTAACGAGACACCCTGGGGCACCATGCACGCGCTGGCGCTGGCCGAGCGTTACGAACTGCCGCGCATGGTCAGTATCCAGAATCCCTATAACCTGCTGAACCGCAGTTTCGAGATCGGCCTGGCGGAAGTGGCCCTACGCGAGCATTGCGGTCTGCTGGCCTACTCGCCGCTGGCCTTCGGCATGCTGACTGGAAAATACCGGGGCGGCGCGCGTCCGGAAGGCGCCCGCCTGACGCTTTATGCGCGCTTTGACCGATATTCGAATCCGCAGGCGCTGGCAGCGACCGATCGCTACATCGCCATCGCCAACCGTCATGGGTTGAACCCGTCGCAAATGGCCCTGGCCTGGGTCACCAGCCGCCCCTTCGTGACCTCCAACATCATCGGCGCCACCACCATGCGGCAACTCGAGGTCAACTTAGCCAGTGCCGAGCTGACGCTGAGCGACGCGGTCATCGCCGAGATCGAGGCGGCGCATATGGAGCAGCCCAATCCCAGCCCGTAAGCACGGTGATGGCAGCGTCTAGGCGATTGCCGGATTTGACAGAAATCGCCTTCCGTCAGATGCCAACGCGGGCGCATTTTTCGCCAGCGACATGGTTGGCATGCGCAAGTAGTCGGGGGAGGTTCAGCCCCCGAAGCAGGCCATCGATGATGGCGGCATTGAAGGCGTCACCGGCGCCGAGTGTATCCACCACTTGGGCCGGGCGATGGGCCGGTGCGAAGACCGGCTCGCCACCTCGCGCCAGGCCGTAAGCGCCGGCGTCGCCCCAGGGCAACAGGCAGAGTTCGGCATCGCTCTGGTCGATGCGTTGTAGCAGAAACTCCTCGGGCTCGACCGTGCTGCCTTGGACCGACATGGCCGCCGCGAACGCACGCGAGAAGATCAACACCCGCGCGCCATCGAATAGCCGTTCGATCCCTTCGCGGGGCTTTTCCAGCTCGACCGAGATCGGCACGTCCGGCCGCACGCGCCGGACGCGAGCCATCATCGCAGCGGTCTCGACTGGATTGCGGCCTTCGAAATGCACCCAGGCAAAATTGGCCAGCGGCACGGCGTCGAAATCCCGCGCGGTCAGTTCACGCAGGTCGCGGTAATGGACGATGGTGCGGCTGCCGCTGGCGTGGCTGAGGGCGATGTACGAGGTTGGCGTGCGCGCACCGGCGATGACAACGGCATGCGCGTGGTTGATGCCACGCTGGGCAAGGTCGTTGCTGACCAGCGTTGCTCCCATGTCGTCGGCGAGGGTGCCGACCCAGGCGCATTGCCGGCCGAGCTGCCGCAGGACCGCCAAAGTGTTGGCCGCATTGCCGCCGCGCGCGACGCGCTGATCCAAGGCCCGCACTTCGGCGTCCTCCGGCGGATAGTCGGCAACCAGGTTGACGATGTCGATGGTGGCGATGCCGACCCCGAGGACCTGGCTGGCTCCTGGGTTCGTACCCGAGTGCCCGCCCAGGCTGGCGTCTGGATCGACGTCCAGGCCGCCACCGGGCACGGCGCTCTCGACACCACCCACTCGGTTCGGGTCAGCGGGCATCACGGGCGACGCGGAAGCCGATGGTATCGATGTGAGTGTCGGGCTCGAAGCCGCGTCGCGCATAGACCTGCATCGACTTGGCCGGTGCCTTATAGCTGCCGCCACGCGCGACGCGCTCACGGCAGCCGGGCTGGGTGACGGCGGTTCCGTCGGTTGGGGCATCGCGGTAGCTGGGTCGGTAGCAATCGGCCACCCACTCGTAGACATTGCCGGCGGTGTCATAGAGCCCGAACGCATTCGGTCCGCTGAAGCCAACGGGTGCCGGCGCGATGCGGTCGAAGCGGGAGCCGCAGTCGAAGCAGACCGCTTGGCCGGCCGGCGCATCGGCGCCCCACCAGTACAGGGAATTGGTTCCGGCCCGCGCCGCGTATTCCCATTCCGCCTCAGTGGGCAAGCGGTAGCGCTTGCCCGTGCGGCGCGACAACCAGCGGGTGAAGGCGACGGCGTCGGCCCAGGTCACGTCGACGACGGGCTGGCTGCCGCGGCCGAGGCCGAAATCGTTTGGACTGCGGGCGCCGGTGGCTCTGACGAAGCGATCGTACTCGGCGAAACTGACCTCGCGCGCGCCGATCAGGAATCCATGCAGCGACACCTCGTGAGCCGGACGCGTGTCGCTACCGCCGGCGCCCGACGTATTGCCCATGCGAAACGTACCGGGGTTTAGCGCGATCATCGGCGGGCCGTTGGGATCGTGCACCGTGCCGCGCACCGGTGACGTCGCCTGCGCCGGCTCGGCTCCGATCACCCTGCCAGCCTCGATCTCGGCCCCGCTCTCAGCGCTGGTTCCAGCCGCGCTCCCGGCCGCGCCTTCGCCTCCAAGCTCAGCTGGGGCGCCGGCCTCGCTCGCGGTAGCCGCTGACGCCGGCATGCGCGGCGCGGGCCAATGGCCGCTCCACCAAAGTCCCGCAGCGGTCGCGCCCGTCAGCGTGGTGCCGAGCACAAGCCCAGGAATCAGGCCCGACAGCACGCGTAAGGGGAGGGGCGGTGCAATCGCGCCGCGCCCAACGGCTGTCGGCTTCGCCGGTTCGGGCGTCCGCGGCTTTTGCTCCAATCGGCGGGTTGCCTCCGCCTGTTGCAGCTCGCGGCGCTTTGCCCGCAGGCGCAGCGCGTCGAGTTGCTGGAAGTTATCCTCCAGCTGATCCTCCAGACTGCTGCACTGGGTGGTCAGCTTTTGGATCACGCGATCCTTTTCGCGCAGCGTGTTGCGCAGGGCCTGGATCTCTTGCTGGCCCGCGATGCTCTGTGTGGCGGCGGCGGGGTCGTGCTGGGTCGGCACCGCCGAGCGCGCTAACTTGAGCTCATACTCGAGTGCACGCCGTTCAGCCTCGGCTGTTGCCCGCACCCGCGAGAGTTCAGCACGGAGTGCGGCCGCCTCGTCCGGCGCTGCAGGATCTTCCAGAAAACTGTCCGGTTCCGCCATGGCGATGTCGCGTCGCTCGCTGACCGCCCATTGTCAGACGGCAAAAGTGATGAAGACGGCTACTATAGCGGCCATGCGACCGTTGCGTACCGATTCAAGAACAGTATGACCAGGGCGATCATTGCCGCCGGCCACGAACAGACCGCCGCCGCGGCCGCGGAGGTGATCGCCGCCGGCGGCAATGCCTTTGACGGCGCGGTGGCGGCGCTAGCGGCTGCCTGCGTTGCCGAGCCAGTCCTGGCGTCGCTGGGCGGGGGCGGATTCCTGCATGCGCGTCCGGCCGGTGGCGAGCCGGTAATCTACGACTTCTTCGTACAGACGCCGCGGGTCAAGGCGGGCCTGGATGGACTGGACTTCTACCCGATCATCGCCGACTTTGGCGATACGGTACAGGAGTTCCACATCGGTATGGGCGCCATCGCTACGCCGGGTGCTCTTGCCGGCCTGTTTGCGGTGCAGCAAGACCTTGGCCGGCTATCCTCATCGCGCTTGTTGGAGCCGGCACGCCGGCTCGCCGAACGCGGGGTTGTCGTCAATGCCTTCCAGCATCGGATCGCCACCGTGGTCGAGCCGATCCTGCGTGCGCGACCGGAGATCTTCGCGCTGCACGCGGCCCCCCAAGCTCCGACTCGTCTAGCGGGGCCCGGGGAACAGGTCCCGCAGCCCGCGTTGGCGCAGGCGCTAGCCCAACTCGCCGATGAGGGCCCGCAACTGCTTTATGGTGCTGCCGCGGGAACCGGTGCCGGATCGATCTGCGGCGCCTGGGGCGAGCGCCTGGTAGCGGACTGCGCCGCCAACGGTGGGCACCTGACCGAGGCGGACCTTGCCGGCTATCGCGTGCAGCAGCGCAGCCCCCTCGGCTGCGTCTATCGCGACGCCAGGCTCTACCTGAATCCACCGCCGTCTTTAGGAGGGCCGCTGATACGCATCACGCTGGACCTACTGTCGCAACAACCCCTGGGCGATCTATGCTTTGGCAGCAGCACCCACCGGCACCTCCTCGCGACGGCGATGCGCCTGACCCAGGAGCTGCGTACCAACAGGACTGTGGACAATGTCAACCTCGATCCGACCTTGCTGGCGCAGGTGCGAGCGCAGATGCGGAGCGCGACCCAATTCAGCCGAGGCACTACGCAGATCAGCATCGCAGATGCCGAAGGCAATCTGGCGAGCATGACCCTCTCGAACGGGGAGGGCGCGGGCTATCTGTTGCCGGGCACAGGCATCATGCTAAACAACATGCTCGGGGAAGAAGACCTGAGTCCGGACGGGTTCCATCAGTGGGCCGAGGACCAGCGTATCGGCTCAATGATGTGCCCCTCGCTGGTGCAACATGCGGACGGCGGCTGGAGCGTACTCGGCTCTAGCGGATCAAACCGCATCCGCAGTGCAATCCTGCAGGTGCTGAGCAATTTGATTGATTTGCGCATGCCGTTGACCGCCGCGGTCGAGGCGCCGCGGATTCATTACGAGGCCGGTCGGTTGAACATCGAGCCCCCATGCGACGGCGAGCTGCTGGACGCGCTCCGCGAGCAGTGGCCGGACATCTTGGCCTGGAGCGACCGAAGCATCTTCTTCGGTGGCGCCCATTGCGTCGCCATCGGCCCGGACGGCACGCTGCACGGTGCCGGTGACAGCCGTCGGGGCGGGGTGGTCAGAAGCGTTTAGGCGGCGGACTCAACCAGGTGCCCGTAGGGTCAGAGTTTTGCCGCGCTGAAACAGCTCGAAGCGCTTCAGGTAGCTCATGCCGAGCAAGACCTCGTCGCCGGGCATGTTGGGCATGACGACGGCATGCACGTTGCGCGCTGTCAAACCGCCGACGCTCACGCTCGCCAGGCGCGTCGACCAGGTCTGCACCAGCCCATTCGCGGTCTTGCTCATGCCGCCGGGGCGCATGGGCAGCTTAAGCTCCTGGGCTAGCGCCAGCGGCAGTGCCACGGACGTGGCGCCGGTGTCGAGCAGGAAGGTCACCGCGGTGCCGTTGATGCTGCCCCGCGCCACGTAGTGGCCCATGCGGTTGCGTTGCAGCACGACTTGCGGCAGACCGGCCGCATTAATCTCTAGCGCCGGGTCTTGGTTGGGGTTGCGTTGGTGCTCCAGCAGGTTGCTGAAGAACAGCACCAACAGGGCAAGGCCCACGATCCAAGCGGCGATCAACAGCGCCTTGCCAAAGCGTGAGGGGAGGTCGTCGGTGGTAGGGAGGTCGCCGTTCATGTCCTTGATATGGGGACAAGGCCAGCGGTTCCTCGGCGACTATGGCGCCGAGGTCACGTCATCCGCCGTTCACGTTGCGCAGCCCGCGGAATTTGTGCTTCCGCCAAAGCAGCGCCCGTGCGACGCGCCGACTGAGGCGACTCCCCGTCGGCGGATTAGCGGGGTTAGGGGCGCCCTTGGGCTTGGTCTGGGTGCCGCGGAGCGGTGAGCCGGTCGAATGCGGTGCGGTAGAAGGCCAGCAGGCTGCGGCCCTCGGCAAGGACGTCGAAGACCTTCCAGCCGTCACCGACAATGTACATCCGGAATACGAGCTTGGCGGGATAGCTGCCGGGGCTCATCAGCCCCACTTGCACGTCGACACTGCCGCGTTTGCCGGGCCGGGGCCGAAGATAGCGCACCTTTTGATCGCTGAACTGCGCCAGACGTTCAGCCAAGCCGGTGAGGATACGGGCTTCGAGCTGCGCCCCAAGGGCTGTGCGCTGTTCGCTCGACATGCGCTCCCAGTCGGAGCCGGCGACGAACTGAGCCATGTATGCGAAGTCGAAGTAGGGTGCGATCTCGCGGTCGAGAAACGCCGCTGTCTGTAATTTGTTCTGCGTCTCCTCGCTTCCCAGAAATTCGAATAGCTTGTCGAGACCCGCGCCGACGGTGGCGGCGGCCTCGCGGCCAGCGTTGGACCGCGGCATCCCCGGGCGCGTCGGTCGCGGTTGCATGGGGCCGTAGCCGTATGGACCTTGGCCGGGTATGGAGCCGCCAGGCATCGGCCCCGGTCCGGCCGGCTGGGCCTGGAGCGTCGAGCCGCAAAAAAGCAGTGCTGCCAGGGCCAGCCAATGGTGGTTGCGCATGAGAAGTCCTCCGGTGTCTTTTTGTTTAGGCGACCGGCAGATTGCCCCAGCGCTCTGTCTTTAGCAACCTCCGGCCCACCAGCAATTCATCGGAAACGCGTCTGCCAAGCCCGTGCCGCGAAGGCTCACACTTGCTCAGGTTATAGACGAGACTCGATCGCCCTGCGCCGATACATCTATCATACCTGGCCCAATCATCCGGTAAACTGTGGGGATTTTCGTCCAGCCCCAACCTGAGTTCGCCGGATCGCGATGTACCGTTCCCTGCTGACAAACCTGTTTCCTTTCGTCCGCTGGTTCCCGATGACCGGCGCCACGCTGCGCGCTGACCTGATCGCCGGCATCACCGTGGCGCTGGTGCTCATCCCGCAGAGCATGGCCTACGCCCAGCTCGCCGGGCTGCCGGTGGTGTACGGCCTCTACGCCTCGTTCCTGCCGGTCATCGTCGCGTCGCTGTGGGGCTCGCTGCCGCAACTGCACACCGGGCCGGTGGCCATGTTGTCGTTGATGTCTGCGGCGGCGGTGTTGCCACTGGCGCCGCTCGGCAGTGAGGCGTTCATCACGCTGTCGGTGATGCTGGCACTGATGGTAGGCGTGCTGCGCCTCGCACTGGGCCTGCTGCGCATGGGCATCCTGGTGAATTTCCTGTCCAGCCCGGTCATCATCGGCTTTACCAATGCTGCGGCGCTGATCATTGGTCTGTCGCAGCTGAGCAAGATCCTGAACGTGCCGTTTCCGCGCACCGACAACTTCGTGGCGGACCTCTGGACGGTGTTCGCGCAATTGCAGCATTCCCATGTGCCGACGCTGCTGTTCGCCGTCGGCACCTACGCCATCATCGTCGGCGCCAAGCGCTACACGCCGAAGGTGCCGGGCGTGCTGTCCGCGGTGGTGTTGACCACCATCGTCAGCTGGGCCATTGGGTTCGAGCGCAATCAGACCGTCAGCGTCGATACCATTCAGGACACCGAGGCGCGGGAACTGGCGTTGGGTTACGCCTCGACCGAGCGCGCCATCGGCTCGCTGGCCGTGACTACCGCGCGCATCAATCAGGAGATCCGCAACGTCGCGGCGGCCAAGGACGAGGCGCGTTTTGCCGAACAGGCCCTATTGGAGGCCGATCTGCGCGTGTTGAACCGGGACATGGACCAACGCAAGCTGGCCAACAACGAGCGCCAGGTGTCGTTGCATAACCTGCGTTTCGAGCACGTCATCGCCCCCGGCGGCGAGGACCTGTTCTTCCGCAAGGGCGCGGTGCCGCAGGAACTCGTCACCGACGGACGCTACTGGCGCATCAGCAAGGTCAATGGCGAGACCCTGACGCTGATGGGCGGCGGCGCGGTGGTGGGCGACATCCCGTCCGGGCTGCCGAGCCTGCAGGTGCCGACGCTGGATATGGGCTTCTTCTGGGCGATGCTACCGTCGGCGTTGGTGATGGCGCTGATCGGCTTTATGGAGGCCACGTCGATCTCCAAGGCGATCGCCGCGCAGACCCGCGAGCGGGTCGATACCAGCAAGGAACTGGTCGGTCAGGGGCTGGCCAACATCGTCGGCAGCTTCTTCAGCTCCTATACCGTCAGCGGCTCGTTTTCGCGCTCGGCGGTCGCGGCCAAGAGCGGCGCCAAGACCGGCCTGTTCGCTATCTTTAGCGCCATCGCCGTGATGCTGGTACTGCTGTACCTGACGCCGTTGCTGTACCACCTGCCGCAGGCGGTGCTGGCCGTGATCGTGATGATGGCGGTGTTCGGACTCATCAATGTGCGCGCCCTGATCCGCGCCTGGCGCATCGAGCGGCAGGAGGCCCTGGTCGGCGTCATCACCTTTATCGCGACCTTGGCCATGGCGCCGCAACTGGCCAACGGCATCCTACTTGGCGCCGGACTCGCCATCGTGCTGTTCCTGGTGCGCACCATGGCACCGCGCACCGACATCGTCGGGCGCCAACCGGACGGCACCTTGGCCGGCATCAGCACAAGTGGGCTCGAACCCCTGGGCAATCACTTCATCGCCGTACGCTTCGACGGCTCGCTGAACTTCGTCAATGCGTCCCGCTTCGAGGACGTCTTGCTGGAGGCGCGCGCACGCAATCCCCAAGCCAAGGCCGTGCTGGTGATCGGCAGCGGTATCAACGACATCGACGTCACCGGCGAGGAGCGGCTGCGCGATGTCATCGACAACTTCCGCGACAGCGGCATAGAGATCTACTTCTCCAGCCTGAAATCGCAGATCTACGACACCCTTTGCAAGGGTAAGCTGTTCGACCTACTCAGCCGCGACAACTTCTTCAAGACCAAGGAGAAGGCGCTGACCTTTATGGAAACCACCTACGGCTGACATGAACTCCCTGCAACAGGACTGGCTGTCCAACGTCCGTAACGATCTGCTCGCCGGGCTCGCCGTTGCGCTGGCGCTGATCCCCGAGGCCATCGCCTTTTCGATCATCGCCGGCGTCGATCCCAAGGTGGGCCTGTACGCGTCGTTTTGTATCGCCACCGTGATCGCCTTCGCCGGCGGGCGCCCGGGCATGATCTCGGCCGCCACCGGCGCCATGGCGGTGCTGATGGTGGTGCTGGTGAAGGAGCACGGGCTGCAGTATCTGCTGGCCGCCACCTTGCTCACCGGCGTGTTGCAGATCGTCGCCGGCTGGCTGAACCTGGCGGTGCTGATGCGGTTCGTCTCGCGCTCGGTCATCACCGGCTTCGTCAATGCTTTGGCTATCCTGATTTTTATGGCGCAGTTGCCGGAACTGATCGGCATGGGCTGGGAGGTCTACGCGGTGGTGGCGGCCGGGTTGGTCATCATCTACGGCTTCCCGTACCTCACCAAAGCGATCCCGTCGCCGCTGGTGACCATCGTCGTGCTGACCATCGCCGTGATCTTCCTGGGGATCGACATCCGCACCGTCGGCGACATGGGCGAGTTGCCGGATAGCCTGCCGGTGTTCCTGCTGCCGGACGTGCCGTTGAACCTGGAGACGCTGCAGATCATCTTGCCGTTCTCTGCAACGATGGCGATGGTGGGTCTGCTGGAGTCGATGATGACCGCGGCCATCGTCGACGACCTCACCGACTCCCCCAGCAACAAGCGTCGCGAATGCGTCGGCCAGGGCCTCGCCAACATCGCCTCCGGCTGTGTCGGCGGCATGGCAGGCTGCGCGATGATCGGCCAATCGGTGATCAACGTGAAGTCCGGTGGACGCGGGCGCCTGTCGACGCTGTCCGCCGGACTGTTTCTGTTGATCATGGTGGTGTTCCTGGGCGACTGGGTGGCGCAGATCCCAATGGCCGCGCTGGTGGCGGTGATGATCATGGTCTCCATCGGCACCTTCAACTGGGCCTCGATCTGGAACCTGCGCAGCAACCCGAAGAGTTTCAGCACCGAGATGATCGTCACCGTCACCGTGGTTGTCGCGACCCATGACCTAGCCCAGGGTGTGCTGGCGGGCGTGCTGGTGACCGGATTCTTCTTTGCTCACAAGGTCGGCCAGGTCCTGTACGTGGGTTCCAAGTCCGAGGACGAGGGACGCGTGCGCTCCTACAGCGTCATCGGTCAGGTGTTCTTCGCATCCGCCGAGCGCTTCGTCAGCGCGTTCGACTTCAAGGAGGTGATCGAGAAGGTCCGTATCGACGTCAGCCGCGCTCACTTCTGGGACATCACCGCGGTCACCGCACTGGATAAGGTGGTGATGAAGTTCCGCCGCGAGGGCACCGAGGTCGAGGTGATCGGTCTGAATCAGGCCAGCGCGACCCTGATCGACCGCTTCGCCGTGCACGATAAACCCGACGCCGTCGAGCGCCTAATGGACCACTGACCGGAGAAAGCGATGAACATGGATAACCCATGAATACCGAAAGCCGATGAATACCGAAAACAGGGTCCTCGCCTGCGTCGATCAATCTCATTTCGCCAACTATGTGGCGGACTATGCCGCCTGGGCCGCGCGCCGGATGCATGCCCCGCTGGAGTTCCTGCACATTCTCGATCGCCATCCGGAGGTCGCCATCGGCAACGACCACAGCGGCGCCATCGGCTTTGGTGCCCAGGAGGCGTTGCTGACAAAGCTCTCGGAACAGGACGAGAGCCGCAGCCGCGATGCCCGCGAACAGGGGCGTGTCTTTCTCAACCGGTTGCGTGAACGCGCCATCGCCGCCGGCATCGAGGCGCCGGACGTGCGCCAGCGTCACGGCGCGCTGGAGCAGACCCTGGTGGAGCAGGCGGACGGCGTGCGGCTGTTCGTCTTCGGTCGTCGCGGCGAGTCTGCCGAGACCACCCAGCGCGACCTCGGGCGCAACGTCGAGCAGATGGTGCGCGCCCTGCACCGCCCGATCCTCGCCGTTACCGAGGGCTTCCAAGAGCCCAGGCGCGCGCTGGTCGCCTTCGACGGCAAGGCCGTGACCCGCAAGGGCGTGGAGATGATTGCCAGCAGCCCGCTGTTCCGCGACCTGCCGGTGCATCTGTTGATGTCCGGCAAGCAGCGCAAGGACGCCACCAAGCAGCTGGACTGGGCCAAGACCACGCTGGAGGGGGCCGGAATTGAGGCGCCGACCGCGCTGATCCCGGGCGACGCCGAGCGGGTCATCGCCCGCTACGCGAAGGAGCAAGACATCGATATCCTGATCATGGGTGCCTACGCCCACTCGCCGCTGCGCAGCCTGCTGTTCGGCAGCAAGACCTCCGATCTGTTGCGTTCGGCCAAGATCCCGGCCCTGTTGCTGCGCTGAACGTTGATCCTGCACTTGGAGCTGCTGTAGGTGCGACTTTAGTGGCACGGTCAATGCCTTACGTGCGACTGAAGTCGCACCTGCGGATACTGGCAACCGAATGATTGAATGGGTCTGACAAGGGCAGCTGCCGAGTTTAGGTTGAACCCAACTGGGGCGTTGCTCACGTAGAAGCTTGACTACAGGTCACCCCCCGTTCTCGGTTGACAGCTCCGCCTGCCGCAACACCAGCGCCGTCGCGCCCTCGGCCAAGTCGGGCGGGTAGCCGTACTTGGCGAGCAGGCGCCGCACGCTCCGCCGCAGGCTCGCCCTGACCGATTCCCGCTGCGTCCAGTCGAGCTTCGGCATCTTGCGAACCATCTCGGTCAGCTCGCGGGCCATGAGGCGCAGCGTGTCGCTCCGCATCGCCTCGCGCGCGGACTCGTTCTCGGCCAGCGCGTCATAGAACGCAACCTCCTCGTCGCTCAGGCCCAGCGCCGCATCTTGCCGTTGCGCCTCGCGCAAGTCCTTCGCGAGGTCGATGAGCCGGGCGATCATCTCCGCGGTGGTGATGGCCTTGTTGGTGTAGCGCAGCAGTGCATCTTCCAGCGCCTCGCGGAACTTGCGGCTGCGCACCAGATTGCTGCGCTCGGTGACACGGATCTGGTCACCGAGCAGCTTGCGCAGGGTCTCCAGCGCCAGGTTCTTCTGCTCCAGCGCCGCTACACGCTTAAGGAACTCGTCCCCCAAGATGTCGAGCCGCGCCTCGTCCAGACCGGCTACCGCGAACAGGTCGATCACATCGTCCGCGTCCACGGCCCCGCCGATGACTTGCCGCACCGCGGCGTCGATGTCGCGCTGTCGAGCGCGGGTATCTGGGCGATCGCCGTCGTCGGCCAAGCGCTTGCGGATCATCGCTTGTGCGTGCTGGAAGAAGGCCAGATGCGGCGCGATCAGCTCGGTCTCCGGTCGCGGCACGGCCAGGGCAAAGGCCGTCGCCAGCTCCTTGACCAATGTGCGAAAGCGCTTCCAGCCGTCCTGCTGTCCCAGCACGTGGTCGATGGCGGCCAGGTACACCGGCAGCACATCGCGCGGCGCGGCGTTCAATGCCCGGCCGTAGTCACAGCCGTGGAAGAAGTCCAAGAGCTTCTCGAAGGCCGTCTGCATCGCCGGCACTGCCTCGTCCTGCACCTGGTGCACGGCCTGTCCGGTACCGCCGGCACGGCTGTAGGTGGCAATGGCATCGGCGAGCTGGTCGGCCAGCCCGAGCAGGTCCACGATCAGCCCACCAGGCTTGTCACCCCAGACCCGGTTCACGCGCGCGATCGCCTGCATCAGGTTATGCCCGGCCAGTGGCTTGTCGAGATAGAGGGTATGCGCCGGCGGGCAGTCGAAGCCGGTCAGCCACATGTCGCAGACAATGACCAGGCGCAGCTCGTCGGCCGGGTCCTTGAAGCGCTCGGCCAGGCGCTTGCGCGCGGCCTTGGTCCGCACATGGCTGCGCAAGGGCTCCGGGTCCTCGGCGCTGCCGGTGACGACCACCTTCATCGCCCCGCGCTCGTCGTCCGCATCGTGCCAGGCCGGGCGCAGCAGGCGAATCTGCTCATACAGCCGTGCGGCGATGTCGCGGCTCATGGTCACGACCATTGCCTTGCCCTCCATCGCGCCGCGGCGCTTCTCCCAGTGCTCGACGATGAACTCGGCCAGCCGCTCGATCCGATCCGGCGCACCCACCAGCGACTCTAGCTGAACGCGGATGCGCTCGTCCGGATCGGCGCCGTCGCGGTCGGCATTGACGACGTAGTCGACCTCGTCCTCGGCCACCTTTGCGCCGTCTTCGTCCACCTTGAGTTTGATGATGCGCGACTCGTAGTACAGCGGCCGGGTGGCGCCGTCTTCCACCGCCTGGCGGATGTCGTAGACATCCGCATAGTTGCCGAAGACATGGATGGTGTTCTTGTCGTCCCGCTCCAGCGGCGTGCCGGTAAAGCCGACGAAGGTCGCGTTCGGCAGCGCCTCACGCATCCAGCGGGCACCGCCCTCGACGAAGCCGTACTGGCTGCGATGCGCCTCGTCCGCCAGCACCACGACATTGGCCCGCTCGGAGATCAGGCCCTGAGCCTCGGCGAATTTCTGAATGGTCGTAAACACCACGCCGCCCGCGGCGCGCTCCAGCAGGCCCCGCAGGTGCTCGCGGCTCGTCGCCTGCACCGGCGCCTGCCGCAGCAGCGCGCGACCGGCGGCAAAGGTGTCGAAGAGCTGGTCGTCGAGGTCGTTGCGGTCGGTGATCAGCGCCAGGGTCGGGTTGGCCAGGCCCGGCTCGCGGATCAGAGCACCGGCCAGCATCAGCATGGTCAGCGACTTGCCCGAGCCCTGGGTGTGCCAGATCACCCCGCCGCGCCCGTCGCCGTCCGGTCGCAGGTGCTTGAGCACGCTCGCGCGTGCCTTGCGCACGGCGCGGAACTGGTGGTAGCCGGCGATCTTCTTGACGATCTCCCCGCGGGCGTCCTCCTCGAACAGGACGCAGCTGCGCAGGTAATCCAGGAGCATCCGCGGCTCGAACAGCCCGCGGATCAGCGCCTCCAACGTCGGCGCGCCGCCGCCATCGTCCGCGAGCGGCCGCCAGGGCATGAAGCGGTCGCGCCCGCTAGTGATGGAGCCGACCCTTGTGAGCATTCCGTCCGAGACCACTCGCACCAGGTTCGGCACGAACAGCTCTGGCGCCGTTTGCTGATACCGATCGAGCTGCTCGATGGCCGCCGTGAGATCGGCTTGCGGGTCGGCCGGATCCTTCAGCTCGATGACCGCGATGGGCAGTCCGTTCAGGAAAACGACCAGATCCAGCCGGATCGTCTTGCCGGATGATCCGGTGACGGTGAGCTGACGTACCACCAGCAGGTCATTGGCGAGCGGGTCGTCGAAGTCCACCAGTCGGCAGCGTCCGCCGCGGGTCTCGCCTGTCTCCAAGTCGCGGTACTCCACTTCGACGCCATCGGTCAGCAGCCTGTGGAGCCAGCGGTTGTTCTGGACCAACGTCGCGTGCGGCGGGTTTGTCAGGGAGCGAATGACACCTTCCACGGTCTCCGCGGGCAAACCCGGATTGAGCCGCCTCAGCGCACCGCTTAGAACGGTTCCAAGCATCAAGACTGACTGGGCGTCGTGGTCTTCTTCGAGATCGGCACCCGCCAGAACAGGAATCCGCACAGCCTCGAACCAGGCGGCAGCAGACAGCTCCGCGATCAACTCATCCATCGTCACCCTCCGACATGTTTTCGCCCTCGGCGAAGTCATCGCCGCAATCGTTAGCCGCACTGCGGAACTCCACGAGGCTCTTTCGATAGGCCAACCTGTCCTGATGGTAGAGCGTTTGGCTGGCGCTGATCGGCACGTCCTCGATCACGATGTCCGAATATTTTTCGTCGAGGTAAGCGTCGAAGTCGGCGTGGACGCCAAACGGTTTCGAGCAGACCGCGACAGTGCGTGAACGCAATGCCGGGCTCGCTGCGGATCGTGCTTTCGATGACCTCGACGGCCGGGCGCAGCGAGGTTGATGCCGGATAGCGATCAAACAGCTGGCGGCAGCTGACCAGCTCAAAGGTTCCGTCAGGAGTGGTCATCCGACTCCCCCGCGGCAGCTACACGCACTTCTCCCGACAGCAGCCTGGGTAGAAGGAAATCGCGCATTCGAGCCAGCTCTCGCGACTCGATTGTGACCTCGGTGAATAGGTCGTAGAGCGAGCCGATGACACGATCTGCCGCATCCAGCAGGACAGGCGGCGGGACGACCACGAGTGCCTCCTGTAGATGGCTCCTATTTATGTGGCCCATGGTCGTTGCCTTGCTTGCCGCAATGGCACGAAACCACGCCAAGTGTCGGCGAATCCACAGCAGGCAAAACCACGCTGGGTAGTGCGCCGACGTGACCTTGAACAAGGGCTGATTCAGTGCGCCCATACCGCCGTACCAAAGCTCGGCCTCAAGCGTGCCGGACCAAGAGAATAGTAAATCACCGTCATGGATCAGGTATTTCTCCGGCACGTCAGCACTAGCCCAACCGGCGCCCTCTGTTGAGCCCTTGCGAAGCTCGGCGATCTTGATCACACGCAGATCCTTTCCGTCTCCGCGTGGCGGGTATTTCTGAAGCGCCAAGCCGTTGAGGAAGCTTGCAATGCCTGCAATCGGTTTAACCCTCCAGCCTGCGGGGACGGGGCCGATCTCGGAATCGACGAAGCGCGTGGGCAGGGCGTCGAAGACTGGCTGGGGCATGGACGGAAAAGATGTCGCGCCCGCAGCCTTAGCATTCACCGGCTCGAAGTCTACGAACCAGGTACGGAAGATCACCCGTGCGAGGCGCTCCAACGCTTCGGCCGTCCGCCGGTTTTGCTCGATCTTGTCGTCAAGCGCGTCGAGAACATCGGCGATAGCGCGTTGTTCAGCGATCTCAGGTAGGGCAATAGACAATTGCCGCTGTGCAGTAAGGCTGACATAGGCCGCCATGTCAGTCTCGTTGCTGCGCGCCATCCACTGGTCCGTGAATGCTCGGGAGCACATGAAGTAATAGAGATATCGCCGATCCAGAGTCTGCTCGTTGAGGGTTCTCCAGAACGTCGTCTGAGGCGAACACAAAAAGGCTGGAGCATCGAGGGGAACAAGCGCGAGCTTGCCAACCGTACCCTTGTGAGAGAACAGAACGTCACCGCCTCGCCCGATCCCCTTCCGAATTCGCTTCACCGCAGTATCGTTTATCAGCTGCGCCGACTCAAAGAGCACTCTGCCTCCGTCCATGTCCGCGGCTCGGATAAAGGCATACTCACCTTGCCCGAACTCGTCACTGCGGGGTCGGTATTCGCCGTGATTGCCATCTTCGACAAGTAAGATGCCACCGTCCTGAAGTTCGGCGACTACGTGGCTGAGCCACTTGCTCTGAATTGTCTGGCTCCCACGCTCCAGCGTGGGAGCAAGCGAAGACGCTCCAGCGTCGCGTCTTACAGGTGGCGAGTTGCGGTTATTTGAGACGGGCCGCTGGAGCGGCCCGACGCAACTGCCACGCTGGAGCGTGGGAGCGAGAGAATGTGCGTCCGTGGCTGCGGCAGTGGCACCATCCGCAGGTTGCAGCACCACATAGTCCGCTTGGATCTCCTCTCGAAACGCATCGGGAATGCGTGCCCAATCGACGATCTGCACCAGGATCGGCAGGTCGCTGTCGGAGAAGGCGGCGGCGACCTCGTCCAGGTCGGGCTGCGGGCGGGTCAGGTTATCGGGTTGGCGCACGACGAGATCTAGATCGCTGGCGTCGTAATGATCGCCGTTGACGCGGCTGCCGTAGGCCCAGACCTCGGCCTGGGGCAGGTAACGGCGCAGGATGTCCTGGACGATGGCCAGATAACGCGCGGGCAGGTGCAATGCCGGGTTGGCAGAGTCGCTACTCATGTCGCATCCTTGCCGAGCTTGGCGTCCAAGCGATCCGCCAGCCGCGAGACATCCGCCAGGAAATCGGGCATCAGCGTCAGTGTCTCCCGCGCGAAGGCCTCGCCATAGTCGTGGGCGGTGTCGTTGCGATTGTCGCGATACCGAAACCAGCGCTCGACCTCATCGACGCTCAACATGTCATGCACGGCGGCGAGGCGCAGAATGTCCTTGATGGGCGTGGATTCGAGCTTCCGGGCACCATGGCCGAACGCCTTCAGGGCCTTCTTGAGCAGCTTGAAGGTAGTTTCCTGCGTCAGCTCATAGCCCTTGACGATGGCATTACGAAACACCTCCTGCTCGATGCTGTCGGGCTCGGCGTTTTGATACAGCCGCAATGACTGCTGCAGGGTCTCAATGCAGCGGCGCAGATGGTCGAGATTCAGGTAGCGCATGGCATTTACTCCCGGTCGATTGCGCCTGACGGCAACCAGGGCGATCCAGTGGGCTTAGTCATTGCTCACCCCTCTCAGCCGCTCGCGCACCACACCCATCAACCGCTCACCCTCCACGAAGCATGCCTCCAGTTCCGCCAGCAGCCGCGGGTACTTCTCCTCGAACGGCTCGCCGTCGTCTTCCTGCGCCTCGGCACCGACGTAGCGGCCGGGTGTGAGCACGAAGCCGTGCTTGCCGATGCCGTCGATCGTCTCGCGCCTTGCAGAAGCCGGGGATGTCGCGGTAGTCCCAGTCGCCGTGCTCGGCCTCGTCCCACCAGTCGGGCGCGGGCTCGCCGCGCCACTGGCGGAAGGCGTAGACGATGCGGCCGATGTCGGAGTCGGAGTTCGGGTCGCCCATGCCGTCGGCGAGCAGGGTCTCGCCGTCGTCGCCGCCGGTGAGCACGCGCAGCGTGCGGGTCTGCATGGTGCCGAGCTTGCGGGCGTCGATGAAGAGCGTCTCGCCGCGGCGCCTGCTCGATTGGGCCGCCGTGCTTGAGGTTCTTGCCGGTCTTGTCGCGGGTGAGGAACCAGAGGCAGGCGGGGATGCCGGTGGTGAGGAAGAGCTGGGCCGGCAGCGCGACGATGCAGTCCACCAGGTCGGCCTCGACGATGCGTTGGCGGATCTCGCCCTCGCCGCCGGAGCCGGAGGAGAGCGAGCCGTTGGCCATGACGAAGCCGGCGACCCCGCCGCCATGGCCGTTGGGCGGCGCGAGGTGGTGGATGAAGTGCTGAATCCAGGCGTAGTTGGCGTTGCCGACGGGCGGCGTGCCGTAGCGCCAGCGCACGTCGTTCGGCCAGCAGCCTGCCCGACCAGTCCGAGATGTTGAACGGCGGATTGGCGAGGATGTAGTCGGCCTTGAGGTCCGGGTGCAGGTCGCGCAGGAAGGTGTCGGCGGGCTGCGAGCCGAGGTTGGCCTCGATGCCGCGGATGGCGAGGTTCATGTGGGCCAGCCGCCAGGTGGTGGGGTTGGACTCCTGGCCGAAGATCGAGATGTCGGTCTTCTGCCCGCCGTGGGCCTCCACGAAGCGCTCGGACTGCACGAACATGCCCGCCGAGCCGCAGCAGGGGTCGTAGACGCGGCCCTCGTAGGGTTCGAGCATCTCGACCAGCAGCCGCACGATGCAGCGCGGCGTGAAGAACTCGCCGCCGAGCTTGCCCTCGGCCTGGGCGAACTTGCCGAGGAAGTACTCGTAGACGCGGCCGAGCGTGTCGCGGGCCTTGGCGCGGTCGCCCTTGAAGCCGATGTCGGCGATCAGGTCGATCAGCCCCTTCATCTTCTCCGGCGCGATGCCGCGGCGGGCGTAGTCGCGCGGCAGCTTGCCCTTGAGGTTCGGGTTGTCGCGCTCGACGGCGAGGATGGCGTCGTCGATCAGCGTGGCGATGTCGGGCCGCGTGGCCTGGTTCTGGAGGTTCTGCCAGCGCGCCTCGGGCGGCACCCAGAAGACCCGCTCGGCGGTGTACTCGTCGCGGTTCTCCAGCAGGCCTTCGAGCTGCGGGCCGGTGATGCCGTCGGCTTCCAGCTCGGCCTTGAGTTCGTCGCGCCGGGCCTCGAAGGAATCGGAGATGTACTTCAGGAAGAGCAGGCCGAGGACGACGTGCTTGTACTCGGCGGCGTCGATCTGGCCGCGCAGCGCGTCGGCCGACTTCCAGAGGGTGTCGGCGTAGGCGAGGTCGGTGTTGTTCGTGTCGTTGTTGGCCATTGAGGCTCCTGTTGCGCGTCACTCTCGGCATCGCCCAACGACGGCCGTGATTGGGATGAGGGACCGCAACGCCATATCGTGTGCGACTGTGTTGGCAGCTTCGGAGTTTAGCCACTTTATCGCTGCTCTGACGGCCCGATTCGCGCCTCCACTCGGCGCGATCAGGGCAACAAGAGCTTGATCATTTCCCCAACGGCCACGGCGCTGGTCACCGATAGCAGCGTGCCGATGAGCACATATTCGGCGAAGTCGCGGTCGTCCGTTTCCTTGAACCGGGCAAAGCTCTTTGCTGCCAGCATCAGACCGATGGCGGCGTACCGGCCTTGCAGCACAAAGCCGTAGACCAATAACCGTTACATCATGCCGATGAAACGGCCAGCGTTGTATTCGCGCTGATCGAGGCGCTGAGGGAGGCTGCCCGGATGGCTGGGCGGCAGAAGAATAACGGGTTGCG
>CAVOSE010000026.1:0-134636 GCA_963698775.1 uncultured Gammaproteobacteria bacterium
TCGGCCGTGGATCTCAGGGTCGCCATCGCCTCCCGTGCGATTGCGTTCTATTATCTGTTGCAGTGTCCGGTGGCGCCGAGCGTCACCCGGCTGCCGCCGCGGCGCAGCGACCTGATCTTGGTCGCCTGCGGACTCGGATACATCAGCGTCTGCGCGGTGCCGGCACGTTGACGGCGCCCGCGACAGGACATTGCAACCAGCAGGGGCCGATTGCCGACCCCCACGGAGTTAAAACATGGCGGATTTACTGAACATCGTCTGTCCTCATTGCGACGCGGTCAACCGGGTTCCCGGCGCGCGACTCGGCGATCGACCCACCTGTGGCAAGTGCAAGCGGCCGCTGTTCGACGGCCATCCGGTGGCCCTCACCGATCACAGCTTCGACCGTCACCTGAACCGCGGCGACCTGCCCCTGGTGGTGGATTTCTGGGCCCCCTGGTGCGGCCCGTGCAAGATGATGGCGCCGGCCTACGAGCAGGCGGCTGGCCGCATCGAGCCTCGCGCTCGACTGGCGAAGGTGGATACCGAGCAGAACCCGATGCTCGCCCAACGTTACGGCATCCGCAGCATCCCGACCCTGGCGGTGTTCAAGGCCGGCCGACAGGTGGCGAGTCAGGCCGGCGCCATGGGCGCCGGGCAACTGGCGCAATGGATCGACGCACAGCTGTGAGATTCATCAAACGTCCGGGGCAAGACTGCTCAGCCTGGTGACGTGGCTGCCGATCCTGCGAGTTTCAGCGCCAGCGCCTCGGCCGGTGGGATCGGTTTGGACCAGAGGTAGCCCTGGCCCCAATCGCAGCCGAGCTGCTGCAGGATGACAAGCTGCTGATCGGTCTCGATGCCTTCGGCGACGACGGTCTTGTTCAGGGAGTGGGCCATGGCGATGATGGCCGCAACCAGGTGGTAGTCCTGCTCGGTGCTGATGCCGCGAACGAAGGGTCGGTCGATCTTGACGATGCTGATGGGAAGCTCACGCAGGTGAGACAGGGAGCTGAAGCCGCTGCCGAAATCGTCCAGTGCGAGTTGAACGCCGCCCTCTGTCAGTAACAGCAACGACGCCTTGACGTTGGGCGTCATCTTGAGCAGTGTCGATTCGGTGATTTCGAGTTCGAGCAAACCCGGTGCCAGCTCGGCGCGCTCCAGCTCATCAAGGAGGCCGCGGGCGAACCATCGCGCCTCCAGGTCGGCGGGTGTGACGTTGATGGCAAGGATTGGGCTACGCGTTCCGCGCTCCACTTCCTGCGCGCGGAGCAACGCGAGCACTTGGCGAATCACTGCGTCGGTGATCTCGCGCACGGTACCGTTGCGCTCGGCGGCGGGGATGAAGTCTTCGGGCATGAGCAGCCCGCCGTCGGCGGTACGCCAGCGCGCCAGCACCTCGAAGCGCCGGTCATGGGAAGGGGCACGGATTGGGACTTGGGGCTGGAGCATGATCTCGATGGCGTCGTCGGCCGAGCGCCCGAGCACCTCCCTGGAAATCCGCAGGCGCTGCAGGGCACGCCTCTGCAATTGGTCATCGAAGCCGCGCGCTCGGTTGCGCCCGCTCTCCTTGGCTTGGTAGAGCGCCAGGTCCGCTTCCTTAAGCAGGTCGCCTGGTGTCGCGCCGACACGCATGAGGCTATGGCCGAGCGACACGGTGATGGTGAAGCGGTCGCCGGCAACGATGATTGGATCGCGCATCTGCTCGACGACACGATCGGCGATGGCCTCGACACCGCGCGCGTGCGGTGCCGAGAACAACAACGCGAACTCGTCGCCACCCAGCCGCGCAACGGTTGAACTCGGCGGCAGGGCAGCGACCAGACGCTCGCCCGCCGCGGTGAGTAGCACGTCGCCCATGTCGTGGCCGAGGGTATCGTTGATGGTCTTGAAGTGATCGATGTCGATGAGCCCGACGACCACGACGGCGGGGTGATCTGCGAAGGCGGCGATGCGCTCTTCGATGACCTGTCGGAAGCGAGCGCGGTTGGGCAATCCGGTCAGGTTGTCGTGCAGGGCAAGGTTCTCGAAATGGGCGGCGTTGGCGATGATGACCTGCTGGGTCAGGTCGCGCAGCGCAACGGCGGTTGCCAGGTCCAGCGCGGTCCAGGGGCTTGCGTGGACGCTGCGCTCCTCCGTCCAAACCTGAAAGCTGCGGTTTGGCCAGCCGAAGGGGCGCTCGCCCGCGTTTTCCGGAAATGGTAGCGAGGCTGGGTCTGAGCCCCATCGGACGTTGTAGCGATGACGCCGGCGGCCGAACAGGATCAGGTTGGCGCGGCCCGGACCAATGAACACAGCGAGCACGCCGGCCAGGCGGTCCGGATAGGCGGCAGCGGGCTCGAAGGCGCCTGACAGGCAGTCGGTGCTCCAGATGTCCGGGCCCTGGGTGCGCAAATAGGCCAGCAAATCCTGGGTCTCGGCCGCGCTCAAGCCGAACGCCGGTCCTGGGAACAGGGCCTCGTCGCCGCGGAAGATTTGGATACCGTCGGCATCGGCCAGTCCGCGCAGCAGGTCCGCCTTGTCTTGAAAGCAGAGCGGGAAGGTGCGCTTGATGTCGATCTCACCGATCATGCGGTTGATGGTGGCGGTGCCCTGAGCGCGGGCCTGCAACTCGCGGTGCTCGTTGAGCAAGGCCAGGCGCGCGGACAGGAAACCGGCGAGCTCGACCAAGCGGCGGCGCACGGTCGCCGTGACCGGGTGCGGTGCGCGATGGTGAAAGATGAATAGGCCCCAGAGTCGATCCTCGTAGACGATGGACAGCGACATGGAGCCGTTGACGCCGAAACGTTCCAGATAGGCGCGGTGAATGGGCGACTGCGCGCGCAGATGGGCGATGCCAATGTCGATGGACTTCGGTGCTGTCTCGCCGCGGCTGAGCAAGGGCACGTCGGCGTGATCGCGGCTGGGTGCGTAGCGCAGCGGGCTCTCCAAGTAGAGCGCGCGGGCCTGGCGCGGAATGTCGGTCGCCGGGTAGCGAAGCCCCAGCACCGATGGCCAGGTGTCTGGCTGCAGGCTCTCGGCAATCACCTCGCCGTCGCCGTCAGGCAGCAGCCGATAGGCGAGCACGCGTTCGCACCCGCTTAGGTGGCGCATGGCGTCCGCGGCGATCCGGCAGACCTCGGCCAGGTCGGACTGTTGGCGGAGTTGTGTCTGCAGCGCGTTGACGTCGAAGCCATACAGTCGGCGATCCATGTCCATCTCGGCATGGGGTTCGATCTCCAGCAACAGACGCCCACGCCACTGGCTCAGGCGCAGCTCCAACTCCAGGTCGGCGAGGGGCGGCGGGGCAGCAATTCTGAAAAATGCCGGGCAGAACTGCTTGGCTTTGGCGTCGACGCCGTTTAGGCAGTCGTGGACTTGTTTGGCGCCGTCGCCAAGCAGCGCGCGGATGCCTTTTCCGAGCACGGCTTCCGGTGAGTGCCCCAGATACATCGCGGTATTGGCGCTGCAGGCGTCGACCAGCAGCCTGTCCGGATCGAGCACCAACAGGCAGCCAAAGGGCTGTAAGGCGCCGCAGAAGGCGATTGGCTCCTGGTCGCAGCGGGAAAAGTCGAACGAGATCGTTGCCAGGGCCGTCGCCGGATCTCCAGCTGGGTCCATGGCCCGGTCCATCGCATTTTGCGGTTCGGCTGCGAACTTCTCGGCGATCAACTCATGGGCGACGTTGGCATTGCGGGGCTCGAGCTTTTGTAGGGGCTCGACGATGATCCAGAACTCGCCGGCATGGTCGGAGGTACGCATGCTGATGCGAACCTGCACTGGGTGCATTTGGAAATCAAAAGTGAACTCAAAGCTGGTGTTCAGATCGCCGTTCAGGACACCCCGGCGAAACCGTCCGTAGAACTCTGGCACCACGGTGCACGGGGCGACCTCGGTGAAGAAGTTGCGCCCAAGCACGACGTCGGGCGGGCGGCCGGTCAATTGAGCCTCAACTCGGCTATAGAACAGAATGATGCCGTCGCTGTCGACGCGGATCGCGCCGCACGGCAGGGCGTCGAGCTGCGCTTCCGTCAGTGCGTCGAGCTGCCGGGGGTCGTGGATATCGATCTCGAGGGACATCAAGATTGGCTCGGGTTAGGGAGGGCGATCGAGGCGGATTCTGGGGCTCGGCCGCGTCACCCAAGCAGAAACGGCTTGACGATCGACGGCGGCCAAGCACATGGGGTGCGATCGGGCCTGGTCTCCGGCTTGGAACCGTCCGTGATGGCCCAGGGGTGTCTCGCGTCAGTGTAGCACCGGCCGTGGGGTCGGTAGTTCGGTCTCCTTGTCGCGAAGGCGCGCGGGCTGCTACTAAACGAGCCAGGCGGCAACCTCCTCGGCCGGCATCGACGCCGAAAGCCCCGCAGCCAAAGCAATCGCGGGGCCTGAAGCGCCGGCGTGCACGCACACGCGCGTCTATCGATGAGGACGAGCCGGCGCTCCAGGACCTTGTCGCGGGAGTGGACGACGGCTGCTTTGAATGTTTCGGCGCCGGTAAGGGCTCGGTTCTTGAGCCCGAGGGCGGTTAGAATCGACGGTCTTCGCGCCATCACGCCCACAACCCAACGGAACGGTTCCCCCTTGGAAAACAGCTCGGACCCCAGCTTCGTCCATCTGCACCTGCATACTGAGTATTCGCTGGTCGACGGTCTGGTGCGCATCAAACCGCTGGTCAAGGCCGCGGTCGCCGCGGCCATGCCGGCGGTCGCCATCACCGACCATACCAACCTATTTTGCCTGGTGCGGTTCTATAAGGCGGCTCTGGCGGCGGGCATCAAGCCCATCGCCGGCACCGAACTGGCCGTGGTCAATCCGGCCGATGCCGCCAAGCCGCATCGCCTCGTGCTGCTGGTGCAGGATTTGGCGGGCTATCGGAACCTGACGCGGTTGATCTCCCGTGCCTACATGGAGGGCCAGTACCAGGGCCGACCCCAGGTGCAGCGTGACTGGGTGCTGGAGGCCGCGGATGGGCTCATCGCCCTGTCCGGCGGTGCCGGCGGCGATGTCGGCCGGACGCTGGTCGGCGGCCATCGCGCCGACGCCGAGGCCTTGCTGGACGGCTGGTTGGCGGTGTTCGGCGATCGCTACTACCTGGAGCTGATGCGCACCGGCCGCGACGACGACGCCGACTGCGTCGAGGCCAGCGTCGACCTGGCCATCGCCAAGGGCGTGCCGGTGGTGGCGACGAATGATGTCGCGTTTCTGCATGCCGACGACTTCGATGCCCACGAGGTCCGCGTCTGCATCCACAACAGCCACACCCTGGACGACCCACGCCGCCCGCATGACCATACGCCGGAGCAGTTCCTGCGCACGCCGGCGGAGATGGCGTCGCTGTTCTCCGACATCCCGGAGGCATTGGAGAACTCGGTGGAGATCGCCAAGCGCTGCAACCTGGAGCTGACGCTGGGCAAGAGCTTCCTGCCGGCGTCGCCGATCCCCGCCGGCATGACCATCGACGACTACTTCAGCGAGGTCTCGCGCAAGGGCCTGGAATGGCGTCTGGAGCGCATCCTGGACCCCGCCGCGCCGGACTTCGCGGAACAACGTAAGGTTTACGACGAGCGCCTGCAAATCGAGCTCGACGTCATCTGCCAGATGGGCTTTCCGGGCTATTTTCTGATCGTTGCGGACTTCATCGAGTGGGCCAAGGACAACGCCATCCCGGTGGGCCCAGGGCGCGGCTCCGGCGCCGGCTCGCTGGTGGCCTATGCGCTGAAGATCACCGACCTGGACCCGATCGAGCACGAGTTGCTGTTCGAACGCTTCCTGAACCCCGAGCGCGTGTCGATGCCCGACTTCGACATCGACTTTTGCATGGAGCGTCGCGACCGCGTCATCGACTATGTGGCGGGCAAGTACGGCCGCGACGCGGTGTCGCAGATCATTACCTTCGGCACCATGGCGGCCAAGGCCGTGGTGCGCGATGTCGGCCGCGTGCTCGGGCATCCCTACGGCTTTGTCGACCGGGTCGCGAAGATGGTGCCGTTCGAGCTCGGTATGACCCTCGAAAAGGCCCTGGAGGAGAGCCCGGAGCTGAAGGCCGCCTATGCCGAGGACGAGGCCGTTACCGGCATCATCGATATGGCGCGCAAGCTCGAGGGCGTCGCCCGCAACGCCGGCAAGCACGCCGGCGGCGTGGTCATCGCGCCGACCAAGCTCACCGACTTCGCGCCGCTGTACTGCGAGCCCGGCGGTGCCAACCTGGTGACGCAATACGACAAGGACGACGTTGAACAGGCCGGCCTGGTCAAGTTCGACTTCCTCGGCCTGCGCACCCTGACCATCATCGACTGGGCGCTGACCACCATCAACACCCAGCGCAAGGCCGACGGCGAGCCGCCCATCGACATCGGCCGCATCGACCCGAAGGACCCGGAGGCTTTCAAGCTGCTGCAACGCTGCGAGACCACCGCCGTGTTCCAGCTCGAATCCCGCGGCATGAAGGAGCTCATCAAGAAGCTCCAGCCCGACAGCTTCGAGGACATGACCGCGCTGGTCGCCCTGTTCCGCCCCGGCCCGCTGCAGTCCGGCATGGTGGACGACTTTATCGACCGCAAACACGGTCGCGCCGATGTCGCCTATCCGCACCCGGACCTGGAGCCGATCCTCAAGCCCACCTACGGCGTCATCCTGTACCAGGAACAGGTCATGCAGATCGCCCAGGTGCTGGCCGGCTACTCGCTGGGCGGTGCCGACCTGCTGCGCCGCGCCATGGGCAAGAAGAAGCAATCGGAGATGGACAAGCAGCGCGCCATCTTCGAGCAGGGCGCTGGCGAGCGTGGCGTGGAGGCCAAGACCGCGACCTATATCTTCGACCTGATGGATAAGTTCGCCGGGTATGGCTTCAATAAATGTGTCGTTGGCGAGACGTTGATCGCCGACGCGGACACCGGCGAACTGCGTCAAGTGAAGGAGATCTATCGCAACGGGATCGCGGCCGTCGCCAGCCTGCACGACTCCCGACAAATGGGTAGGGGCGCGGTGGTTTCGGTGATGCAGAACGGCATCAAGCCGGTGCTCAAACTGACCACCTCGCTCGGCAAGACCATTCGCGCGACCGGCAATCACCCCTTGCTGACGCCCTCCGGCTGGAAGGCCCTGGCGGAACTCAAGCCCGGAGATCGCATCGCGGCGCCGTCCGTGCTGCCTGTGGAAGGAACCGAGAGCTGGCCGGAGCACGAGTTAATCACACTCGGTTGGACCTTGTCGGAAGGCAATACCTGTCACCCCAGCGGTTTCTACTTCTACAACAAGAATGAAGCGGCCAGGGATGACTTTGTCGCTGCGGCATCGCAGTTCCCCTCTACCGCGCCAACGGTCACCATGCGCCACGACCGCGCCGATACCTGGTGCGTCTACGTCGGCGCTGGGCGCGATGCACGCGTTCAGACCGGCACCGGCCGCAGCGTTGCGCGTCGTTCCGGGGCGCGTTTGTGGCTGGAAGCCCTGGAGATGGTCGGGCACATGGCGACGGAGAAGCACTTCCCGGCCGCGGTCTTTCGGCTGCCTAACGCCGATCTGGCGTTGCTGTTGGGGCGCCTGTGGTCGGGAGATGGTTATGTCGCCGGGGCCGGCCGCAACAACATGACACCCTATCTCGCCAGCTCCTCGCCGCGCTTGGTCCGGGAATGCCAGCATCTGCTGCTGCGGCTAGGGATGGTCAGTCGCCTGACGGAAAAGCGCTTTTCGTACAAAGAGGGACGGGTCGGTTACACATTGCACCTGCTCGGTCGTCGCAGCATCGAGCGGTTTGTCGCGGTGATCGGACCGCGATTGATCGGCCGTGAGGTCCAACTCCAGGCATTGCATCAGTATCTCGATGCCACATCGGCCGATCTTGAGTCGGTGGATACGCTGCCGGCCGAGATCAAAGGATTGGTTGGGCGTGAAAAAGAGGCGGAGCTCTTCTGGGAGCGGATTGTCGCCATCGAGCCGGACGGCGCAGCAATGACCTACGACCTGGAGGTCGCGGAGACCCACAACTTCGTTGCCAACGACATCATTGTTCATAATTCTCACTCCGCCGCCTACGCGCTCGTCTCCTACCAAACCCTCTGGCTCAAGACCCACTATCCCGCGGCCTTCATGGCCGCGGTGCTGTCCGCCGACATGGACAACACCGACAAGGTGGTGACGCTGATCGACGAGTGCCGATCGATGCAGCTCCAGGTCGAGCCGCCCAAGATCAACCGCTCCGAATTCCGCTTCACTAGTCAGGGCGACGGCGTCGTCATCTACGGCCTCGGCGCCATCAAAGGGGTAGGGGAGTCCGCGATCTCCGCGATGCTGGAGGCGCGTGATAGCGGCGGACCGTTCAAGGATCTGTGGGACTTCTGTCGCCGTATCGACCTGCAAAAGGCCAACAAGCGCGTGCTCGAGGCACTGATCCGAGCCGGTGCACTGGATGAACTGGGGAAAGACGATCCTGCGGGCGATAGCGGCGCGTCCTCCGCCAAGGCGGGCGGACGGCATCGAGCGACCTTGATGAACCAACTGCCGCTGGCCCTGAAACTGGCCGAGCAGCAACACGAGCAGGAGGCAGCCGGCCAGGCCGACCTATTCGGTGCGTTGGATGCGGAACCATCCGTCGCGCTGGCGCCGGACCCGCAGATCGCCGCCCGGCGCTGGCCGGACTGGGACGAAGAGGAGCGCCTGCTGGGTGAGAAGGAGACGCTCGGTCTGTACCTGACCGGCCACCCGATCAATCGCTACGAGGCCGAGCTGAACGCAATGGTCAGCACGCGCATCGGCAAACTGCTGGAGGGCGCGCAGGGCATGGTGACGCCGGGCGTTACACACCTGCGCGGCAAGGACGACCGTGACCTGCGCACTGTCGTCGGCCTGGTGGTCGGCATGCGTAGCAACAAGACCAGCCGCGGGCGCATGGCCTCGCTGACACTGGACGATCGCACCGGTCGCATCGAGGCGACCGTCTTCAACGATGTCTACGAGCCAACGCGCGAGCTGCTGGTACCGGACGCCATCCTCGCCGTCACCGGCAGCCTCAAGTCGGACGATTTCACCAACGGCTGGACCTTGATCGCCCGTAGCATCCGGACCTTGGAAGCCGCCCGTGCCGAACTGGCCGACCACCTGCTGGTCCGGCTCGACCTCAGTGATCCGGCCAAGCACGCCGCTGGCGCCGAGCACCTGCACCAGCTTCAAGAGGTGCTGCAACCCTATCGCGCCGACGATGGCCTGCCGTTGCGCGTCCACTACCTGCGCCCCGGCATCGAAGGCCGCCTGCGCCTCGGCGACGCCTGGCGGGTCGAACCCGCCGACGCCCTGCTGAAACGCCTGCGTCACCTACTCGGTGAAGACGGCGTTGAAGTCGTCTACCAACGCGAACTGGTCCGCCGCCCTAGCCCGGCCGAGCCGGTAAGTCCACCGCGGCTGGCGGTGGTGCGCTAAGGCAAGTCGGCGCACTTAGGTGGTAGGAGGGACTCTGGTGCCGAGGCTCCGCCTCGGCACCGGGTCTTGATGGCTCTGCCATCCGAGTCATGGAACCCAGCGATCAGGTCGACCAACCCCCAAGCGCAGTCTAGCGTTCCGGTCCGACTGCGGGGCGCGGCGGCTGGTATGCGCTGCCATCACGTCATGGTCAACACGGCATCCGGCACAGGGGCACCATCAATTCCGCCGCACTCAATCCGCCATGCACGCCGATCTGTTCGAACGGCTCCTCGAACGGCAGCCGCTCGCGGATGACGTTGTTGCCCTGCGCGATCAGGGTGTAGTCGCCGATGCGCTCGGCCAGCCGCGGGTTGGGCGCGCCGAGGCCGAATAGACCGGCCGCGAACAGATCCCGGCTGCGGTGCAGCGTAAAGCGCTCGCCGAGCACGTCGCGGCAGTAGGTCTCGAAGCGTTCCGCCCGGTCCGGGTGGACGTAGCAGAAGGCGGCGCGGGGCTCGCCACAGAGCGGCAGGGTCAGGCAGTCGGCGAGGTCGGGATGATCATTGATCCAGACCTGATCGGCCTCGGTGGTGTCGATCTGGCCGTGATCGGCGCTGACCAGTACCAGGGTATCGCTGCCGGCGACGTTGCCGATGAAGTCCTCCAGGCCCTGTTCGATCTGCCGCAGATGGGTCAGCGCGTGCTGGCTCTCGATGCCCTGCTCGTGCCCAATGCTGTCGAGCCCGGGCCAATACAGGTACAGGTAGCTCGGCTGGCGCGCCTTGCGGATGGCGCGTGCGGTCTGCTTGAACATCGCCCGCAGGGTCTCGAAGGTGCGCAGCTCGGCGCGCCCGAGATGCGCACGGTTGAAGTCCGACTGGGCGATATGCGCCGGCGAAACCGCCACCGTGCGCGTGGCCATGCGGTCGAACACCGGCCGATTGCCAAACAGCCGCGCCGCATCGATACCGGCCTGACGATACCCGACGCCTCCGTAGCGCGGCCGACCCGGCAACACGGTCATCACGCAGCCCAGCTCGCGCATCCAGGTATGCCAGCCGGTCAGCGCGTGCTGTTGCGGGGCGTCACCGGTCAGATAGCTGGTAATGGCGGTGGCGGTGGTGGGCGGAAACACCGATGTCATCGCCCCCACTCGATGGCTGGCGAGGATGCCGCTGCCGCCGTGGCGTTGCAGCCAGTCGGCGCCGAGACCGTCCACCACCAGCAGCACGATGTGCCGGGCATCGGCGATGGCCTGCGCCGGGAGCAGGTCCAGGTCCGCATACTCGGCGTTGCCGCCGCGGGCGCGGATCAGCGACGCCATCAGGTTGACGATGCCGCCGCCGTGGTAGTCCGGGCGGTGACCCGTCGCGTGGGCTGAGTGATTCATCGGGGAAGGATAGCCGATGGTCACCACCGGCGACACCGGCGCGGCCCTCGGTCGGCAATCAGAACGGCAATTCGCCGCGATTGGGCCGACGCGCATCGACGGTCGCGGATCACCGCTCCCGCAACGACTCGTCCAACACCCGAATCACCGGATACAGAAAATAGGAGATCACGGTTCGCTTGCTGGTGATGATCTTCGCGCTGAGCGTCATGCCGAGCCGCAGCCGGGTGGGGCTCGGCAGATGCTGGAGATTTGATTTTGAACGGGCCTCTCCCTACACTGGCGCTTTGGTAAGATCCCGGTATAAAAGTAAGGCGCCACCATGCAAGCAACCATCACCAGCAAAGGCCAGATCACTTTGCCGAAGGCTCTGCGGGAGCGACTGCACCTGACTCCGGGGGACCGGGTGGAGTTCGTCCTTGACGACAACGACGTGGTGCGCATGGTGCCGCGAACCACGTCTGTCACCCGGCTCAAGGGCCTGTTGCCAAAGCCGGACCGGCCAGTGTCATTGGCAGAGATGGAGGCCGCTATCCAGGCAGGCAGCGGTTCAGATGGGCCATGATCGGCCTGGATACCAACGTGCTGGTGCGCTACATCACCCAGGACGACCCGCAACAGGCGGAGCAGGCCACGCGGCTGATCGAGACCCGCTGCACCGGTGCCGACCCGGGACGCATCGCGCAGATCGTGCTGTGCGAGCTGGTCTGGGTGCTGAGCCGCGCATACGGCTACAGCAAGCCGCAGGTGGTTTCAGCCTAGATCTGGTATTTGAACCACGAAGATCACGAAGAACACGAAGGGACTCAGCAGGATACGCAACGTTGCGCATCCACCCGTCGGGTGAGCTGATCCTCAGCGAAACCTGGACTTAAATATCTGTCTTTATTCGTATTCCTCTTCGTGAACTTCGTGAACTTCGTGGTGAACTCTTCTTTCTAGGTTCAGTGCTGGAGCAGGTTCTGGTCAGCGCCGAGCTGGCCGTCGAGAACGAGGGCTGGGCGTTTGGGCCCTGGACGCCTACCGCACCGGCAAAGCGGACTTCGCCGACTATCTTCTGGCGTTGACCAACCGCGCGGCGGGCTGTCAGACCACCTACACCTTCGACGAGCGGCTGTGCGCGCATACGGCCGCCAGCCCTATGGACCCATGACGCTCTGGAGCCATGCTCCACCGGACTGCGGACATCGTCGAGTCGATGGGTGAGCCCTGGCCGTGGTACTTTGATCTGCGGCAGGGCGCCCCGCGGGGGCAGACCGGGAGTCTTGGAGTTCCGCCGGGTCGAACCACCTGAAGCGATGCTCCTTAGGTACTGGCTGTCCGACAACTGCCGCATGTTGCCTACCGAGCCTGATTCCCGGTCACCCTATCCCGAGCCGCTCTAACCGCTGTGCAATCCTTCGATCTCACCTGTACCCGCTGCCCACGGCTTGCAGGCTTTCTGACTCAGGTGCGCGACAAGCACCCCGACTATCACGCTCGCCCGGTGCCGCCGTTCGGTGACCCAACGGCGCGCTTGCTGATCGTCGGTCTGGCGCCGGGTATGCACGGTGCCAACCGCAGCGGGCGACCCTTTACCGGTGACTATGCCGGCATCCTGCTGTACCAGACGCTGCACCGCTACGGCTTCGGCACGCTACCCGAGTCGGTGTCGGCGGACGATGCGTTGGCATTGCGCGATTGCCGCGTCACCAATGCCGTGAAATGCCTGCCGCCGGAGAACAAACCGACCACCGACGAGATCCGCACCTGCAACGCCTACCTGGCCGTGGAACTGGCTGGGCTGCCGGACGGCGCGTTGCTGCTGGCGCTGGGCGTGATCGCCCACAATGCCGTGCTGCGGGCGCTGGGGTTGAAGCAGTCGCAATGGCGCTTCGGTCACGGCGCTGAGCACGTCTTGCCGGACGGCACAAGGCTGATCGATTCCTACCATTGCAGCCGCTACAACACCAATACCGGGCGCCTGACGCCGGCGATGTTCGACGCCGTGTTGGCGCGTTGCCGGGCGCTGATCGACGCTCCATGATGGAGCGGACCTTCGATCACCGCGCCGCGCTGACGCAGATCCCGGCACAGCCCGGCGTCTACCGAATGCTCGACGCGGAGGGTACGGTGTTGTACGTCGGCAAGGCCAAGGAGCTGAAGCGGCGGGTGTCGAGCTACTTCGGCCGCGCGCTGAATCGGCGCCTGCTGTCGATGGTGTCGCAGATCGCCGACATCCAGGTCACGGTGACCCGCACCGAGGGCGAGGCCCTGCTGCTGGAGAACAACCTGATCAAGGAGCACCGGCCGCGCTATAACGTGCTGCTGCGTGACGATAAGAGCTACCCGTTCATCTATCTCAGCACCCAGGACAACTTTCCGCGTCTGGCCTTCTACCGCGGTTCGCGCAAGGGCAAGGGGCGTTGGTTCGGCCCCTATCCCAGCGCCTGGGCCGTGCGCGAGACGCTGCAACTGTTGCAGAAGCTGTTTCCGGTGCGTCAGTGTGAGGACAGCTTCTTCAGCAACCGCTCGCGGCCCTGCCTGCAATATCAGATCAAGCGCTGTACCGCCCCCTGCGTCGGCTTCATCTCGCCGTTGGACTACGCCGTCGATGTCGCCCACAGCATCAAGTTCCTGGACGGCCGCGCCGATGAGGTGGTCGCCGAACTCGGTGAGCGCATGGAGCAGGCGGCGGAGGCGTTGGAGTTCGAGCGCGCCGCGGCGCTGCGGGATCAGATCGCGACCCTGCGCCGCATTCAGCAGCGCCAGTATGTGACCGGCGACGGCGGCGACCTGGACATCGTCGCCGCGGTGGAGGAGGGCGGCAGCGTCTGCGTGCAGGTGTTCTTTATTCGCGCCGGGCGCAACCTCGGCAACAAGGCGTTCTTTCCGCGGGTGCCGGACGCGGCCGGGCGCGAGGCGGTGCTGTCGGCCTTTTTGGCTCAATTCTATGGGGACAAGCCGATCCCGCCGGAGATCCTGGTCAACGCCGAGCCGGACGAGCGGGAGTTTCTGGAGGCGGCGTTTTCCGAGCAGACCGGGCGCCGCGTCGGCATCCGCCATCGGGTGCGCGCCGACCGTGCCCGCTGGCTGGAGATGGCCGAGAGCAACGCCGAGCTGGCGTTGAAGTCCCGCCTCGGCAGCCGCGCCGGCTATGCACGTCGCCTGGAGGCCCTGCGCGACGCGCTGGGATTGGACGAACTGCCGGCGCGCATGGAGTGCTTCGACATTAGCCACACCCAGGGCGAGCTGACGGTCGCCTCCTGCGTGGTGTTCGACGGCGACGGTCCGCGCAAGTCCGACTACCGCCGCTTCAATATCGACGGCATCACCCCCGGCGACGACTACGCGGCCATGGAGCAGGCCCTGACCCGACGTTATCGGCGCATCCAAAAGGGCGAGGTGCCGCTGCCGGACCTCCTGTTCATCGACGGCGGCAAGGGCCAGCTCGCTGCGGTGCAGGGCGCCTTGCAAGAACTCGGCATCACCGGCGTGCAACTGGTGGGCGTGGCCAAGGGGCCGGACCGCAAGGCCGGTGCCGAGCAGCTCTGGTTGCCCGGCCGCACGACGCCGATCTTGCCCGCCGCGGATTCGCCCGCGAGCCACTTGGTGCAGCAGATCCGCGACGAGGCACATCGTTTCGCCATCACCGGCCATCGCCAGCGCCGCGACAAGGCACGCAAGACCTCGGTGCTGGAAGAGATTCCCGGCATCGGTCCGAAGAAGCGCCAGAACCTACTCAAGGCCTTCGGCGGCCTGCGCGGCCTCAAGCGCGCGGCGCCCGACGACATCGCGCGGGTGGACGGCATCAGCGGCGAACTCGCCCGACAGATTCACGACGCCTTTCATGACGGGTGACGAGTCGGGGCGCTGATTCAGTTCGTCGCAAAGAGGCTCCGCCCTCGGGGACACTGGCGCCTTCCTCTGTACAATGTCATTGGCCGATCGCAGAGAACCCTTCAGAATCGGCGCAAACCCGCCGCCCAGGACGCATCCCCCATGTGGAACATCCCAAACATCCTGACCCTATTGCGCATCGCGATGATTCCAGTGTTCGTCGTGATCTTTTACCTGCCGGTGCCCTGGGCGCGCCCGGTCTGCGCGGCGGTATTCACCGCCGCCGCACTCACCGATTGGCTGGACGGCTGGTTGGCCAGGCGTCTTGGTCAGACCTCGCCGCTAGGCGCCTTCCTCGATCCGGTTGCCGACAAGCTCATCGTCGCCATCGCACTGGTGTTGCTGGTGCAGTCCGATCCGCGCATGGTGCTGGCGCTGCCTGCGGCGGTGATCATCGGTCGTGAAATCACCGTCTCCGCCCTGCGCGAATGGATGGCCGAGATCGGCGCTCGCGCCCAGGTGGCCGTGTCCATGGCCGGGAAACTGAAGACGACGGCGCAGATGATCGCCATCGTGCTGTTAATCCTGCACGTGCCATTGTTCGGTATCCCGGTGCTGCCGATCGGCCTGATCCTGCTCTATATCGCGGCCGTGCTGACGCTCTGGTCGATGCTGCTGTATCTGCGCGCGGCCTGGCCGAGCCTGACCGCGCCGCACGGGCCGGAGCCCGCGGACAAGAGCGATTCATCCGCTGCCGGACGCGTCGACGTCGCCGATGGTTAGCGAGAGCGGCGATGCATGATTGATCCGAGCGCAGTGGGAGCGGTGATCGTAACTGTTCAAAACTGGGGCTTGACAGAAAGTTCGGCCCCGCTAGAATAGCCGGTCTTCGCAGCGGGAATAGCTCAGTTGGTAGAGCACAACCTTGCCAAGGTTGGGGTCGCGAGTTCGAGTCTCGTTTCCCGCTCCAAATACGAAGAAAAAAGGGCTGTCTTTCGACAGCCCTTTTTTTTGGTTTGGCCTATGGCGTCCTCTGTCGCCGGCCGGCGTAACGGCAATCGTGACTCGCGGATGGCTGTGGTTTCAAGTTCAAGCGGAATGGCATGCTCGACTAGGCCAGAGCCAATGATGGTGTACGGCATGGATTTCACCAGCGCACCCAGGCGGGCGAAACCAATCACTCGCGCCTGTTGCCTGTTGGACGGTTCCGTGCTGACGGTCGAGGGCTTTGAGGATCTTGTCTCCTTTGATGCCTTTGAGCGGGCGTTGACGCAACCGGGGCGCTGGGTTGCCGGCATTGATTTTCCGTTCGGCCAGTCGCGGAAACTGGTGTCCAACTTGGGTTGGCCCCTTGCCTGGAGCGACTACGTCGGCCTGGTTGCAGGGATGACGCGTGAGCAGTTCGTCGAGACGCTGGAGGCGTACAAGGCGCAGCGCCCGGCTGGCGACAAGGAGCACCGTCGCAGGACGGATCAGCAGGCGGGCTCCATCAGTCCACAAAAACTCTACGGGGTACCGGTGGGTAAGATGTTCTACGAGGGCGCGCGCCGTCTGTTGCGTTCGCCGGTGAGCATTGTTCCGGTGCGACCGACGGCGGACGACCGCGTTGTCCTGGAGGCGTACCCGGCCTTGGTCGCGCGGCGATGGGCTGGCAGGGACGGCTACAAATCGGATACGCGTTCGAAGCAGACCGACGCACAGCGTGCCACGCGGGAGCGGATTGTCGCGGGATTGGCGTCCTGGCAAAGCCGGGAAACCTACGGCATTGATCTGGCCTGCACGGCCCAGCACAGGGCGCGCGTGATCGACGACGCAACGGGTGACCAGTTGGATGCCCTGCTTTGCGCGGTGCAGGCGGCCTCGGCCTGGTTGCAACGGGATGCGGGATACGGCGTCCCTGAAGATGCTGACGTACTGGAGGGCTGGATCGTCGATCCGGCCCTGCTGCCAGCCTGAACCTCGATCGCTCGTCTTGTCCGCGCGGAGATTTCAGCGCAGCCTACTGGAACAGCAAGACCCTACGTGGATTGCGGCACGGCGCGGTGAATTCTGGCAGGATGACGACTTGCACCCGCCTTCGTGGAACCTGCTCATGGCGTCATCGCGTTTTTCCCTCGTCCTGCTTTCCTGCCTCTTTTTACTGTTCGCGCTTGGTCTCGGCATAGTTCATGCGGCGGACACGGTCGAACGCGCCACGGTTTCTACGGCGGCTGAAACTGCGACCGGTGTTCCGGACTATGTCGAGCAGGTTCAGCCGGTCTTCAATCGACGCTGCATCGCCTGTCACGGGTGTTTGGGGTCGCCGTGCAACGTCAAGCTCGACTCGTTCCGCGGTGCGGATCGCGGTGGTTTTGATAAGAATCCCTACACCATGCATCTGATGGACTATCCGCGCACGGACATGGACGCCGCGCATTCCACCCAGGCCTGGCGTGAGCGGGGCTTCTATCCCATCCTGGCCGGCGGCGGTTCCGCGCCCGAAAACCTCGATGGCTCGTTGCTGTTTCAAATGGTCGATGCCGGCATGCGACACAATGTCCCCGGCTTCTCACGGGCGAGCGTCGATGCCGCCAGACAGGCGCGGTTCGCCGCAACCTGTCCATCGACCGCGGAGGCGTTGCGAGAGCGGCTCGCTGCGCATCCCGGCCTCGGTATGCCGTTCGGTCTGCCCGCGATCTCGCAACAGGATTTCAAGACGCTGAAAGACTGGGTTGCCGCTGGATCGCCGGGGCCGTCCCAAGAGCAGACGGCGCAGGCCCGAACCGTCGCCAGTCCCGACGCGGTTGTCGCCTGGGAGGCCTTTTTCAATGATCCGGACCCGCGTCAGCAGTTGGTCAGCCGGTTTATCTTCGAGCACGTCTTCTTGGCCACCATCGTGCTCGACGAGAGTCCGGGAGACCGGTTCCGGCTGGTGCGCTCCAGCACGCCGCCGGCGCGGGTGATTGCGGAAGGCGAGCGCAAGGGTCAGGTCGAGATCCCGCCGGTGGAGGTCATCGGCACCGGGTTGCCCTACGACAATCCTTACAGCTATGCGGATGTCGATCGCTTTTGGTATCGCTTGCAGAAGGTCACCGATCCGCCGGTGCAGAAGAGTCTCTGGCTCTGGCGTGTCGACAACAGTGATATCGCCGACCTGCGGCGGTTATTCTTCACGGCGGAGTGGGACAAGGACGCCGATCTCGATCCACCCTGGGACATCGGGAATCCGTTTCTGGTCTTCGCCGCGATCCCGGCGGAGGCGCGCTATCGCTTCCTGCTCAAGAATTCCGAGGTCATCGTCGGCGGCATCACCTATGGCCCGGTCTGCAATGGACAGACGGCCACCTATGCGGTCAAGGATCAGTTCTGGGTGTTCTTTTTGGACCCGTCCAAAGATGTCTCGGTGCAGGATCCCAAGCTCGGGCTTGAGACCTGGGAGGTGTTCATGGATCGCTCGGCCTTCGGCAACCGGGATTACCTGGATGCCTACGCCAAGGCGCAAGCGCGCCTGAGCCCGGAGGGCTGGACCCTCGACGCGATCTGGGACGGCGGCAGCGACGGTGACGCCGATGGCCACAACGGCAATGCCTGGCTGACTGTGCTGCGCCATGAGACCAACGTCTCGGTGCTGCAGGGCGCGCGCGGCGGTTTTCCGCGCACCTTTTGGCTGCTCGGTTACAGCGGGCTCGAGCGTATGTACTACGACACCGTTGCCGGTTTTAAGTATTGGGCGGGCGACGCTGAAAAGCTGCAGACCTTGCTGTTTTTCAATTTTTTGCGCCAGGAGTTCCAGGATAACTTTTTGCTCCTGCTGCCCCCGGATCAGCGTGAGTCGATTCGGCAGCGATGGACTCAAGGTATCGGTGCGCTCGGGTTGGCGATCGTGCCCTTCGCCGGCGACGATCAGCCGAGTCGCGTTGACGTGGATGCCGCGGACCCGCTCGTGGATCTAGTGGACCAGATCGCCGACCGGCTTGGTCCCCAGATCAGCCGGTTGCCGGACCGGCTAAATCCGCGTCAGAAGCCCGCCGATGCCGTCGACGCGCCGATGCACGGATTCGACGATTGGGAGCGCGCCATCTCCACCCTCACCGCCGTCAAGGGGCTGCCTTTCGTGCCCCATCTGCCAAGTGTCTTGCTGGTTCGCGTCAACGGCCCGAGCGATGGCTCGGATGCCGCGGCAGGCAGTACGCAGCGCGTCTACTCGCTGGTGGCCAATCGGGTCTACAAATCCCAGTTCACGTTGGTGTTTCAGGATGGCCAGGCGCTGCCTGAGGCAGACACGCTGAGCGTCTATCCGACACTGGTCAATGGCTTTCCCAACCTCTTCATCGACCTCGATCTGGCGGATGCTCCGCGTTTTCTCAGCGATTTGGGCACTGTCGACAGTGGTGAGGACTGGCGGCGCTTCGCCGCTCGCTACGGCATCCTGCGCACCGACGAGCGCTTCTGGCCCTTCTACGACTGGATCAATCGCTGGAACGTGGAGCACCGCGGCGCCGCCGCCGGTTGGCTGGACCTGACCTACTACGACGCGCCAGAGTTGTAGGCCGGGCGACCGGGAGCGCCGGCTTTCCAGCCGGCGCGCGATCTGCGTCTCGTCGGCAGCCGATGCCTGTCGGGACGAGGAGCTACCGGCCGATTTCGACCAACACCCGCCCATGCGTCTTACCCGAGAGCATTTGCTCGAAGACATCGGGCAGTCCCTCGATGCCAATGCTCGTGGTCACAATTTGCTCCAGATCGCCCGGACGCCAGTCATCGGCCAAATGCTGCCAGAGCTGGCTGCGTAACGCGTAGGGTACGTCTACCGAGTTGCAGCCCAGCAGCGCAACGCCGCGCAGGATGAAGGGCATCACGGTGGTCTCCAACGCGGTGCCGCCGGCCAGGCCAATACTGGCGATATTGCCGTTGGGCACGACGGTGCGGGTGATTTTGGCCAGCATGGCGCCGCCGACGTTGTCCACCGCGCCGCCCCAGACCGCCCGCTCCATCGGCCGGTCGCCGCCGGGCAGCTCGTCGCGGCCGATGATGCGCGCAGCGCCGAGGGACTTTAGCCAGTCGTGCAGATCGGCCTTGCCGGAGACGGCGGCCACCTCGAAGCCGAGCTTGGTCAGGATGCTGATCGCGATGCAGCCGACGCCACCGGTGGCGCCGGTGACCAAGATCGGACCCATGTCCGGCGTCTGGCCGTTGACGAGCATGCGGTGTACCGCGAGCGCGGCGGTGAAGCCGGCGGTGGCCAGGATCATGCTCGTGCGCGGGTCGAGCCCGTCCGGCATCGGCACTAGCCAGTCGGCCGGCACGCACAGGTAGTCCGCATAGCCGCCATCGTGGTTGAAGCCGAGACCCCAGCCGGTGGCGATCACCGCGTCGCCGGCCTTGTAGCGCGCGTCGCGCGACTGCTCGACGATGCCGGCGGCGTCGATGCCACCGGTGATGGGAAAGGTTTTGACGACCTGGCCCTTGCCGGTACCGGCCAGCGCGTCCTTGTAATTGATGCCGGAGTGGCTGACGCGCACCAGCACTTCGCCGTCGGCGGGCTCGGGCACGGCGATGGTCTCGACACTGGCGCGATAGCCTTGGTCGTCGTTGTGGATGCGAAAGGCTTGTTGTTCTGGCATTCAGGGGCTCCAGTGTGGTGGTTCAGGGTCCGCGGCTCCGACCGGGCTGCCCTGGGGCATTGATCAGTGCCATCCTAACGCTACTCGACAACGACCGGTATCTTGCCGATGCGTTGCTGCCATTCGCGCGGTCCGGTCTTGTGCACCGATGTGCCGCGACTGTCGACGGCTACAGTCACCGGCATGTCTTGCACGTCGAACTCGCGAATCGCCTCCATGCCGAGATCCTCAAATGCGACCAGTCGCGAGCCCTTGATGGCGTTGGCGACCAGGTAGGCGGCGCCGCCGACTGCCATCAGATAGACCGCGCCATGCCGCTGGATGGCGTCGATGGCGGCGGTACCGCGCTCGGCCTTGCCGACCATGCCGATCAGGCCGGTCTGCGCCAGGATCTGGTCGGTGAACTTGTCCATGCGCGTCGCGGTGGTGGGTCCGGCGGGGCCGACCACCTCGTCGCGGACCGGGTCGACGGGGCCAACGTAGTAGATGAAGCGGCCGTTCAGGTCGACGCCGTCCGGTAGCGGCTCGCCGCGGTCGAGCAGATCGACGATGCGCTTGTGGGCGGCGTCGCGGCCGGTCAGCAGCTTGCCGGAAAGCAGCAGTCGATCGCCGGGCTGCCAGGTCGCGATCTCTTCACGCGTGATGCCGTCGAGATTGACGCGGCGGGCGCCCGCGGTCGGGTCATAGTCGAGTTTGGGCCAGTCGTCGAGATTCGGCGGGACGAGTTGCGCGGGCCCGCTGCCGTCGAGGGTGAAATGGATGTGGCGGGTGGCGGCGCAGTTCGGAATGATGGCGACCGGCAATGATGCGGCATGGGTGGGGTAGCTGTTGATCTTTACGTCCAGTACCGTGGTGAGCCCGCCGAGACCCTGCGCGCCGATGCCGAGCGCGTTGACCTTGTCATAGAGTTCCAACCGCAGTTCCTCGATCGGGTCCGCCGCGCCGCGCGCCTTGAGCTCGTGGATGTCGATGTCTTCCATCAGCGACTCCTTGGCCAGCAGCATGGCCTTCTCCGCGGAGCCGCCGATGCCGATGCCAAGCATGCCGGGAGGGCACCAGCCGGCGCCCATGGTCGGTACGGTCTTCAGCACCCAGTCCACTAGGCTGTCGCTGGGGTTTAGGATGGCGAAACGAGACTTGTTCTCGGAGCCGCCGCCCTTCGCCGCCAACCGGACATCGACCTGGTCGCCGGGCACTAGCTCCACGTGCACGATGGCAGGGGTGTTGTCACCGGTATTCTTGCGGGCTCCGATGGGTGGTGTCACCATCGATGCACGAAGCAGGTTGTCTGGATGTCCATAGGCGCGGCGCACGCCCTCGTCGATCATCTGTTGCAGGTCCATCTGGGCGTGCCAGCGCACGTTCATGCCGACGCGGAGGAAAACGACGACCATGCCGGTGTCCTGGCAGATGGGGCGTTGACCCTCGGCGCACAGGCGCGAGTTGACCAGGATCTGCGCCATTGCGTCCTTGGCCGCCGGCGATTCCTCGGCCTCATAGGCCGCGGAGAGGGCGCGGATGAAGTCTGGCGGATGGTAGTACGAGATGTATTGCAGCGCGTCTGCGATGCTTTGGATCAGGTGGCCCTGTTCGATGATGGGCTCGGTAGCGGCCATGGTCGTTGCTCCCCCAATAGTGGTGACGCAACAGTATAGCGGGACGCTGACCAGGCTATGCAGCGCCGTGGTGGTAGACCATCAGTGCCGACCATCTGCTTGATCTTGATGGCGCAGCACCGGTGCGCAGAACAAATTTTCGTAAAACGCTTGCAATGGGGTGTGCGTGTCTAGTAATCTTTTCGGCTCGCGACAGGCGCGTAGCTCAGTTGGTTAGAGCACCACCTTGACATGGTGGGGGTCGTTGGTTCGATTCCAATCGCGCCTACCAAAAACGAGCCGTCAGCCTCTTCAGCGACGCCCAGAGGGCGTCATTGGCGGGGCGGGCGGTTTTCTTTTTTGCCAGTCGTAACGTTCTTCAGCAGTTCACGCTAGAGGTGCTTCGGGAGTCCGATGCCTTGCCGCAGCAGACTTGGCCCGCGGCGTGCGCGGTCCAGTTCGATTCGCGCCGGCGCACTCCATCATGTGATCTCTCGTATCGATCACCACTGACAGTTCAGGTAGGCCCATGCCGCAGATCACCCTTCCGGACGGTTCCACTCGCGAGTATGCGAGCCCGGTGTCGGTCTCCGACATCGCCGCCGACATTGGCCCCGGATTGGCCAAGGCCGCCTTGGCCGGACGGGTCGATGGCGCCCTGGTGGACACCTCCCACGTGATCGACCACGACGCCGCGCTGGCCATCGTCACGCGCAAAGACGACGATGCGCTGGAGTTGTTGCGCCACGATGCCGCGCATGTCATGGCGCAAGCTGTGCAGGAGTTATATCCGGGCACACAGGTCACCATCGGTCCCGCCATCGAAAACGGCTTCTACTACGATTTCGCTCGCGACGAGCCGTTTACGCCGGATGATCTCACGGCCATCGAGAAGCGCATGCAGGAGATCGTGAAGCGCGATCTGCCCATCGTCCGCGAGGTCTGGGATCGAGAGCAGGCCAAACAAACCTTCGATGCGCTTGGCGAGCGCTACAAGGTCGCGATCATCGAAGACATCATCCCCGAAGGCGAAGAAGTCTCCGTCTATCGCCAAGGCGACTGGTTCGACGTGTGCCGCGGTCCTCACTTGCCGAGCACGGGCACGCTCGGCAACGGCTTTAAGCTGACCAAGGTGGCCGGTGCCTACTGGCGGGGTGATTCCAGCAACGCCATGTTGCAGCGCATTTACGGCACCGCCTGGCGCGACAAGAAGGAACTCAAGAGCTACCTGCACCGCCTGGAAGAGGCCGAGAAGCGCGATCATCGCCGGCTCGGCAAGCAGCTCGATCTGTTCCACTTTCAGGAAGAGGCGCCCGGGATGGCTTTCTGGCACCACAAAGGGCGGGTGGTGTATCGCGAGGTGGAGCGTTACATGCGCGAAAAGCTCTGCGAATACGGCTATCAGGAGGTCGAAACGCCACAGGTGCTTGACCGCACCCTGTGGGAGCGTTCCGGTCACTGGGAAAAGTTTGCGGACGACATGTTCACGACCCGGCTCGATGATCATGACTACGCGATCAAGCCGATGAACTGTCCCGGCCATATCCAGCTCTACAACCAAGGCCTAAAGAGCTATCGCGACCTGCCTCTGCGTATCGCCGAGTTCGGCGTCGTGCATCGCAACGAGCCCTCCGGTACCTTGCACGGCTTGATGCGGGCACGCCGCTTCACCCAGGACGACGCCCACGTCTTCTGTACCGACGACCAGCTGCAGCAGGAAGTCGCGACGCTGATCGACATGGTGTTCGAGACTTACCGCGATTTTGGCTTTGATCAGATCGAGCTGGCCCTGTCGCTGCGCCCCGACAAGCGGGTCGGAAGCGACGATTTGTGGGACAAGGGCGAGGCGGCGCTTGAACGTTCCTTGCGCGAGAAGGGCCTGGAGTTCGAAGTGAAGCCCGGCGAGGGCGCCTTTTACGGGCCGAAGATCGAGTTCACGCTGCGCGACAGCATCGGCCGCACCTGGCAATGTGGCACGATCCAGGTGGATTTCTCGATGCCGGGGCGTCTCGACGCCCACTATATCGCCGAGGACAACAGCAAGCAGGTACCGGTGATGATCCACCGCGCCATCCTGGGCTCCATGGAGCGTTTCATCGGCATCTTGATCGAGCACTACGCCGGCTCGATGCCTCTGTGGCTGGCGCCGGTGCAGGCGATGGTGATGAATATCACGGATCGTCAGGGAGATTATGTGCGGCAGGTCACTAAGACCTTACGGGACAAGGGATTCCGTGTGGAATCGGACTTGAGGAACGAGAAGATCGGCTTTAAAATCCGCGAGCACACCCTGCAACGGGTGCCATACTTGCTCGTCGTGGGCGATCGCGAGGTCGAACAGGGCGAGATTGCGGTGCGGGGCCGCAAAGGTGAGGATCTAGGCAGCCTCACCGTCGATGCCTTTCTGGAGATGCTGACGGCGGAGACCGCGAGTCGCGCCTAACCTGAACATTATCCGGACCCGTTCCATACCTGACCCATCCTGAATCAGGTCTGGGCGTGGGAGTGGCGCATGGCGCCGATTCCCGCGGTGAGGGTCCATTGTATTTGTCGATTGGAGGAGTCCTGCTATCGCTGCACCAAAACGTAACCGCGTCAACGAGGACATCAATGTCCCACAGGTCAGGTTGATCGGCGCGGATGGAGATCAGGTCGGGGTGGTCGATATCGACGCGGCCATGGCGCGAGCGGCCGCGGAGAGTCTGGATTTGGTCGAGATCGTGCCCAACGCCGAACCCCCGGTGTGTCGCCTGATGGATTACGGCCGGTTCCGCTTCGATCAAAAGAAGAAGCAGGCGGAAGCGCGCAAGAAGCAGAAGCAGGTACAGGTCAAGGAAGTCAAATTTCGTCCCGGTACCGATATCGGCGACTATCAGGTGAAGCTGCGAAACCTGACGCGATTCCTCAGCGAAGGCGACAAGGCCAAGGTGACCATGCGGTTTCGCGGACGCGAACATGCCCACCGGGAACTCGGTCTTGAGTTGCTGCGGCGCGTCGAAATCGACTTGGGCGACATCAGTGTGGTGGAACAGCAGCCGCAGATGGAAGGCCGGCAGATGATCATGGTGCTGGGGCCGAAAAAGAAATAGTCCCGGCTCCGTTCCCGGATCTGCGTCCTCGGATCTGCGACGATGGTCTCGTCGCTGGACTAAATCCCGATCAGAGCTGTGGAGACGCTGGTTTAATGGCCATCCTGGCCATCAATCAATACCGAAAGTGCGCCTACTAAGGCGGCTTGTGCAACGGATTGCGCTTACGGGTGCGCAAACAGCGCGTGCCCGCAACGATCAGCACCGGACGGGGGAGGGCTCCCGATCCGGCGCATCCAACAAAACCGTGTTACGGAGACTGAAAATGCCCAAAATCAAGACCAACCGAGGGGCCGCCAAGCGCTTCTCGGTCACCGCTTCCGGTTCGTTCAAGCGTAATGCCTCCCATCGGCGGCATATCCTTACCAAGAAGAGCACCAAGCGTAAGCGTCAGCTGCGCGCCGCGCATCTGCTGCACAAGTCCGATGTGCGTGCTGCCCGTCGCATGATCCCTTACTGCTAGCCCTTCCAACTCAGTACGCGAACGAATCCGGAGAATATCAGCCATGGCAAGAGTCAAACGCGGTGTCACCGCACGTGCCCGTCACAATAAGGTCCTGAGTGAGGCGAAGGGTTACTACGGCGCCCGTAGTAAGGTCTTTCGCGTTGCCAAACAGGCGGTCATCAAGGCGGGTCAGTATGCCTATCGCGACCGCCGTCAGCGCAAGCGCCAGTTTCGTGCCCTGTGGATCGCGCGTATCAATGCCGCCGCCCGCATGAATGGCCTGTCCTATAGCCGCTTCATGAATGGCCTGAGCAAGGCTGGCGTCGAGGTCGATCGCAAGATGCTCGCAGACATCGCCTACAACGACGATGCGGCGTTCGCGGCATTGGCCGAGCAGGCGAAGGGTGCGCTAGCCGACGCCTGACCCGGCGAGCACCCGGCGCGTATCGGGTTCCGGCCCCACCCAAGACCCGATACGGGCAGCAGGTTCCCCGTTCCTAATCCGATCGACGGCGCCCTCCAACCGCCGTCAGGCGCCGGCGTGCGCGCCTCGCCGTCGCCAGAGCCCCGGAGATGTCGACTATGAGTGAAGGCGCCGTTCCTGCCATCGAAGACCTGCGTATCGCCGCGTTCGAGGCGGTGCAAGGCGCCGCCGATCTTGCGGAACTTGATCAGGTCCGCGTGCGCTACCTGGGTAAATCCGGCCTGCTGACGGCCCAGTTGAAGGCCCTCGGCGCGTTGCCGAAGGAGCAGCGACCGGCGGCCGGTCAGGTGATCAACCAGGCCAAGACGGCGGTACAAACCGCCGTCGAGGCGCGCAAGGCCGATCTGGAACGCGCTGCGCTGGAGCGTCGCCTGTCCGGCGAGCGCATCGACGTCACGCTGCCGGGCCGCGGTCAGCAGATCGGTGCTCTCCACCCCATTACCCGCACGTTGCAACGCATCGAGCGGCTGTTCGCCAATGCCGGCTTCGCCGTCGCTGAGGGTCCCGAGGTTGAGGATGACTATCACAACTTCGAGGCCCTGAATATCCCGGCGCATCATCCTGCCCGCGCGATGCACGATACCTTCTACTTCGGTGACGGGCGGTTGTTGCGCACCCATACGTCGCCGGTGCAGATCCGCGTAATGGAGAACAGCGCGCCGCCTTTGCGGATCATCGCACCGGGTCGCGTTTATCGCTGCGACTCCGACCTGACCCACACGCCGATGTTTCATCAGGTCGAGGGCTTTCTCGTGGACGAGCAGGCGACCTTTGCGGACCTGAAGGGCGTGCTGTACGACTTCCTGCGCAATTTCTTCGAGCGTGACGACCTCGCGCTGCGTTTTCGGCCCTCATACTTCCCGTTCACGGAACCCTCAGCGGAGGTGGACGTGCAGTGCGTCAAATGCGGTGGGTCCGGATGTCGCGTCTGCAAGCAGACCGGATGGCTGGAGGTGCTGGGCTGCGGCATGATCCATCCGGCCGTGTTGCACCACGTCGATATCGATCCCGAGCGCTGGCTCGGCTATGCCTTCGGTATGGGCGTGGAGCGTCTGGCGATGCTGCGCTACGGCGTCGACGATATACGACTCTACTTCGACAATGATCTTAGATTCTTGTCGCAATTTACTTAGAACCATGAATAATCATTCCATGCGTTTGGTGCTGCATTGTCCCTGGGAGGCCCGCGATGCGCTTCAGTGAAGCTTGGCTGCGGGAATGGGTGAACCCGCCCATCGCCACGGACGCGCTCGTGGACCAACTGAGCATGTCCGGGCTCGAGGTCGACGCAGTCGAGCCCGCCGCACCGGCGTTCAGTGGCGTCCTGGTGGGGCACGTGACGGCGGTCGAGGCACACCCGGATGCGGCCAAGCTACGACTGTGTCGGGTCGATGTTGGCGCTGACGAGCCGCTTCAGATCATTTGCGGCGCGGCCAATGTCGCTGCAGGCATGCGGGTGCCGGTCGCGACCGTCGGGGCGCGGCTCCCCAGCGACTTCAAGATCAAGAAGGCCAAGCTGCGTGGGGTCGAGTCCTTCGGCATGATCTGCTCCGCCGCCGAGTTGGGCCTGGCGGAGAGTTCCGACGGCATCATGGCTTTGCCGACGGGCGCGCCGGTGGGAGAAGATCTGCGGCGCTTCATGGCGCTGGATGACCAGTGTATCGAACTCGATCTGACCCCGGATCGCGGCGACTGTCTGAGCGTCGCCGGCGTCGCGCGTGAGGTCGGCGTGCTCAATCGCGCGCCGGTGCGGATGCCTGCCCTAACGCCCGTGCCTGCGGCCATTGACGATTGTTTCCCGGTCGAGGTGCAGGCGGAGGTCGCCTGTCCGCGCTATTTGTGCCGCATCCTGCGCGGTATCGATTCCTCCGCCGAGACGCCGCAATGGATGCGGGAGCGCCTGCGCCGAAGCGGTGTGCGGCCGATCGGGGCCGTGGTCGACGTCACCAACTATGTGCTGCTGGAGCTGGGTCAACCCATGCATGCCTTCGACCTCGCGCGACTCGATGGCGGCATTGCGGTACGTATGGCGAACTCCGGCGAACCTTTGGCGCTGCTGAACGGGGACGAAGTGACGCTGCGCGACGACACCTTAGTGATTGCGGATCGGACGCGCGCGGTGGCCATGGCGGGCATCATGGGCGGCGCCGACACCGCGGTCAGTGAGAGCACTCGTGATATTTTGCTGGAAAGCGCCTTCTTTGCGCCCACAGCGATCAGCGGTCAGGCACGCGGCTACGGGTTGCATACGGATTCGTCTCACCGCTTCGAGCGAGGCGTCGACCCTGGCCTACAGGCCGCCGCCCTCGAACGCGCTACCGCACTGTTGTGCGACATCGTTGGCGGGCAGCCAGGGCCGGTGGTCGAGGCCGTCAGCGACGCTCAGGTTTCGGTCCGCGAGGGCTTGACCCTGCGCCGCGGGCGCATCCAACAACTGTTGGGGATCGCACTCGACGACGACAGTGTCGTCGATATCCTGTCGCGGCTCGGCATGGATGTCGAAGTCATTGAAGGCGGATGGCGCGTGACACCGCCTAGCAGCCGCTTCGACCTGCTGTTGGAGGTCGACCTGATCGGCGAACTCGGCCGCGTCTACGGCTACGACAACATCCCAGTGACGCATGCCCGTTCGGCGGCAACCACGCGCGCACCGCTTGAAATGGCCTTCGATCTGGAGCGCGTGCGTCAGGTGCTGGTCAACCGCGGCTTTAATGAGGCGGTGACTTACAGCTTCGTCAGTCCCGAGCAACAGGCCCTGATCGACCCTGGACTGACGCCCCTCGCTCTGGCGAATCCGTTGTCCGCCGAGCTATCGGTCATGCGCACCAGCCTCTGGCCCGGACTCCTGCAGGCGGCGCGGCAGAATCTGTCGCGCCAGCAAGCGCGGGTGAGGCTGTTCGAGAGTGGCTTGCGCTTCCGCGTTGAGTCCGACGGTCTGCACCAGGATGCCATGCTCGCCGGGCTCAGCGTCGGCCCCATCGCGCGGGAGCAGTGGGGCGAAGTACCACGCAATGCCGATTTCTTCGACCTCAAGGCCGATGTCGAAGCGGTGTTGGCGGCCAGCGGCTGCGCGGCCGACACCAGTTTCATCGCCCCAGCGCCGGCGGCATTGCATCCGGCACTGCATCCGGGGCAATGCGCGCGGCTCGAGCGCGACGGGCAGCCGGTAGGTTGGATCGGTACACTGAACCCGTCGCTGGCGGCGCGGCTCGACCTACCCGCGGACCTACAGGTATTCGAGCTGTCCACCTCGGGTCTTGGCGATGGACCGACGCCGGCCTTCGCGCCGTTGTCAAAGTTTCCGTCCATCCGGCGCGACATCGCGATCGTCGTCGATGCGGGAGTGTCGTTCGGGACTGTGCGCCGCTGTGTCGAAGAGGCGGCGGGCGATTTGCTCCGAGACTTGCTGCTGTTCGACGTTTACGCCGGCGAAAAAATAGATTCAGGGCGAAAAAGCTTGGCTTTTGGATTGATTTTGCAAGCCAGTTCTCAGACACTTACCGATCAAGAGGTTGAATCCGTCGTCGCTCGGGTGCTCGCCCGCCTCGCGGCTGACGTCGATGCCTCGCTACGCTCCTGATTTTCGCCCGACGCTGGGCCGGTAGCAGCCGCCAGCGTCGGCATCGGCACCGCGCGGCGCGGCCCCTGGGGTCTGGCCCGCGAGCCGTCAAACACGCTGACAGACAGAGTTGAAGAGAGACATGAGATGGCATTGACCAAGGCAGACATGGCCGAATATCTCTATGAGGAGCTAGGCCTGAACAAGCGTGAGGCCAAGGATGTGGTGGAATCTTTCTTCGAGGAGATCCGCTCCGCGTTGGAGCGAGGTGAGCAGGTCAAATTGTCCGGTTTCGGCAATTTCGATCTCCGCGAAAAGAAACAGCGGCCGGGGAGAAATCCGAAAACGGGTGAGGAAATACCGATCACTGCCCGGCGCGTGGTGACTTTCAGGCCAGGTCAGAAACTCAAGTCGCGGGTGGAAGGCTATGCCGGAAACGACCAGCAGCGTCGATGAACTACCGCCGATTCCTGGCAAGCGCTACTTCACCATTGGTGAAGTCAGCGAACTCTGCGACGTAAAACCGCACGTTTTGCGCTATTGGGAACAGGAATTTCCGCAGCTTAATCCCGTCAAGCGGCGAGGAAACCGCCGCTACTATCAGCGCCACGACGTGCTGATGGTCCGCCAGATCCGCAGTCTCTTGTACGAACAAGGCTTTACCATCGGCGGTGCTCGGCAGCAACTCTCTGGTGAGAGCGCGAAACATGATAGCTCGCAAAGCCATCAAATTATCAAACAGTTGCGCGTTGAGCTGGAAGATGTTTTGCATGAGCTGAGGCGCCGTACGCATTGACAGGCCAGAGGTCGACGCGTATTCTGCACGGCTTTCCGGGCGTAGCGCAGTCTGGTAGCGCACCACAATGGGGTTGTGGGGGTCGCAGGTTCGAATCCTGCCGCCCGGACCAAATCAAACGCGGTAACGACGCTGTCGTTGCCGCGTTTTTGTTTGCTTGGTGATTTTGGTCCCAATTGTCTCGATCTCGGGCGGCCGCATGAATGGGGCCGCCGGTTTTCCAACCGGCGCCGCCTGGCCTACATCCGATGCGTTTGGTCAGGTGACGTGGGGCAGGGCGCATGTGTGGCGCGAACAGGTTTGCAGACGAGCCAACTCTCGATGCGGCCTCTGACTGGCAAGGCTCCTCGAAATCGAAATCGGGACCGGGACGGGGATCGGAATCGAGTCACGCACCACGAGTTCGATAGCGATTTCGATACCGATCCCGACCCCGATGACCACCACCCATCGGTCTCAGACGAAGCCTGGCTAGAAAATCGGCGCTCCCAGCGCCGTGTTGTGGTCTCACCAGCATGAGTAACGCAAACGATTCCCCAGCGTCAGGAGCAGCAACCGGCATTGAGGTGCGCGTGCGAGGCCTGGTGCAAGGGGTTGGGTTCCGGCCAACGGTCTGGCGTATCGCCCGGGAACTCGGTCTCGCCGGTTCCGTCCGCAACGACGGGGAGGGCGTGCTGATTCGGGTGTGGGGCACACCGGATCGGGTGGACGCGTTCTGTCGGCGCCTGGAGGCGGATTGCCCGACCTTGGCGCGCATCGACGCCATCGAGCGATCGCCCTTTTCTGGCGCTGTCGCGCACGCCGATTTCGTCATCGTGCAGAGCGCGGCCACGGCGGTGCATACGGGCGTTGTTCCGGACGCGGCCACCTGCGACGCCTGTGCCGAGGAAATCGCCGATCCGGCGAATCGCCGTTATCGCTACGCCTTCACCAACTGCACCCATTGTGGGCCGAGGCTTAGTATCGTTCGCGGCATCCCCTATGACCGCGCCAACACGAGCATGTCCGCCTTCCCGATGTGCCCCGACTGCGCGCGCGAGTATGCGGACCCCGCGGATCGACGCTTTCATGCTCAGCCTAACGCCTGTCCGGTCTGCGGTCCGCGGGTCTGGCTTGCGGACGCCGACGGCAACGCGATCGATCCGCTGGAGATAGGGGCGAGCGATGCCATCGATGCCGCAAGCCGCCTCCTAGCGGCTGGGCGCATCCTGGCGATCAAGGGTATCGGCGGCTTTCACCTCGCCTGCGACGCGACCAACGACTCGGCCGTTGCAGCCCTCCGCCAACGCAAGCGCCGCTGGCGCAAACCGTTTGCGCTGATGGCGCGCGATCTCGATGTTATCTGCCGATACTGTCGGGTCAATGACCAGGAAGCGGATCTGCTGCGGACCCCTGGCGCACCGGTCGTGTTGCTGGACCGGGAGGCCGACGGCAATCTGGGTACAGAGGTTGCTCCCGGCCATACGACGCTCGGCTTCATGCTTCCTTACAGTCCGTTGCATCGCCTGCTGTTACAGGCGTGGGACGGGCCGCTGATCATGACCAGCGGCAACAGCAGCGACGAGCCGCAGTGCATCGACAACGATGATGCACTGGAGCGCCTGCGCGCCATTGCCGACGCACTGTTGCTGCATGATCGCGACATCGTCAACCGTGTTGACGATTCCGTGCTGCGGATCATGGATCAAACGCCACAGCCGCTGCGCCGGGCGCGCGGTTATGCGCCGGCGTCGCTCCCGTTGCCCATGGGCCTTCGCGCTTCGGCGCCGATCCTGGCCCTGGGGGGGGAATTGAAGAACACCATTTGTCTGCTGCAGGACGGCCACGCCGTGCTGTCACAGCACCTGGGAGACCTGGGGGAGGTCAAGACCTGTTTGGCCTTCGAGCAGACCATTGCGCTCTACCGCCAGCTCTTCCAGCATCGTCCCGAGGTCATCGCGGTGGACCTGCATCCCGGTTATCACGCCTCTCAATTCGGGCGCGAACTGGCCGTCGCAGAAGGCTTGCGGCTCATCGAGGTGCAGCATCATCGTGCCCATGTCGCCTCGGTGTTGGCGGATAATCAATGGTCTCTCGACGCCGGTCCGGTGGTGGGGGTCGCGCTCGACGGCTCTGGTTATGGTGACGATGGCAGCGTTTGGGGCGGAGAATGGCTGTTGGGCGATTATCGGGCTCTGACGCGCGTCGCGCATCTGCGCCCCGTGGCGTTGCCGGGCGGCACGCGAGCCATTCTCGAACCCTGGCGCAATCTGTTTGCGCAGATCGTCGCCGCCATGGGCTGGGATGCCTTCAGGCGCGACTACGGAGCACTGGCCCTCGCGGCCGCGTTGGAGCGACGCCCTATCGGTGTCCTCGAAAGGATGATCGACGGTCACGTCAACTCGCCGCTGACCTCCTCGGCCGGGAGGCTGTTCGACGCGGTCGCCGCGGCCTTGGACATCTGCGCCGATGGCATTGCCTACGAAGGTCAGGCCGCAATCGAGCTGGAGGCGATCTGTCGCGGTGTCGATGGAGCGCCGGGCTACCGCTTCGCGGTATCCGACGACGGCGATTGCTGGGTGCTAGAACCGTCACCGATGTGGCGACAGTTGTTCGACGACCTGGCCGAGGCTGTGCCGGCGGCGCGCATCAGTGCGCGATTTCATGCCGGTTTCGCCGATGCTGTGGTGGATCTCGCTGCGCGTGTCGCTGCGCGATATGGCACCCGGACGGTTGCCCTGTCCGGTGGCGTGTTCCAGAACCGTACGCTGTTTGAGCGCGTCTGCGGGGTGTTGCGGGCGCAGGGGTTGGACGTCTTGGGGCACCGCCGCGTTCCCGCCAACGACGGCGGCCTGGCGCTTGGGCAAGCGGTCACGGCTGCGGTGACAACGATTGCGGACGGTGGCTGATCGCGGCGGATGAGGTGCGGCCTCGTCGGTTTGACGGCTTCGGCGTCATTCGCTCCAGATGCTCGGTCGTGGTCTGTAACGGTCGGGTATCAGGATGGTCGGATGTAGCTGGCTATGATCGCGCTGGGGGGAGTCAAGTGTGTAATGCAGGCCGCGGCTCTCGCGTCGCCGCTGCGCCGACTGCACGATCAAGTCCGCAACCTCGACCAGATTGCGTAGTTCCAGCAGGTCGGTCTCGACACGGAAGTGGCTGTAATTCTCGATGATTTCTTGGCGCAATAGATCGATGCGCCGTTTTGCTCGCTGCAGGCGCTTGTTGGTCCGCACAATGCCGACGTAGTCCCACATAAAGCGACGCAGTTCCTCCCAATTGTGCGAAATCACGACTTCTTCGTCGGCTTCCGTGACGCGGCTTGCATCCCATGGCGGGAGGTCGCCGAAGGCGGCCCAGTCGTCGAGCGCCGCCTCGATGTCCGCTGCCGCCAGTTCGCCGAAGACCAGGCACTCCAGCAGCGAATTGCTAGCCATTCGGTTGGCGCCATGCAGGCCGGTGTAGGCGGTCTCGCCGATGGCGTATAGCCCTGGGACGTCGGTACGTGCCTTGGCGTCGGTGACCACGCCGCCGCAGGTATAGTGCGCGGCAGGCACGACCGGGATCGCTTCCTTGGTAATGTCGATGCCGAGTTCTAGGCAGCGTGCATGAACCGTGGGGAAGTGCGCGCGGACAAAGTCCGCTTCGCGGTGCGAGATATCGAGTAGGACATACTTGCTGCCAACACGTTTCATCTCGTGGTCGATGGCGCGCGCGACAATGTCGCGGGGGGCCAGCTCAGCGCGCTGGTCGAAGCGCGGCATAAAGCGATCGCCGGACGGCAGCAACAGCCGTGCGCCCTCGCCGCGCAATGCCTCGGTCACGAGGAACGACTTCGCTTGAGGGTGATATAGGCAGGTTGGATGGAACTGGATGAACTCCATGTTTGCGACCCGGCAGCCGGCACGCCAGGCCATGGCGATGCCGTCGCCGGTGGCGACGTCGGGGTTGCTGGTGTAGAGGTAGACCTTGCTTGCGCCGCCCGTCGCGATCACGACGAAGCGCGCCGTGAAGGTTTCGACCTCGCCGGAGCCGCGGTTGAGCACATAGGCCCCGACGCAGCGATTGTCGGCGCCGCCGAACTTGTCCGCGTTGATCAGGTCGACTGCGGCGTGATTTTCAAACAGTTCGACATTCGGTTGCCCGCGCACGCGGCTTTCGAGCGTGTCCTCGACGGCTCTTCCGGTAGCATCCGCGGCATGGACGACACGGCGGTGGGAATGGCCGCCCTCGCGGGTCAGGTGGTAGCCGTTGGAGTCTCGCGCTTGCTCGTCACGGGTGAACTGCACGCCCGCGTCCAGCAGCCAGCGGATGTTCTCGGGTCCACGCTCCACGACTAGGCGAACGATGTCCGCGTCGCAAAGACCCGCGCCAGCGGTCAGTGTGTCTTGAACGTGCGATTCGACCGAATCGGTGGCGTCGAGCACCGCTGAGATGCCTCCTTGCGCGTAGAGCGTGTTACCTTCTCGCAATTCACACTTGGAGATGACGGCGATGGAAATGTCGGATCGCAGACGGAGCGCTAGGCTCAAGCCGGCGGCTCCGCTTCCGATGATGAGAACGTCGTGTCGCTGCGTGTCGGTCATGGCGAAAGGCTTGGGCGTTGAACGAGGGCTGGAAGACTGGGGTTTGAGTCCGGACCTTGAGTTCTGCGGGAGTCTGAGCGGTTACCGCGCGGCGGCGTTCAGCTTGAGTATGCCTCAAGGCTGCGGGACATGCCCCTGCATTATTCGACGCTGAGCTGAATCATCGCCTCGAGGCAGCGGGTCTGGATCGGCTTCGCCTTATCTTTTGCACAGGTATCATGGTGTTCAAATCCTGTTCATTATCGCATCCTCTGTTTTTATCCTCGAGGTTGTCCGCATATATGCCACAGAGGCGAAAGGGATGTTGATGGACCGCTTTGGGCCAATACGCCTGCCGCGGGGTCTGCACACCAGAACTGCGTGCAGAGGTCAGTAGGTTTTACTCCTGCCACTGTGTTCACTTGGACTTAGGAATGCGGTCGGGGCAGCTGTCGTCGGACCCAGCTTGGGGTCGTCGACAATCCATTTCTCAACGAACTTTATGCGCCGGGTGGCTGTCTATGCGAACGGAGTGCGGACATCGCTCGGCCTTGGGGCAACCGCGTGTCTGAGCGAGAGATCGATCAAGCCTTGGTGGAGCGCGCCCAGCGAGGCGATCGCCGCGCGTTCGATTTGTTGGTGCTGAAGTATCAACAACGGGTCGGAAATCTGATCGGCCGCTACCTACGCGACAGCTCTGAGGTGCTGGACGTCACTCAGGATGCATTTCTGAAGGCCTACCGTGCACTGCCCGGGTTCCGTGGAGAGAGCGCGTTTTACACCTGGATTTACCGCATCGCGGTTAACACGGTTAAAAATCACATGGTTGCGCAGGGAAGGCGCCCGCCCAGCGACGATGTAGACGCCGAGGTTGCGGAGCAATTGGACGTCGGCGGCAAATTGCGAGAGACGTCGACGCCGGAAGGTGAGGTCCTGCGGGACGAAATCGCCGAGCGGGTCCAGGCCGCTCTGGACGATCTACCGGAAGAGCTTCGGACGGCGATTGTCTTGCGTGAACTCGAGGGGATGAGCTACGAGGAGATCGCAGGCGCAATGGAATGCCCGATCGGTACCGTCCGGTCGCGCATCTTCCGAGCACGCGAAGCAATCGACAAACGGCTGCGGCCATTGTTGGCCCCGTGAGTCCGCGACGGTCTCAAGCCGGAATCAAGGTCAGCCAACGAATGCCGAGCCGGTAAAACCTTGAGCCCGATGATCCTTAAGCCCAAAAATCCTTGAGCAACAACCGAGATAGCCCCCAATGACCGAGGCCTCCCGTCAAACCTTGTCCGCGCTGCTCGACGGCGAATGCAGCAGTTCGGAAACGCAACGTGCCATTGACGAAATCCTGGCCGATAACGCCCTGCGGCAGTGCTGGGAGCGCTACAATCTAATCGGCCACGTCATCGGCCGGCAGCCGGTCGATCGCAAGCTGTGCCGTGTGGCCCCGCGGGTGCTTCAGTCACTCGCGCCCGAGGCATTTCCTCACGTGACGGACCGGCGCAAACAGCCGCGGTATCACCAATTCCTGCCCGTTGCAGTCGCGCTTGCTGCCGGCTATTTGTTGGTCGCCGTCCTAGTGATGCCGCTGGGGCCGTCGGGCGGCTCCGCTCCAGGACCGGGCGCGCCGCGCGCACTAGTCGCTGAAGCGTCTCAAGGGGACGGCTCAGCGCAAAAGGATCTGCGACTGCGAGCCAAACTGGAACAGCTGGTGGTCAGTCACCACGAACACGCGGCCGGACCGGGTCTGTCCGGTTTCGTTTCCTATGCGGCCGTTGTCGGTCGCCCAGGCCAACTTTGAGTGACGCTTGATGAGTGAGCAGACACGCGCCGCGGTTCTAATCGCTGGGATAGCAGCGCCGGCACTAGCGGCTGCATTGACCTGGGGTGCAGTACTGCCGCCTGCGAAGGCCGCGATCGAGGCGCCGGAACAAGCCTCCACGTCTGACGAGGGCCACGCGGAGAGTCAAGCTTCTGAGCAGGCCCCGGAGTCGACCCTGCAGCGTATGACCGAAGCGCAACGGGTCGTGGAATACGAGGGTACGCTCGTCTATCTGCACGGCGCGCAGCTGTCCACCTTGCGCATCGCCCATCGCATCGACAACGGCCGGTCGAAGGAGAGCTTGTTCGCCCTCAGTGGCCCGATTCGAGCCGTCGCCCGCAACGATCGCGGCGTCACCTGCATGCTGTCCGGAGAGCATTCGTTTTCAGTACCGCGGGGCCAACAGGGTGGTGGCCTGCTGCGCGCCGCGCCCCGGGAGTTCGAGCGAATACGGCAGCACTACCTGTTGCACGCGCTCGGTCAGTCGCGGGTCGCCGGGCGCGACACCGACGTCGTCGGCATCGTGCCGTTGGATCACTATCGCTACGGGTATCGGTTTTTCGTCGACCGGGCGACTGGCCTCCCGCTCAAGATCGACTTGATGGGTGATACCGCTGAGCCTATCGAGCAGGTCATGTTCACCAGTGTGGACATCATCGGGACAAACACCGACGTTGAGGCGGAGACCCCTGTTGAGCCGCAGGCGTCACCGCTTGCCGATTCGGCAACAATCTTGGCTCCACATCCGGCGGGCTGGCGGCTTACGGCCATGCCTCCCGGCTTCGAGGTCGTGGCGCGAACGGGGCAGGCCGGCGATGCCGAGGGGACAGGAAAACCATCGCGTCTTGTGGCCGAATCCCTCGACGAGGCGGTGTCTACGGGGGAGTTGCGGCAGCGGTCGCGTGATCAGGCTGGCCGCGAGCGAGGCGCGGTGGAGGCCTCGATGCTGGAGCACTTGGTCGTGAGTGATGGGATCGCGACCGTCTCCGTATACCTGGAGTCCGATGCCGGAGGCGGGCTTGATGGCGCGGTCCGTATGGGAGCGATGACTGCGGTGGGTTCGCGCGTCGGTGACCGTCATGCGACAATTGTCGGTGAGGTGCCAGAGCGCACCGCGCGCATGCTGTTGGAGGGTTTGGTGCCGCCGCCGGGCCAGCCTGGGCATTAGCGGTTCGCGATGAGACGAAGACGCGGTTCTGGTCGCCACGACGATAGGCGCCGAACGGACATCCTCTTAGTACCCTGTGGAGGCAGCTAGTGATCGAGGAATCTGCCGTTGTCGTATCGCTTGATGCGGGCATGGCCGAGGTGCAGGCGCTGCGCCGGGGAGCCTGTGGTGGGTGTTCCGCCAAAGGCGCTTGCGGTACGTCGCTGCTGGATCGGTTTCTCGGTCGGCGCCCGTTACGATTGCAGCTGATCAATCGTATCGACGCCCATGTTGGTGAACAGGTCATCGTTGGCGTTCCGGAGGAGGCTTTGCTGCGGGCGGCGGTTTCAGCCTACCTCGCGCCATTGCTCGGGCTGATCGTCGGCGCGGTCGGCGCCCATGAACTCGCCGCGTCGACTGCTCTCCTGCCGCCGGAGGGTGCCGGTTTGATCGGCGGTTTCCTGGGTTTCGCGTTGGTCTTTCGTTGGCTTCAAGGGTATAGCGCCCGACTCGCCGATGATCCGCGCTATCGTGCGGTCTTGTTGCGCCGGGATGACGTGGGAGCCGTCACGGTCGAGTTATCCTGAGGCTGATGCCGCCGCTCTCGTCGATGTCCCGGCTGACGGGTTCTGGGGACGCACCCCTTACGACCCGTCACCTCGGTCCTACCTGCGGCATTCGGTCCCCGGTCGTCCATCAGCCGCCTCCCCATCGCGCCGGATCGTAACGCTTGCAATACTCGATCAGAGTCGGCGCAGGTCTGCTATCTTTGCGACTGAGCCAATACCTGGGCGCGGCGAGGCCCTCGCGGTTTCCCGTCCGCCGCCCCGACCCTCCCATCGCTGCCACCGTTGAATTCCATGCGTAACTTGCCCGCTTCGTCCCTTGCTGCACTGCTCTGCTGTATGGCGTCACTGTGGGCGTTATCGGCCGCTGCTGACGACAACGGGACGACGAAATCAACCACGGTGCATGCATGGCCTGATTTTACCGTTTTGGTAGAGCGCAACGGTCCGTCCGTGGTCAATATCAGTACCAAACAGACTGCCGCATTCGGACAGCAGGACTTTAGCGGGGAGGAAGGACTATCCGAAGACAGCCCCTTGTACGACTTCTTCCAGCGCTTTTTCGGTGAAGACGGGCAGATGCCGGAGGACGCCGATCCGGGTCGCTCGCTCGGGTCCGGCTTCATCGTCTCCGCGGACGGCTATGTCCTCACCAATTCCCATGTCGTTGAGGCCGCCGACGAGATCATCGTTCGCACCAGCGACCGCCGGGAATTCGTCGCGCGCAGCATCGGTGCCGACCAGCGCAGCGATATCGCGCTGTTGAAGATCGAAGGCACCGATCTGCCAGCAGCGGATATTGGTTCCGCGGCGGACTTGCAGGTCGGGGAATGGGTGCTCGCGATCGGCTCACCGTTCGGTTTCGAGCATTCGGCCACGGCGGGTATCGTCAGTGCGAAGGGCCGCAGTCTGCCCACCGAGAACTACGTCCCTTTCATTCAGACCGATGTTGCCATCAATCCGGGCAATTCCGGCGGGCCGTTGTTCAATCTCGACGGCAAGGTCATCGGCGTTAACTCGCAGATCTACAGCCGCACCGGTGGTTTCATGGGACTGTCGTTCGCGATCCCGATCGAGGTCGCCATGGATGTCGTGGAGCAGTTGAAGGACAAGGGCCGAGTCAGCCGCGGCTGGCTGGGTGTGCTCATTCAGGACGTCACGCGTGAATTGGCCGAAACCTTCGGCATGCGCCACCCACGCGGGGCCTTGGTGGCCCAGGTTCTGCCGGGAAGTCCGGCGGAAAAGGCGGGGATGCATGCCGGCGATATCATCCTCAGTATCAATGGTAAAGACATCCCTACGTCGAGCAATCTGCCGCCACTGGTGGGCGTCACCAAGGCCGGTACCGAGGTAAAACTCCAGGTGCTGCGCCTCGGCGAAATCACCGACGTGCAGGTGTTGCTCGAGGAGTTGCCGGAGGATGACGGTATCGTAGTGGCGCCAGACCAGGTCGAGCCTGCCGCCGCCAATCGGCTGGGTCTGGTCGTCAAGGACATCAGCGACGACGAACGCGTGCAACTGGGGCTCGAGCCGGGTGGCGTTCTGGTCGAGAATGTTGAGGAAGGCCCGGCGCAGCACGGCGGCATCCGCACCGGCGACGTCATCATCAGCTTCAACAACCAGGACGTAACGGATAGCCGACAGTTCCGGGCCTTGCTGGACGAGGTGAAGGGCGGTCAGCCCGTCGCGGTGCTGGTGCAGCGTGGCGATGGTCGCATGTTCTATCCAATCAAGATCCCCGCGGAGTAAGTTGCCGCGGACGGTGCGTCCGACCAACCCGCGATGGTCGCAACCGGCTCGGCAGGTGGTCGTTGTTTCTGGTATGGTAGGCGGCTCGCTGGCAAACCCGTCGACGGCTTACACCTTTTGGAGTGCGCGTTGTGAACGGCACTTGCTTGGGTCGCTCGTGTGATGGACCCTGGGTTGGTCCGAGTTGGCGATGCCTGCCGCTGATTTCTGCTCATGGTCGATGGGTTGGCCGGCCCAAATCGTTCCCTGTTTAGCCCCGTATCCTGCCGGGTCTTCGTCAACACTGGCGCCCGGCGGCGCTCTCTTACGTCCGGTTTCCATAGGATTAGCATCCACCGATGGCGGATCTCAAGCACATTCGAAATTTCTCGATCATTGCGCACATCGACCATGGAAAGTCGACGATCGCCGATCGATTCATCCAGCATTGCGGCACGCTCACGGCACGCGAGATGTCGGCGCAGGTGCTCGATTCCATGGACCTGGAGCGCGAGCGGGGAATCACCATCAAGGCCCAGAGCGTGACGCTGGACTATCCCGCTGCCGATGGACAGGTCTACGAACTCAACTTCATCGACACCCCCGGCCATGTGGACTTTTCCTACGAGGTCTCGCGTTCGCTGGCGGCCTGCGAGGGGGCGCTGCTGGTGGTGGATGCGGCCCAGGGTGTAGAGGCACAGAGTGTCGCCAATTGTTACACGGCGATTGACCTGGGCCTGGAAGTGCTGCCGGTCCTGAATAAGATCGATCTGCCGTCCGCCGAACCCGATCGCGTCATTCGCGAGATCGAGGAGATCATCGGGCTGGATGCGCACGAGGCGCTGCGGGTCAGCGCGAAGACCGGCGAAGGCATTCCGGATTTGTTGGAGATGCTGGTTGCGCGCGTGCCGCCACCGCAAGGTGACCCCGAGGCGCCGCTACAGGCGCTGATCATCGATTCCTGGTTCGATTCGTATGTCGGTGTCGTGTCGCTGATTCGCGTCATGCACGGCACCTTGAACAAGCGCGACAAGATCAAGGTGATGTCTACCGGCCGCGTGCATCAGGCCGACAGCATCGGCGTGTTCACGCCGAAGAAGACCGAGCGCAAGACCCTCGGCACGGGGGAGGTGGGCTTTCTGGTCGCCGGCATCAAGGAAATCGACGGCGCGCCGGTTGGTGACACCGTCACTGGTGCCGACCGGCCCGCTGAGGTGCGTCTACCCGGTTTCCGCGAGGTCCAGCCGCGGGTCTTCGCCGGCCTCTACCCGGTCTCGTCGGACGACTACGAAGACCTGCGCGACGCGCTGCGCAAACTCCGTCTCAATGATTCCGCGTTGTTCTACGAGCCTGAAACGTCCCAGGCCCTCGGCTTCGGCTTCCGCTGCGGTTTCCTCGGCCTGCTGCACATGGACATCATCCAGGAGCGGCTTGAGCGTGAGTACGATCTAGACCTGATCACGACCGCGCCGACCGTCATCTACGAGGTGGTGCAGGCGGACGGGGAGATCACCAAGGTAGACAATCCGGCCAATCTGCCAGAGACGGGCAAGATCCGCGAGATCCGTGAGCCGATCATCGAAGCCCACATCCTGGTGCCGCAGGATCTGCTCGGCGGCGTCATCAACCTATGCATCGAGAAACGTGGCGTTCAGAAGCAGATCCAGTACCTGGGCGGTCAGGTGCAGGTGGCCTACGAACTGCCGCTGAACGAGGTGGTGCTCGACTTCTTCGACCGTCTCAAGTCCGTCAGTCGCGGCTACGCGTCCTTCGAGTACGAATTCAAGCGTTTTCAGACAGCGGACCTGGTTAAGTTGGATATCCTGATCAATGGCGATCGGGTGGATGCCCTGTCGCTAATCGTTCATCGCAACAAGTCACAGCAGCAAGGCCGCGAACTGACCGAACGCATGAAGGAGCTCATCCCGAGGCAGATGTACGAGGTCGCGATTCAGGCGGCCATCGGCACCAAGGTTATCGCCCGCACCACCGTCAAGGCCCTGCGCAAGAACGTCACCGCGAAGTGCTACGGCGGCGACGTCACCCGCAAGCGCAAGCTGCTGGAAAAACAGAAGGCGGGAAAGAAGCGGATGAAACAGGTCGGAAGGGTCGAGATTCCGCAGGAGGCGTTCCTTGCGGTCCTTCAGGCCGGTAAGGATAATTAGGGTTTTTACCCAATCGCCCCGACCAGTGCTTCGGCGCAACCTTCGGCTTATGCGTTTCTCGTTCTGGGCCGACGAAGCGCCGTTTCCGTCGCGAGCCATTAAGTCGATACAATGATATGAGTTTTGATTTCCCAACCTTTCTTGTCGCGGCCACCGCCGTTACCGGCGGCATCTGGCTCTTGGACGCGCTACTGTTTGCGCCGAAACGCCGGCGGTTGGCGCAGCAGGTGGCAACCGCATCGGCCGACGGGCAGGGTAGCGTCGCCGCGGCGACCGGTTACCGAGAGCCGATCCTAGTCGAATATTCGCGGTCCTTCTTCCCGGTGATTCTCGCGGTACTGGTTCTGCGGTCGTTCATCGTCGAGCCGTTTCGCATCCCGTCTGGGTCGATGATGCCGACGCTGCTGGTGGGGGACTTCATCCTGGTCAATAAGTTCTCATACGGTCTGCGCTGGCCGGTATTGAACTCCAAATTCCTTGCCCTCGGCGAACCTGAGCGCGGCGACGTCGTGGTGTTCCGCTTTCCCCAAAACGAAGCCATCGACTACATAAAGCGTGTGGTGGGCGTGCCAGGGGACCAGATCTACTATCGCAACAAGACGCTGTACGTGAACGGCGAACCGATGCGCCAGATTGCGCTGCCGCCCTACGTTGGTGAGGGTTCCGGCAAGGGTCACACCGGCGCCCTGCGCGCGGTGGAGGATATCGATGGGGTCGAGCACGACATCTTGATCAACCCGCGCGCGCGCGATCTCCCTGGTGGTTGCGATGTGCTGGCGTCCGGCCCCATCGTCGTGCCGGAGGGTAGCTATTTCGTCATGGGCGATAACCGTGACAACAGCAATGACAGCCGTTGTTGGGGCTTCGTCCCGGAACAGAATCTGGTGGGCAAGGCGTTTGCAATCTGGATGAACTGGGACGGTCAGCGCGACGGCTTCCCGATCGCCTTCGATCGCATTGGTGATGTCATCGAATGAGATTGGATGACGCCAAATCTTTGGCAACGGAAGTCGCCGGATATGGGTCCAATTGCATCAGGACCGTCGTTTTGATGCCAAAACGGGGGGTAATCTGCCATGCGTCGCTCCTTACGAACACAGCGAGGCGCTAGTTTTGGTCTTGTCCTGATCGTTATTACGTTGGTGGTGTTCTTCGGCAACCTCGCCGTTAACATGGTGCCTGCCTACATGACATTCTTGCAGGTCCGCTCCAGCATGGCATCGCTGCATACCAAGGAAGACGTCGTCAATGCCGGGCCGCGAAAGATCTCGACCGCGTTGTCGTCGCAGCTCTACATCAACAACGTCCGCACGGTCCCGCAGGACAGCTTCTCTTTCGAAAGGACCAAGGCCGGCTGGGATCTGACCGTCAATTACGATGTTCAAAAGCATATCGTTGCCAACGTCGATGTCGTCATGCACTTTGTGCATACCGAGTCCTACGTGAAAAAGTGAACGGCGATTCCCGCCAGTTGATGAAGGCCTTGCTTGGGGACGCGGACCTGCACACCAATCTCCTGGAGCAGGCGTTGACCCACCGGAGTGCCGGCCCCATCAACAACGAACGGCTGGAGTTTCTCGGTGACGCCCTGCTTGGGTTAGTCATCGCGGAGGTACTCTGGCAGCGGTTCCCGACGGCCGACGAAGGTGAGCTGAGCCGGCGGCGGGCATCGCTGGTCAACAAAGAGAGCCTGGCCCAGGTCGCCCGCGGGTTGCGGCTTGGCGACTATCTCCGGCTTGGTTCTGGCGAGGTACGCACCGGCGGACATGCCCGGGATTCGATCCTGGCTGATGCGCTGGAGGCGGTCATTGGGGCGGTCTATGTCGACAAGGGCTTCGTTGTCGCGCAAGACATGCTGTTGCGGCTGTTCGATGCGCGCTTGGCCCATGTGGCGGAGCGAAAGGCGCTCAAAGATCCGAAAACCCGGCTGCAGGAAACGCTGCAGTCTCTGCATCGGCCGTTGCCGCACTACGAAGTCGCCGACGTCAGTGGGCAGCAACATGCGCAATGCTTCGCCGTTCGCTGCCAACTCACGGATGAAGAGCGTGCGACGCTGGGACAGGGTACCAGCCGCCGCCGCGCTGAACAGGATGCGGCGGAGCAAATGCTGTCGCTGTTGAGCGGGGGCCATACCAATCATGGCTAACGGCGGCCTTCATGAATCATCGGTGCAACTATGACTAATCGCTGCGGCACCGTCGCCATCGTTGGCCGACCGAACGTTGGCAAGTCAACGCTGCTCAACCGGGTGTTGGGACAGAAGCTCGCCATCACGTCGCACAAGGCGCAGACCACGCGGCACTCCATCCTTGGCGTCAAAACCACCGAGCAGGGCCAGATCCTGTTTGTCGATACCCCCGGGATTCACGAGCGTGGCGGCAGCGCCCTGAACCGCTATCTCAACCGTACCGCGCGGGCCGCCATCGCCGACGTCGATCTGGTGCTGCTATTGGTGGAGGCGCTGCGCTTCACCAAAGAGGACGCGTTGGCGCTGCGCGCTGTCGCCGACGCCGGGCCACCCGTGATCGCCGTCATCAATAAGGTCGACCGGCTGCGCGACAAGTCGGCGTTGCTGCCATTTTTGCAGAGCTTGTCCGAGCGCCACGGGTTCGCCCTCATGGTGCCGGTGTCCGCCAAGAGCGGTGACCAAGTCGACATACTGGAGCAGGCCATCCTGGAGCGGTTGCCGGAGGCCGAGAATCTCTTGCCGCCGGACCAGCTGACCGACCGCTCCGAGCGCTTTTTCGCCTCCGAGCTGTTGCGGGAGCAACTGACGCGCCGCTACGCCCAGGAGCTGCCCTACCGCACCACGGTGGAGATCGAGCGTTTCGAAGACGAGGGCGGGCGTTATCTGATCCACGCGCTGATTTGGGTCGAGCGCAGCAGCCAGAAGGGCATCATCATCGGCCATCGCGGTGAGGCTCTGAAGGCGGCGGCGACCCAGGCCCGACTGGCGATGCAGCGTCTGTTCGGCTGCCCGGTCCACCTGGAGGTCTGGGTCAAGGTCAAAGAGAGTTGGAGCAGCGACGAGGCGGCCTTGGCCAGCCTTGGCTACGGTGACCAATAGCGACCCTTGACCGCCACTAGTTGCCCGCCGCCGCAGATGCGTGCTGCGTAAGCCTTCGACGCCTATGAACGCTGAAACCCGCGACCGTCTGCAACAGGCCTTCGTGCTGCATCGGCGCGACTACTCCGATACCAGTCTGTTGTTGGAGGTGTTCACCGCCGCGCACGGGCGCCTACCCCTGATTGCCAAGGGTGCCAAGCGGCCGCGAGCGGCCGGCGCCGCCTTATTGCAGCCGTTCACGCCCGTGTTGCTTGCCTGGACCGGGCGCGGTGAAGTCCGCACCCTGATCCGTGTGGAGCCGGCCGGCCGACCTCTGGGCCTGCTCGGCGACGCGCTGTACTGCGGCTTCTACGTCAACGAACTACTGATGCGATTGCTCGGGCGCCAAGACCCCCACGAGATCTTGTTCGTGTTCTATCAGGCGGTGCTAGAAGAACTGGCGGCCGGGGCCGATGTCGACACACCGCTGCGGCGCTTCGAGTTGCGTCTGCTGGCGGAGTTGGGGTACCAGCCGGTGCTTGATCGCGAGACCAATGGTGGTGCGCCGGTGCAGCCTCACCACCACTATATCTACAGCAATGAACAGGGCCTACTGCCCGCCGGGCCAACCCGAACGGGCGGGGCCTTCAGCGGGGAGACCCTGCGCCGTCTGACGAACGGTGAGCCATTGTCGGGTCTGCATGCGCGCGAGGCACGCGCCCTCACGCGCCTCCTCTTGGCGCCGCATCTCGGCGAGCGGCCGTTGCATAGTCGCGCGCTGTTTGCGGCACGACGCGCCGCCCGCATCGCGAAATCTCTACCATTGCCCAACGTCCAGGAATGATCATGACCGACACCAGTGGCGCGTCGATTCTGCTCGGCGTCAATATCGATCACGTCGCAACGCTACGGCAGGCGCGCGGTACCCGCTACCCGGAGCCAATCCAGGCCGCGTTGGTGGCGGAGCAGGCCGGTGCCGATGCCATCACCCTGCATCTGCGCGAAGACCGCCGCCACATTCAGGATCGCGACGTCGAACTACTACGGGGCATCCTGCAGACACGCATGAACCTCGAGATGGCCGCAACCGAGGAGATGGGTCGCATCGCCTGCGCCCTGCGCCCCGCCGACTGCTGCCTAGTGCCGGAGCGGCGGGAGGAACTGACCACCGAGGGTGGCCTGGACGTAGTCGGTCATCAATCGCAACTCAAGGACTTCTGCGCGATGTTGGCGGCTGCGGGGGTGCGCGTGTCGCTGTTCATTGACGCCGACCCCGCGCAGCTTGATGCGGCCGCGGAGGTCGGTGCGCCGGTGGTCGAGATCCATACCGGGCACTATGCCGATGCCGCGTCGCCAAAGGCGCGATCGGCCGAGCTGGCGCGCATCGCACTGGCCGTCGAGCAGGGCCGGGGCCTCGGCTTGCAGGTCAACGCCGGCCATGGGCTGGATTTCCACAATGTCGCCGCCGTGGCCGCATTGCCTGGGGTTCGCGAACTCAACATCGGTCATTCGATCATCGCCCGAGCCCTGTTCTGCGGGCTCGCCGAGGCGGTGCGTGACATGAAAACACTGATGCTGGAGGCTGTCCGAGACCATCGCCGTTAGGCCGGTGTCCCCCTGTGTTCGTTTAGTCAGTGCCCAGGGGGTTGTGGTTTTCCTCAGTCGGTCAGACAGTTCTGCCAATTTCGCTCGGGTAGTGTAAGGCGCGATACTCCACGGCAAGTTTCGGTTCTTGATGTTGCGGAGAACAGGGCGGGCTCCGATTTGCCCCATAACCGAGCGCGTTTGGCCCGATTTGGTGCAGGCCTTTGGTCTAGGCCGGTCATTCAGGTCACGTCAAACCACGCTAACGCGGGCGGCCCGTTCAATGGCGCGAATCCTGCGTATCTGGTTCGGCAAGACCTACCTCCGATACATCGACACGAACGGACCTGCACTATGAATCAGAGTAACCGACCTGCTGCGCCTTCCGGTCTGCCGAGAAGCCCGGTGGTGCTGGTGATTCTCGATGGCTTTGGCGCCAATCCCGGCAAACTCAACAATGCCATCGCCGCGGCGCGCACGCCGCGGTTGGACGAGTACTTTTTTCGTTACCCGTTCACGACGCTCAACGCCTCCGGGGCGGGTGTCGGCCTACCGGACGGGCAGATGGGCAACTCCGAGGTCGGCCATATGACCCTCGGCAGTGGCTGCGCCGTGCGCCAGGATCTGGTGTTGATCGACGATGCAATCGCCGATGGTAGCTTCTACGACAACCCGGCGCTGCGCGCGGCGATCGACAAGGCCCGGCGGCTGGGCCGTCCACTGCAGTTGTTGGGGCTGGTCTCTGATGGCGGTGTCCATAGCCACAGCCGCCACCTGATGGCGCTGATCGAACTGTGTGGGCGCGAGGGCGTCGCGCCGCAATTGCACATGATTACCGACGGTCGCGACACGGCGCCCAAGTCCGCGCTCAACGACCTAGCCGAACTGGAAGACGCGCTGGCGGATGCCGGTGGTTCCTTCGCCACCGTCAGCGGTCGTTATTACGCGATGGATCGCGACCGACGCTGGGATCGCACCGAACGCGCCTGGCGTGCCATTGCGCTGGGCAAGGGACGCGCGGCCCCCACCGCCCGCGCGGCCGTGAGTGCGGCCTATGCCGCCGGCGAGACCGACGAATTCATCCATCCCAGCGTGGTCGGCGGCTTTCGCGGAATCGATGCCGATGATCCGCTGGTGCTGTTCAATTTCCGCAAGGATCGTCCGCGCCAGATCGCGGCGGCCCTGGCGCTGGAGGACTTCGACGGTTTCGATCGCGGTACCGCTCCGTTGGCGGACCTGCTCTGCATGATGGAATACGACGCCAAGGCGGGACTAGCCTATGCGTTCACGCCAGAGTCGCCGCGCGTGGTGCTGAACCGATTGCTGAGCGAGCGGGATATCGCCCAGTTCCACTGCGCCGAGACCGAGAAGTACGCCCACGTCACCTTCTTCTTCAATGGCGGTAGCCAGGACTTGGCGCACGGCGAGGAGCATCGCCTGATTCCATCGCCGAACGTGCGCACCTACGACCTGAAGCCCGAGATGAGTGCGTCGGAGGTGGCGGATGCCGTGGTCGAGGCGATTGCGTCGGAGCGTTATGGGTTTATCGTCGTCAACTTCGCCAATGGCGACATGGTCGGGCACACGGGCATGATGGATGCTGCGGTGCAGGCCGTCGAGGTGGTGGACAGCCAGGCCGGTCGTGTCCTCGATGCCGCTGTCGCCCATGGCTACTCCGCATTGCTGACGGCCGATCACGGCAATTGTGATCTGATGGTCGATCCGGAGACCGACGAACCGCATACCCAACACACTACCAATCCCGTGCCATTGCTGGTGGTCGATCACGAGCGCTGGATGCTGGCGCCGAGCGGGACGCTGGCGGATGTTGCGCCGACGGTGCTGGGCCTGATGGGTCTGCTGCCGCCGGCGGAGATGACTGGTCGCTCCGTGCTGCTGCAGGCATTGCAGCCGCAACCGGTAGCGGCAGTGGAGCGGATCGGTGTAGCGGAGGCGGGTTGAAAGCGTCGCCATCGGCGGCTGTTTGACCCTGTCACCTCCTCTACGCGGTCACCTATTGAATGATGCCTGTAGCCTAGAGGGGTGATGTCGTGGATATCCACAAATTCGCGCTGTTCGCCGTACTGAGCATTGGCGCCATCGCGCTGATCTACAACGCGGTCAGTATCATCAACGGCGAAGGCGGTCTAGCGGGGCTGTCCGCGCTGGCGGATGGTGAGCGTATGGCGCAGCGGGTATACTGAGCCCGATGCCGAATGCAACCCTGACCTTTGTCTATGCGCTGGAGCGCGGTGCCCCGGAACCGCTGACCCGACACCGCACCAAGGCCGCCGTGCCGCACGCGGGCAAGTACCGCGTCATCGACTTTACCCTCGCCAATTGCCTGCATTCCGGGCTGCGTCAGGTGTTGGTATTGACGCAATACAAGTCCCATTCCCTGCACAAGCACCTGCGTGATGCCTGGTCGCTGTTCAACGCCGAACTCGGCGAGTTCATCACCCCGCTGCCGCCGCAGATGCGCGACGGCAGCGGCTGGTATCTGGGGGTGCTCGAGGCACTACGGCAAAACCGTTATCTGATCGAGCGCAGCCGAGCGGAGCAGGTGCTGCTGCTCGACGGCGGTCTGGTCTATCGCATGGACTACGCGGAGTTGATCCGCGGTCACCGCGAGCAAGGGGCGGCGGTCACCTGTGCCCTGCGGCAAGTGTCCAACGGTGCCGCCGATGCGGCTACCCAGGTGATCTGTGACGACGCCGGGCGCATCGTCGAGATCGGGCCTGCACCGCCACGAGACCCAATCTCCGCGCCGGTCTCGGCGGAGTCAGCCGCCTTTGATGCCCCCATGGGTGCCTATGTCGTCGACAAGGCCCTGCTGTTGGCCGAACTCGATCGGCTCGCCGAGGCCGAGGTAGCGGCCGTGGCGAGCAGGACCGGGTCCGACGCGCCGCCAGGCGTCGCAGCCGACCTCTCCACCCACCTGCTGCCGTCCCTGCTTGGTTCCCATGCCGTCTGTGCCTACCGTTTCGGCGGCGAGCGCGGGCGCGTGACGCCGGATCGTTACTGGAGCGACCTCAGTTCCACCGATGCGTACTTCCACGCCAACATGGTCCTGCTCGAATCCGATCCGCCGCTGGACCTGTACCAGCCCGATTGGAACATCCTGACCTATCAGGGCCAATATCCGCCGGCGCGTACCGTGCCGGGGCCGGTCTCCGGCACCGAGGGGATCTTTGTCAATTCCATGCTGGCGGCCGGCACCGTCATTCGCGGCGGCGGCGTCAGTCACTCCGTGCTGTTCCCGTTGGTGCAGATCGACGACGGCGCGATCGTCGACGAGGCCATTTTGTTCGAAGGGGTCAAAGTTGGCGCGGGCGCCCATATCCGCCGTTGTATCTGTGACAAGGACGTGGTCATCCCCCCCGGCGAGCGCATCGGCTTCGATCGTCGCGCCGACGAGGAACGCTTCGATGTCTCGCCCCAGGGCATCGTCGTCATCGCCAAGGGGCAGCTGATCTGACGGACCGTCCGCCCGACGAGGCGCCCCGGAAGGCGTCGACCGCGCCGCCGCCCTTCCACGCCGTTTTCACGCGGCTACTCTCGGCCTACGGCGCGCAACATTGGTGGCCGGCCGAGACCCGCTTCGAGGTCATGGTCGGTGCCGTGTTGACACAGAACACCGCCTGGACCAACGTCGAACGGGCCTTGTTGCAGCTACGCGGGCGGGTGCCTTTGGACGCCGATGCGCTGCTGGCGCTGCCCGAGTCCGAGCTCGCCGCGTTGATCCGCCCCGCCGGTTATTTCAACGTCAAGGCCCGTCGGCTGCGGGCCTTTTGCGAGGCCTTTGTTGCCGCGGGCGGCGAGCCCGCGCTGTCCGGGCTCGACACCTCCGCGCTGCGCGACCTGTTGCTCGGTATCCACGGCATCGGGCCGGAGACCGCCGACGACATGTTGCTGTACGCCTTCGAGCGTCCTGTGTTCGTCATCGATGCCTATACGCGCCGGCTGTTCGGGCGCCTCGGCTTGGTCGACGAGGCCGCCTCCTACGAGGCGCTCCGCTACACCTTCGAACAGACCCTCGCGCCGGACGTTGCCCTGTTCAACGAGTATCACGCGCTGATCGTGCACCACGCCAAACAGGTGTGTCGTGCCCGAGCCCCGCGCTGCCCGGACTGCTGTTTGGCCGAGAGCTGCCAGGCCAGTGTCGGGCCGGGGTCGAGTCCGCAGTCGACGTCGCGGTCGAGCCGCCGAGGCCGATGAACCTAAGCCTGGGCTTCCGCGCGCGCCTGTTGCTTGCGTTCAGCCTTGCGCTCCTGCTGGTGGGGTGTTCCCGTGCGCTCCCCCCGGAGTCGGCGTTGGTGATCGGTCAGGTCGCGGAACCGCGCTCGCTCGACCCCCAGGTCACCACCGCGCTGAACGACTTTCGCATCCTTGTGAACGTCTACGAGGGCCTGGTGGGCTACCGACCGGGTACGCTGGAACCGGCACCGAGTCTGGCCGAATCCTGGACCGTTTCCGACGATGGCCTGAGCTACGAGTTCCGGCTGCGTCCCGGTGTCCGGTTTCACGACGGCAGCCGCTTCGATGCCGAGGCGGTGCGGTTCAATTTTCAGCGCATGCTCGACCGAGAGCATCCGTTTCATGATACCGGGCCTTTCCCGCTGGCGTTTTTCTTTGAGCAGGTGCAGCGCGTCGATGTCGTCGATGCGCTGACCGTGCGTTTCGTGCTGTCGGCACCGTTCGCGCCGTTTTTGTCGAACCTGGCCTACCCGACCGGGCTCATGGTCTCGCCGACGGCGGTGCGCCGCTATGGACGCGATGTCGGCCGGCATCCCAGTGGCACCGGACCGTTTCGGTTCGTCGACTGGCAGGCCGGTCGGCGCGTCGCACTGGAGCGCTTCGACGCCTACCACGGCGAGCCAGCGGCCTTGCAGCGACTGATCTTTCGCCCGATCACGGACCCGATGACGCGGGTCGCGGAACTGATGGCCGGCGGCATCGATCTGGCCCTGGAGCTCTCGCCCGACAATGTCGCCGCGTTTCGCCAACGCCCGCGCTACCGGGTGCTGGAGGCGACCGGTCCGCACCTTTGGTTCCTGATCCTGAACACCCGCAACGGTGCGCTGGCGGACCCGCGGCTGCGCCGAGCCGTCGATTTGGCGATCGACAAGCGGAGCCTGGTGCGCGACGTGCTGCGCGACACCGCCGAGACCGCTGTCGGGCCGATCCCGCGGGCCTTCGGCTGGGCCGTCGATCCCGAGCGAGCTGCCGCTCCCCACGACCCGGCGCGTGCTCGCGCGCTGTTGGCCGAAGCGGGTGTGGCGCGCGGCCTGACGTTGCGCTTGCTGGTGCCCCGCGGCGGCTCCGGTATGCTCGCGCCGCTGGCCATGGCCACTGCCATTCAGGGTGATCTGGCCCGTGTCGGCGTCGATGTGCGCATTGAGAGCTACGAGTGGAACGCCTACCTGGCCCGCGTCAACGCCGGCCTCGATGCGGACGCGGACATGGCCGCGATGGCCTGGATGACCAACGATCCGGACACGTTGCCCTATCTGGCCCTGCGGTGCGATGCGCGGCCGGGGCAGGGCGGGTTCAACTCGGGTCACTACTGCAACCCGGCCCTCGACGTGCTGATCGAGCAGGCCCGACGGGCGTCCGACCGCGACGAGCGGGCACGCCTGTATCGTTCCATCGCCGCGCTGGTGCAGCAGGACAGACCCTGGGTCGTCGTCGCCAGTTGGCGCCAGAATCTGGTGACCCAGGCGCGGGTGCGGGGTCTGCGGCTGGAACCGTCGTTCTTTCTGCGGCTTGACCGGGCTTGGAAGCAGGAGAACGGATGACCGGGTACGCCGTTAAACGCCTGCTGCTGCTGGTGCCGGTGCTGTTCGGGGTGACGCTGGTGGTGTTCGGTATCATGAGCCTGGTGCCTGGTGATCCGGCGTTGGCGATTCTCGGACCCTACGCGACGCCGGAGCGCCTTGCCGACCTGCGCGCCGATCTCGGTCTGGACCGCCCCTGGCCCCTTCGCTATCTGTTGTGGCTGGGCAACCTGCTGCAGGGCGATCTGGGACGCTCGGTGTCGCTGGAGCGGCCGGTGTTGGACGCGGTGCTGGGGCGGATCGGTCCAACGCTGCTGCTGGCCGGCGCGGCCCTGCTGCTGGGCACGCTGCTGGGGCTCGCGGCTGGATTGGTGGCGGCGCTGCGGCATAACCGGTTCACGGATCGGATGGTGACGCTAGTGGTGCTGCTCGGCATCTCGCTGCCGTCGTTCTGGCTTGGGCTCTTGCTGATCCTGCTGTTCGCGGTTTGGCTCGGCTGGTTGCCGGCCAGCGGCATGACCACGGTATGGCTAAATGATCCGGGTACGGGACTGCTCCTGGTCGATGTGTCGCGCCATCTGCTGTTGCCGACCCTGAGCCTGGCGCTGGTGGCCGCGGGCGTCATCGGCCGGATGGCGCGTGGGGCGGCCATCGACCTCTTCGCCGCCGATCACATCCGGCTGTGTCGGGCGCGCGGTATCACCGAGTCGCGCATCCTGCTGGTCCATGGTCTCAAGGGGGTGCTTGCGCGGACCATGCCGGTGATCGGTCTGCAGGCCGGGTTCCTGATCGGCGGCGCGGTCTATATCGAGACCATCTTTCAGTGGCCGGGGCTAGGGCGGATGCTGGTGGATGCGATCGCCGCCCGCGATCTGTTGCTGGTGCAGGGCGGTGTGCTGCTGTTGGCAAGCGCCTATGTGATGGTGAATCTGGCCGCCGATCTGTTGCAGCACGGTCTCGACAGGCGGACCGGGGCCGCATGAACCGAACGCAGAACCATGGCCGACGCCTGATCGGAGGCGGGATGGCGCGTCTGATCCGACATCGCGGCGGTCTTACCGGCTTGCTGCTGCTCGCCCTGGTGTTGCTGCCGGCCCTAGCGGCGCCGTTGCTGCCGTTGCCGGACCCGGCACGCACCGCGCCGGCGCAGCGCATGTTGCCCGCCTTCTCCGTCGGCCAAGTCACGGGTCAGCGCCACCTGCTGGGTACCGATCATCTGGGGCGGGATCTGTTGTCGCGGCTGCTCTGGGGGGCACGCTCGAGCATCGGGGTCGGGGTGCTTGCCACCCTGCTTGCCGCGGCGGTCGGCGGCATCATCGGTATCGCGGCGGGCTGGGGCGGGCGCCTGAGCGACGCCTTGTTGATGCGCGGCGTCGATGTGCTGATGGCGTTCCCGTACCTGCTGCTGGCGCTGGCCATCGTCGCCGCGCTGGGACCGGGCCTGAACAACGCGATGCTCGCCATCGCCGTGGCCAATGTGCCCTTTTTCGCGCGCGCGGTGCGTGGCGCGGTGCTGGAGATCAGGCATCAGGATTACATCGCCGCCGCGCGTCTGGCCGGCCATCGCGGGCCGTGGCTGGTGTTTGGCGAGGTGTTGCCCAACCTGGCGCCGACGGTGCTGGTGCTGATGACCACGACGCTGGGCTGGATGGTCTTGGAGACCGCCGGCCTGAGCTTCCTCGGCCTCGGCGCGCAACCACCGCGCGCGGACCTCGGCAGCATGCTCGGCGAGGGCCGGGAGTTTCTGACCACCTACCCGCTGGTGGCCGTGCTGCCGGGGTTGGTGATCCTGTTGCTGGTCGTCGGCATCAATCTATTGGGCGATGCGCTGCGGGACCTGATCGATCCGCGGCTGGCCGGAAGCGATGCGAGCACAATGCCCACCGTTCAGGCCAATGCGCAACGTCCGCAGTTGACGGATAACGCAAGCCAGCGCGTCGCCATGCCCGATGCCGCTTACCCGGATGTGCCCGAGAACAACTCTTCCGCGTTGCTGTCGGTCCGTGGGCTCACGATCACGGTGCGTGCTCCCGATGGCGATGTGCCGGTGGTGTCCGACCTGAACTTCTTGATCGACGCCGGCGAGTCGGTTGCGCTGGTCGGCGAGTCCGGATCAGGCAAGACGCTGACGGCGTTGGCGCTGCTCCGCTTGCTGCCGCCGTCGCTGCGCCTGCGCGGCAGCATCTGTCTCGACGACACCGAACTGATGGCGCTGGATGCGGCCGGGCTGCGCGCCCTGCGGGGTCGGCGCATCGCCTACGTCCCCCAGGAGCCGCTGACGGCGCTGGACCCGCTGTTTCGGGTCGGGCAACAACTCGACGAGGCGTTGCGCGCGCACCCCACCGGCGGCGATCGGCGCGCACGCGCCGATGCCCTGATCGCGCAAGTGGGGCTTGAGCGGGTGCCGGGCCTGCGGCGCCGCTTCCCACACGAGCTCTCCGGCGGCCAGCGCCAACGGATCGCCATCGCGATGGCGTTGGCCCATGGTCCGGACCTGTTGATCGCCGACGAGGCCACGACGGCACTGGACGTCACCGTCCAACGCGAGATCATCGCGCTGCTGCGCCGGCTCTGCGCCGATGACGATCGCGCGTTGTTGTTCGTCAGCCACGACCTGGCCCTGGTGTCGCAGCTCTGTCAGTCGTGTACTGGTGATGTACGCCGGCCGGTTGGTCGAGGACGCGCCGATCGAGCGCATCCTGACGACGCCGGCTCATCCTTACAGCGCCGCGTTGTTGGCCTGCTCGCCCGAACTCGGTCGACCGGACAAGCCGCTCGCGGTGTTGCCTGGCCAGGCACCGATGCCTGGGCAGTCCAACATCCAGGCCGGAGTCCAGTCTGGTTGTGGCTTCGCGCCGCGTTGCCCCGCTGCTCGGTCTGGCTGTATCGAGACCGAACCGCCGCTTGCGCTGCTGGAGGGCGGGCACCGGGTGCGCTGCCTATTTCCGATGGGGTCTACGACATGACGGCCCCGCTGCTGCAAGCCGACGGCATTGCCAAGCGCTATTGCAGCGGCGGCGGTTGGGGGCGGCGCAACTGGGTCACGGCCGTCGGCGGTGTGGAGCTTTGCATCGATGCCGGTGAGGCCATCGGTCTCGTGGGAGAGTCCGGCAGTGGCAAGACCACCTTGGCGCGCATCGTTGCCGGCATGATCAAGCCCGATGCGGGTCGGTTGCTATGGCAGGGACGGTCGCTCGCCGGATTGGACGTGCCCGATCGCGCCCAGTTTCGGCGTCAGGTCCAGTACGTATTCCAGAATCCGGTCGGTGCCCTGAACCCACGCCACCGCATCGGCCGCATCCTGGATCGCACCTTGCGCGGGCTCGGCCGACTGCCGGCGCCGGCGCGAGACGCGCGTATCGGCGAGGTCTGCGCCCGGGTCGGCCTAGAGCCTGGTCTGCTGGGGCGTTTCCCGCATCAGCTCTCCGGCGGGCAGGCCCAGCGCGTGGCCATTGCCCGCGCGTTGCTCGGCGCACCGCGGCTAGTGGTGCTGGACGAACCCGTCTCGGCGCTGGACGTCTCACTGCAGGCGCAGATACTCGCGCTGCTCGACGACCTGCGCCATGAGCAGGGCCTTGCCTACCTGTTTGTCAGCCACGACCTTGCGGTCGTGGAGCGACTCTGTTCCCGTATTGCCGTGATGCGCGATGGCTTGATCGTGGAGCAGGGCCCCACCGGGCCGATCTTGCGTGCCCCGGACGACGCCTATACGCGCCGCCTCCTGGATGCCGTCCCCAGGTTGGGTGGAAGGCTCGGCTAGAGTCGCCGGTCCGCACAGCGGACCCTACGGGCCGTCGGTCCGCTGCGCGGACCGGTATGCTACACATCAACCATCAACACAAACCCGAGAGAGCCAACGTGATGCCAGAACCGAAAAATGTGCTCGGAGAGCCACTTGAGACCTGTTCGATGGAGCCGCGAACGGGCTTCACCCGCAGCGGCGCCTGCGAGACCGGGCCGCAGGATCTGGGCTCCCATACCGTCTGTGCGCGGGTGACGGCGGAGTTCCTCGACTATTCCAAGGAGGAAGGCAACGATCTGATCACGCCGATGCCGGAGTTCGGCTTCCCTGGCCTGAAGCCCGGCGACCGCTGGTGCCTGTGCGCCGCACGCTGGAAACAGGCGCTCGACGCCGGCTGCGCGCCCCGCGTCGCGCTGCGTGCCACCCACGAACGGGCGCTGGAGGTCTGCGAGCTTGCCGACCTGAAACGCCACGCGGTCGATCTGTCCTGATTAGACGCGCTTCGGCACATGCTGGTCGTAGCGTTCCATCAGATAGCACAGGCAGTCTTGGCGGATGACCTGTTCGTCGCAGGTGAGCATCGATGGCATGATCGGCAGCCGCAATTTGATCTCGCCGTGCTCGAACCTGAAGTACAGCGCGCCGACGTTGCGGCCCGATTCGTCGCGAACGTCCAACGAGACGCCGGTGCCGTCGGCGCAGCGGCCGATGGCTGTACCGGCGGGCAGTTCCCGAAAGTTCATCCGTTCCAGTTCGGGAGAGAGTACCAACCGTGCCTCCCGGGGGGCGAAGGCGAATTCGATTTCAGCAGGGACCTTGACCTGTGCGACGGTGTGGAACAGGTCGATATCATGGGCGGGTACCGGCTGATCCGGGATTTGCGCTAGGTGCAGGCAGGCGTCGATAAACTCTAGCGCATGATCGATGCCGCGCTGGTCGTGGACCTTGCCGCATTCCAGCGTCACGGCTGGGCACAGATTGGCCATGGCCTGGGACTGGACGCCGCGAGGGCGAATGAAATAGACCACGGTGCGGGAGAACAGGGTCGCCAGATGCAAGAACTGGTTGTCGATGACGTTGACGCAGGCGTAGTGAGGATTCGCGCCGGTGTTGTTGTGTAGGTCGATACTGGCGAACAGGCCGCGTTGTTGCATGCGCTCGACCACGTCGGCCATGATCGCGTGCTCGGGCGTCGTTGCCAGCTCGGTGCCGGGCCAGATGCGGTTGTAGTCCGGTTGCTCGGGCAGATGGCGCATGCCGACGGCCGCTGCCGAGACGTTGCCGATGAACAGGCTCAACGCCCGCGGCAGTGTTCGACCTTGCTCCCGGTAGCGTTGCAGTAGGCGGCGTATGGCGTTCCAGCCAACGTCCTCGTTGCCATGCATCAATACCGAGACGAATAGTGCCGGCTCGCGCTGGCCTGGCAGGTGGATCAGGGTCGGTGCCTCAAGCACGCCCGCCAGCGAGCGTGTATCGCAGTCGAGCAGTCCGTCCGGTAGCCGATCCAGTTCCCGCAGTCCGCTGGTTGGGGGGCGCGGGGCGGTTACTGAGTGCGAAGATGCGGTCATGATGCTGAAGTGGTCGTCAATCGTTAACGGGTGCAGTCACTGAATGGCGTGGCGTGGCGCCACAAAGCTCATTCCAGCGTCCATTCGTGGACTGGCTTGCCATCCGCCTGGTGGGCCAGATAGGCCTCGGTGAGGGCCGCCATGTCGGGTCCGAAACGGGCGACCCAGGCGCGCTGCCAGTTGGCCGCGGTGCGTTTGGTCCGGGTGCGCTGCTCGATGATGCCAAGCCAGTGATCGATCTCGGCGGCATTGATGCCGAGGTCGCGCAGGCCGTCGCGGGCAAGCGGCAGCAGGTCTTCGAGGATGAGCTCCGGCAGCGGTATGGGGCGGGCATCGAACCAGGAGATCTGGGCGTTGAAACCGTATTCGGCGGCCTGGTAGAAGTTGGTGCGTGCCTGCGCGAAGGACTGCCGCTGTTCGGGGGGCGTTGCCGCTTGGCTCAGTGCGCGCACGGCGCCAAAGAAAAAGGCCGCGTTCGCCACATTGTCGCTGGTGGAGGGGCCGGCGGCGGCGACTCGGTGTTCGAGTCGGAGATGAGGCCGTGCCGGCGCGCCATCTACAGGGTCGAACCCAATCAGTGGCCGATTCCAGCGCCAGATGGTGCCATTGTGCAGCCGCAAATGCGCAAGCCGCTCGATGGGTTCGTTCATCAGGTGCGGCAACAGCACCGGATAGCGGCTCATGTTGGCGCGGAAGCACTCCATGACCGACCGGTCGGCGTAGCGAATGCCAAAGCCGACGCGCTCGCGCAGCGGGCTGTCGCCAACCGAGACCGCTTGCTCAAACAGTGGGATACGCGTCTCGCACCAGAGCTCGCGGCCGAATAGGAACGGTGAGTTTGCGGCCAGCGCCACCATCGGTGCAGACAGGATCTTGGACGCGTTGAAGATGCGCGCGGATTCGGCGACGCTCATCTTGAGGTGGATCTGGAACGAGGTTGCTGCTGCCTCCAGCATGACGTCATGTTGCTCGATGGTCAGCGGCTGTTCGCCATGGATCGCGAGTCGGATGGGTTCGTGATTGCGCAGGCGCAGGATCTGCTGATTCAGGGCGCGATAGCGCTCCCGCGGGGTCATCTGCGCCGGCACCAGGTGCTCCGGACGTAGCGTCGGCAGGATGCCAACGGTGGTGACGCAAGCATCCAACTCCGTCGCCGCGGTGTTGCATTGGGCGAGGGTGTGCTCCAGTTCGACGGCGAGGCGGCTTAGGGCATCGCCTTCCAAGCGCAGTGGCGTGCCGTTGAGTTCGAGATTGAACCTTGCCAACTCGGGCACGACCAGTGGATTGTCGAGCCGCTCCAGCAGGTCGTCGATCAATGGGGCTGGTGCCATGTGGCGCCGGTCGACCAGGCATGCCTCCAGCTCGAAGCCACCCTCCGCCGGGGTGTCGGCGAAGCAGTCCTCGTCAAACCAGCGGGCGAGCAGATCGGTCTCGGCCGCGAGACGTGCCTCGAACTCCGTGAAGTCGGCTTGACTGAAGCAGCTCGCGGAGATGTCCTGGCCCATGCGTGGATCCCGTTAGGTCGTGCGCGAATACGGTAGACGCCGGAATGGCGCTCGGACGGCGCTGGTCAAGGCCGGGCGCGGCGTCTCCACTAGCCTGTTTCGATCAGCATGCGGTCGAGCGCTTGCAACCGCTGCGGGGTGCCGACGTCCAACCACTGTCCCCGGTGGTGCAGACCGCCGACCCGTCCGGCCGCCATGGCCGCCTTGAGCAGTGGCGCCAGCGGAAAGGCGCCTGGCGTGCAGCCGGCGAACAGCTCCGGATGGTAGATGCCGATGCCGGAGAAGGTTAGCCGCGGCTCCCCGTCGACGCCGACCCGCCCAGCCCTGAGCGAAAAATCGCCACCACCGTTGTGGGGAGGATTGTCCACCAGCACCACCGCGGCCAGGTCGCCATCGGTCAAGCATAGATCAGCATAGTCGAAGTCGCACCAGACATCGCCGTTGGTGACCAAAAAGGCGCCCGGTCCGAGCAGTGGGAGTGCCTTGAAGATGCCACCCCCGGTCTCGAGGGCGCGGTCCTGGCCCTCGGCGGAGTACCGGATGTGCACGCCGATGCGGGAGCCATCGCCAAGTGCCTGCTCGATCTGTTCGCCGAGATGGGCGTGGTTGATCACCAGGTCATGGAATCCGGCGCCCTTCAAGCGCTCGATCTGGTGCTCGATCAAGGTCTTGCCGCCGGCACGCAGCAGCGGCTTGGGTGTGTGATCGGTCAACGGGCGCATGCGATTTCCGCGTCCCGCAGCGAGGATCATGGCTTTCATGGACGTCCGCGTACCTGCTCAGCGATCGAGGAATTCGATGGCATTGAGACCTGGGATCGAGGATTCAATAGGAATGGTATCGATATTTCTCGCTCCCAGGGTCGCAAGCTTATATCGAATGCCTGCGATCGGTGTTTTGCTGTCCGAAATATCCACCTGAATGCTGTAGACGTAGTAGTCCTCGCCCTTGTTGATCGTGGGTTCATCCGCGAAGAGATTGTGCTCCGCCAGATACGCGTGAATGACCTCGGCATCTTCCTTGCGGACATTGAACATGATCATGACCTTGTTCTCTGCATTCACCGCACCATACAGATTTAGCAAAAACATGCGCAACAAGTCGACCTTGACCGGATCGCTCCGGATCTCCGGATTGATCCAGACGCCGGTCTCTGACCGCATGATCGTATCGATGATCTTGAGCCCATAGTTACGTATAGCACTACCTGTCTGAGTAATCTCCAGACCGATATCGGCACCGCCGTTCTTGATCTTCGCTTCCGTCTTGCCCCAGGTCTCGTAGATGACGATACCGGCGTCAATCTTGGACGGGGTCTTGTATTTTTGCACCGAGAAATTCGCAAATTCTTCGTATAAGCCGACTGTTCTGAGCGTGTTTTGCAACCAGTTGAGCGCCAAATAGGGCATTTCAGAGACCGCGGTAATCAATTGCTTTCGGCTGCACAGATCTCTCAAGAACTCTTCAGTGCTGTCGAAGTCGTTGTCGTTGTCGACAATGCCGACGATGCGCACGCTGCCGCGATCCAAGGTTTGAATCTTGCGCGGTGCGATCTTGGTGCCGTATTCCAACTCGAGCTCAAGGATTCGTTCCTGCATCCAGTCGTCCCCCGCAAGGGCGACGTCAAGCTCGCCAATCCCCAATTGCGCGCCAAACTCCTGCGGGCGGCCGTCCCAGCCGAACAGGAAATTGACCGTCGAAAAGCTGCTCGGCCCTCCCTGTTCATAGCCCTTAGTCTTGAAGCCAGCATCTTCGAGCAATTTAATGAGATTGCCGCCGCGATTCGGATTGGCAAGCGAGCCGGCAGGCATGCCGATGACTAGTTGCGTGTCATTCATTCACAGACCTATGCGTTAGGGGCCGGGTAGGAGTTATTATAGGTGGAGCCCTTGCCGGGCGGATGTCCCTACCGCTGGTTGAACTTCAATCGCTCGCCATCGATGATGCTACGATAGTAACAAGATTTGTGAGGATTGCCATCCTCCCTCTTGGCGTGGCATGCCCCCTTTCCTTGCGGCGTCACCAGATAAACAAAGGAATTCTGTTCGCAATTGACTAGGATGTCGTCGACCTTGAGCATATCGCCGGAAGTCAAACCCTTTTTCCACAATTCTTGGCGGCTACGGCTCCAATAGGTTGCATAGCCGCTGGCGAGGGTCTCGCGAAACGCCTCCTGATTTACGAAGGCCAGAATCAGAACCTCTTTGGTCTCACTATCCTGCGTGACGACCGGCAACAGGTTCTTGCCGTCTTCACCAAAATCGACCAAGAATTCTTCAGTATATTCTTTGCTCAACAATTTCTCCTTAACAGGATGTCAAGACGCGGCAGTGATACGTACCAAGGGGTAAGAATACATCGCCAGTTTCTACTGAACAACCAGTTGACCCCAGTTCGTCGTTCGCCTGGTCTCATCGAACGAATGGCTGGCGAAGGGGGAAGAGGCGAGCCGTGTAATTCGGTCGTGCCGCCATCCGGTCGCGGCTCGCGGACGGCGGCATGGACTCGCGGGGCATGCGCGACGGCACCTCGGAATCTGATGGATGCTAGGATGCAAGTATCCGGTGTATTGGGGAACCGGGTCCTGCGGTTAGGTCGCGCCATGCGACTCCCGGCAAGAATTCCCGCTAACCGACGAAGGGCCCGCCGATGACGAGGCAAAAACAGCTGCTGCTGATCCTGATCACCGTCGCGATCGGCGCCTTTTTTGCGTTCGACCTTGGGCGGTTCCTAAGCCTCGGGTTTGTCAAGGAACAGCAAGCGGCCATCGATGCCTTTTGGCAGCTCCACCCGGTGCTGACGGGGTCGATCTTCTTCGCCGTCTATGTCGCCGTGACCGGTCTGTCTTTGCCCGGCGCGGCGGTCATGACACTGGTTGGCGGTGCGATCTTTGGCCTAGTCTGGGGCACCCTGATCATCTCGTTCGCGTCGCCGATCGGCGCGACCTTGGCGTTTCTGGTCAGCCGGTCGCTATTGCGCGACACCGTACAGCAGCGGTTCGGCGACAGGTTACGCGTGATCAACGATGGCATCGCTAAGGACGGTGCGTTTTACCTGTTCGCGCTGCGTTTGGTGCCGATCTTCCCGTTCTTCGTGATCAATTTGGTGATGGGCCTGACGCCCATGCGCACCTGGACCTTTTACTGGATCAGCCAGATCGGGATGTTTGCCGGTACCATCGTGTTCGTGAACGCCGGCACCCAACTGGCGCGGATCGACAGCCTGACCGGCATTCTGTCACCGGCGCTCTTGGGTTCGTTCGCGCTATTGGCGCTGTTTCCGTTCATCGCCCGCAAGCTGGTCGAGTGGATCAAGGCGCGCCGGGTCTATGCCCCATGGCGCTCGCGCAAGCCCCGCCGCTTCGACTACAACCTGATCGTCATCGGCGCCGGTTCGGCGGGTCTGGTGTCCGCCTACATCGGCGCCGCGGTCAAGGCGAAGGTCGCGCTGATCGAGCGGCACAAGATGGGCGGTGATTGCCTCAATACGGGCTGCGTGCCGTCGAAGGCCCTGATCAAGTCGTCGCGCTTCATTGCCCAGGCGCGCAGGGCGAGCCGCCTCGGCATGCGCTCGGTGCAAGTTGATTTCCGATTCGCCGACCTGATGGCGCGGGTGCAGCGCGTGATCGCGCAGGTCGAACCCCATGACTCGGTGGAGCGGTACAGCGGCCTCGGCGTCGACTGCGTCACAGGCAACGCCCGGCTGACGACGCCCTGGAGCGTCGAGGTGGACGGACCGGACGGCAAGCGCGAACTGACCGCGCGCTCGATCATTATCGCCGCCGGGGCGCGACCCTTCGTCCCGCCGATCGCCGGCATCGACGACGTCGGCTACCTGACGTCGGACACGATCTGGTCGCTGCACACCCTGCCCGAGCGCCTGCTCGTGCTGGGCGGGGGGCCGATCGGCTGCGAACTCGCGCAGGCCTTCGCCCGCCTCGGTGCCAAGGTCACCCAGGTCGAGATGGCGCCTCGACTCATGCAGCGCGAGGACCCCGAAGTCGCAAAGCTGGTCATGGACCGCTTTGCCGATGAGGGGGTGGATGTGCTCGTCGGCACCAAAGCCAAGGCGTTTCGCGTCGTGGGCGGCAGCAAGCAGTTGGTCGCGGAAAGCGCCGACGGCAGCGAGCTGATCCTGGACTTCGATGCGGTGCTGGTCGCGGTCGGTCGTGCCGCCAACACCGACGGTTATGGGCTAAAGGAGCTGGGCATTGCCGTCACCGACCGCCGCACCGTCGGTGTCGACAAATGCATGCGCACCAACTTTCCCAACATCTATGCCTGCGGCGACGTCGCCGGTCCCTACCAGTTCACGCACACCGCGGCGCATACCGCCTGGTATGCAACGGTCAATGCCCTGTTCGGGCGGTTCAAGCGCTTCAAGGTCGACTTCTCGATCATCCCCTGGGCGACCTTCACCGACCCCGAGGTAGCGCGGGTCGGCCTGAACGAGCTTGAGGCAAAGGAGAAGGGCATCGACTACGAGGTGACCACCTACGGCATCGACGACCTCGACCGCGCGATTGCCGACGAATCCGCCGAGGGCCTGGTCAAGGTGCTCACCGTACCGGGCAAGGACAAGATCCTCGGCGCGACCGTGGTCGGTGAACACGCGGGCGATCTGATCATCGAGTTCATTCTCGCGATGCGTCATGGCCTGGGCCTTAACAAGATCCTCGGCACCATCCACATCTATCCGACCTGGGTCGAGGCCAACAAGTATGCGGCTGGGGCCTGGAAGAGGGCGCACGCACCGCAACGCGTCCTTGCCTGGGTGGGGCGTTACCATCGTTGGGTGCGCGGCGGTGATGCAGGGTGACGGTCGCGTTGCGGGAAGGAACCTCTGAGCGGAGGCGGCGAATCGGCATTTTGTCGTTTTTCCGATCGTATTTCGCCATGACTTCGTACAATTCGCCCGCTTCACAACCGCCTCATTGCGTCATGTCACAGTGCCGGCCGAAGCAGGTGGGTGCGAACTCTACATAATGTACCTGAGGAATGCTCAACTTTGGGGCCGCGCTGATGAAAGACGGGATCGTCGGCTGCGTCAATGGGTTGGAACAGTGACGCGCGCACAGCCGGAAGAAAGATATCTCGCGCAAAGACGCAAAGGCGCAGAGAAGAAGAGAGGAATGAGGCAAATAAATATGAGGCGGCGGAGACTCGAGGAGGGCATTACGGTGGTTAGATCGACCAATTCTCTTTCTTCCCTTTGCGTCTCTGCGTCTCTGCGTCTCTGTGCGAGCTTCTTCTTTCCGCATCGCAATTGAGTGCGACATTAATTTTGAATGAATAGAGCGAAGAGCCGTATAGCGCAAGCGACACAATCTACTCAAGCAGCACATCCGACATCAAGCACATTCTCTTGAGGCCGTACCCGTCTAAAGTTGTAGGCGGCGACACAACGACGCAAATTCGACCCATCCCGCATCTGTAGCCCAAACATTCAGGCTGGTGCGCCGCCTTTAGCTACCCCGCTTGTTGGCCGCTTGCTTGCTAAACTCGCAACCACTCTTCGCTTCCATGAACCCAAGCAAGCTGCAAGCGGACACCGTTTGACAGTTGCTTCGTGGCGACTTCGTTTATTCCGGCCTTCAAACCCATCATCTTCAAGAAGGCGTCATAGTCATCGAACCCCTCGTTAGTCTGGCTGAAAGTATGTACGACCATGGCGGCACAAACGGCACTGAAGTTTCTTGCTTGAATAATTGCGGATGCTGTTCGATGGAAGAGTTGATAGCGCAGACCAGCATCCGGTGGGAAGGGCACTTCCAATTGCTCACACAGAAACGCAAGTCGCTTCTTCTTACCATGTGAGGGGTCTTTGAACCAATCTCCGATGGTTGGCCCGAAGGATTCGGATACTTTGCTCATCGAGTCCAAAGACTCCGGAGTACGCTTCCGGCGGCTATGGCTAGCTAGAATGAGCTGCTGCCACCGTACTGTTGAGCGAACAGCAGGGAGCGCGTCGCTCTCTGCGGTGGTTGCCGCCCGTCTCGCGCCTCAATCGTGGGCCGTCTCGGGCAAATGGCTGAATTTGCGCATGAACCGCCGGTCAATCCAGTCCTTGAGGTGCCACAGCCAGGCCGACTCGTAAGACCAGTCACCGTAGGATGCCACGGCGTACTGGTTGCCGGTGCTGATCAGACCGAGGAAGCGCTTCTGCGCCCGGTAGGGTCGCAGCGGTTTGCCGGTTGCGGCCGCGCGGAGGTTCTGGGCGACCGCCGGACCCTGGCGGACGGCGAAGACGCCCGATTTTGGTCGCGGATCGGGGAGCGACGCGACATCCCCAACGGCAAAGATCCGATCGTCGGACAGGGAGCGCAAGGTGGCGTCGACCTTGATGAAGCCTCCGTCGTCAACGGCCAGCCCGGATTCGCGCGGCCAGGTCGGCGTTGAGGCCGTGGTTACCCAGATGACGGCATCGGCCGATATCGACTCGCCGCGTTTCGTGACGATATGGTCGGGCGCGACTGCCGTGACCGGGCTGTCTGTCCGGATCGGGATGCCTCGCTCACCGAAGATGCGCTCGAACCGGGCGCGCACGCCGGCGTTGTGTCCGTGCATGATGCCGTCGCCGCGGGTAAGCAACTGGAACTGGAGCTGCGATGGGTCCTTGCCGGCTGTCTGCAGCGCGCGCTGGAGATGCCATTGGGTCGACAGGGCCAGTTCTACACCACCGGCGCCGCCACCCACGACGACGATCCGGAATGGCCCTGTGTGCTCTAGGACACGCTGGATCAGCTGCTGCCAGCGTCGCAGGAAGACGTCGATTGGCTTGGCGGCCAATGCGTATTGGTCGACGCCGGGGATATCTACCCGATCGGGCCGAGACCCGGTATTGATCGACAGCAGGTCGTAAGCAATCGGCGGATGGTTGGGTACTAGCACCAGCCGGTTCTTGAGATCCAGACCCTCCACTTCGGCATGATAGAGCCGGGCGCCGGCAAAGCGCGCCAGGGGACCGAGGTCGATATGACAGGCGTCGAAGTCGTAATGCCCGGCAACCAGCCCCGGCAGCATGCCCGAGTAGGGGGTGTCGATATCGCGGGTGATCAACGTCAGCCTTTGGCCGGGAACCGGGCGCATGCCAAAGCGTTTCAGCACCGCCACATGCGCGTGGCCGCCGCCGATCAGGACCAGGTCCTTCATCAGTGACACCCTGTCTGCGTTCGTCGAGAGACGAGCAGGCCGGCGATGCAGAATCGATCGCCGGGTTCGCCGCCTAGGTTGCTGGTGCCACCCGCAAGCCCCCTGGCGTACACCACACGACTCACGTCGGGCATCGCATGCCCGGTTGAGCCGATCCCGAGGGGCCGGTTGGCCGCCCGTCCCGTCATGAGGTCCGCCTCTGCAACCGTGCCTCCAGCATCGACGACAGCACCAGGCTCGCGAGCACGAACGCCAGGAACATGAAGAACCCCACCTGCAGCGATGTGCCGTTGGTGGTGAGCACGTCGACGCCGCGGCCGGCGCCGGCCACGCTCGCCAGTTGGTTCGCGACCAGGCCGCTGAAGCCGACATAGGCCATCAGCATGGCGACCACCAGCACATCCGCCATGGACCATTTGCCGGAGCGCAGCGCGAAAAAATAGACCAGCGCGTTGCCGCGCAGGCCTTTGAAGTCGAAGTAGTACAGGAAGCCGGCGATGACCTTGGCGGTCGGAAACACCAGGCTGAACAGCGTAATCAGCACCGCCACCAGGAGCATGTCCGCGGCCCCGGTGTTCGCCAACACGGCGACCACGTCGAGGATGCTCTTGCTCTGAAAGTAGAGCACCTGGTCGGTGAAGTTGATGGGCTCCCCAAGCAGCAGGAAGCGTAGGCTCTCGATGCGCGCGTCCACCTCGATCATCGGCGTCCAGACGCCCACCGCCAGCAGCACCAGCGTGCCGGCCGTCAGCAGCGCCATGGTCTCCGCCGGTAACACCCGGCGGCGTGCGAAGGCCAGCGCGAACATCGCGGCGACCAGGGCCACGACCCACAGCGCCGAGAGCGTCGACCGCTGGCGTAAATCGGCGCTCTCCGCCTGCATGGCGTCGACGCAAGCAGGGGCTTGCGTGCAACCATGGCGGCTCAGGATCAGTTCGAAGGTGGTGAGGTCGGTCTCGGACAGGGTCGCCGCGGCGGCGCGTTCGATGGCTTGCAGCAACTGGCGTTTGATCGTCTCGCGGGTCTCCGGCCGGTTTAGCTCGTCGATGACCGCCTCGGCATACACCGGAACGCGCGCGCGCAGTTCGGTGAAATCGAGTAAGAAGTCCTGCACGCCTTGGCGCAGCGTGCCTTGCATGCGCTCGACCCAGTTGTCACCGGCCGCATTGCGTCGACGCAGATAGTCCTCGACCTCGACCATCAGCCGGTCCAACACGACCTCGATGTTGCGCTTGACCAGCGGCCGGTTCGCGTCGGTGACCTCGAAGGTATCGATCTTGTGCGCCAGGATGTCGCCGATCTGGTCCACCCAGAGTTCCGCGTTCAGCAGTCCGTAGCGCACGTCCTGCAGCTCCGCCAGATCCGTTTGCACGGTTTGTAGCCGACGCAGGTCGACGCTGAGTTGCAACGCCAGCACTGCCGCCGCGATCAGCAGCACAACGGAGGCGAGGGCGGCGCCGATGCGTGCATAGCCACGCGCCGGAGTGGTTGGTGTCATCGACGGCGATCCTGCGGCAGTCCTGTGCTGAATGTTGGCTCAGCCCTTCATTGAGTCGAAGAACTGATCGTTGGTCTTGGTGGTCTTGAGCTTGTCGAGCAGGAATTCGATGGCGGCGAGTTCGTCCATCGGGTGCAGAATCTTGCGCAGAATCCACATCTTCTGCAGCTCGCTGGCCGGCATCAACAATTCCTCGCGGCGGGTGCCGGAGCGGTTGATGTTGATCGACGGGAAGATGCGCTTCTCGGCGATGCGCCGATCCAGGTGCAGTTCCATGTTGCCGGTGCCCTTGAACTCCTCGTAGATGACGTCGTCCATGCGCGAGCCGGTGTCCACCAGGGTGGTGGCGATGATCGACAGCGAGCCGCCTTCCTCTACGTTGCGGGCGGCGCCGAAAAAGCGTTTCGGGCGCTGTAAGGCATTGGCGTCGACACCGCCGGTGAGCACCTTGCCCGACGACGGCACCACGGTGTTGTAGGCGCGTGCCAGACGCGTGATGCTGTCGAGCAGGATCACGACGTCCATCTTGTGCTCGACCAATCGCTTGGCGCGCTCGATGACCATCTCGGCCACCTGCACGTGACGTGTGGCGGGCTCGTCGAAGGTCGACGAGATGACCTCGCCACGCACCGAGCGCGACATCTCGGTGACTTCTTCCGGGCGTTCGTCGATCAGCAGCACGATCAGGAACACGTCCGGGTGGTTGTGGCCGATGGACTGGGCGATGTTCTGCAACATCATGGTCTTACCGGCCTTGGGCGGGGACACGATCAGCCCGCGCTGACCCTTGCCGATGGGCGCCACCAGATCGACGACTCGCGCCGTGAGATCCTCGGTGCTGCCATTACCGATCTCCAACTGCATCCGCTCCTGCGCGAACAGCGGCGTGAAGTTCTCGAACAGGATCTTGTTCTTGGCGTTCTCGGGCCGGTCGAAGTTGATGTCGCTGACCTTGAGCAGCGCGAAGTAGCGTTCGCCGTCCTTGGGCGGACGAATCTTGCCGGAGATGGTGTCGCCGGTGCGCAGCGAAAAGCGTCGGATCTGGCTCGGCGAGACATAGATGTCGTCCGGACCCGCCAGGTACGAGGCGTCCGCCGAGCGCAGGAAGCCGAAGCCGTCGGACAGGATCTCGAGCACGCCGTCGCCGGAGATGTCCTCGCCGCGCTTGGCCTGCGCCTTCAGGATCGCGAAGATCAGGTCCTGCTTGCGCGAACGGCCGATGCCTTCGATTTCCATTGACTGCGCCAGTTCCACCAGCGCGGGCACGGGCATCTTCTTAAGTTCTGTGAGATTCATGTCGGTCTTTTGGATGCGGGTGGGGGTCAGACGCCGGCGGAATTGTCTCTGCGGTGCAGGCCGGGCGGCGGGGAGCCGGGAAAAGCAGCCGGGGAGAGCAGGGTTGGCCAGCGAGGGCGGGGTTGGTGCAGGGCGCCCGATCGGGTCGCCCGACAACGGCTTGCGGTGTTTCGGACTGGTGTGATCCCTAGAGTTCGGGCCGGATACCGTCGGCCGTGGCGCCGCGTGGCGTTGCTGGCGACGGCGCCGGTCCGCTAAACCCCGATCGATGCGCGGGCACGCGGGGCTCGGTCCGGGATCAGAGGTTGCTGTCGATGAACACCGTCAGTTGCGATTTGGAGACGGCGCCGACCTTGATTGCCTCGGCCTCTCCGTTCTTGAACAGGATCAGCGTCGGAATGCCGCGGACGTTGAAGCGTTCGGTAATGGCCCGGTTTTGGTCGATATCCAGTTTGGCCACCTTGATGCGGCCGTCGTATTCTTCGGCGATCTCCTCAAGCACCGGTGCGATCATCTTGCACGGGGCGCACCAGTTGGCCCAGTAATCGACAAGAACCGGCTCGTCGGACTTGAGCACCTCGTCTTCGAAGGTGTCATCCGTCACATGCAGGATGCGTTCGCTCACTTCAGTGTTTCTCCGAATTGGTTATGACAGCGTGCCGCGCGATCGGACCTGGGCTCCGAAAATGCGCTCCGGACTCGGGCTCCGATGGCAGATTGCGGTATCGGGCGGCTGAGGTTTGGCGGGGCGGGGTAGATTGGCTTTGTTCTTGCCCGCAGGGTTAAGATGCTATTTGAGCCAAAGATATCAAGATTTGCAAGCCCCGCGCGCCGCTCAGGCGACCAACACAGCTCCGTCAGCATCCCTCAATGCCTCAGACCCACCTTTCAGACACCCGTTTCGACAGCTTCGACCTGGACCAGCGCATTCTCGACGGTCTCGCCGACGCCGGCTTCACCTACTGTACTCCGATCCAGGCCGAAACGCTGCCGCTGGCGCTTGCCGGTCGCGATGTCGCCGGCCAGGCGCAGACCGGTACCGGCAAGACGGCGGCCTTTTTGGTGGCCGCCATGCAGCGACTGCTGACGCACCCGGCCGCGGATCAGGGGGGCGGACCGCAGCAACCCCGCGTCGTCATTCTGGCGCCCACGCGCGAGCTGGCGGTGCAGATCCATCGCGACGCCGAGTCCATCGGCCGTCACGCCGGCCTGCGTCTCGGACTGGTGTACGGCGGTACCGGCTATCAGCAGCAGCGCGATACCGTCGCCGCCGGCGTCGATATCCTGATCGGCACGCCGGGGCGACTCATCGATTACTTTAAGCAACGCGTGTTCGACTTCCAGTCGGTGGAAGTCGTGGTGTTGGACGAGGCCGACCGTATGTTCGACCTCGGTTTCATCAAAGACATCCGGTTCGTGCTGCGGCGCATGCCGCCTCCCACCGAGCGGCTCGGTATGCTGTTCTCGGCGACGCTGTCCTACCGCGTCATGGAGCTCGCCTATGAGCACATGAACGACCCGCAAATGGTCGAGATCGCCCCGGAGAAGGTCACCGCCGACCGCGTGCGCCAGTCGTGCTATATGGTTGCCAATGACGAGAAGGTGCGGCTGCTGATCGGCCTGATTCGCGGCTTTGAAGACGCCCGCATCATGATCTTCATCAACACGAAGCGCGAGGGCGAGTGGGTTTGGGGTTTCCTCGAGGGCAATGGGCTGAAATCGGCCATGCTCTCCGGCGATGTGCCACAGAAGAAGCGTCTCAGTTTGTTACGTCAGTTCCAGGCTGGCGAACTGCCCATCATGGTTGCCACCGACGTCGCTGCCCGTGGCCTGCACATTCCCGGCGTCACCCACGTCATCAACTACGACTTGCCGGAAGATGCCGAGGACTATGTGCATCGCATCGGCCGCACCGCGCGTGCCGGCGAGGCAGGCGATGCTATCAGCTTTGTTTGCGAGACCTACGCCTTCTGCCTGCCGGATATCGAGGCCTACATCGGTGCCAAGATCGAGGTCAGCGGCGTCGATGACTCGCTGCTGGCGGACATCGACTATAACAGCCGGGTGCGCGTGCCGCGGCGACCGCGGGAAGATCGCGACGGCCCGCGAACGGAGCGACGCGGTCGCCCCGAACGCCGCAGCGGGGATGGCCGGCGTTCCGAGCGCCAAGCGCGAGCCCCGAGTCAGCCCCGTGCCGAGGCCCAACCCGAGGCCCAATCCGAGGCTGGATCAGGCCCAGAGGGCCATCCACAGCCTGCACCAAGCGCGGACGGGGCATCCCAACAACAACGCGATGCGGCCGACAAATCGACGCGTCGGCCACGTCGGCGGCGCCGTAAGCCGGCCGCCGGCAACGCTCCCGCGAGTTGAGCTGGCCTGATGCCAGCGGCTTGCGCGGGCCTCACGCACGCGGTGCGGAGGCCTAGACCAGTTGGGCAAGCAGCGGTTGGAAACCGCTCAGGGCAGGAAACTCGTCGATGGCCTGGGCCGGTTTGCGGGAATCCGGTGCGGTGATGGCCAGTAGCCAGCGGAAACCGAAGGCGCGTGCGGCGCGCAATACGTCGAGATTGTCGTCGACGAACAACGTGCGCGCCGGCTCGAAGGGCTCGATGGCGTGCACGCGCTCCCAAAACCCTGGCGATTCTTTGGCCAATGCCAGCTCATGGGCGCAGATGACGCGCTCCAGGTGGCCGCCAAGACGCGTGCGCTGCAGCTTCAACGCGATGGACTTCTGATGCGCATTGGTCACCAGCACCCGGCGCTTGCCGCGCGCTGCCAAGGTGTCCAGGAAGTCGATCACGAACGGGTGCACGGCGATCAGATGCTCCACCTCCGCCTTTAGCAGCGCGATGTCCAGTCCAAGTTCCCGACTCCAATGATCCACGCAGTACCAGTCCAGCGTCCCCTGGATGCGTCGATAGCGCGGCATCAGGTCATCCTTGGCCTGCTCCAGGCTCAGTCCGACCTTTTCCGCGTAGCGTTTCGGCACGTGTTCCAGCCAGAAATGGTTGTCGAAATACAGGTCGAGCAGCGTGCCGTCCATGTCGAGAAAGACGGTGTCGATGGTGTCCCAGTCGAGCTGTGGTGCTGGCGGGTTGTGCGGGGCGTGCATGGTGGAGGGTGAAGGGAGCACAGGTGGATCGGATCGACAGCATACCGGAGGCAAACCGATGACCACAAAGTCGCGACCAACGCTGCGCAAGCCGCCGCGCGTCCTCGATCGCCGACTGGCGGCACAGTCGCGCATTTTTCGCGTTCAGGCGGTCGATCTCGAATTCAGCAACGGTGCCCAGCGCACCTTCGAGCGTCTGCTCGGTGGCAACGACTCGGTGATGATCGTACCGATGCCGGACCCGGAGACGCTGTTGCTGGTGCGGGAATACGCGACCGGCAGCGATGACTATCAGCTCGGTTTCCCGAAGGGCGTGGTCGACCCCGGCGAGGGTATTCTGGAGGCCGCCGGACGCGAGATTCGCGAAGAGGTTGGAAAGGCTGCCCGCGACCTACGCGTGTTGCATCGCATGAGCATCGCGCCCGGCTATATTGCCCATCACACCCAACTGGTGCTGGCCCGCGACCTCTACCCAGACTCGGCGCCGGGTGATGAGCCGGAGCCGCCGGAGGTGGTGGCCTGGCCCATCGCGGATGTCGATGGGCTGCTGTCGCGCCCCGACTTCACTGAGGCGCGCTCGATCGCCGCCTTGTTCCTGGTGCGTCGTTTTCTTGCCGCCGCGGTCCTGTAACCCGCCGGGTGACAGCCGGGATGAAATGGGCTGGACGTCGACGCCAGCCTGTTGTCGAATAGAGGCTTGGGCAGCGTCCGAGCACGAAACTAAAGAACTCAGGTCCATCGGCCCGCGGACCAACACCACCGGAGACGATTCGATGATTCACCGCGCGTTTCGGCAATCGGCGCCCAGGCGTCTGGCATGGGTGGTGCTGGCGACGCTGATCGGGGTCTGTGGCGCCGTCGCTGCGGTCGAGACCGATGTGACGGTTTCCGCGGCACCCGCCGACGCCGACTTCGAGGAGTCGTTTCAGGCCGAGGGCGACCGCTTCAGCTTCAACGACTTCCCCCGCGATGAGGCGCTCGAATATCCGGAGTGGTTTAACGAGCCGTTTCTGAACCTGCCGGAGGATCACGCCGCCGCTGTCGCCGAGGGCAAGGATTTGGTCGTCTACTTTGGCCAAAAGCGCTGCGCCTACTGCCACAAACTGATGAACGACAACTTCGGCCTGGCGGATATCGTCGAATATACCCAGCGCCACTTCAACATTGTCCCCATCGACATCTGGGGCATCGACGAGGTCACCGACCTGAATGGCGAGACCCTGACCGAGCGTGACTACTCGTTGCGGGAGGGCACCAATTTCACGCCCTCGCTGATCTTTTACGATGCCAGCGGCGCCGAGGTGCTGCGGCTGCGCGGCTACTACCCGCCCTATCAGTTTCGCGCTGCATTGGAGTTCGTGGCCGACGGCCACTACAAGCGCGAGTCCTTTCGCGATTACCTCGCCCGTGGCGAGAACCGCATGGTGTTCGAGGCTGGCGATCTTAACGAAGAGGACTTCTTCGCCTCGCCGCCCTATGACCTGAATCGCACCCTGATGGCCAGCGAGCGGCCGTTGGCGGTGTTCTTCGAACAGGGCGAGTGCCATGGTTGCGACGTGCTGCACGGCGAGGTGTTACGCGAACCCGCGATCGTGCGCCAGTTTCGCGAGTTCGACAGTGTACAGTTGGACATGTGGTCGGACACGCCGGTGATCACGCCATCCGGCCAGCGCACCACGGCGCGGGAATGGGCGGCGGAACTCGGCCTGTTCTATGCGCCGTCGGTGCTGTTCTTCGACGAACAGGGCAAAGAACTGCTGCGCGTAGACTCCGTCATCGGCTTCTATCGATTGCGCAACGTGCTCAACTACATTGCCAGCAAGGCCTATCTGGACGAGCCCGATTACCAGCGCTGGCGTGTGTCGCGGGCGTTCTGAAGCCGATGACGGGGTCTTTGCAGACAAGGGCAGCCCATTCCGAAACGTGGTGAGCTGAACGATAGTGCGTTGCGGTGCCAGATCACGGCGGTGATTTTTGTTCTATTGGACACTTTCTCTTGGACGCTTGTCTGTTCGCTGTTGATGCTCGTGCTGCTGGCCAATGCGGCACCGGTGCTTGCGCAGCTCGCCTTTGGCCAACACCTCGCTTGGCGCATCGACGGCGGGCGTTGCCTCGCCGATGGCCGGCCGCTGCTGGGCGCCGCCAAGACCTATCGCGGTATCGCGGCGGCGCTTGTGCTGACCGCACCCGCGGCCGAGTGGTTCGGCCTTGGTTGGCGGCTCGGGCTGATCATCGCCCTGGCCGCGATGGCCGGCGACCTGCTGTCGAGCTTCATCAAACGCCGTTTGGGTAAACCCGTGCATGCAGGGTCTTTCTTGCTCGACGGGATTCCCGAGGTTCTGCTGCCGGTTTTGGCGCTCGCCGCGCCGCTGTCGTTGACTTGGCTGGAAGGTGTCGCCGTGGTCGTTGGGTTCGTGACGCTGCACGCCGCGCTGGAGCCGCTGGCGGTTTGGTACAGACGGCGTCCGCGGCGCGCCTGAGCCTGCCCGGTTGGGCGCGTCTCAGGCGCGTTCTAGGCGATGAATGGTGATCTCGGGCGGGCAATTGAGCCGCGCGTTGACCACCGAGGTACCCGCGCCGACCGAGGTGTAGCCGACCAGCTCGCGGTAGCGCCAAGCCCCCGCCGCCAGCGCGCGCGGACACCGTGCATCCCAAAAGATCGGGAATCCGCCGGGCAAACAAATCTGACCGCCGTGCGTATGGCCGCACAACATCGCATGGAACCCCGCATGTGCCGCGTGGCGATAGGTCTCGGGCGTGTGCGAGAGCAGCAGCGCGACGGCATTGGCGGGAATCCCGGCGGCGGCCTTGTCGAGGTTGTGCACCTGGAAATAATGGGCGTCGTCGATGCCGGCCAAGTGGATGACCTGACCGGCGTGTTGCAGCGCTACCGACTCGTTCAACAACACGCGGATGTCCGCGTCCTCGAGTCCTTTGACCAGACGGATGGTGTCGTGATTGCCGAGAATGGCATACACCGGCCCGTTGAGCTGCTTGCGCAGCGCTTCGATGCCTTCGAGCACGCGCTCATACGGACCATAGGTCTTGGCGCGGTAGTCGCCGGTCAGTACGCACAGATCATAGCGCAGCCCGGACAGCCGGCGATGCAGAGCCTGGGGGTTGCGCGGGTCCATGTCCAGGTGCAGATCACTGAGCTGAAGGATGCGATAGCCGTCGAAGCCCTCGGGCAGCCCAGCGATGCGCAGCCGATTCTCGACCAGCCGAATCGCCTGGGCATTGCGTTGGGCCCGGCCGTACAGCCCCACCAGGCGCAGGCTGTGGCGAATGAAGCCGTGCACCGAGTACCAGTTCTCGGGATAGAAAAAGTGCGCGCCGGGGCGGCCGAATGCGAACGCTTCATGCTCTTCTTCGAGACCGAGGCGCGTCTGCAGGTGGGTTCGGCCGATGCGGACGCGCAGGGCGTCGAGGTCGGAAGACTCCATGGCTTTCTGATGGACGCGGCGGGTGACTGCGGGAGGCCCCATACTATACCGGGAAGTGACGCGTCTCGCGTTGCGAGCGGCCGAGGTTTGCCTGGTGAGGCGGCGCTGTCGATGGGTTCGCGCAAGCCAAGCGCGCGATGGCGCACCCGGTGCCGCTTCCTCGGGGGCGGGCGGTTGCCGGGAGATCCGCTGAGTGGTCGAGGACCAGCCGCTCGCGGATAGAGACCCAGGGACCGTTGACCGAGCAAGGCTTCGCCTCCGGCCGACGAGTTGTGATCATCGGTATCGGTATCGGTATCGGTATCGGTATCGGTATCGGTATCGAAATCGCTATCGAAATCGTACCGACTAGCGAGTGACTCAATCCCGATCCCGATCCCGATTTTGAGGAATCTCGCCAGTCCGATGCCGCATCGAAACTTGACTCCTCTGCAAAGCAATCTAGCTGGTGCCGCGGCATCGAGCCTGCCGCTAGTCCCCCGCGGGTACCGCCTCGTCGAGCCAGCCGGAGACGATCTCGACCAGCGCGTCATCCTGACCGTCAAAGAAGTGGTCCGCGCCCGCTGCCTGTACCTGGCTGTAACCCGCATTGCCCGCAGCGGCCTCGGCCCGCCCCGGGGCACCGGCGACGACCGCCTCGAGGTCGTTTTGACCGAACATGTCCAGGATCGGTCGCTGGATGCGGCCGATCAGTTCGGCGTTGTCGACGCCGGCGTGCTCGCCGCCGCTGGACAGGCCGACAGCGACGAAGGCATCGGCGGCCTGCGGGTGGCTAGCCAGGTAGTCGCTGGTCATGGTCGCGCCCAGGCTGTGGGCGACGATGGCGACGCGCTCCGCCCCTTGTTCGCGCAGGTAGGCGATGGCGGCGTCGAGGCGCGGTGCGACCTCGTCCATCAGCGGCGCGTAGTCCGCATCGGTTGCTTCGTTTGCCAACACCGGCATCTGGATCGACAGCGTGCTCCAACCCTGCTGGGGCAGGCCGGTGCGCAGCGGATAGACCACCTGCGGCCAGTTTGGATGGACGCCGATGCCGTGCACGATCACCGCCCCGCGACCGGTGTCTTCATCGGCCTCGGTATAGAGCCCAAGGAAGGTCAGCCCATTTGCGGTCAGGTCCACGGCGTCGCCGTCCATTAGGCTATCGACGATCTGGTCGCGCCAGCGCTGTTCCTTTCCCAGATCGGAACTGTCGGGCGTGGCGGCCGGTTCCGACTGCGCTTGCGCCTGCTCCGGCTCCGGCTCCGGCTCCGGCTCTTGGGCGTTGGCGGCTGGTAGGGAGAGCAGTGCGACGAGTAGCGCTGCGATGGTCTTCATGGTGTTTTCTCCTTCTGGTTGGTCAAGTTTGATGCACACCTTGCACGCTGTCATCTCGACGCAGGCGCAGGTTCGCAGGGACAGGCACACCTCAAACAAAGGGCGGCCCAGGCCCGACCGACGAGAACGTGCTGCAACCCCGATCGGAAACAAACATCACCAAAGACGGGCGAAAAGGCAAGCACGATGGTATGAAAGTTGACAGAAATCGCCTAAGGTCGTCGTCTTCGGCTTGCTTCAGCCCAAGGTCCCGCAGCGCGTCAGCCGGCGCTCGATGTCCGCCGCCAAGCGGTCGCGGTCTTTCAAACTGACCGCGAAATCGCGGAACACCGCTTGCCAGCCGACCATTGCCGCAGCCACCTCGGCGCGGATTCGCGCCCCCTTGGTCGCGGATAGCCCGAAGGCCCGCGCCAGCCGCGCGAGCGCGGCGGCGTCTGGCTGATGATCGGCGGCGCCGAAGTGCAGTACATGCTCGCCGCGCGGCGGTTCGTCTGGGGTAAGGTCATAGGCCGGCGCCAGTCGCCAGCCCTCGCGGCGACGCAGCATCGAGAAATTCTTAAGGTGATCGTCGGTGTTGCCGAGCAGCGCGTTGAAGACCGCCTGCCGATAGAGCGCGGGCAGATCCAGTTCGGGCCGGGCCGAGACCCGCCGGACCAGGTCGGCAAGGTCACCATAGCCAAGCTGATACCAGCCCTCGGCGCCGAGCAGCGTCTGCAGGCTAAGCCGGTGAAAGCGGCCGCGCTGGCCTTGCACGTCGAAGCGCTCGACGAGCAGTGCCGCATGACGGCCCAGCCCCACAACCTCGAAGCGCGGCACGCTGATGCCGGACGCCTGGGCCAAGGCCAGGCAGGCAGCCTCCACGCGCACGAGCTCGACGTGGTCGCGGCTGGAGCCGAGCTTAGCGATGCAGGGCCGCCCCGCGTGTTCGACGAGCAGCTTCGGCCGGGCACCCCCAGGCGAACTCGCGGCCTGGAACAACGCCACCAGGTCCGCCTCGGCAACAGCGGTCGGGTCCGCGTCGTAGCGCAGCGCAGCCTCGATCAATGTCGCGGTGTGCAGCGGCGGCGCGGGCGTAGTCAGCGGTTTACCGTCGTCGAGGCCATAAGCGAGGGCGCCAAGCCCGGCCGCGCCAAGATACCCGAGCAGATCCGGAACCCGTTGCCGCGCCCGCGGCAGCCGATGTTGCCGGATCAGCAGGCCGCGCCCCCAATCGTCCGGCAGCGAGTCTTCGAACACGGCGTGCACGCCGGCGCTCGGCCGATCGGCCGCGAATACCCGCGGCTCCAGGGGCAGGTGCACGGGGTCCAATGCAATGGCACCGGCGTCGGTGAGGTAGTCGCCGTCATAGCGAAATTCGCCCCGCAGCGCGCCGCCGAGGGCAGCGTTTGGGTCGGCGACGCGGAGCTCGCCGGCACGTTTCGATGCGCCATCCGGCGTTCGCAGCCAGACCGAGAGGCGGATCATCGCTGCCGCGGCACGCTGGTTTGGCGGGGCGCGCGCTGGCGCGTTTCATCCTGATCGAACAGCGACTCGGGCAACAGCTGCTCCAACCCCGTTGGTCCGCCGTAGAGCCGTAGTGCTCGCACCCAGAGACCGATCTGCGCCGTAGGGTCGCCCTGCTCAAGCTTGCGATAGGTGGGCAGAGAGACACCAATGCGGGCCGCCGCCCGCGCCTGCGGCTCCGCCGTTGCCAAACGTTGCCGGCGCAAGCGCCTGCCGAGGTCGCGCAGGGTTGTTGTCTCGTCGTCAGTCATGTCAAGCATTGCTGCTTTTATGGGTCGAAAATCACATTAAAGCCAGTCATGTTTGCCACTAAGCCAGATGCGCACCATGCCGTCAAGCATTCGAGTGTCAACGGGGGGTAACAGGCGCTGGCGCGCTCTCGGGCTCGGAAGACGCCGCTGCGTTGCGCGTTCCGATCAGGACTTTTTGTACCGCTTTGCGCTCTTGCGCTCACGTTGGGCGGCATTCTCGGGTGCGTTCTCCTCGGCGTCTTCGCTGGCCTGTTTGCGAAAGGTCCGCTCCAGCGCGTCGATCTGTCGGGTATTGAGGCCTGCTAGTAGCGGCGCCACGGTCTCAGCGTGGAGCCTAAAGTGGCGCCGGTAGATGACTTCGAACTGCTTGTAATGGGCGGGGGCGTTGGGTTGAGCGGATCAGCCTGGGTGGCGGTGGCTAGGCTTTGCCTCGTCGACGGTGGCGCTTGACTGTGGGCTCGCCGGCGCAATCTTAGCGCAACTGGCACACTGGCTTCGCCTGCCCACAACGGGAATCGCAATGACGACGACTCCGCCGAACACAAGCTTTGGAAGCCGGAGCCAACCTGGGGTCGGCTCGCTCGTGCATGACAACTCCCGCCAGAGCGCGATGCGGATTCTACTGCGACGCTTCCCACGCGAAGGGGAGGTGCAGTGGCTCGGCATCAGGCCCCTGCGTCGGGGCACGATCGATGTCCGCGACGCCGTCGAGGCAGTCGCAGGGATCGGACTCGCGGGCGATCATTACCGCAGCCGCAGCGCCGGCAAGCGTCAGGTGACCTTGATCCAGGCCGAGCATCTGGCGGTGGTCGGGGCGCTGCTGAACGAGGAATCGCTCGATCCCGCGCGCCTTCGCCGCAACATCGTCGTTGCCGGCCTCAATTTACTGGCCCTGAAGGACCGCCGCTTTCGCATCGGCGAGGCGCTGTTCGAGGGCTCCGGCCTCGCGCATCCCTGCTCGCGGATGGAGGAGGAATTGGGTCTCGGCGGCTACAACGCCATGCGCGGTCATGGCGGACTAACGGCCCGCGTCATCGAAGGCGGTGTGATTCGTGTTGGCGACGCCGTCCGCTATGAGGCGGATGCTGGACAGCCTGATGTCGAGGCGGAGCCGGTTGCATAATCGGTGCCTCGATCGGCTCGTTCCCGTTAGTGGTGAACCGATTTTGGTGATCATCACCCAGTGTTTATTCTTACCCTGTCGAGTTGCAACCTAGTGTTTCTGTTATGACCCAGTCGCCCCCCCAATCTGCCACCCAGCCCGCCACCCACTCCGCCACCCAGTCCTCTGTTGGCGACGCGGCCAAGACCGCTGCTGGCCCCGGCGAGCGGCTAACGACCTACTACGACGGTGGTTGCCCCCTGTGCAGCAAGGAGATCGCCCATTATCGTCGTGTCGATCGTGATCAGCGCGTGCGCTGGGTCGATCTCACCGAGGCCGCCGATGAACTCGCCGCCATCGGTCTGGACACCAGCACCGCGATGCGTCGGCTGCATGTGCAGGAAGCAGACGGTCGGTTGCTTTCCGGCGTGCCAGCGTTTGTCGCGATCTGGCGCCGGCTACCGGGCTACCGGGTCTTGGCGCGCGTGGTCGAGGCTTTGGGGTTGATCCGACCGCTCGAATGGGGCTATGCGCGTTTCGCGGACTGGCGTTTTCGTCGGCGCTGCGATGATGGTGCCTGTGGGGTCGGTGGTCGGGATTCGGGTTGATGAGGCGTTGGTGTCGGTTGGGGGGTAAGCGTGCGGCTGAAGCCGCACCTACGTGCCGCGCCCCTCTGCCGCACCTTCATGTAGGTTGCCGGTCAGGTGGGCGTCGCCCAGTCGGGATCGCCGGAGTCTTCCGACTGCGGGCTTTCGAAGGTGGGTGGTGCGTGCGCGCGGATCGACGGCGCGGCGACCTGGTTTTCGCTAACCGCATTCTGCAGGATGGTTAAGCGGTCGATCAGGGCAGCGCTGGCCATGTGCAATTGCTCGAGGGTTTGCTCATCCAACGCGTCGGCGTTTTCGCGCAGGCGCAGCAGGCGGTCGCCGAGGTGGTGCACCCGCTGGTGCAAGGCTCCGATGTCCTTGAAGGTGTCCATGTGCCCGTATTGACGCACACCGTCGGTGTGGTACCAATGGCCGAATCGGCAAGACTGATCGTCCGTGGCGATGGGGCCGTGTTCGCCATCGCCCTTCGCCGTTTGAATCAGCTCATCGATCCAGCGGCGATGTTCCGCCTCCATGGTCAGTAGCGGCAGATCCTGGGGGCGCCATACATCGGCGGTCGCCGAGCCCCATTGGCGCGGGTGACGGTAGTCCCGTAACCATTGCGTGATCTGCGGCGCGGGCATGGGCGGGGCGATGCCGTAGCCCTGGCCCAGGTCGCACCCAAACCGCAACAGCATGGTTCCATGCTCCTCGCTCTCGACGCCTTCGGCGATCACCGTGCGGCCAAAGGCATGCGCCAGGCCGATGACGGACTCCACGATCCGAAGGTCCTCCTGGTCGCTTAACATATCGCGGACGAAGGTCTGGCCGATCTTCAAGGTCCTCGCGGGTAGGTGTCGGAAGTAGTTGAGGGATGAATGTCCGGTGCCGAAGTCGTCGAGCGCGAAGCTCAGGCCGATCTCATTGCAATGGCGGATGACGTCCGTGACCGCCCCCAGATCTTTGAGTGCGGCGGTTTCGAGAATCTCTAGGTTGATCTGGTCGCTGCTGACCGGTTGCGCGGCGGCGAGTAATGTCTGCACTTCGGCCAAGAAGTCTTCGGCGAGCAGCGAATGCGCCGAGAGATTCACATGCAAACGTGTCGACAACCCTTGATCAAACCATCCCGCTAGGTCGTTGGTGGCCTGCTGCATCACCCAGCGGTCGAGTGCCCGGATCAGCGCGCTGCCTTCGATCAAGGGGAGGAAGGCGCCGGGCAGCAACATACCGCGTTCCGGGTGTTGCCAGCGCACCAGCGCCTCCAAGCCGTAGATGTTGCCAAGACGCATGTCCACGATCGGTTGGTAGAGCACGCGGAGTTCGCCGTCTTGCAGTGCCTTGGCAAAGCGTGCGCGCGCGTCCGGTCTGGCGTTTTTGCTGTCTTTGTTGGCTGAGTCGAAGAATTGATAGCAATTGTGACCCCGTTGTTTGGCGAGATACATGGCATGCTCGGCGTCACGCAGCAGCATGTCGCCGTTGACCTTGTTCAACGGGTACAGGGTGACCCCAATACTGGCTGATATCTCCAGGCGATGCTCGCCGATCTGGTAGGGCGTGGCGACGGCCCGCAAAATGCGCTCGACCGATTGTTGTCCCTCTTCGGCGTCTTTGATCCCGGTCAGCACCAGCGCGAACTCATCACCACCCCAGCGCGCGAAGGTATCGCTGGCGCGGGTCACGTCGCGAAAGCGTTGTGCTACCGCCTGCAGCAGGGCGTCCCCCACGGCGTGCCCGAACTGGTCGTTGACGGGCTTGAAGCCGTCGAGATCAAGGTAGCAGACCGCGAGCGCGGTGCCGGTGCGGTCAGCGACCGCGATTGCCTGAGTGAGTCGGTCGAACAGCAGGCGTCGGTTGGGTAATTGCGTCAGTGAGTCGTGGTACGCGATCTGCTCCAGCGTCGCCTGGCTGGTCAACAAGGCCTGCTCGGTCTCCTTCTTTTGGCTAACATCGGTAAAAACCGCGACCACCTGGCCGCCTGGCAGTTTGAAGACGTAGTTCTCAACCCATAACGCAACGCGTTCGTCTGCATACCGGGTGGTCTTGTGAGACTCGGGGGTTCCGCTGCGGTAGACGCGTCTAAACACCGCGAAGAGGCCGATCTCCTCTACCTTTGGGAACACATCCCGGACCCGGCGACCAATGACCTGCTTGGTCGCTAGCTTGGCGCTACGGACGGCGGCGGGGTTGAAGGCCGTAAAGACGAAATCCGCGCCATCGTCGACGGCCTCGTAGATGGCGACGCCATCGCGCATGTGCTCGACCAGGCCGCGATACAGCGAGTTGGCTTGCTCCAGTGCGACCTGATCGTGCTTGTGTTGGTCGATGTCCTCGACCACCGAGATAAAATAGTCTGGCCCACCGTCGTCGTCGCGGACCAATGCGACCGTCAGTTCTGCCCAGACCAGACTGCCGTCCTTGCGCCGATAGCGCTTCTCAATTCGGTAGCTGTCGATCTCGCCGTCTAGACATCGTCTGACCAATCCGAGGTCGGCCTCGATGTCGTCGGGGTGGGTGAGGTCTTGAAAGGTCAACGCCCGCAGTTCCTGTTCCGAGTACTGCAGGATCTCGCAGAGTTTGCGATTGATACGCAGCCAGCGACCGTCGGGACCCACATGCGCAATGCCGACGGCTGCCTGCTCGAAAGTGTTGCGAAAGCGGGTTTCGCTTTCGCGCAGCGCACGGTCGATGCCGTCCGACGCTTGGGAGACGGCTGCCGCGAACAGCTCCTGTTCGTCGCTGGCGGCGAGCTGTGCTGCCGTCAGTTGCCGGTTGCGCAGCAGCAGCCGGGCCAGTACCAGCGAAATGATCAAGCCGCCTAGAATCAGGCCGAGCCAGGTGTACTGAGGCTGTGCCCAGAGATCAAGCAGATTGGTGTTGAGCGGTGCCGGCGCGTGGGAACTCCCCGTGGCGACGCAGACGCCCGGCGCGAGCAGCCCAGCCATCGAGGTCGCGTAGGCGCGCGTCGAAAAGGCGCTCACGGATGCTTTGTCCACGCGAGCGCCGCGAGAAGTTTTGGCCTGCCCGCGTCCGTCGTGCGTGGCGGTCACGGGCCGATCATGGCGTGCCGATGGCGTCATGGTTGCCCTGCTAGTGTGCTATCCCCTGGCCCCTTCAATGGAGCCGCCCGGTGGGGGTATTATCGCATACGCACCAAGGGAAACATCGGCTTGTTATAGGGTTTCTACCAATAAGATTGTCGACAATCCAATGCTATGAATTTGACCCCTGCGTTTGTCTCGGGGGCGCTGCTGCGCTAACGTGCACTGGGTGAAAATCGAACGAAGGGCGTGCCCTCGGGGGCGTCCGAACCAAGGTCTCGGACTGGCGCACCGCGCGTGCGCTTAGACGGGCCAAATAACACCAACATCGGAGGAGACAACCATGACCGAGCAAGCGAGCACGCACACCACCTATCAGGCCGAATACGATCGCTCCATGCGCGACCCCGAGGGCTTCTGGGGCGAAGCCGCCGAGGCGTTGCACTGGGACCGGCGCTGGGAGCACGTCCTGGATGACTCGAAGGCCACGCCCGAGGCGCCGTTCTATCACTGGTTCAGCGGCGGCCAACTCAACACCTGTTTCAACGCGGTTGACCGACATGTCGACAACGGTCGCGGCGATCAGCCCGCAATCATTCACGACAGCCCCGTCACCGGCGGCAAGACGGTTATCACCTACGCCGAGCTCAAAGACCAGGTCGCGCGCTTCGCCGGTGTGCTGCGCAGCGTCGGTGTCGGCAAGGGCGATCGCGTGATTGTCTACATGCCGATGGTGCCCGAGGCCGCCGTCGCCATGTTGGCCTGCGCCCGGATCGGCGCTATCCACTCGGTGGTGTTCGGCGGCTTCTCCGCCCGCGAGCTCGCTACCCGCATCGACGACGCCAAACCAAAGGTTATGGTCGCCGGCTCCTGCGGCATCGAACCCAGCCGCACCGTGTTGTACAAACCGTTGCTCGACGCCGCCATCGAGACCGCCACGTTCAAGCCCGAACATTGCGTGATCCTGCAACGCGAGCAGGGGCCGGGCGAGCTGATCCCCGGCCGCGATCTGGACTGGGCGACGGCCATGCAAGCCGCCGTGCCCGCCGACTGCGTGCCGGTTGAGGCGACCGATCCGCTTTACATCCTGTACACCTCCGGCACGACCGGCCAGCCCAAGGGCGTCGTGCGCGACAATGGCGGCCATGCGGTGGCCATGGCCTGGAGCATGAAAAACGTCTACGGCATGGAGCCCGGCGAGGTGTTCTGGGCCGCGTCCGACGTGGGTTGGGTGGTCGGCCATTCCTACATCGTCTACGCCCCGTTGATCTATGGTTGCACCACGATCATGTATGAGGGCAAGCCGGTCGGTACGCCGGATGCGGGTGCATTTTGGCGGGTGATCGAGGAGCACGGCGTCTCGGTGTTGTTTACCGCGCCCACAGCCTTCCGCGCCATCAAACGTGATGATCCAAACGCCGAGCATCTGAAGCGTTACGACACCAGCAAGCTGCGGGCGCTGTTCTTGGCCGGCGAGCGCTGTGATCCGGACACATTGGATTGGGCAGGCAATATCCTCGGCGTGCCGGTGGTCGATCATTGGTGGCAAACCGAGACCGGCTGGGCCATCGCCGCCAATTGCCTGGGCATCGAGCAATTGCCGATCAAGGCCGGCTCTCCAACCAAGGCGGTTCCGGGCTACGACGTGCAGGTGCTCGACGACGAGGGCGGACCGGTCGCCGCGGGTGATATCGGCCGCATCATGATCAAGCTGCCCATGCCGCCCGGTTGTCTGCCGACGCTGTGGCAGAACGACGATCGCTTCGTGCAGTCCTATATGGCTGCGCAGCCGGGCTACTATCTTACGGGCGATGCCGGCTATATCGACGACGAAGGCTATGTGTTCGTCATGAGCCGTATCGATGACATCATCAATGTCGCCGGCCACCGTCTCTCCACCGGCGGCATGGAGGCGGTGCTGGCAGCCCATCCGGATGTGGCCGAATGCGCCGTCATCGGTGTGGCGGACAAGCTCAAGGGCGAGCTGCCGCTGGGGCTGGTCGTCTTGAAGGCCGGCGTTGAGCACGGCGTCGCGGAGATTGGCCCCGAGCTGGTCAAACTGGTGCGCGAGCAGATCGGCCCGGTGGCAGCCTTCAAGACCGTGTTGGTCGTCGAGCGCCTGCCGAAGACCCGTTCCGGTAAGATTCTGCGTGGCACCATGAAGTCCATTGCCGACGGCAAAGAATACCGGATGCCGGCAACGATCGACGACCCGGCGATTCTGGAGGAGATTGAACAGGCGCTGTCCGTCGCCGGTTACGCGCACCACTGATCGGGTGCGGTACCATGGCGAACGTTACGCCGCCTGACCTAACGTTCGCCGCTGGTATCCATGAGCTACATCAACATCCCGTTGCACTCGGCCGTCGAGGTGTTCGGCTCCTACGCGGCGATCACGACCGCGATCATCCTGGTCTTGCTGCACAAGCGGCAGCAGACCGCGGCGCAAAGCGTATGGGTGGCCTGTGGGTTGCTCGGCATGGGCATTCTCGACGTTTTTCACGGGTCCGTCGCCCCCGGTAACACCTTTGTCTGGTTACATAGCCTCGCGACCCTGCTTGGCGGGGTTTTCTTCCTGTTGGCGTGGTTGCCGCGCGGTCGTCTTGGATCACGCGCAAGCTACGCCTATCCGGCAATGGTCGCATTCGCGGCGCTGGCGCTGGGCGCCTGCTCAGTGGCCTACCCGGAACGGGTCCCGGAGATGGTGCACGCGCATGCCTTCACCGCTGCCGCAAATTGGATCAACGTTGCTGGCGGGGTCTTTTTCCTGCTTGCCGCTCCGCGTTTTTTCGTCAGCTTCAGGCGACATCGCCACAACGACGACTTGCTCTTTTTCGTGATCTGCCTGCTGCTCGGCGGTGCCGGTGTGCTGTTTCCGTCTTCGCAGGCCTGGGACCTGACCTGGTGGACATGGCATTTCCTGCGGCTGGCCGGTTTTACCGTCGTGTTGCTGTTCACCTTGATGACCTTCCAGCGCTTGATCATCGTCATCGGCGAGGCCGTCGCCAAGGTCGCGGATACCGCAGCACAGATGTCCGCGACCATCACCCAGCATGAGGCAACGGCGAATCAGCAGGTCGCCGCCGCCATGCAGGCATCGCTGGCCATCGAGGAGCTTTCGCGCTCGTCGGGCCACTCGGCGGCCCAGGCGGGTAGCGCCGCGGACTCCGCCGCGAGGGCGGCGGACGCGACCATTCAGGGTGCCGGATTGATACGGCAATCGGTGGATGCCATGGAAGACCTCAGTGCCAAGATCAGCGCCATGGCCGGCGAGATCATGCGCCTGGGGGATCAGACCCGCGAAATTGGCACCATCGCCGTCCTGCTCCGGGATCTCGCCGAACAGATCAACATCCTGGCACTGAATGCCACCCTCGAGGCCGCGCGTGCCGGTGAACATGGAGAAGGATTCGCGGTGGTGGCCGGCGAGATCCGCAAGCTCGCGGGGCTCAGCCGCAAGGCGGCGGAGGAGGCCGCGGCCCTGATCGCCGATGTGCGCAGGGCCACGGACGCGTCCATTGGAACGACCGGGGCAGGCGTGCAAAGCGTTGCCGATGTCAGTGAATTCTCGAGCAAGTTGGCGGTGCTGTTCAGCGAGCTGTCCGCGATCGCCGCCAGTGTCGATGAGAATGCCCAGGCGGTGCTGCTGAATGTCCGCGAGCAATCCGCCGCCTTCACGCAGATCACCGAGTCGGCGGGGGAGATCGCGACCGGAGCCAAGCAAACCTCTTCGAGTCTCAGTGAGACCCGGCTCGGGATCGGCGAGCTCAACGCCTCCGTCGAGCGTCTCAAAGCGGTGGTGTAGAGCCGTCGTCGGCCTGTGTGACGTCGTCCGTCGCAACGCCCTGCAACGTCACCTCGAAGCAAGCACCGTCGTGGCCGTCGCCGGCGGCGTTAGCGCTGCCGTAGCGGATGCCGGCGCCGAAGCTGCGCAGGATACGCTGGCAGATGGCGAGCCCGAGGCCGGTGCCCTTGCCCTTGGGCTTGGTGGTAAAGAAGGCATCGAAGATCTGTCCGCGCAGCTCCTCGGGAACGCCGGGGCCGTTGTCGGCGACGGTGAGATGCACCTGTTCGTCCGCGGCCTTGCCGCTGACGCGAATCTGCTTTGCGGTGCGGCCCTCCAAAGCATCGATGGCATTTTTGATCAGGTTGGCGATGACCTGCTGGAGTCCGATCCGGCTGGCGGAGACCCGGGGCAGCGTCGCCGGCAGCCGGTCGTCGAGTTCGACTTGGTTGGTCTTCAGTTCCGGGTGCATCAACGCCAGCGTTTCGTCGAGCAGCTCACGCAGGTCGACCGCCTCGAGGCCGGCGTCGTCGCGGCGCACGTAATGCAGCATCGAGTCCACCAGCTTCGTCACCTGCTGAATGCGTGCCTCCGCCTTGTTCAAGATCACCCGCAGGTCGTCGTCTTTGGTATTTTCGATGGCGTATTGAACGTAGTTCATCGCGCCCATGATCGGGTTGTTGATCTCGTGCACGATGCCGCCGACCATGGTTCCGACCGCCGTTAGTTTCTCGCTCTGGATCAGCTGTTCCTCGGTGCTGTAGAGCAGTTTCAGTGATTGCTCGAGCTGCTCGTTCGCCTGCGACAACTCAGCGGTGCGGGCCGCGACCCTGGCTTCCAGCTCCTGATTGGCCAGGTGCACCGCTTGGCGGGCCGCGACGAGTTCTGCGTTCTGATGCACCGCGTGCTCATAGGTAGACGTGAGCAGACGCAGGATGGTCTGCGGCTGGAATGGAATGCGATAGCGCTGGCCGTTGTGCTCGAACTGGATTGATTCGCGCGCGTCCGCGTCATCGCCTACGGGTGCCTCGGTTCGTGCGTCTGCCGGCGCGGCGATGGGGTGATCGGCGCTGGCCGGCCGCCGCAGCCCCAGCATGTGCTCGATCTTGGCCAGCAGCCGGACGTTGTCGTAGGGCTTGATCAGATAATCGTCGGCGCCCGCAGCGAGTCCGCTCAAGATGTCGTCGGCGCTGGCGAGCGAGGTCATCAGCAGCACCGGCAACCGCGGGCTCATGGGCATCGCGCGCAGCGCGCGGCAGAGTTCGAGACCGTTCATCGCCGGCATCACGACGTCGGAGATGATCAGGTCCGGCGCCACGCGCTCGGCGATGCGCAACGCCTCGGCACCATCGGTGGCCAGAGTCACGTCGTAGCCGGCCTTGGCCAGCAAGCGCCGCAACAAGGTGGCCTGTACCTGGCTGTCTTCGACAATGAGAATGTTCGCTACCATGGCCGAGGCGTTGGCTGCTGCTTGTTCATGGGCGGAGATGCGTGCTGGGACGCAGGTCTGAATCGGCCGAATCGGAAAGTGCTGCAACAGCAACAGGGGCACGCCATGCCAGGACCTCGACGATCGCCGGCCCGATCGCTGCCGGAGGTAGCACCTGTTGGACACAGCCCGTGGCGATAGCGGCCGCGGGCATACCGAACACCACGCAGCTGGCCTCGTCCTGGGCGATGGTCATGCCGCCCGCGCGATAGATCTTCCCCAAGCCATCCGCACCATCGCGACCCATACCGGTCAGCAGTACGCCTAGGCCATTGCGTCCATACCGGGCCGCGATGCTCTCGAACAAACGGTCCACGCTCGGTCGATGTCCACCACCAGCGGGCGCATCGTCGGTGAGCAGGAATCGATGTCGAGCGTCCAGCGTCAAATGCTGTTTCGTCGGTGCGAGATGCAGCACGCCAGGTTCTGGGGCCTGCCCGGCATTGGCGATCTCGACCTTGAACCCGCTGCTCTCGCGCAGCCATTGTACCAGCCCGGGGAGAAAGCCATCGGCGATGTGCTGTACGCCGACTAGCGGCACGGGCAGCGTCCGCGGGAGTCCTAAGAGCAACTCCAGCAGCGCGGCAGGACCGCCAGTGGAGGCACCCAGGGCGATGATCTTGACCGGAGCCTTGGGCTCGATCGTCCGCCGCACCCGCCGCGCCGCGATAGGTCGTTCCGCGCCTGGCCGATCGACGTCCGTCCGATCCGGGCCGGGTCTCTGGCCCTGGGTCGCGGGATTGCGCCGGAATACCGAGACACCGGCGGCAACGCGAATCCTGCGCGCCAGGGCCACATAGTCGGCACTAGTTCCGGTCTCGAAGCCGCCCCGCGGCTTGGCCGTCACATCGATCGCCCCGGCGCGCATCAGTTCGAAGACGCTGTCTCCGCTGCTGCCGCTGCCATGGTTGGCGGACAGTGCGCTGCTGACGACGATGACGGGCTTGGGCTGCGAGGCCATGAGCCGACGCACCAGGCCGAGTCCGTCCAGACGGGGCATCTGCAAATCGGTGCAGACCACATCCGGGTCGGTCTGCATGATCAGGGTCAACGCCGCTTCGCCGTCGGCCGCGGTGCCGACCACGGCGATGTCCTTGAAACCTGCCAAGCCGCGCTGGAGCAGGCGCAGCGTCAGCGCGGAATCGTCCACCAACACCACGCGAATGGGGGAGCCGCTGCCGCTCCTGGTGCTGATGGCCATTAGATCAGTCGCTCCAGCGTCGACAACAGCAGCCGATTATCGAACCCACCCTTAGTGATATAGGCATTGGCGCCGGCCTCGAGACCGCGACGTTGATCCGCCTCGGAGGCAAGCGACGTCACCAAGACCACCGGCAGCGAACGTAGGCGCGGATCGGCGCGGATCTGCTCGGTCAGCCGCAGCCCGTCCATGCGCGGCATGTTTACGTCCGTAATCACGGCGTCGAAGCGCTCCGGTTGCCCCGCGCGTGCGCTACCGACTTGCGCGGCCGGCGCGCGCAGTCGCGCCAGTGCCTGAAGCCCATCCACGGCGATGGTGACCCGATAGCCCGCCGACTCCAACAGCCGCTTTTCCTGCACCCGTGTCAGCATCGAGTCGTCCGCCAAGAGTAGGTGATGTTGGCGCGCGTTGCCTTCCATATGCTGCTCGGCGGCCGCGTTCGACCCCGTGCTCGTCGCGGACCTGCCCGACGCCTGCGGGTTGGTCCGTGGATCGGCCTGCACCACCGCCTTGATCAGGTCGGTGGCCGCGAGTATCGGGCAGACCTCGCCGGAGCTCAGGATGGTGGCACCGGCGATGCCCGGCACCCGTCGCAGCACGCCGCCGAGGGGTTTGAGCAGCACCTCTTGCGTGCCGACGACGGCATCCACCAGTAGCGCCACCTGGCGTTCGTGTTGACCGATGACGATGCACGCATCGGGGCCGTCGTCGCCAAACGTCGGTGCCCCCAGTTCCAGTAGACGCGCCAATTCCATCACAGACACGGCCTGCCCGGCGTAGTCCAGCGTCGGGCGTCCTTCCAATATATACCGGCTGTCCGAATTCAGTCGGAACAGGGTTTGTACGGCATCCATTGGTAGGCCCAACAAGAACTCGCCGACTTGCAGCAGCAAGATCCGTGTGGTGGCCAGGGTGCCCGGCAACTCCAGCGCCAATTGAAAGCCATCGCCGGGGGTCGAACGCGCCTGAATGCTGCCCTTCAACGCATCGATGGACGTGCGGACCACGTCCAGGCCGACGCCGCGTCCGGAGACGTCGGTGATCATCTGTTCGGTGGTCAGACCCGGTAGAAACAGGCTCTCCAACAGGTGTTCCCGGGCCTCAGGATGACCGTCGTCGCTGACCTTAGCCTTGTCGTCGGTGGTTGCTTCGCGCCGGCCGCTGCTGAGCCGCCGCAACGCGGAACGTACCTGCCCGGAATCGACGCCACGGCCATCGTCGCCGACCTCGATGTGCAACACGGAGCCCAGGCGTTGTGCGCTGATGCGGATCATCCCGCGCTCCGGCTTGCCGGCGATGCGGCGTTGCTCGGGCGTCTCGATGCCGTGGTGCACCGCGTTGCGCAGGACGTGCATCAGCGGGTCCTTGAGTTGTTCGATAACCTGCTTGTCCGCTTGGGTCGCGCCGCCCTCGATGACCAGTTCCACCTGCTTGGACTCTTGCTGGGCAATGTCGCGGACCATGCGCGGGAACAGTGCAAACAGCGTCGCCAGCGGCAATAAACGCGTGTTTCGCACGCCGTCTGATAGTTGTTGCGTCAGGTCTTGAAGCTTACCGCTGTCCTCGCCGAGCCGGTCACGCAGCCCGCCGGCCCGCGCCGACAGCTCGGCCAATTGCTCGGTCCAGGGCATTGCGTCGGTAGCGCCGCGCGTGGCGCGCAGCATTTCCTGACGTAACTCGTTCAACTCGATGTTCAGCCGATCCAGGCCGTCCTCAATCCGCGCTGCGCGCTGCTGAGTGACGATGAGCTCACCACAGAGCCTCAGCAGATCGTCGAGTTTGCGGGTATCGACGCGAATGGTGTCGATTTGGTAGGGCACGCCGTCCCCGCCGACGTCGGCGGGGGCATCCGCGGTCGTCGGCCGATCGGCGCTGGGCGGTGACCCCGATACGGACTCGCAGACGAGGTCGGGCACGGATTCAGGCACAGACTCCGGGACGGGCTCGGTGTGCGTGGAATCATCGGCTGCGACGACCTGCGGCTCCGCCACTTTTGTTGTCTGGAGCCCACCCACCAGATCCTGTAGCACCACGCCGGACGGCTTGCCGCTGATGGCCTCGATGAGCGAGCGCCCGCGCGGCATCCAGCGCCGGAAACAGGACCTTGAGCGCAGCGGCATCGGGCGCTTGTCGGCGGTCTCGCGCCGAGCGTAACACCTCCTCCATGCCGTGCATCAGCATCTCGATGTCCTGCAGCTCGAGCATCCGCGCGGCGCCCTTCAGGCTATGTGCATCGCGGAACACCTGATCCAGCGTCGCGACGTCGCCGCGACCCTGCTCCAGCGCCAACAGGCCAGCCTCCAACGCACTGATGTGCTCGTCGCTCTCGGCGTGGAACAGGCTGCGAAGCTCGTCGTCTTCGATCATGGTGGTGTCGGACACTAGGCTAACGCGTCCAAGCGGTCGGAAAAGTCGGTATCCTTGCTGATGATGACCAGGTCATGATCGCGCGCGTCGTTCCAAATCTCAGTGTCGCTCCATGTCTCGCCGAGATCACGCATGTGCACGTACTCGCTCGTTGACCAGAGCGAGAAGCGATAGGGAAGATTGACATCCATCAGGTAGCGCGGCATTACGCAACGCGCTGAAAGGTGTAGCGGTGGTTGAGCAGATCGGCGGCGAAGCGCAGACAGGCATCGATGTCCTCGGGCGCCAATGACGGATACTGATGCAAAATCTCGTCGCGCGATTCACCGGCGCCGACAAGGCCCAGGACCGTCTCAACCGTAATGCGCAATCCGCGGATGGTCGGCCGCCCGTTGCACAGGTCCGGATGCACCGTTATCCGTCCGTCCAGATACGTGAACCTGGAGTCTGTGTCGTAGCCTATGCTCATCGTTGCAGATACCTTAGTTGTGGAGACGTACCTAGCGCGCGTCAGCCGAGGCGACTCTCTTTGCCGAAGGTACCGCAAAATCTTAAACGACGGCATCCTCCGGCTGGAGGCCTATGCCATCGCCTAAACCATCGCCCGTGCGCGCTCGGCCACGTCGCGCAGTTGCTCGATGCCGCGGTTGGTCTGCTCCAGCGCAATCACGGTCTCGCCGGCGCCGGCATTGATGGCCTCCATCGCCTGCACCGCCTGCTCGATCGCCTGCGTCTGCTGATTGCTGGTCATCGCGATCTGTTGAATGCGCTCCGAGATCGCCTCGAACGCCGCGAGCACCTGCTTGAAGACGTCACCGGATCGGCCGACCACCTCCACCGCTTGATGCAGGGTCGCGAGTCCGCCGTCGCTGGTCTGCATGCTGGCCTCGGAGCCCTTCTGGGCCTGCGCCACCAGGGCGCGGATGCGCGCCGTCGCGGTCTTGCTCTGGTCCGCGAGCTTGCGGATCTCGTCGGCCACCACCGTGAAGCCCTTACCATGCTCGCCCGCACGGACCGCCTCCACCGCTGCATTGAGCGCCAACAGATTGGTCTGGGAGGCAATGTCGGCGACGTCGATGGTGACCGAGTCGATCTGGTCGGCCTGCTCCCCGACTAGGCGCACCTGTTGCCCGATCGCTTCCACGTCCGCCTGAAGGCGCGCCATCTCCTGCACCATGCGGTCGACACCGTCGCGACCCTCGGCGGCCTGCGCGCCGAGTTTGTCCAGAGTCGCGAGCGAACTGGTCGCCTGTTCATTGGAGCGCCGCGCGGAACTGGCCAGTTCGTCCATGGTGGTGGTGGTCTCGCTGACCGAGGCGGCTTGCTGCAACGCGATGCGTTGTTGTTCCTCGGCGGTGGCGGCCATCTCCGCGGCGGCCGTGGAGACCGCGTTCATCGAGTCCGTCAGCCGCGCGCCGAGGCGGCGCGCAATGGTGGCGCCCAGCAGCAGGCTGGCGAGCGCCGCCACGGCGACCACGACACCGACAATGGCGTATGAGCGCTTGGCGTCTTGCCGCACCCACGCGAAGGTCTTATTGGACGCTTGGAAGGATTCGCCGATGGTTTGCTCCATGGTCTGCGTGATGCGCGCGCCGATCATGGCAAAGTAGGGATCGGTCGCGGTGTCCTCGTCGCTGTCGGCGGCGCGGGCGACCGCCTCACGGAAATCCTGATCGGCCGCCTTGAGGTTGTCGAGCATGGACTGGCGCTGAACCAAGCCGAATTCGCCGCGAATGGGCAAGGCCGGAATGTCCTGTTCGGTCAGTCGCGTCATCAGCGTCCGCCATTGCTCCTCGCCGCGCTGCGTGGGGCGGCGGAACCAATTGTTGGACAGGGTCGATAGCGCGACGACGTCGCCGATGACAGGATGCAACGGCTCATGCTGGTGCATCGTCTCGGCGAGGGTAAAGACAGCGAATCCGGTGAACGCGCCGACGGTCAGCACCGCGACGACCGAGACGGCCACCAAGACCCTGATCTGTTGCTTGATCCGCATGCAAGGCGTCCTGTGGTCGGTTATCGATTGATCGTCACGGCATCGGGATCGACCGCGGCCAGCGGCTCGGGGTCGATGATCCGGAGCAGATTCGGGATGCGTGTCTGGTCGGTCAGCCCGTCGTCGATGATCCATTGTGCCTCAAACTCCATGCCCAGCAGCAGGGCTTGGTCGAGGAACAGACGCGGGCGCCATCCGCGCAACGCCGCGCTGACGTCGGCGGAGTCGCCACCGATGAAGCGGGCAATGAGCGCGGTCATACCGGCCGGATCAGCGTTCATCAATCCCGCGGCCTGCTCAAGGGCGCGCAGCAATGCGCGGACGGTATCGGGATGCGCCTGCAGATAATCGCGACGCACCAACAGCAGTTCGTATTGCGGGAACAGCCGGGGCTCCTTGAAGACGATCGCGTTGTCGCCGAGCAGCGCCTGTGCCTGGCCGATAAAGGGTTCGCGCATCGAAAAGGCGTCGATCTCCCCGGCTGCCAGGGCCTCGGGCAATGCCTCGGCCTTCAGGAACCGCACCGTCAATTGGTCGTGGGGGATGCGGTGCTTGGCGACGAACAGGTGCAGAAAGTAGTGCACGGCCGATGCCTGCTGCGTGCCGATGGTCTTCCCGCGCAGATCGGCGGGTGCGGCGATGCCCGCGTCCCGCCGGGCGATGATACTGTTGACATCGTTGGCCTGGAAGATCGCCGCGATCACGGCGAAGTCTTGCCGATCAAAGGCGTTGGCGACCACCGGCGTATCCGCCGTGCTGACCACATCGGCGGCACCGGTGAACAGCCCCTCCAGCATCGCGCGCTTGCCGCTGGGATAACGGCTGATGCGCGCATCGATGCCCTCCGCCGCCAGCAGACCGCGCTCCGCGGCGATCTGCAGCAGCGCCGCGGAAGGCTGCGTGCTGATGCCGATCCCCATCGGCTCCGCGGCCGATGCGGCGACGCCCCACAACAGAACGACCGGCAGCAGCCAGGTCGACCAAGAGACGATCACCGCGCGGACTTTGTTCTCGGTACGTTTCATGTTTTGGTTTCCGTGATTTGCTGTGTCATCTGTTGCGACCCGGCAAGAATCAGTGAGCCCCTACTGAGAGGCGGTCACGCCGGCCCGTCGACCACCAGGCCCCCCCATTCCAGCAACGCAGCCAGATCGACCACCGGCAGCGGGTGAGGCTGGCCCAGGCTGGCGCTAGGCCGGGCGTCGGCAGCGGTGCCCTGTTGGATGCTGTCGGCATCCAGGTGAACGGCGCCGCGCAGCCAACGTTCGCCCATCGTGCGTAGTGCCAGCGGCAGATCTTCGCAGGGATCGAGCCGGATCCGATTGATGGCGAAGGCGGCATCCAGGGCGATGCCGGTCCGCTGCCCGCCGAAACGGATCACTGCCATCAATGTCGGCTCCCATAGGCCGGCGGTGGCCAGGCCGAGCGCGGCGCGAATGTCGACGACGGTGATGACCTCGCCGCGCAAGGCGCCGAAGCCGAGGATGTGGGGCGGCGTACGAGGGATCGGCACCAGCGGCCCGATGCGGACCAACTCCAGGCAATCCGCTGCCGGCAGGGCGAGTTTCGCACCGCCGATACCCAGTAAGACGAAGGTCTGGTGGCCGTGGCCGTCGGACCTCCCGGCTACCAGGCTGTAGCGGGCGGCGCGCGTCGCGAGCTCTTGGAGCGCGGTGGGGTCGAGGTCCTGCTCAAAGGCGTTCAGGCGCTGCTCCGGCAGATCGGAGACCTCTTCGGCGTTGACGGCGTGCAGCCGCACGCGGGCCGGGTCTAGGACCGCGCGATGCCGTCTTCCAGTGCGATCTCATAGGCGATCACCTTGCCGTCGTCGTTTGCATCGGTCGGTACGGGCAAGACCCGACGTGGCCGCGCTAGGGTGGTGATCTCATCGGCACGAAACGCCAGCGGATGCCCGTCGCAGTCGGCGACAACGGCGATGTCCGTCAGTCGGGCCCTGGGCACCGGCGGATGCCGCAGGCACAGCGCCGGACTCAACAAAGGCACCAGTTCGCCGCGCAGTTCGAACGCCCCCAGCACCTAGGGCGCGGTCTCCTCAAGGGGGGTCAGGCGCGGCATGCGAAGGGCCTCGCGGACGCTGCCAGCGGGCAGGGCATAACGCATGCCCCGTTCGTGAAAGATCAGGAAAGGTTGGTCGAGGCGGCACTCGCTGGCGGGTTTTGCATCGGCAATAGACTCTGCTCCGGCCATTGCCCGATTGGCCGGCGTCACGTCGCTGTCGCTCGCGTCTTGCATAGGGTTCCAAATTCGGGCGCCAGGCCCGTTATCGCTCAGGCGGCGGCACTGGTTGGGTGTCGCTGCCGATCATATCTTGCCGCGCATCGACGGTGTTCAACAACTCGTCTAGGTACGCCTTGAGGGTGCCGACGCGAATGTCCTGGTAGGGCGGCTCCATGGCCTGCTCGTCGGGTTGGGCTTCCAGCAGTCGGCGCGCGGCACGGCGATGTCGCATGGCACGATCCGTTTCGCCCAGCCGCTCCAGATGCGCCGCCGTGTCGAGGCAGGCCGGGACGAAGTCCGGGGCTAGATACAGCACCTGCGACAGTCTGCGCAGGGCCTCCGCATTATCGCCCTCGATCTCGGCGAGCTGGGCGAGCAGGTAGACCGGTCGGTAGTCCAGCGGGGCGGCTCGCTGGGCCTCGCGCGCGAGGTCACAGGCTCGGGCGTAATCACCACGGGCCGCGCAGGTCTCTGCCGCGGCCAGCGAATCCGTCTGGTGCATGATCGCCGGTGATGGCGCCGTCGCCGCCGCGCCCGCCATGGTGCGGGTCGTGGCGCTCGGCTCGGCTCGACAGACGGATGCCCTCGGCGTCGAGCGCGGTGTGCCGCCTGATGCGGGGATAGCGGGTATGGCGAGTTGTTCGGGCGATACCGCGCCAGCGGCAGCAGCGGCGGCTTTGGCCGCGGCTGGCCCCGAGGCCGACGTGCGTCGATAGACCAGGCCCTCCGGAAACTGCTGCGTTGCAAAGCAGTCGTTGGCGACATCGAGCAGTTCGCAATGACCTGCAACCAGCAGACCCTCCGGCCGCAGGGCCGCGCCCAGGCGCTGCATCACCCGCGGCAGCCGCTCGCGCTGCGAGTAAATCAGCACGTTGCGGCACAGCACCAGGTCGACGTCCTGGATCGGCGGCGGCCCGCCGTCGATCAGGTTGTCGGGCGCGAACCGCACCCATCGGCGCAACGTCTCACCAACGCGCCAGCCGTCGCCGGACCTATTGCCGGCCCCATTGCTGGCTGGCGTAAAGAACTGGTCTCGACTGATCTCATTCAAGCCCCGCAGCGTCCAGCTCGTATAGACCCCGTCGTTGGCGCTTGCCAGGGCGTCGGCGTTGATGTCGGTGCCGAGAATCAGTACCTCCCAGCGCGACGCCTCCGGCAGTGCCTCGGCCACCAGCATCGCCAGGCTCCAGGCCTCCTGCCCACCGGCGCAGCCCGCGCTCCACAGCCGCAACCGACGCTGTGTCTGGCGTGCGGCGATGAGTTGCGGCAGGAGCAGGTGCCGAATCAGGCGCATTTGCCCAGTATCGCGAAAGAACCAGCTTTCAGCGATGGTGGCGATGCGAATCAGCGCATTGCGTTCGGCGTCGGTGCGCAGGTGGGGCAGGTAGTCGCTCAACCGTGTCAACCGCAGGCGGCGCATGCGCTCCGCCACGCCTTGCTCGATGCGGCGTCGGTCGCGTGCACGCAGTTCCAAGCCGATCTCCATCTCCAGTTCGTTGCAGAGTTGTTCCAACTCTGCGGTCGTGCTGGGCGGCACCTTGGGGTCTGACGGCGTAGATGACGACATGGGGATGGAGCGCCGGCTCCTCTTTAGATTGCATGAATTTCCGCAGGCCGATCTGAAGCCATAAAAAGCCCGATGACTTCGACCTACACTGAGTCTATGCTTCGCCACCGGCAACCACAACGCCGGAGCACGATCGCGAAAGCCGGCAAACAAGTCGACAAAGGCCTCAATATGAAATTGCTGGCATGGCCGTCTAACTGCGTCTAACTGAGGCAGGTGCCGGGCTCTTGGCGTACTATTACAAGCCATCTCATTACGACGGGCGATGGGGCATCCATGGGCGAAGCAGTAGCCGACTCCGGCGGCACGAACGCCGTGCAGAGTTCGGTCCAGACCAAGAACGAAACCAGGCCCGACACCGCGTCTCGGACCGAGACCGCACGCGCCGTCGCGTTCGACCATGCGGTGCTGGAAGCGTTGGTGTCGACGGCCCACGATGCGATCGTCCTCATCGACCGGCAAGGGCGCGTGCTCGAGTGGAACCAGGCGGCCGAGCGCATTTTCGGCTACTCGTGCGATGAGGCGATCGGGCGCGATATCCATGGCCTGTTGGCTCCCGCGCATCTGCAGGGCGATATTGGCGCGGCGATGCAGCACTTCAGCCAAACCGGGCAGGGTGCTGAGCTGGGTCGCACGTTGACATTGGATGCCGTTCATCGCGACGGGATGCCGCTCGCGATCGAGCTGTCGCTGTCCTCTGTCGACGTGGATGACCGCTGGTTCGGCCTCGGTGTCATTCGCGACACGACCGATCACAAGCGGCTCACGGATACCCTGGCTCGCGCCGAGCGCAACTTTCGCAGTGTTGTCGAGTTGAATCGTTCCGGCATCCTGGTGCTGGACCAACGGGGTACAATCTGCTTTTCCAACGAGTCCGCGCAGATCTTGCTCGATCGAGGCCGTGACGAGCTGATCGGCATGCCCTTCGGTGTTCCAAGCGGTCATTTGCGCGCTGAGATGGCGGTGCGGCGCAAGGACGGCAGCCGCGGCACGGCCGAAATGAGCGCCACCGAGACCGAGTGGGAGGGGGCGCCGGCCTCTCTGGTGATGCTGCACGACGTCACCGAGCTGAAGGAGGCGGAGGCCAATGCGCGCTTCCTAGCGCTGCACGATATGCTCACCGGGTTGCCCAACCGTCGCCTGTTTCAGGAGCGGCTGGAGCGGGCGTTGGAGCGCTCGCTCCGCAGTGGTGAGCGTGTGGCGGTCTTGTTCATGGACCTGAATCGCTTCAAGGCCATCAATGACGACCTGGGGCACGAGGCCGGCGACGAGGTACTGCGCGTGGTCGGTGAGCGCCTGAGCCGATGTCTGCGCGCCTCCGACACGGTGGCCCGCCTCGGCGGCGACGAATTCAGCGCCATTGTCGAAGGCATCAAACAGCCGGCGGACCTGGATGCCGTAGCGACCAAGCTGGAGGTTTGCCTATCGCAGCCGATGCAGGTGGGCGAGACGGACTTGACCGTCGGCGCCAGCATCGGGATTGCGGTCTACCCGGACGACGGAACCGACGCCGACACGCTGCTGCGGCACGCCGACAGCGCCATGTATGCGGCCAAACGCGGCGGCAGTAGCCGTTACAAGCTGTTCACCGCTGCGATGGAAAAGGCCGAGGGGGCGTCGTTGCGCCTGGAGCAGCAGTTGCACGGCGCCCTCGAGCGCGGCGAACTGCGCCTGGTCTACCAGCCTGTGGTCCGCATTACGGACGGCGCGCTGGTCGGCATGGAGGCCCTATCGCGCTGGCACAGCCCGATCTTCGGCGACGTGATGCCGGACCGCTTCATCCCGCTGTTGGAGTCCAGCGGCCGTATCAACCAAGTGGGGTTGTGGGTCGTCGAGCAGGCCTGTGAGCAACTGGCGGTCTGGCGCGATGCGGGTGTCGACCCTGCACCGGTGGCTGTCAACGTGTCCGCCGTGCAACTTGTGGATGGCCGCTTCCCGGAGTTGGTGAAGGAGGCGCTGGAGCGTTTCTCGCTCCCAGCACGCCTGTTGACCGTGGAGCTGACGGAGACCGCGGTGGTCGACGACGAGAGTGTCGGCATCGCGGTGCTGGAGCGACTCGATCGGCTCGGCGTCTGGCTGCACCTGGACGATTTCGGCACCGGCTGGTCGTCGCTCGGCCTGCTGCGTAAATTGCCGTTCGATACCGTCAAGATCGATCGCAGCTTTGTCGCGGACATCGCCGAGAGCCAGGCAGACGCGCTGCTGGTGGCGGGCATCATCAGTATGGCCCACAGCCTAAACAAGGCCGTCATCGCCGAGGGTGTCGAAACCGAGGCGCAAATGACTCGGCTACGGGACTACCATTGCGACGCTGCGCAAGGCTGGCTGTACAGTCGGCCGCTTGATCCGCCGCAGATCGAGCGATTGCTGCGCGCGCGTAAACCCCTAACAAAGGCGACGGACATCGGCGCCGACGATGCCCGTCAGCAGTGAAAGGAATCAGCGAACGATGACTGACGCCATTCTTCGGCTTTTCGTCAACGATAGCAGCGAGCAGAGCCGGCGGGCGATCGAGCATGTCCGATCGATCTGCGAGCACGAACTGGGCGGTCGCTACCAGTTGGAGATCATCGACGTGATGGACGACCCGGATGCCGCGCGGGATGCGCGCGTCATTGCCACGCCGACGCTTGTCTAGTCGCTGCCGCCGCCGCTGCGGCGGCTCATCGGTGATTTGTCGAACAAGCAGCAGATACTGGTCGAACTCGACATCCTGCCGCATGCACCAACGGATGTGGCGTGATGCGGCGGAGCCCGAACCAAGAGTCTGGTCGAGGACCTTGCTCGTTGTCGTTGTCGCGCGAGTACTCGATTACGACAACGAAATGTCTTCGACAGGTTGTTCAAGGTTTGCGACATAGGGGGCTCGTGACGGTTCGGCTAATGCCGCTGTTGTTAGGTAGCGTGCTGTGCCTGCTCGCCGGCTGTGACGCCGCGACACCACCGGCGCCGCAGCTGACGCCCGGCTCGACCGACTCGAAGACCGTTCGCATCGGCCTGCCGATCGAACCCCCGAGCGCGCTGATGATCGTCGCGCTGGAGACTCGTGCCTTGGCCAACGAGGGCATCGAGCCGATCGTGAGCGAGTATCCAAGCGGCAAACGGGCGCTGGTCGAGGGGCTGCTCACGGGTCGCGAGGATCTGATCACGGTCACCGATGTGCCCGTTGCCCTGGCTGGGTTCGACGATGCCCCGATACGTATCATCGCGTCCGTTTTCTCCAGCGACGACGTCAATCGTGTCGTCACACGGCGCAGCCTCGGCATCCGGCGCCTGGAAGACCTTGCTGGCCGGCGCATCGGTACCCAGCAGGGTTCGGCGGTGCATTTTTTCTGGCACCTGTTCAGCCTGGATCGACGTGTGCATTCCCCCGAGCAGTTGCTGTTTCTTCAAGGCCGAGGAAGTGCCCGCGGCCCTGGCGGACGGTCGGATCGACGCGTTCTCGATGCGCGAGCCCTTCGTCAGCGAGGCAGGAGCGCTGATCGGCGACGCCCTGCTGGTGTTTTCCGCGCCCGGTCTCTACGGCCAACATCAGCTCCTGGTCTCCAGCGAGTCCATGGCGTGGGAACGCCCAGACACCTTGCGCCGTGTGGTCCGCGCGCTGCTTTTCGCCGAGGCCTATTGCCGCCTTGAGCCGGCGGCGGCCCAGGCCATGGTCGCTGATCGCCTCGGCGTGCCGTTGGAGCAGATCAGCCGTCTTTGACCTGACCTCGCTCTGCGTGTGCGTCTGGACCAGGGCTTGCTGTTGCTGATGGAGGTGGAGGCGCGCTGGGCCCTGGGCGCCGGTCTGGTGCCGGCGGCGGCGCTGCCGAACTATCTCGACTTCATCGATACGCGCCCATTGGATGCCGAGCAACCGCGTGCGGTCACGCTGATTCGCTGAGCGCGCCCGCCGATTGCAACCCCCCATGCGCATCCGCACCCAAATCACCCTGACCGCGGTCGTGATCCTCGGTACCCTCGCCCTTATGACGGCGACCGCGGTCTATCAGCAGCGGGGTCGGACAGAGCTGGCGCGGGCTCAGACGGAGCTGGATCGATTGCTGCGGGGGGCTCAGGAACTTGGCAGCCTGTCTGGCGAGTTGGTGATCTATCCAAGTGAGCGCGTTCGTGAGCAATGGCGAGCGCGCGACGCCTCGTTTGCAACCTTGCTCGATAGCCCCCTCTGCTGCCGGGACACGGCTGGCAAGACACTGTTGGAGAGCGTGCGGGAAGCGCGTGGCCGGCTTGCCGAGATATTCGACCGCATCCTTGCCCTTGGTCCCGCCGCCGAGGACAGTGCTCCGGCCGCGGAGTTTCGGGCGAGGCTGGCGTCACAGCTGTTGGCGACACACCGCGATGTTTCTGGCCTGCTGAGGGATCTGAATGGGCGCGAACGTGACTCCGCGCTCGCCGAGCTACACCGAGCCGGACGGCTTGTCGTGCTCGTCAACGTATCGGCATTCGCCCTGACCGCCCTACTGCTTTGGCTGCTGTGGCGCAATCTGTCGCGTCCGTTGGCGCAGTTGGGCCTTGGTTTCGAACGGGTCGGTGGCGGCGATATGGAGCATCGGGTCGATAACGGCCGGCGGGACGAATTCGGGGAACTGGCGCGGGGGTTCGATCGTATGACCGAACAGGTCGGGGGGCAGAGGCGGCGTCTGCGCGCGAGCGAAGGCAAGCTGGCGGCCGCCAATCGGCGGCTGGAACGCAAGGTGGCGGAGCGCACCGCCGAGCTGGATCAGGCCAACGCGGACCTGGAGAAAGCGGTGCGCCAGCTCTACGACGCCGGCACCGAGCTGGCCTACAACGAGCGCTTGGTCACCTTGGGCAAGCTGGTGGCCAGCGTCAGCCATGAACTCAACAATCCATTGATGGGGGCGTTGAACTACGTACAGTACGTGGAGGCCAAGCTCTCGGATATATCGGCGAGCGATTCCCTGCCCGACGCGCAATGCGCGTCATTGACCGAATGGCTTGGTAAGGCGGAGCGCGATATTCTGCGCGCGTCGCGGGTGACCGAAAGCCTGCTCGATTTCGGGCGTAAGCGCGATGAGCACCGCGATGCGGTCTGCCCGCGGGAACTGGTCGCCGGTACTCTGGAACTTGCTGCGCCAGTGCTGCACCGTGGCGGCGTTGCGGCTGAGAATCTGGTGCCGCCCAACCTGCGCGATGTGTTTGGTCAGCAGGACTTGCTGCGGCAGGTGCTGCTGAACCTAATCCTCAACGCCGTTGATGCGCTACAGGGGGTTCAGGACAGGCGCATCGTCATCGGCGGGCAGGCGGCGAAGCACCGCATTGAGCTGTTCGTGCAGGACAGCGGTCCCGGCGTACCGGAGGCGATTCGCGAGCGCATTTTCGATCCGTTCTTCACCACCAAACCAAAGGGGGAGGGCAGCGGTCTCGGACTCTCCATCGCCCGGCGCCTGGTCGAGGGCGGCGGCGGCTCCCTGCGCTACCAGCCGGGCGACCCGGGCGGTCGTTTCGTGCTCCGCCTACCGCCCGTTAACGATGATCGCGACAACGGCGATTCGTTGTTGTTGGAGGAGTCTGTGTCGATCAATTTATCATCAGAACCCGAGCAACTGGAAAGAGGCTGATATGGCGTATCGCATTCTGATCATCGACGACGAGGAGAGCATTCGCGATGCCTTCATCCTGGCGTTGAGCCGCTTACCCGAGTATGACGTGGTGCCGGCGGCGAGCGGGGCCGAGGGTATCGAGCTGGTACGCACACAACGGCCCGACCTGATCTTCCTCGATCTGCACATGCCCGGTATGACCGGCGTCGAGGTGATGCGCACGGTGCTTGCCGAGGACCCATCGCTGCGGATCTACATCGTGACCGCCTTTCATCAGGAATTCATGCAGGAGCTGCGCGCCGCGCGTGATGGCGGGCTGAACTTCGAGCTCGCGCGTAAACCCCTCGGTGCCGAACAGATCCGTACCATCGCCCGCGCCATCCTCAGCGGTGGCGAGGTCGATCTCACCCAGGAGGTGGACCAATGAGCAGCGTATCGGAGGGTGCGCCAGATCTGGTGGTCCAGTTGTTCATCGCCGGCGATTCCGAGAATACGCGGGCTGTCTGTCGACGCGTGTCCGGTTTCGTCGGGGCGGCGCTGAAGCATCCTTACCGACTCGATATCGTCGATATCTTTGAGCGACCGGATTTGGCTGATCGGGTGAATATCTTGGTCACGCCCACGCTCGTGATCCATGCAGCGAAGTCCGGCGCGGAACAACGCCTGGTCGGGGATCTGTCGGACGTTTCCAAGCTCCAGCTCGTCCTCGCCGACGTCGCCTCAGAGTGATCCGACCTAGCCGCTTAGGGCGCTGGCCTGCCAATGCGGCCTTGCTACTCTAGATTGATGCGGATCTGGGGTATCAGGCCCGACTGCTCGTAGAGCTCCTGATCGCGGGCGATCAGCAGCGGCGCCGATAGCAGGGATGCGGAAACGCCGAGGCGCAGCGGTAGCGGGCCGTTGCTGGGCCAGACTTCGCTCCCAGGTGCCGGCGAGTCGCCGCTGCAGCCTGGGAGCAACAGCAAGAGGATTAGGAAGATCAGTGCGGTAGAGGATTGCATCAGCGGATAGCGTCTCAACCGCGTTGATGGCGGCGCGGTTCGATCGGCGTAAGGGAAGACTGGACCGTGCCTCAGTGACGGCGCTGCGCACGCTACCACCGAAGGGCAATGCAACAAGGACGTGACGGCGGCGGGCAGCAATCCCCAATCTGCCCTGATCGTATCGCTGGCGAGGCAAAGTTTAGCCCGCCACGGCCGCCCTTACGGAGCTGAAGCTCCGTACTCCCGGCGTAACCTGGCCAAATTCGAAATTGCGGCGGCGGGTACCCGTTGTGTATCCACCGCCGTTGCCGCTAGTTGTGTGGGTTCTCGGCAAGATGCGGATCAACCGGCGGGATCACGCTCAGGTTCGGCGTGCCCGGCAGACGCGGCATCGCGATTTGCGGAAACTCGCCGCTGAGCCCGTTCAGAAAGGCCACCAGGTCCGCCGCCTGCTGGTCGGTCAGGTCCTTGTTGAGCTGGGTCTTGGCCATCACGCGCACGGCCTCGTTCAGGGTCGGTACGGCACCATTGTGGAAGTAGGGCGCGGTCAGCGCGACGTTGCGCAGGGTGGGCACCCGCCACATGTGCTTGTCGGCATCGTTGCCGGTGGCATCGTGGCGACCGGTATCGGCGACCAGGTCGTATTTGGTCTCGTAGTCGCTGCCGGCGTAGGTCGGGAATTTTTGAAAGAAACCGGTGCCCATCGGCAATGCCGGACCGCTGAAGTTGCCACCGGAATGGCACGCGGTGCAACCCAACTCGGCAAAGGTCTCCATGCCGCGCACCTGCTGCTCGCTCAGGGCCGTCTCATCGCCGCCCACATAGCGGTCGAAGGCGGAATTCGGCGTGATCAGCGTGCGCTCGAAGGCGGCCACGGCCTTGGCGGCATTGTCGGCGCTGACCGGGTTCTCCTCGCCGGGGAAGGCGGCCTGGAACATCGGGATGTAGCCGTCGATCTTCATCAGTCGGCCCATGGCATCGTCGAGGCTCTCCATGCCCATCTCTATGGGGTTGACCACCGGTCCCTTGGCCTGCTCTTCGAGGGTTGCCGCGCGTCCGTCCCAGAACTGGGTGGAGTAGAAGGCCGAGTTCCAGACCGTCGGCGCGCTGCGTCCGCCGCGGGCGTCGTGCATGCCGATGGAATTAGGGCGGTTGTCGTCGCCACCGGCCATCACGTTGTGGCAGGAATTACACGACAGGGTGCCGTGCTCGGAAAAACGCGGGTCGAAATACAGCGTCTTGCCGAGCTCGATCTTGGCCTCGTTTTGCGGGTTGTCGGCCGGGATCGGCGGTTGCGCCGGTAGTGCCTCCCAGGCCGCGGAGGCGATGGTCGGGACCAGGCTAAAGCTCAGGGAAAGGGCGCCGGCCAGCAGCGCCGATGTCGTCGAATAGCTCACTTTAAGACTCCTTAATGGGCCGAGTGCACGAACATGCACCGGGTACGCGGACCATAATGCAGTGGTCGATAATATTAGCAAATGCTGGGCACTGCATTGACCCGCGTGCGGAGTTGCGGTGATTCGAAAATGTCTGGCCAGTCTGTCACCCGCTTGTGTCAGATCGGAAGCGCCGAGACCGGGGCGCCGACACTAGGAGCGCCGACTTTCCAGTCGGCGCGTGGATGCCAGTTGCGCAGAACGGGCGATTTTATGCGCCGAGTCTAAGAGACTGCGCCAGTATTCCTAAAACCCCTGGTACGAACCTTGTATGCATGCCTTGTCGCCGTTTCACCTAACGCTCCCAACGTTCGGCCATGACCACTCGCCTCGGCATCCTGCTGACCTTGATCCTTGCGGTAAACCTCTGCGATGCCGTCGAGCCCGTGCGCGTCGGTCTGCTCAAGTTCGGCACCGTCAACTGGGAGATGGCGGTCGTGCAGGACGAGGGGCTCGACCGCAAGCACGGCGTCGAGGTCGAAGTAACGGAATTGGCGTCGACCAATGCCGTCAGCGTGGCGTTGCAGGGTGGGGCGGTGGACCTGATCGTCGGCGACTGGATCTGGGTCAACCGACAGCGTGCCGAGGGCCGCGCGTTTAGCTTCTTCCCGTATTCGCTGGCCGTCGGCGGCCTGTACGCGCGCCCCGACGCCGGTATCGACACGCTGGCGGCACTCAAGGGACGCAAGCTCGGCATTGCCGGGGGTCCGGTGGACAAGAGCTGGCTACTGCTTCAGGCGCGGGCGCGATCCCAGGGCTGGGATATCGCTGCCGAGGTGGAACCGGTGTTTGGCGCACCCCCGTTGTTGAACCAGTTCATGCTGGCCGGTGATCTGCCGGCGGTGCTCAATTATTGGCACTTCGGCGCGCGGCTGCGCGCACAGGGCATGCGCGAGTTGATCCGCGTGCCGGACCTGCTCCGGGAGTTGGGCGTGACGCAGCCGGTGCCGATGCTGGGCTGGGTTTTTGCCGCCGACTGGGCCGAGCGCAACCCAGTGGCGATCCGCGGTTTTCTCGCTGCCAGCTATGAGGCCAAGCGCCGATTGGCCAGCGACGACGCCCTATGGCAGGCGCTGCGTGCGCGCACCAAGGCCGAGGACGACGCCACGTTGGTGCTGCTGCGCGACGGCTACCGCGGCGGCATTCCGGCCAACCTGACCGCCAACGGCGAGCCGGCCGCGGCGGAGGTGTTCGGCATCCTTGCGCGCGAGGGCGGTGCCGCGCTGGTGGGCAACGCCGAGTCGCTGCTGCCCGGCACCTTCTGGCAGGGCGCGGACAGCGGGGCACTGCTCGACGATGACGGCTCGTGACGGGGCCGCCGGGCGATGGCTGTATCTGGCCCTGTTCGTGCTCGCCTGGCAGGTGCTGGCCTGGTGGCTGAATAGCGACCGTCTGCCCGGACCTGGGGCGGTCACACTGTCGCTTTGGCATCACCTGACCGCCGGGGAGCTGCTGCCGAGCGTGCTCGCGACCTTGCGCCGGGTGCTGCTCGCGTTTGCGCTGGCGATGTTGCTCGGCACCCTGCTGGGTTGGCTGATGGGCCGCTTCCGGCTGATCGATACCATGCTCGACGGGGTGTTGATCTTGGGCCTGAACATCCCGGCGCTGGTCGTCATCATCCTTTGCTACATCTGGTTCGGGCTGGTCGAGGCGGCGGCGGTCGCTGCGGTCGCCATCAACAAGCTGCCGGTGGTGGCGGTGACCGTGCGCGAGGGGGTACGCGCCATGGACCGTCGTCTCCTGGAGGTGGGCGATGCCTTCCGCGTACCGCTCTGGCGACGGCTGCTGCACATCGAACTGCCCCAGCTCTACCCGTATCTGATGGCCGCCGCGCGCGCCGGACTGTCGCTGATCTGGAAGATCGTGCTGGTGGTCGAACTGCTCGGGCGCAGTGACGGCGTCGGCTTTCAGCTCGGCGTGTTCTTTCAGTTCTTCGACATCACCAGCATCCTCGCCTACACGCTGGCGTTTGCGCTGATCATCTACGCCATCGAGTCGCTGCTGCTGCGGCCGTTAGAGGCGTCGGTTAGCCGTTGGCGCGTATGAACTGCTGTCGGCTCAAGGTGATCCGCAAGGCGTTCGGCGCACGCACGGTACTGGCCGATCTGGAGCTGGATTTACGCGCCGGCGGCTTCACGGCCATCGTCGGGCCGTCCGGCGCCGGCAAGAGCACCCTGCTGAACCTGCTCGGTGGGCTGGATACGGCGTTCGACGGCCGCCTTAGCTGGGGTGACGCCAGCGCTGCCGCACGCGGTGCCGCCGGGCGCGTCGGCTATTGCTTTCAGGACCCGCGGCTGATGCCCTGGCTGAGCGTGCAGCGCAACCTGGAGCTGGTGCTCCCGCGCCGCGGCGACGCCCGCGCGCGGGCGCGCGAGCTCCTGGTAAGGGTCGGTCTGGCGGGGCGCGAGACGGAGTTTCCCGGCGCGCTGTCCGGCGGCATGCAGCGCCGCGCCGCGCTGGCCCGCGCGATGGTGGTGCGGCCGTCACTGCTGCTGCTGGACGAGCCGTTCGCGTCGCTCGACGCCCCCACCGCCGCCGAACTGCGCAACCTGCTGCTGGAGCTCTGGCGCGACGAGCGCCCGTCAGTGGTGCTGGTGACCCACGACCTCAGCGAGGCGCTGCAGCTGGCGGACGAGGTGCTGTTCTTGTCCAGTGATCCCGCCCGTATCGTGCACCGGGAGCCGCTCGGACCATCGCGCCGCGACCCCGCCGTCGCCCGCGATCCGCGGGTTCTGGCAGCGGACCTGTTACGCCGTCATCCGGAACTGCTGTCGGGGGTTGCCGCAACCGAGCACGGCCCTGGCCAGCTCGGCGTCTGAGGATGGTCGCTATGAACCTCAACGCCGCACGCGACCGGAAGGTTGAAATTCAGCAGAACCGTAAGCAGGCCTCAGGATTTCTTCCCGTCGCCCAAATGCCGACGCAGCGCCTCCAGCTCGGCAAGCGCTTGCTCCTTGGCCTCGCGCTCTTGCTCCTTGGCCGCCCGCTCCTGCTCCTTGGCATCCCGCTCCCGAGCCTCGCCGGCACGGGCCTGCTCTTCGGCGGCACGGGCCTGCTCTTCGGCGGCACGGGCCTGCTCTTCGGCGGTACGGGCCTGCTCTTCGGCGGTACGGGCTTGCTCTTCGGCGGTACGGGCCTGCTCTTCGGCGGTACGGGCCTGCTCTAGCTCGGTATGGGTCTGCTCCAATTGGGTATTGATCTGCTCCAGCTCGGCACGGGCCTGCGCCAGCGCCCGAGTGCGCTCTTCCATGTCCTGCTGTATCGCGTGCTGCACGCGCTGGTATTCCAAGCGCGCTTGGTAGGCGTGGTAGGCGCGCTCTTTCTCGGAGAAGGTGCTTAGGGTGCTCATGGCTTGCCTCATCTCGGGGGTGTCCATCCAGGGCGGCAGGTGCTCGGGGTCGAGCTTGGCGCCGTCTTTGAAGAATTTGACCCAGCGCTCTTGCTCGGTTTCCACGGCCTCGCCGGCGAACTTGGGAATTTCCAAGAGCTGGATGCCGCCGTGCTGGCCGAAGACCCGACCGGCGGCGTCGCGCAGGCGGATGTCATGGGCGTAGCCGGGATCGTCGGTGAGCAGTATCTCGCCAAGCAGCCAGATGGCATAGGTGGGTCGTAGCTTGCCGTAGTCTTGGCCCTCCTTAAGCTGCCCACTGTAGAGATCGCTCCAACCGTAGGTGATGCGGGCGGTTAGGTCACGGTGGGTGAGCAGCTGCAGCTCGATCTGATACAGGCAGCCTTCGGTATCGCGGGCCTTGATGTCGACGACGCTGAGCTTGTCGTCGAGGAACTCCTTGTCGTTGTAGGGGTTCAGGATCTCGACCGCTACGATGGGCCAGGGCAGGTCGGTGCCGAGGACGGCGTTGAGAAAATGGATCAGCAGGCCGCGGTTGGCCTCGGCCCCGAGCAGGGCCTTGAAGACGCAGTCGACCTTGGGATCGATACGGTGGCGCATGCAGTGAGTCTAGTGGGTGCCTGAGGCACAGACAAGCGGGCGACGGCACGCCGGCCTGGGTCTGGCCGTTGCTAATTGCCCCCTGGAAAGTCAGCCCTCCCAGTCCCGCCAATCGCCGACACACCATCACGCACCGCTTGCCGTAGTCCCGGATGGTCCAGCGTATGCCCGGCACCGGCCACCATGACAAGCCGCCAACGCGGACAGGGAGCGATCAATTCGCGGCTGGCGGATGGCAGACACACCTGATCCTGCTCGCCATGAACGATGCGACAGGGCAGGTGGGCGATGCGCTCGACTCCTGGTAGCACCCCGTCCGGTCCGAGAAAGAACTGATGACGACAGTAATGCACGTGGATGCGCTGGCGTTGCAGCAAGCCCGCGTCGAGCTGCTCACCCGCGGACGGCGTCAGGCGCGCTGGCAGACCCATCAAGGCCCGTTCCCAGTTGCTCCAGGCCGTGCACAGGTTGGCCAGGGTTGCCGCTGGAGTCCGTGCGTCGAACAGCGCTCGATGCATACAGGCCACCAGGTCGTCGCCATCGGCTGCCGCGAGATCCCGACGCAGGCTGGCATAGGCCTCCGGGAACGCGCGCGCGGCGCCGTCGTCGCCGATGAACCAGGCCAGGTCCGATGCGCGCGCCAGAAACGGCGCACGCAGCACCAACCCGAGCACGCGCTGGGGATGCGCCTTGGCGTAAGCCAGCGCGAGCGTCCCGCCCCAGGAGCCGCCGTAGACCAGCCAGCGTTCGATACCGCAATGCAGGCGCAGACGTTCGATGTCTTGGAGCAAACGCGCCGTGTCGTTGTGCGCGACCTCGCCCGCGGGGGTGGAGTCGCCCGCGCCGCGCTGATCGAACAGGATCAGTCGCATGCGCTCCAGATCGAACAGCTCCGCATCGCCCGGATTGGCGCCGGAGCCCGGTCCGCCGTGCAGGTGCAGCACCGCCAACCCGTCGGCTTGGCCAAACTCCGCGAAGAACAAGTCGTGGCCGTCAGCGGTCGGCAGTCGCGACTTGAGTCGAAGCCCCGGATAGGGCGATGGGGCCGGCGTCGTCATGCTTGACAATCGATCAAAACCTTCATTGCCCCAGGCTGGGCGGCTCGGTCCAAGGCCGCCAGTGCCTCCGTCAACGGGTAGCGTGCATCGATCAACGGCCGGGGGTCGACCAGCCCCACCTGCAGCAACCGCAGCGCGGCGGGGAAGGGGCCGCAGCGTGAACCGACCAGTGTGATCTCGTCCACGACCAGCGACGAGAAGTCCGCGTGCAACAGTCCCTGGTAGGTACTCTTGAGCACAATCGTGCCACGCGGGCGCACCGCGCGGCGAGCTAGTGCGAAGCCGCTCGGCGAGCCAGTGGCCTCAACGACAACGTCCAACCCATGTCCCGGTACCGCGTCCTCCCCAATCCAGGGTATGCCCACGGCTTCCAACAAGGCCCGCTGCCGCGGATGCCGCGCGACGGCCGTCAGTTCGCAACCGCTCAGCCGCAGCACCCGCGCGATCAGCTGCCCCAAGCGCCCGGCGCCGACGACCAAAACCCGCTGATCCGGGGCAATGGCAAGTTGCCGCGGAATCTCCAGCGCCGCGGCCAAGGGTTCCGCGAACACCGCCGCCTCGTCCGGCACCGACGCCGGCACCGTGTGGAGATTCACCAACGGCAACCGCAGGAACTCGGCAAAGGCACCGTCGAGCCCACGAATACCCGCCACCCGCCGCTGCTCACAGTGCGTCCGTCGCCCCGCCAGACACTCCCCGCACCGACCACAGGCGACATTGATGTCCCCCACCACGGTCTCGCCAACGCGCTCAGGCGCATCCGAGGCCGCTGCGATCTCGCCGACAAACTCATGCCCAAACACACCCCGAAACGGCGCGTAACCGCGCAGCAGTTCCAGGTCCGTCGCGCAGACCCCGGCCATGCGCACGCGCACCAACGCCTCTCCAGCACCTGGTTGAGGCATCGGAACATCGTCACGCAAGCGGGGATCACCATCCAGCCAAAGTGCCTTCATCGACAATTCACCGTTCTCGTTAAATGCTTTGGCCGTTGCCGTGCCGCGCGCCGCGACGATGGCGCATGTCCTCTGGCAATAGGGAAGCGGCCTAGTTCCGTTTTCTGCTCGTGCCTGAGTACTTGTCCTGTCGGCTTTCCGAGGTGACGTATTGTAGCGTCGAAGTCTACCCAACCTGTCGTGGCTGACTGTCGGGCCATACAATGTACCGCATCGCACACGGTTCATCCCCGCGGGCGCGGGGAACACTGCTGCGAACGGCCGATGCCGATCACATTCGTCGGTTCATCCCCGCGGGCGCGGGGAACACATCAACCAGACTGGCCGGTGCCAGCCGAACGCGGTTCATCCCCGCGGGCGCGGGGAACACGCCAAAGGTGTCGGAGGCGCGAACGTTACATGCGCTTCATCCCCAGGTTCCGAGCAGATTCGCGCCGGAGGATGGCCTCGCAGACTGCGGCAACATCCAGCATATGCGCGAGCAAGCTGTGACAAGAGATAGGCCCGCTCTTTGCCCAGAGCGTTCGTGCGGAAGGGGAAAGTTGGTTGAAGTCCATGGAGTCCTAATCCTTTGGTAGTTATGGTTTGCCTCCGGTCATGGTCCCTCATCTAACGTTCATGGCGCGGTTCCCTAGTTGCGCCGGCTGCGAGTCATCCGCTGCGTCAGGAATATAAACCAGTGTGTATGACTTATCAGTCGACCTCGTGTACCGTTCCGAGCAAAATGCCGACCGCGATCCGTTCCCCACGATCTCGACTGTCCTTCAGCGTCGCGATGTAAGCGCTGAGGGACGGGCCGCCGGTCGAGCAGTTGGCTGACGGCGGCGATGTCAAGGCGGGGCAGATAGCCGGGTTGGTGGCTGTTCCAGGCGATGGTGGTTCTTGCGGTTGCGGCGGGGTCGCTGAGTGCGCTGAGCAGGAGTCCTCGGTGTTGCATCGCCGGTTTCTATCCGTGTGCGGCGTCGCAGCGGCCATTGTCCATAGCCGATGACTATCTTGTCAGAGTGGGACAGGGCGGGGTAAGCGCTTTTGTTGCTGGGCGCGTGGGCGCCTCAGTCGTCTCCCTGGGACTGGCGCTTGTCGCGTTGCTTGAGCAGCCGTTGTAGCTCCACTTGCAGCATCTCTTCGTCGACTGGTTCTCCTTCAAACGCCATGCTCCGAGCCACCCGCCGCGGGATGCTGCGGAGGCGAATCTGGCGTTTCTCTTCTGGCGATAGCTTGCGCCATTGGGCAACGATCTTTTGCCAGTCGGTGTTGCTCATGGTCGAGTCGTTACTAAAACAGCTTCACCAGCGCCGCGATGGCGACGACCTGGGCCAACATGGTCGGCAGGAGCCATTTGAGCAGGTCGGCCTTGATGTGGGCGATTCCGGTGCGCAATCGGCCCTCGACCTCGCTGATCTTGAGCTCGACTTGCTTGATCTCCTTTTGCAGGCGCAGCTCGGTCTCACGGACCTGGCCTTGGGTGGCCAGATCCGTGATTTGCGGGAAGCGCGTTTCGAGGGCGTCGAAGGCCTCGGCGATGAGGCGCGCGCGGGTCTTGTCGTCGGTCGCTTCCGTGAGCTGTGCCTACAGGTGCAGGGCTGCACTCATTGGGTCCACCGGTGCTCTGGGTTCGGGTTGAGCAGTATGCTTACGGCCAAACTATCGGGTTTCGTAAATTTGCGCAATGCCGCGACTTGGTCGCGCCGACGGCTTGGTGACGGCCAAGCCAGTGGGTTGATTGCATTGCAAACTTGCCCGTAAATGGATCTGCGCGCTAGGCGGGTGTCGGCCGTTAGATCCGGTCCGGGCGGCCCGGGCGGGGGGTGCTGTCGATGCCTGTTGCCACGCCGCCCCTTTTGCTCTTTTCGGTCGCCTGCCGCGATGCTTTCAATCGTCCTGATGGCCTCGCGGCGGCTGGTAGAGCACCAGGCTGCGGCGCAGCAACTCAACCTAGATCTGACCGTTCGCATCGATCACTCGAGCAGATCAACGGATTGCGCCCCCAGGGTAGGTGCGACTTCGGTCGCACGGAAAGCATTGACTCGGCGAATAATTTCGCTACAGCCGAAGCAACTGCCGGGCTTAGGCTCGATACGCGTTAGACTGCCGTGCCTATTGGATTATCCGCTGGAGTTGCTATGCCTCCGCCCGGTCGCTTTTCCGTGCTTGCCTCGGGTATCTTCGCGCTGGTGCTTACCATGGGCGTAGCGCGTTTTGCCTATACGCCAATGCTCGCCTATATGCAGCCGCAGACGGGCATGGGGGATGCCTTGGCTGGCTGGCTGGCGGGGTGGAATTATCTCGGCTATCTGTCCGGGGTATTGTTGGTGACGCGGTTGAAGGACCTGATGCTAAAGGACCGGCTGTACCGCATCGGTCTGGTATTGGCGGTGGCAACGACGGCGATGATGGCGTTGGCGGAGTCGCCGGTGTTGTGGGGTGCAAGCCGCTATCTGGCGGGGCTGAGCACCGCTGCGGGATTGATGCTGGGTTCGGGGCTGATCCTTAACTGGCTGATCCGGCATGGGCATCGGAGTGAGCTGGGTATCCACTTCAGTGGGCTGGGCATCGGCATTGTGCTGGGCGGGTTGTTGGTGGAGTTGGCCGCGCCGTTCGCGGATTGGCGCGGGCAGTGGTGGCTGTTGACGCTGGTAGGGGCACTGCTGCTGGTGCCGGCCTGGCGCTGGCTGCCGCGGCCGAATCAGGGTACGCCGCTGGCCGCCCACCATACCGATGGCTCTGGGGAACCGCCGCCTTGGTGGTTGTGGCTGTTACAAGGGGCGTATCTGTGTGCGGGGTTCGGCTATGCGATCAATGCGACCTTTACGGTGCTGATCACCGATCAACAGCCGGCGCTGGCGGGGCAGGGCGGTTTGATGTGGCTGCTGGTCGGGCTGGCGGCGGCGCCGGCGCCGGTGTTGTGGGATCGGGTGGCGCGTCGACTGGGCTATTTGCGCACCCTGCAGGTGGCCTACGTGCTACAGATTCTGGGTATCGCATTGCCGGTGTTAAGTGGCTCGCTGGTGGCGGCGGTGGCGAGTTCGCTGTTGTTTGGCTTGACCTTTATCGGCATCGTGTCGCTGGTGCTGACCATGGTTGGGGTGCGTTATCCGGCACATCCGGCACAGGTCATGGCGCGCCTGACGTTGGGCTACGGCGTGGCGCAGATCGTCGCGCCGGTGGTGGCTGGTGAGCTGTCGGAGCTGACGGGCACCTTCGACGGGTCGCTGCTGATGGTTGCGGCGATCATGGTGTTGGGATTGCTGTGCCTGGTGGCGATGGAGCGGCTTGCGGCACTGCGGCAAGCGGTTTGATCGTCCGATGAGTGGAGCGCAGTAGCGGACGCGTATGGCCGCTTCCGATACGGATTGCGTGTGACACGCTCGGCGCTTCGACTTTCGATGGACTGGGACCGCTGACTTTCAAGACCGCGCTGAGAAAGCCGCTAGGGTCGTCTTTTCGCTGTCGCGGCCGGCAAAGACTGCGCTATTCGCGGTATCATCCCGCGATTTACCCGACAGCCTCGGAGACTACGCGCATGGCGACTTACAAGACCAACGAATTCAAGGGCGGACTCAAAATCATGCTGGATGGTGACCCATGCAGCATCGTCGAGAACGAGTTCGTCAAGCCCGGTAAGGGCCAGGCATTCAGCCGAGTCAAGATCAAGAATCTCAAGACCGGCCGCGTGGTGGAGCGCACCTTCAAGTCGGGCGACTCGGTTGAGGCGGCCGACGTGATGGATACCGAGCTGCAGTACCTCTACAACGACGGCGAACTGTGGCACTTCATGGATCAACAGACCTTCGAGCAGCTCACCGCGGACGAAAACGCGATCGGCGAGGCGGCGAAGTGGATCAAGGAGCAGGACATCTGCTCGGTGACGCTTTACAACGGCGCGCCGCTGAGCGTGGAAGCGCCGAACTTTGTCGTGCTCCAGATCACCGATACCGATCCGGGTCTAAAGGGGGATACCTCCGGCGGCGGCGGTAAGCCGGCGACGCTGGAAACAGGCGCCGTCGTCAATGTGCCATTGTTCGTGCAGATCGATGAGTTGATCAAAGTGGATACCCGCACCGGCAGCTACGTCTCTCGCGCCAAGGAGGAGTGAGCGCCGACAGTGCCCGCGGCAGCTGGCGGCCGAGCGCCGCGCGCGATGTGCTGATAGCCCGTGCGCGGATGTTGGCCCGAATCCGAGCCTTCTTCGCCGAGCGGGGCGTGCTGGAGGTGGAGACCCCGATTTTGTCTCGGCACGGGGTCACCGATCCCGCATTGGAGAGCCTGTGCATCGAGCCTGCTGCCTGTGGTGGCGCACGCTGGCTGCAAACCTCCCCGGAATTCCCGATGAAGCGTCTGCTGGCGGCAGGCAGCGGACCGATTTATCAGATCTGCAAGGTGTTTCGTGACGACGAACGCGGACATCGGCACCATCCGGAGTTCACGCTGCTGGAATGGTATCGGCCGGGGCTTTCGATGCACGAACTGATGGACGAGATGGCCGAACTCGTGCGTTGCGCCTTGGGCTGCCCCGACCTGGCCGAAGAGCGCATCGGTTATCGCGAACTGTTCCGCTCGCGGCTGGACCTGGACCCTTGGTCTGCATCAGTTGAATCACGCCGCGCGGCGGCGCTTCGGCTGCGGGTGCCCGGCGCGGAGCAACTGGATCTGGACGCTGACGGCTGGCTCGATCTGCTGCTGTCGCATTGTCTGGAGCCCGATCTGGGCCGCGACGGCATGACCTTCGTTTACGACTATCCGCCCACGCAGGCGGCGCTGGCGCGCATTCGCGGCGGCGCCTTTCCGGTTGCCGAGCGGTTCGAGCTGTACATCTCTGGCATGGAGCTCGCCAATGGCTTTCAGGAACTCACCGATGCCGTCGAGCAGCGACGGCGCTTCGAGCAGGATCTGGAGCAGCGTCGTGGCCGCTCCCAAACCGCGGTGCCTATGGACGTCGAGCTGTTGGCAGCGCTGGAGGCGGGCATGCCGGAGACTGCCGGCGTCGCGCTAGGTCTCGATCGCCTACTGATGGTCGCGGTTGGGGCAACGCATATCGATGGGGTACTCGCCTTTCCGACCGAACGGGCCTGAGTCGCGGGCCGATCCGCCGTAGGATGGGTAGAGCGAAGGAAACCCATCAATCAGCGACTTGGTTGGTGCCCCCGATGGGTTTCGCTGTGCTCTACCCTACAGCGAACACTTGCTCAGGGCTTAGCATCAGCTGAACAAGACCGGATGATCCCTGTCTTTGCCGTGGATGATCAAGCTGTTATCCATGCTCGTGTCCGTGCGCCACGCTCTCGGCGCAGGGGGCCGCCGCCGTCAGTGTCCCGCCCAGGTAGCTGTCCAGCGACTGGCGCACCGTACCGCTGGCGCCGGTTGCGGTCTTGATGCCGGCTTGCTTGAAGAACTCGATGGCGCGTCCGCCCATGCCGCCGCTCAGCATGACCTCGGCATTTTGCTGCTTGATGAAATCGGGGATCTGCCCTGGCTCGTGGGCCTCGGCGAAGGGGTTGGCGACGTCTTGCGTCGTCGTTACCGCGCCGTTTTCGATGTCCACCAAGATGAAATAGGGGGCGTGACCGAAATGCTGCGCGACCTGGCTGTCGAGTCCCTGGCTGGTTTCGGCGGTGATGGCTATTTTCAATGTACTGCTCCTGATTGATCGGGTTGGCCGAGTTGGGTGGGGGTTCGCGGACCCGCCCGCGCGGGCGGTGCCATCGGAGACCGATGCCGACAGGCTCTCAATCTCAGACTTCGGTTGTTAGTATTCTCGTCCTTTCTCCGTCTGCAGCACGCTGATATTTCTCAACGCATGATGCACAGAGTCGGCCGCAGACCCGAGCCCGGACACTGAAGAGGCCGACGCCGATGAGGACGGGCCGGTATTTTGCGTTGGATCATCGCTGTTGCTAGAAACGGCACGTGATTGGGGTGCCATGCTACGGGGATTTCTTGCACAGTCTGAGGGCAAAGGGGCCGACGCGCTTGGCCTGCGTACAGGGGACAACGATGACTGACGGCACGCTATTGGTCGTAGACGACGAGCCCACGGAGCTGGCAGTCACGGATGGTATGCTCTCGGCCCGCTACCGGGTCCTGACTGCCGACTCCGGCGCCTCCGCACTGGAGCTGGCCTAGGCCTAACCGCAACCTGATTTGGTGCTGCTCGATGTGTTGATGCCAGGGTTGAACGGCTATGAGGTGCTGGCCCGGCTCAAGGCGATCAAGGAGGAATGGGCGAGCGGTAAGCGGCACGCTTTGGTATCAAGGCGCGGACACCCGCCGAGCACGCAGCTGCGCCGAGTATCGTGCGCATGCAATTGGGCGGGTGAGGGTTCGTCGCGAACGCCTGTTTTGGGTCTGGGTTTGGGTCTGGGTTTGGGGTGGGTCCGTCTGGGCTTGCACCGTCTGCCGAAGCGTTCCGGGAGGTGCTGGCATTGTCGGCGCTCCGAAAGGCGGCATCACAGGGGTCGGTGCGCGCGTTCTTGGTGCGCGGCGGCGACGCACCGCGCGGTGTGGGTTGCGGACGCCGTCAGTGTTTGTGGTCGTATGGCCTCGAGGCGGGCTGAGGCTTACCTGGTGGCACACATCATGCTGTCATGCAGTGTGCTCGACGCCTAGGCACGACGAACCACACAGGGGAACGACATGCAGGCCGATGAGAATCCGTTGACAGCGGGCGGTAGCCAAAAGCTGTTTCCGCAAGCCTGCACTATCGTGATCTTCGGCGGCGCCGGCGATCTGTCGCGTCGCAAGCTGATCCCGGCCCTCTACAACCTCGCCTTGGACGGACTGCTGCCAACGCAGTTCGCCGTGGTAGGTTTCGCCATCGACGAACTCAGTGACGACGCCTTTCGCGCCTTCGCACGCGAGGGGATCGAGACCTTTTCGCGTCGCGGGCTCAGCGAAGAGGATTGGCAAGATTTCTCCGAGCACCTGTTCTATCAGCAAGGCGATTTCAGCGAGGCAGCTGCCTACGCCGCGCTCAAGGCGCGGCTGGAAGACATCGAACCGCGCTTTGGTATCGCCGGTAGCCGTATCTACTATCTGGCGATCCCACCGACCTTTATCGATACCTGTGTCTTTGGCCTGCACGACGGCGGTCTGGTGGCGCCGCCCGATCAGCCGCTGCCGTTTACGCGCCTGATCGTCGAAAAGCCGATCGGCCGCGACCTGCCGAGTGCACGCGAGGTAAACCGATCGCTACAGGCCTGCTTTGCCGAGCACCAGCTCTACCGCATCGATCACTACCTCGGCAAGGAGACGGTGCAGAACATCCTGGCGATGCGCTTCGGCAATTCGATCTTCGAACCCCTGTGGAACTCCAAGTACATCGACCACGTGCAGATCACGGTGGCCGAGGCGGAAGGCGTCGGCACCAGGGGCGGCTATTACGAGAGCGCCGGCGCGCTGCGCGACATGGTGCAAAACCACATCCTGCAGCTATTGTCGCTGGTGGCGATGGAGCCGCCCTGGAGCATGCGCGCCGATGTCATCCGCGATCGGCGTCTCGATCTGCTGCAATGTCTGCGGCCGATGCGCAGCCACGAGGTCGACCGGCATGTGGTGCGTGCGCAGTATGCCTCCGGCTTCTACCGGGGCAAGAACGCCCCCGGTTACCGCCGTGAGGAGCGCGTGGCCGCCGACTCGACCACCGAGACCTTCGTCGCGCTGCGCCTGTTCATCGACAATTGGCGCTGGGCCGGCGTGCCGATCTACATCCGCACCGGCAAGGCGATGCCGAAACGCGTGAGTGAGGTGGCGGTGCAGTTCAAGGCGGTGCCGCACATGCTGTTCAACACCGATACCGATCATCCGCTGGAACCGAACGTGCTCGCGCTGCGCATCCAGCCGGACGAGGGTCTCGCGCTGCGCATCGGCACCAAGCTGCCGGGGCCAAAGGTGAAGATCTATCCGGTGAAGATGGATTTCCGCTATGGCTCGACGTTTGGCGATCAGTCCCCCGAGGCCTACGAACGCCTATTGCTGGACGTGGTCGCCGGCGACGCGACCTTGTTCATGCGAGACGACGCGGTCGAGGCCTCCTGGCAGTGGATTCAGCCGATCCTCGACGCCTGGGCCGCGAGCGGTGAACGTTGGTTGCCGGAGTACCCGGCGGGTACCTGGGGTCCGGTCGAGGCCGATCGGCTCATTGATGCCGATGGCCACGCCTGGCGCCAACTGTAGCAAGGCGGTGACCCCTATGGACCGTTCTCCCGAAGCATTCATCGATCCGGTCGAGATCGAGCGCGAGCTCGCCGCGATCTGGGCGACCATCGACGGCCAGCAAAAAGACGGCGGCGTGGTCACGCGGGCGTCGATGTCGAATGTGATGATCTTTTGTGATGGCGAAGAGCAGGCATTGGACGCCGCGGACCGCATCCCGCGATTGGTGCAGCATCATCCCGCCCGCGTGCTCGTCTTGGCGGTGATCGAAGACCAGTCTAACGACGACGTGCAGGCGTGGGTGACGGCGCACTGCCGACGCACCAGCGACGGTACCCAGCTCTGTGCCGAGCACATCGAGCTGCGCTTTCGGGCCGGCAGTGCGGAACGTGCCGCGTCCGTGGTGCGCTCGCTGTTGATCAGCGATCTACCGAGTGCCCTGTGGTGGCTCAGCCCGCGCCCGCCGGCCCTTACCGGGCCGGTGTTCGATGCCTTCGCGCCGATGGCCGATCAGATCATCTACGACAGCATCGGTTGGTCCGATCCCCCCAGCGCCGTGAGGGCGATGACGCGCTGGTCGAAGAATAATCGCACCGTGATCTTCAACTTGGCCTGGCGCCGGCTCAAGCCCTGGCGGCGAATCCTGGCGCAAACCTTGGCGCCGACGCTGGTACCGGGGGCGTTGCAGCGGATCGACGCCATTGAGCTGCACCACGGACCGCACGCGCTGCCGCTGACATGGCTGCTGCTGGGCTGGCTGGCGTCACGGCTGGGCTGGCAGCCGAAGCAGGGGGTGGTCAAGTCCGGCAACCAATTGACCTGGCAGTTCGAGTCAAGCGGTGGGCCGATTCAGATCAATGTGTATCGCAGCGATGAGGGGCCGCCAATCATCGATCGCATGCGGGTTGTCTGGCGGGCCGGGGTCGGGCCGGACGTGGCTAGCCAGAGCGCCGGTCATGCCGACTATCGCCACGAAGGTCATCACATCCGTCACTTCCCCAGCGATCCGTCACTGCGGCCGTCATCGATACCTGCGATCGAACAGCGCCTTGAGCAGATGGTTGCCGCCCAGCTTGCGCATCGCGCCGGCGACGCACTCTTCACCGCGGCGATCGCCATCTCCGATGCCATGGCCAAGGTGGTGAAGTCGGACGGCGCACCGACATTGAGCCAATAGGGACAATAGAGCCAGAATCGCTCGATGAGCTTTGAGGGCACCCTTCTGCAGGCCCTGTTCGGCACGTTGCGCCGGGTCGTTTGTCCTTGCCCCAATGGGCCGCACTCATTTGGCGCATTTGCCCAGGGATTTGGTCTGGAATCTGCACCATTCTGGGTCGAATCCTCGGTTGGCGCTTCGCGCGCATGCACTGATGCCTTCTCAGGCAAGTGTTTATGAACATGGCTTGAAGATTGCAGCCTGGGCGTCGGTAAGTCGGCTGCGGCCGAACTTATTCGTTCAACCTGCACAAACCTTCGGAGTCTCTCCTATGCGGAAACGCACCACCCTCAAGCCCTTCCTCTTCGGCGCTGGACTGGCGCTCGGTCTGAGCGCGAATGTGCCTGCCTTCGCGCAGGACGACGAGACCATCAAGGTCGGTGTTCTACACTCGCTCTCCGGCACCATGGCCATCAGCGAGACGACGCTGAAAGACACGGTGCTGATGCTGGTCGACGAGCAAAACAAGAAGGGCGGTCTGCTGGGCAAGCAGCTCGAAGCAGTTGTGGTCGACCCAGCTTCCGACTGGCCGCTGTTTGCGGAGAAGGCACGCGAGCTGCTGGAAAAGGAGAAGGTTGCTGCCGTGTTCGGCTGCTGGACCTCGGTGTCGCGCAAGTCGGTGCTGCCGGTGTTTGAGGAACTGAACGGCGTGCTGTTCTACCCGGTGCAATACGAGGGCGAGGAATCATCGAGGAACGTCTTCTATACCGGTGCCGCGCCCAATCAGCAGGCGGTTCCTGCGGTGGATTATCTGAAGGATGAACTCGGCGTCGAGCGCTGGGTGCTGGCCGGTACCGATTACGTCTACCCGCGCACGACCAACAAGATCCTCGAGGCCTACCTGAAGCAGAACGGGGTTGCCGAGGAAGACATCATGATCAACTACACGCCGTTCGGGCATTCCGACTGGCAGTCGATCGTCGCCGATATCAAAAAGTTCGGTTCCGAGGGAAAGAAGACCGCCGTGGTTTCCACGATCAACGGCGATGCGAACGTGCCGTTCTACAAAGAGTTGGGCAACCAGGGCATTTCCGCCGAGGACATCCCGGTGGTCGCGTTCTCGGTTGGCGAGGAGGAGCTGTCAGGCATCGATACCAAGCCTCTGGTGGGCCACCTGGCTGCCTGGAACTACTTCATGAGCGTTGACGATCCAGCCAACGAGACCTTCATCGAAGAGTGGCAGGGCTTTATCAAGGACCCCAAGCGCGTCACCAATGATCCGATGGAGGCGCACAAGATCGGCTTCGATCTCTGGGTGAAGGCGGTCGAGAAGGCGGGTACCACGGAGTCGGACAAGGTGATCGACGCCATCGTCGGGCTTGAGACCAACAACCTCACGGGCGGTACCGCAAAGATGCTGCCCAACCACCACATCACCAAGCCGGTACTGATCGGCGAGATCCAGGACGACGGCCAGTTTGCCGTCGTCTGGGAGACCGAGGCCGAAGTGCCCGGCGATGCCTGGTCCGACTACCTGGAAGGCTCCAAGGATCTGGTTGGCGACTGGACCGACCCGGTGAAGTGCGGCAACTACAACACTAAGACCAAGACCTGCTTGGGCGCCGCTGCCGCGGAGTAGTGCTGGCTGGCTAGGCCGTGGTCCGCGCGGCGGACCCTACAGCTGTTTGCCTGTAGGGTCCGCTGCGCGGACCAACCATGTTTCTCAATCTGCCGTTGGCTGTGCCGCGATCGTAGGGTTAAGCCTGGCGATCGCCCAGACTTGCTACCTTCGGACAGCCTTGGGGACGGCTCGATAACAACTGAAACACGCGGGTAGGTAGGGTGGATAAGCGAAGCGCATCCACCGCTGGCGTGATGGCGGATGCGCTTCGCTTATCCGCCCTACGGGTGTTCACGTTGTTTCTGAACCGCTACTTATTCACCCTCACTGATCGGATCACTGTGCCTCATGCATAACATCCCGAACGTCCAGCCGGCGCGCGTTGTCGCCTCGATCGGTACGGTGCTGTTGTTGATGGCTTTCAGTACCGTCGCCGAGGATGATGCCGCCCCGGCACCGGAGACGCCGATACAGTCGGTCGAACCGATCACCTCCGAACAACCGTCCACCCCGGCCGTAACCCAAACGGCAACCAATACGGCGACCGATGGCGCGACCATTTCCGAGCCGACCGAGCCGACCGAGCCGACCGAGCCGACCGTGGTTGAAGCACCCGCCGCCGAATCCGAGAGCGTCAATCCGATCGAGCAGGCACTGGCCGACCTCAGCGACCGCTCGTTCAAGGTCAAAGAACAGGCTGCCGCCGATCTCGCGGCGAGCGGCGACCCCGCGGTCGTACCGCTACTGAAGGCCCTGCTCAACGGCGATCTCTACTACCGCAAGGACGACAAGCGCGTTGTCCTGGCGCAAGCGGACGCCGATGACTACCTACTGACGGACCCGATGAGCGGCGACGATCTCGGCCGCGTCGGTCGCCGGGACGTGAAGAAGATCACCGTCAACAACCGCATGCGCAACTCGCTGCGTACCAACATCGCCACCCTGACCCTAGCCAGCCCGGAGCCCAAGGTGCGGCTTTCCGCGGCGCTGGAGATGGTCGGGACGGACGACGCGGACACCATCGCCGCGCTGCGCACGCAGCTGGAGCGCGAGGACGCCGCTAATGTCCGCGATGCCATTATCCTGGCGCTGGCCATCGCCGACTTAAAGTCCGACGACGCCGACACGCGCCTCGCCGGCGTCGAGTCTCTCCGCGGCAGTCTGTACCCGGAGGCCCGCAACGCCTTGATCCAACTCACGGGCACGGAGCAGGATGCTGCCGTCGTGGCCGCCGCTAACGAGGTCTTGGCCGACATTGAAGGCAAACTCGAACTCAATCGCATGGCCGAGACACTGTTCTTCGGTCTCAGCCTGGGCTCGGTGCTGGTGTTGGCTGCCATCGGGCTGGCCATCACCTTCGGCGTCATGGGCATCATCAACATGGCCCACGGCGAACTGATCATGATCGGCGCCTACACCACCTATCTGGTGCAGTTGGCCATGCCGAACGCCATCGACTACTCGTTGTTCGTGGCCATTCCGGCGGCCTTTATCGTCTCCGGGCTGTTCGGGATTGCCATCGAACGCACAGTGATCCGCTTTCTTTACGGGCGACCGCTGGAGACGCTGTTGGCCACCTTTGGTATCAGCCTGATCCTGCAACAACTGGTACGCACGGCGATCTCGGCGCAGAACGTGGTGGTCGAGAATCCGAGCTGGATGAGTGGTTCACTGACCATCAACCCGGCGCTCACGCTGACCTTCAACCGCATCTATGTGCTGATCTTCGCGCTGATGGTGTTCGTTGCATTGCTGCTGATCCTGAAGCGCACCGCGCTCGGACTACAGGTTCGCGCGGTGTCGCAGAACCGCGCCATGGCGCGGGCCATGGGCGTGCGCTCGGCGCGGGTGGATGCAATGACCTTCGGTCTCGGCGCCGGTATCGCCGGCGTGGCCGGCGTGGCGCTGTCGCAGCTGACCAACGTCGGCCCCAACATGGGGCAGGCCTATATTATCGACTCCTTCATGGTGGTCGTGTTCGGCGGCGTCGGCAATCTATGGGGTACGCTGGTCGGCGGCCTTACGCTGGGCGTCGCGAACAAGTTTATGGAACCTTGGACCGGCGCGGTGCTGGCCAAGATCCTGGTGCTGGTGTTCATCATCCTGTTCATCCAGAAACGCCCGCGGGGACTCTTCCCGCAGCGCGGCCGTGCGGCGGAGGGTTGATGCCATGCGATTCCTGACTTCGATCAAGGGCGACACCGGCGGTCAGATCATGCTGGCGCTGCTGGCGCTGGTGACTGTGCTGGTGCCGGTGCTGAACCTGATGGTGCCGGACAGCAGTGCCTGGCACATCAGCACCTATACCGTGACGCTGCTGGGTAAGTATCTGACCTACGCACTGCTGGCGGTGGCGGTCGACCTGGTGTGGGGCTATCTCGGCATCCTCAGTCTGGGGCACGGTGCCTTTTTCGCCCTGGGCGGCTATGCCATGGGCATGTATCTAATGCGCCAGATCGGTGATCGCGGTGTCTATGGCGACCCTGTGTTGCCGGACTTCATGGTGTTCCTGGACTGGAAGGAACTGCCCTGGTTCTGGCACGGCTTCGACATGTTCTGGTTCGCGGCGCTGATGGTGCTGTTGGTGCCGGGCGTGCTGGCGTTCGTGTTCGGCTGGCTGGCGTTTCGCTCCCGGGTCACCGGCGTCTATCTCTCCATCATCACGCAAGCGCTGACCTACGCCTTGCTGCTGGCCTTCTTCCGCAACGAGATGGGCTTTGGCGGCAACAACGGTCTGACCGATTTCAAAGATATCCTCGGCTTCGATCTGCAGTCCGACGCCACCCGCATCGGGCTGTTCCTGGCCTCGGCGCTGGCGTTGGCGATCGGTTATCTCGCCTGCCGCTGGATCGTCACGTCCCGGCTCGGGCGCGTGGCGGTGGCGATTCGCGATGCCGAGGCGCGCACACGCTTCATCGGCTATCGGGTGGATCGGGTCAAGGTGGCCATCTGGACCTTCTCGGCCATGCTCGCCGGTGTTGCCGGGGCTTTGTACGTGCCGCAGGTGGGTATCATCAATCCCGGTGAATTCTCACCGCTGAACTCCATCGAACTGGTGGTCTGGGTGGCGGTGGGCGGGCGCGCGACGCTCTACGGCGCGGTGGTCGGTGCTATCGTCGTCAACTATGGCAAGACCTATTTCACTGGCGCCTTCCCGGAGGCCTGGCTGTTCGCGCTCGGCGGGCTGTTCGTACTGGTGACGCTGTTCCTGCCACACGGCATTACCGGGCTGTTTCGGATGCTGCGGCGCCGCAAGGCCGAGCCGGCTGGCCCGGATCGGACGGGGTCAGGTTCTGGAGCAAGCGGCGAGCCGGCGACCGAGGGGGCGAGTGTATGAGTCCGACGACGAATGACAGTGGCGGCCTGTTGCGGCGCGACCGCGCCTTCGACTTCAGTGCCCAGCAGCAGGCTTGGCTCAAGTTCAGGGAGTCGATGCGGCGTGACCGGACCTTCGACTTCTTGGTCAACGTCAAGGACCTGGAACTGGACGTCAGCCACGGCCCGATCCTGTACATTGAAGACCTCAACGTCAGCTTCGACGGCTTCAAGGCCATCAATAATCTGAACTTCTACGTCGATGCGGGCGAGTTGCGTTGCGTCATCGGCGCCAACGGCGCCGGCAAGACCACCATGATGGACATCATCACCGGCAAGACGCGCCCGGACAGCGGCACCGCGTTCTTTGGCCAGAAGATCGATCTTCTGCGCCTGTCGGAGCCGGAGATCGCCGAGATCGGCATCGGTCGCAAGTTCCAAAAGCCCACGGTGTTCGAGCACCACACGGTGTTCGAGAACCTGGAGCTGGCCATGAGCGGCGACAAGCGCGTCTTCGCGACCCTGTTTTCCCGGCTCAGCGGCGCGCAGCGCGATCGCATCGACGAGGTGCTCGGCATCATCGGGTTGAAGGAGCAGGTGAGCCGCGATGCCGGCGCGCTGTCCCATGGCCAGAAGCAATGGCTGGAGATCGGCATGTTACTGATGCAGGACCCGCACCTCTTGCTGGTGGACGAGCCGGTGGCGGGCATGACCCATCAGGAGATGGATCGCACCGCCGAGCTATTGTTGTCGCTGCAAGGCAAGCACTCGGTGGTGGTGGTCGAGCACGACATGGACTTCGTGCGTTCCATCGCCAAGCGGGTCACCGTGCTGCATCAGGGCTCGGTGCTGGCCGAGGGCAGTATGGACGAGGTGCAGAACGACCCGCGGGTGGTTGAGGTGTATCTTGGTGAGTAGACTTCAACCGATTACCATCGCCGGGAATGAGTCTGGCATCGGAGGTCTCGCGTGAAACTCAAGGTCATCGTGCATGAGGCGGAAGAAGGTGGTTTTTGGGCGGAGGTTCCTGCTATCCCCGGGTGCGCCACCGAGGGTGAAACATTCGAAGAACTGCTCGCCAACCTGTATGACGCGGTCGAAGGGTGTCTGTCTGTGGACATCGATCCGGTCGCCGGATCCGACGGAGGCAGGATCATTGAGATCGCCGTGTGAAGGCGATTTCCGGAAAGGTATTCGCCCGGCTACTGGAGCGTCGTGGCTGGGATCGGATGCGGATCACTGGAAGTCACTACATTTTTGCGAAGCCTGGCGCTGACGTCCGGCTATCGGTTCCCATCCATGGCAACAAACCGCTCAAGATCGGGTTGCAACGGCACCTGATGAAGCTCGCCGAGATAGAAGAGCAAGAGCTATAAGGTTTGGGCTTTGGCGGTAACGCCTTGCCGATCTTCGTGGCGTGCCGTTCAAAGGTGGTTCGGCACGGTCGTGACGTCGGCCACCAAGAGATCATACGATGCTGAAGATCACGGGCCTTAACCAATTCTACGGCGAGAGCCACACCCTCTGGGACCTCGACATCGACATCGCCGAGGGGCAATGCACCTGCGTTATGGGCCGTAACGGTGTGGGAAAGACCACGCTGATGCAGTGCATCATGGGCCTGCTGCCGCTGCGTGGTGGCAGCATGCAGTTTCAAGACACCGACATCGCCAAGCTGCCAGCGGAGCGTCGTGCCGAACTCGGCATCGGCTATGTGCCCCAGGGGCGGCAGATCTTCCCGCTGCTGACGGTGGAGGAGAACCTGCTGATCGGTCTGCCGGCGCGTCGCGATGGGCTCAAACAGGTGCCCGAGTTCATCTTTGAACTGTTTCCGGTGCTGAAGGAAATGCTCGGCCGCCGCGGCGGTGATCTGTCCGGCGGTCAGCAACAGCAACTCGCCATCGGCCGCGCGCTGGTCATCGATCCCAAGTTATTGATCCTAGACGAACCCACGGAGGGCATCCAGCCCAACATCGTGCACGAGATCGGCGACATCATCCGCCGCCTGATTGATGAGTTGGGCCTGACCGTGATCTTGGTTGAGCAAAAGCTCCCGTTCGCCCGCAGGGTCGCCGATCGCTTCATCATCCTCGACCGCGGCCGGTTGATGGCCGCGGCCCCTATCGCCGAGCTCGGCGATGACCTGATCCGCGAGTACCTGACCGTCTAGCCGTCAGACTGCCTGCTCGCCGCCGCCCGCCCGACGTTGCTTGGCCGCCGCGCGCGCCGCCAGGGCGATGAACAAATAGGACCAGCCGTTGAACAACAATTCGATGGCGATGAACAGGCCGATGATCCACAGCCCGGACTGTGGCCATTGCGCGAGGATCATGCCGCCCAGCAGTACCGAGACCAGGCCCGAGATCAACGGCCAGTACCAGCCCGCGGCGGGTTTAATCTGGAAAGCCATGAACGCACGCACGATGCCAATCGCAATCAGAACGTAGGCGATGACCAGGGTCAGCGACATGCCCACCAGTACCGGGTGCAGCATGGTGACGATGCCGGCGCCGATGTAGAGCAGGGCGATCAGCACATGCCACAGGATGCTCTTCCAGCCGCGACACTTGATCGCATCGAGGATTTGGAATACGCCGCCGACGACCAGCAGGGCGCCGAAGAAGACCAAGCTAAGCTCGGTGAGCATAAAGGTCATGCCGAGGCCGATGGTGCCGAGCAGGATCGACAAGATGCCGAAGGCCATCAGCCAGCCCCAGTTTTTCTCCAATTCGCCAAAAACGGCTCCGTACGTCTTGTTCAGGTCGGTCAGGGATTCGTTTGTCATCGGTGTGCCTGCGGTCTGTGTTGGATCTACGTTGGGTGAATGCCAGGGTGGCAAGCTGTCGCACAAGGGGCACGGAGTCAAGCACGGATTGCGATGTTCGGCGTCGAGCGGTGTGTGTCGGCGGGGCGCGGGCAGGAACCTCGGGCGACGCCGCTGCTCGATCCGCTTGCACCGATCTATCCATGGCTCGCGGAACATGCTCTAATCGCGCGCCATGTTCCATCCCCTTTCACTGTTCGTCGGTCTGCGTTACACGCGGGCGAAACGGCGTAATCATTTCATCTCCTTCATCTCGCTGATCTCGATGCTCGGGATCATGCTCGGCATCGTTGCGCTGATCGTCGTGCTGTCGGTGATGAACGGTTTTCACAAAGAGATCCAGGAGCGCATCCTGGGCATGGCTTCGCATGCGACCATCAGCGATCCGGCGGGCGGCATCGCCGACTGGTCCGCACTGGTGGCGCAGGTGCGGCAACACCCGGAGGTGGTCGGCGCGGCGCCCTATGTGGAGATCCAGTCGATGCTGATGAACGCTGGTCGCACCAGTGCGGCGATCCTGCGTGGCATCGTGCCGGATCAGGAGGATGCGGTGTCGGATCTGCGGAAAGACATGGTGGTGGGCTCCGTCGATGATCTGACGCCGGACAGCTTCAACATCATCCTGGGCTCCGAATTGGCAGCGGTGCTGGGTGTGGCGGTCGGTGACAAGGTGACGGTGGTGACGCCCCAGGTCAGCGCGACGCCGGTGGGCGTGATGCCGCGTCTCAAGGCGTTTAACGTCGTCGGTCTGTTCGAGGTCGGCATGGCCGACTACGACCGCGGCGCCGGCTTCATGCACATGGCGGATGCGGCGCGCTTGATGCGTCTCGGCGACAACGCGGAGGGCGTGCGCATGAAGCTGATCAACATGTTCGATGCGCCGCTAGTGGCGCGTGAGATCGCTTATACGCTGGATGGTGCCTATCGGGTGTCGGACTGGACCCAGGCGCACCGTAATTTCTTCGCCGCGCTGCGGACCGAAAAGCGCATGATGACCATCATCTTGTTCCTAATTGTCGCAGTCGCCGCCTTCAACATCGTCTCGACCCTGGTGATGGTGGTGACCGATAAGCGCGCGGACATCGCCGTGCTGCGTACCCTGGGGGCGTCGCCCGGGCGCATCATGGGTATCTTCATGGTGCAGGGCACCACCATCGGCCTCGCCGGTACGCTGCTGGGGGTGGTCGGCGGCGTCTTGCTGGGCTGGAACGTGGAACCCATCGTCGCCTCTATCGAACAGGTCTTCGGCGTGCAGTTTCTCGACCCAAGCATCTATTACATTAGCGCGCTGCCTTCGGACGTGCGCGCTTCGGACGTGCTGCGCATCGGCGGTGGTGCCTTCTTGATGTCGGTGTTCGCGACCCTGTATCCGGCTTGGCGCGCATCGCGCACCGATCCGGCGGAGGCGTTGCGTTATGAATGAAGCCGGTGCCAACGTCGTTGTGGGATCGGACCCGCACGCGGCCCCTGTCACGGGCGACCAGGCAGCGCCGGTGCTCGAGGCGCGCGGTGTCGGCAAGACCTTTCGCCAGGGGCCACAAGAGGTGGAGGTGCTGCGCGGCGTCGATATGATCGTGCGACGCGGTCAGCGCATCGCCATCGTCGGCTCTTCCGGTTCCGGTAAGAGCACGCTGTTGCATTGCCTGGGGGGGTTGGAACGGCCGTCTCAGGGCCAGGTGCTGTGGGCCGGACAGAATCCTATGGGGCTGTCGGAGAAGGCGCGCGGTCTGCTGCGCAATCGGCGCTTGGGCTTCGTCTACCAGTTCCATCACCTGTTGCCGGAGTTCTCGGCGCTGGAGAACGTCGCCATGCCGCTGTTGATCGGCAACCTGGCGGCGCCAGAGGCGAGCCGCCGAGCCACCGACATCCTGGAGCGGGTCGGCCTGGGGCCGCGACTGCGGCACAAGCCGTCAGAGCTGTCCGGTGGCGAGCGCCAACGCGCTGCCATCGCGCGCGCCCTGGTGACACGCCCGGACTGCGTGCTGGCGGATGAGCCTACCGGCAACCTCGATCGGCATACAGCAGAGGGTGTCTACGAACTGATGTTGGAACTGAACGCCGAGGTCGGCACCAGCTTCGTCATCGTCACCCACGACTTGGACCTGGCCGCCCGCGCGGATCAGATCTGGCGGTTGGACGACGGCGTCTTGGCACCGCCACCCGCGTAGCGGGCGCGGCGACGCTGGATCTGTTTCATCAGACTCCGTCGCCAAAGGATCTGGATGGTCAGATAGCCGGCGATGGAGCAGAACGTGGCGCAGATCAGGCTGCCCAGCAAGACCGGCTCGACGACCCCAAGCCAATTGTGCCAATCCAGCCAAAAGGCTGGCTCGAAGGTGCGGACGGGTCTGCCGAGTAAGCCGGCGCCGATCGCATAGGCCAGGTAGAACATCGGCGGGATGGTGAGCGGGTTGCTGACCCAGACTAGCGAGACCGCGATGGGCAGATTGACGCGCAGCTTGATGGCGGCGGCAGCGGCTAGGAACATCTGGCCCAGCGGCGGCAGATACATCACGAACAATCCGACGGCGAAGGCGCCTGACGCGGAGCGGCGGTTTAGGTGCCACAGATTCGGGTCCTGCAATAGGGTGCCGAACACCCGCAGGTATTTGCTGTCCAGAATCTCCCGCGGATCGGGCATGATGCCCTTGAGCCACCGTTTCACGATTGTAGTCGGAGTCTCTTAGGGTTCGGTGGTCATCGCCCCGGCGATTGTCCCGGCGTGGGGTTGAGTGCCTGCCGTCGTCAGTGAAAGCCCCGTGCGGTCGGCAACCATTTCGGCGACGCCGCGTGAGTATACGCCAGCACGGCGCCTACGGAATCCGCCAATCGATGCGGTTATTTGCGCGTGCTCAACGATATGGACCTCGCTCCGCCCCCTAGGCCAAAACGTGCATGTGTCGCGCCTGGTTCCGGCCCCGCGGGCGGCCTGCCTCTGCTAGGGATAGGGCTGGGGTTCGCTATTGGCACGGGGCTGTTTTTTTTGCTGCCGGCGATGCCTCCGTGGTGGCTCCCCGCTCCGCTGCTGGTGCTGGCGATCGTTCCGGCGACATACTGGGGCCGAGTCCGCGCCTCAGGCTGGGGTCCAGTCTGGGTTCCAGTCTGGGCTGGGCGTTGGGCCTGGCCACTGGTTGCGGCCGTTTTCGGGCTGTTCTGGGCACATGCGCAGGTCTGCGAGGTCCTATGCGCTCCTTTCCCCGAGTCGCTGGTTAAGACCACCTTGATCGCGGAGGGCCAGGTCGCATCGCTGCCGGATCAACGCGACGACTCGGTGCGCTTCCTATTTCGTATCGACCGGCTCACGCTGGACGGCGTGCCGCAGGCGTTTCAGGGTCTCGCGCGCGTCTCCTGGTATCGGCAGCCGCCACCGCTGCGTGCCGGCGAGCGTTGGCGGCTGGCGCTGCGGCTAAAGCCACCGCATGGCTTCGTCAATCCAGGCGGTTTCGACTATGAACGCTGGCTGTTCCAGCAGGGTATCTCCGCCACTGGCCATGTCCGCGACGATGCCGCAAACGCACGGCTGGCTGTCGGACCCGGGGCCTACTGGCTCACCCGCTGGCGGCAGCAGCTGCGCGATCGACTCGACGCCGCTCTAAGTGATGAGGGGCCTGCGCGAGCGCTGGTGCAGGCCTTGGTGCTGGGTGATCGGGGCGGGCTGACGCCGACGCAGTGGGACGTCTTCTCGCGCACCGGCACCAGCCATTTGATCGCCATCTCAGGGTTGCATGTCGGCCTGGTGGCGGGCTTTGTGTTTTTCGTGGCACGCTGGTTCTGGTCTCGCTCGGCCCTGCTGATGCGCCGATTCGCCGCACCACGAGCGGCGGCGTTGGCCGCGGTGGGCGCTGCGACGGGTTACGCCGCATTGGCGGGGTTTGCGATCTCCACCCAGCGTGCGTTGGTGATGCTGCTGGTGGTGATGGTGGCGCTGGTGGCTGGCCGCACGCCGCGCCCGGCGAGTGCGCTGGTGCTCGCCCTTGTCGCGGTCTTGTTGCTTGATCCGGCCAGCGTCCTCTCCTACGGGTTCTGGCTATCCTTCGGCGCCGTGGCCATCTTGTTGTATGCACTCGGTCGGCGGCTGTCGGCGCCCGTCGTCGTGCTGCGCTGGGGGCAAGCGCAATGGGCGGTGGCGTTGGGTCTGCTACCGATGCTGCTGCTGTTTTTCGGTCGGGCGTCGCTGGTGGCACCGCTGGTCAACCTGCTGGCGATACCCTTGTTCGGGCTCATCCTGCCCGCTGTCCTGCTGTCCGCGGCGCTGATGCTGCTGTTCGGCTGGCACTGGCCGTTGGCGCTGGTCGGGCTCTTGTTGGAGCAGGGCTATGGCTTGTTGGCGATGATCTCAGAGCAGCCCGTCGCCAGCATGACGCTGGGTGGTCGCCCGGATTGGGTCTGGGCCGCCGCTGGCGGCGGCGTGCTGCTGTTGCTGGCGCCGCGTGGTCTACCGGCGCGCTGGTTGGGGCTGGTGCTGCTGTTGCCGTTGCTGCTGATGCGCCCGCCGGCACCGCCGCTTGGCGAGGCACGGTTCACGCTGCTCGACGTCGGCCAGGGGCTGTCCGCGGTGGTGCGTACTCGGTCGCGAACGCTGGTCTACGACCTGGGGCCGCGTTATCCGAGCGGGTTCGAGACCGGTTCGGCGGTGGTGGTGCCCTATTTGCGCGAGGTCGGCGTCGATCGGGTCGATCTGGTCGTGGCGAGTCATGCCGACCAGGACCATATCGGCGGACTGCGCGGGCTGACTCAAGGGGATCGAGGTGCACCGGTTGCTGAGCGGTGAGCCCGGCGAGTTGAAGGCTGCGGATCTTGGGCGCGGCGAACGCTGGTCCGGCAACCAAAGGCTGCAGGCCGAAGCCTGCCGGCGTGGTCAGCGTTGGCGTTGGGATGGCGTTGACTTTGAAATGCTGCACCCTGAAGGCGACGGTGACGAAGGCAACGATGCCTCCTGCGTGCTGCGCGTCAGCACCGCGGTTGCCTCGGTGTTGCTGCCCGGGGATGTCGAGCGGGGCGTCGAACAGTCGTTGGTCGAGCAGCAGGGCGAACAGCTGCGCGCCGATATCCTGGTCGCGGGCCACCACGGCAGCACCACATCCACGGCGTCCGAGTTTCTTGCCGCGGTGCGCCCGAGTTGGGTGCTGTACGCCTCCGGCTATGCCAACCGCTGGGGATTCCCGGTTGCGGAGGTGCGTGAGCGTGTGAATGCGCTCGGCCTGTCCAGCGCCAACACGGCCATCGACGGCGCGATCAGCTTCGTGTTGCCGGCATCGGGTACGCTGGCGCCGCCACGACGCCAGCGAGAGCTGGACCGCCGCGTCTGGCGGCATGTGTTCGCTCGGTAACTCCATCCCCTCTGCTCCGCCGGCCTCTCGG